>QHMG01000011.1 GCA_003258725.1 Candidatus Melainabacteria bacterium
ATATATGAAATATTTACTTTGAGTCTTGAGAGCATCTTAATCGTTCTCTCGGATCTCGTACTTTATTAAAGTATTTTTATTCTAAAAAATTGCTACTCTCATGAAATTTTAAGTTTACAAAAGTTAATAAATTCCTAAAAGTCATATTGCATAGCTTTTCAGCAGTTTAGCCATTAATTAGGTTTTTAAAGTTGATTAGTGGGTCTCTAACAATTTTCTTTGCAACTTTTTGCTTATAAATATTGTCTGACAAGACCGTTGCAAGTTCTCTATAGCATTGAGCTATATTGGAACTTGGGTTTATATAGCTTGCTGGAAGTCCTTTGTTTATTGAAGACATAATTGTAAAATAGTTGTTTGGAATTTTCCAATAAACCTTTTTATTTAGTGCATTCTCGACATCTTCAACTGTAACTTCATCATTTTCCATGTATCTATTGATTACAATTTTTGTTTTATCTTTGTCGTAACCAAGTCTTTCAAAGATGTCTAGACAACGTTGACAGTTTCTAATTGCAGGTAAGTTAACAATAGTTACTAGCATAATAAAGTCTGTATTGTCAAGAACTGTAATAGTTTTACCGTCGAAAGTGTTACTTGTATCTACGATTACATAAGAAAATTTTTCTCTTAGTGCATCAAAAAGTTTTGTAATTTGTTCAGGTGTAATATCTTTTGCTTGTTCCATATAAGGTGGATCTGCTAATATATACAAATTTGTATCTTTATAGTGTTCTAAAGTGCTTTCTAAGAAGCTTTCATCTGTTCCGTCAAGGTTTTTAACTACATAAGAGATGTCAAAAGAAGGTTTTATATCCATAAATGTAGCTACATCACCCAATTGAAAGTTCATGTCAACAAGTGCAACTTTTTCTTTTGTAATGTTAGCTATTTCAAGTGCAAGATTTGTTGAAATAGATGTTTTACCGATACCGCCTTTGTTTGAGAAAATAGTTATAACCTTACAGTTTGTAGTTTTTTCTCTACCATAGGTTTGTTCATTCAATTTATTTATTGTTGTTACAAAATCATCTTTAATAATCGGTTTTGGTAAAAATTCTCTTGCGCCAGCTCTCATCGCTTTTATAATTGAGTCAGTGTCATAGCTTAAAGCTGTAACAACAAACTTAATTTGTTGCTTTTGAGTTGTAATTTTTTCAATTAATTTAAGAGTTTCGGGTTGATTTTTAGTAATATCAATGATAACTAAGTTGGGTATTTCTTTTATAATATGTTCATACGCATTTTCTATGGAATTAAATACATCTGAAATTTCAAGGCATTCTAGCTCGTTAGCGTAATTTTGTATTAATTCTCTTGAATTTTCGTCTGAGTCAATAATAAAAGTTTTTAGCTTGTGCATGATTATCCCCTTTGTTTATTAATATAACATAAACAAAAGTACGCCTCAAATCTAATATTTGAAAGCGTACTTAATGTTATAATGATATTAAATTTTTATTTTTTTACTGTTAGCAAGATTGCAGCAAGTTTTTTGCCACCTCTAGGTAAACCAATTTCTTTTACCTCACTAGTTTTCTTTGGAGGTTCTGATGGTTGTTGATAGTTAATCAAAAAGTGCATAAATTCATCACTAAACATTTTTTCTCCTTTTGGATATCTCCAAAGTTTCCACTACACGTTACTCTTATATAAAAACATTTTGCTAATAAAAATTGCCTTTTTTCTAAAAAACTTTTATTTTATTTAAAAATATGCTATAATGAAACTCAATAGAGGTTATATTATGGCTAAATTTGACATGGAATTAGATGATAACTTTATCTCAAAGTTATTTGAATTGACAGATGCTTGCCCACCATCTGGTGACGATTTGAACTTGCAAGCATTAAAAAAACAGTTATATGAATTAGGTGTTATTTTAAAGAATCAATCAGAAGAAATTGAAGAGTTAAAAACTAAACTTAAAAAATCACGTAGGCATGTTTCATTAAGTGATGATGAGTCAAACAATGATAAAAAGAAACTTTCTGCGTATACTCCAACTGCTACTCAAAAAGCACCAGAAGAGGAAATGTTTGAAAAATTTAAAATGTCGCCTCAAACAGAGTCTACAACGCATAAACCTCAAGGGGCAAATGATACGCCGGTTCCAATTAGCTATTCGATGCCATCTATTATGTTTGTTGAACCATCAGTTATTAATCACGTTGATAAAGAGGTTTATGATGATGACGGAAAACTTGCAAAAGGGCGTGTGCTTATTATTGATGACTTAGGTGTAGTTACTTACCAATTGAGCGTATTATTTAAGCATGCCGGTTATTTACCTGTAACCTCTAAAGAAATTTATGAGGCTGTTGATAAATTTAAACGTAACTCTTATGACTACGTTATTATGGACTTATTTATTCCGACTGAACGTGAAGGATTTATTCTGCTTGAAGAATTAAAGAAAATTGCAACATCTAGAAATGATTCGACAGTAATAGGTGTTATGTCTGCATCTTCAAGGAAAGACCATAAGCAAATTTGTCAAAAACACGGTGCTGCCTTCTATATAGAAAAAGTTGATGATTGGCAACGTGAATTGTTTAAATTAATTATGCAATATTCGATGTAGAGCATTTGTAGTACTTTTTCCAAGTATCAACATTTTGACTTGCATTTTGTGTAAGTTCAAAGAGTTTACTGTTTGTCGGACGTTCAGGGCGTCTTAGAAGTTTCATGCCAGCTTCTTTAGGAGTGCGATTTGCCTTGTATTGATTACATTCTTTGCAACAAGCTACAATATTTTCCCACATATCTGGACCCAATCGGGATTTTGGGTATACATGATCAAGCGTTAGCTCTTTGCTTGAAAGTTGTTTTCCGCAATATTGACAAGTATAATTATCTCGCTTAAATATATTTTCACGAGAAAATGGCAACTCCTGTTCTGGAATTGCCATTTCATATTTTAAACGTATAACTTTAGGTATAAAAGTATTATCAATTTTAATATAGTTATCCAATGTTTTTATTGTATCTATACATTCAACAGCCTTACCTTTTAATAATAATACTAGAGCACGTCTCCAAGTTGTGATGTGGAGAGGTTCTTCATTTGAATTAAGTAAAAGAACTTGTTCCATAATTTGACACTCATAATTATCTGTTACAATAGTAATATTCCACTTTTGTAGACTATTAAAACAATAAAAAACGGAGATTGTAAATATTTTGTTACAATCTCCGTCTAAGATTTATTAATTAACTAAGATTATTAATTAGTCTTTTTTCATATCTTTTACGCTTAAAGCGATTCTGTGTTCTTGAGGAGTGAATTTCTTAATTAAAACTTCAACTTCATCGCCAACTTTGTATAGGTTAAATGGATTTGGATTTTCGCCTAACATTTCAGCAATTGGAAGTAAAGCTTCAACTCCAGGGAAGATGTTAATAAATGCGCCAAATGTAGCTACTTTATTAACAGTACCTTTTACGACTTGACCTTCTTCAAATTTACCTTCAATTTGTTGCCAAGGATTTTCAGTCATACGTTTTAGAGATAAGCTGATTCTCTTTAATTCTTGGTCAATCTTGATAATTTTAACTTCAATTGAATCACCTAAAGCTAAAACATCGGAAGGATGTTTAATTCTTTGCCAAGAAATTTCAGAAATTGGTAATAAACCGTCAATACCGTTGATATCAACGAAAGCACCGAAGTCTGTAATTCTTACGACATTACCTTTTACAACCATATCTTCTTCTAATTTAGAAATTACGTCGTCTACAACTTGGTTACGTTGTTCAGCAACTGCTAATCTTTGAGATAAGATTAATTTATTTTTCTTAGGATCAGCTTCTAATACTTTAACTTCAATTTTTGTATCAACTAAACCTTCAAAAGGTGTACCAGTTCTTAATTGGCTTGATGGAATAAAGCCTTTTAAGTCAGCAACATCAACTAAAACGCCACCTTTAACGATAGATACAACTTTTGCAAGGATTGTATCACCAACATTTTTAGCATCATTTAATTGAGCCCATGCTTGAGCGTAAGCGATACGTTTTAATGATAATTGCATAGCTTCATCATCATTTTCTTCTTTTAATACGTAGAATTCTCTAACGTCGCCGATTTGTAATTTATCAGCATTTTCGTCTTGATTGCCGATTTCTTTGTCTGGTAAAAATGCTTCTGTTTTAGCACCTTTTACGCTAACTAAGTATCCGCCGTTTTCTCTTTTAATTACAGTACCTTCAACGATATCAGCTACTGTGTAAGTTTTAGATAGAGTTTCGTCTAATAATTTTTCGAAATCATCCATTTGTGCATTTGTCATTCCTGACCTCCTTCTATTTTTTTATATACTTTATCAATTATATTCTGTGGAGTCGATGCTCCTGCTGTAATAGCTATGTTCTTTGATTTTTCAATTAAATCTTTGTATTGATTTAATTCATCATCTTTTTCAATATGGATTGTACTTGTTATGCCAGTTAAAATTTCTGCTAAATGAGTTGTATTAGCACTTTTTTTAGAACCTACAACAATTACTAAATCATTTTTTTGCGCAAGCTCTTTAGCTTCAGTTTGACGCATTTTTGTACTTTGGCAAATTGTGTTTACAAGGTGCAATTCTTTTGAAATTGTAATTAGATAAGAAACTATATTTTGCAAAGTTTCTATGCGTTGTGTTGTTTGAACAACAACACCAACTTTTTTGTGAGCCTTGATTTTATCTTCAACTTGTTTTAAGTGTTCGATATCGCTTGCAACAAAAATTTTATCTGTATATTGTTCTGCGTTGGCTTTAATTGCTATAACCTCTGGGTGATCGGCTTTGCCAACAATAACGACAAAGTCGCCTTCTTTAGCAAGTTGAATTGCTTGTTGTTGAACTTTTTTTACGTCTAGACAAGTTAAATCAACAAGCTCTAGACCACTATCTTGAATTTCCTTGATAACGGCTGGAGATGCACCATGACTTCTGATAACACAAATTCCGCTATCAGCTTCTGAAATGTCATGAATTGTTTTGATACCTAATTTTTCAAGCTCACTTATTACTTGCGAATTGTGGATTAATTCACCAAGTACATAGACATTCTTATCTGGATTTTCTTCTTTTAGCTTTTTTACTGTTTCAACGGCTCTTTTAACACCGTAACAAAAACCTGCATATTTAGCTAAAGTTATATTTTTTGACAAATAAATTGTCCTACTTTCATTAGACTAGAGAGTTGAAACTCTCAGTAATAATATTAAAACATAAAAGTAGAAAAATACAAGCAAAAAAAAGAACCCCATTTAGAGGTCCTTTTTATCAATTTATTTAGTTAATTAAGCAACTTTTGCTTCTGTTTTTGGGGTTGCTGCTTTTGGTGCATCTTTTGCAGCTAATTCTGCATCCAATTCTTTAACCAATTCTTTTACAACTTCTTCTGTTGTTCTGCCATTTTTAGGAATTTGGAAGGCAGCGGCGTTTTTGTGTCCACCACCATTATATTTTTTAGCAATTTCAGAAACATCGTGGCTTCGGCTTCGGATTGAAATAGCTGCTGCGCCACCGAATTCTGCAACTTTGAAACCAACTTCGACACCTTCTAGTTCTGGCAGTCTACCGCAAACATTTTTTACTACATCTTTACCTTCTTGTGCATAGCCCTCAGCTTTACAAGCCTTCTTAGCAGCTTTAATGTCAGCATCTTCAATGAAGTAAGCAACCTTGCCAGAGTCTGAATATTGGATTTTATCTAAAGCTAACTTTTCAGCAGCTAAAACAACTTTTGGAGTATTGCCTAAAGCGTTTAAGTTAACTTCTCTATTTTGTACTCCAGCTTTCATTAATAGTGCCGCATCTTCAAATGTAATTGCATCTTTAGCGTATTTGAAACAACCAGTATCAGTTAACATGCCAGTATACATTGCATCTTTAGCTTCTTTACGTAAATTTTCAGGTTTTAATCCCAAAGGTTCTACAAATTGCATTGCAATTTCAGCTGCAGCTGGTAGAGAATCATCAATTAAGTTTGCAGTTCTTGCAAATTTGTTATTAAATACTTTGCCATACTTTTCGTTAAATTCTTCTTTGTATGGGTGGTGGTCGATTTTAAAGTTGTAATTTGCTTTATTGAATACCCCTTTTCTATAATCTGGTGCCATTAATTTTGTTTCAGAACAGTCACATGATATTGCTAAGTCGTATTTGCCGTATTTATTTGCAGCTTCGGTAGCTTGTTCTGGTTTTCCAGGTTTATGAACAATTACGTTTACATCTGGATTTGTATTTAAGTAATCATAATGTTTTGGAAAACGGTCACCAAATACAAATACGTCAACTTTTTTGCCTGTTGCTTGATTAATCAAGTTTGCCATTGCAAAGGTTGTGCCAAAACTGTCACCATCCGGTGAAGTGTGACCAGAAACTGCAATCTTTTGAACTTTAGGATTTTTTATAATACTTGCCATTTTTTCAATGGTTTCTTTGTTATGTGCTTCAGGAGCCCAACCCGTAAAAGATACAGCTAAAGAGTGGTTTCTAGGTTTTACTTGACTTCTACCCAAGGCACTCATTTGATCTAAAGCGCTATATTTTAATTCAGGTTTGATATCTGCTTGCGCATTTCTCACTATAGGTGATTTTGCTGTTTGTGTGTAACCATTAGTTCTTACTGCATTAATTGCACTGACGTTCATTTTTAAACTCCAAAGTTAAATAAATTGATACTTTTATAAGAACCCTCAAAAAAAAAATTGCCCGCATGGCAGACAATTTTTCTAAAAATTTTACAAATGTTAATATTGTAAAAAGTACAATATATCTGAATTTTACCTATCTATTTTAACAATTCATGGTATAAATCCATATATTTTTCTGCGCTTACTTTCCAACTAAAGTCAGTTGTCATTGCATTTTTTTGCATGTGTTCAAAACCTTTAGCATCATTTTTGTAAACGCCTATAGCATAGTATAAGGCTTCTTTCATGTCCCAACCGTTGTAGCGCCAGAATTTGAAACCATTTGCATGTTCTTTTGGTGTACCTGTAACTGTATCGTCAAGACCGCCTGTTGCTCTAACCACAGGTAATGAGCCGTAACGCATTGCAATTAATTGACTTAGACCACAAGGTTCAAATCTTGAAGGCATCAAGAACATATCAGAACCTGCGTACATTAAGTTTGCAAGATTTGCGTTATAGCCAATTTCAGCTCTAATGTTTGGCGTACTATTTGACAACCAAATAAATAGATCTTCATAAGCCTTTGCACCTGAACCCAAGAATACAAAATCAGCTGGCATATTCATTAATTCGTATTGTTCAGCTCTGATTAAATCAATACCTTTTTGGTCTACTAAACGTGAAATTAAAGCGATTAAAGGTCTTTCGGGATTATATTCTAAGCCAAAGTGTTCGCAAACAGCCTTTTTGTTTTCTTGTTTTCTCTTAATAGAACGTGCATCGTAGTTTTTAACTAATGCTTTATCTTTTTTAGGGTCAAATACTGAGTAATCAATACCATTTAGGATACCATGAATTTTGTGTTGATTCATTCTTAGTGTGTAATCCATGCCTTCACCAAATTCAGGAGTTAGAATTTCCTGTGCGTATTTCGGTGATACAACTAGAATAGCATCTGAGTAGTTAATAGCACCTTTTACCCAATTAACCATGCCATAATGTTCAAGTCCCCATTCATTGAATACGATATCTTTTCGCATGTTTGCAAAATCTAAAATATCTTCGTGCCAAATACCTTGGTAAGCTAAATTGTGAATTTGGAATACTGTTTTAGCGTGATTCCAAAATTCATCGTATTTGTAGTTAGCCTCAATAAACATAGGAATCATTGCAGTATGCCAATCGTTAACATGAACGATATCAGCCTTAAAGTTTAGAGCTTTTGCATATTCTAAAACTGCTAATGAGAACGCAACATATCTTTCGTGTTCATATCTTGTGTCTAAATATTTTGGGTAAACTTCTTTAAAGCAACCAAAATACCAATCATTTTCAATAAAGAACACATTTATCTTTGTATCAGGTAATTTACAGTAGTGAAGTTTAAATTTGTGTCCTTGATTACCAAAGGTAATCCACATTTCAGAATCAGGATATTCTTTAATATCAAATTTTTCTTTATTAATGCTGCCGTGTAATGGCGTAAAAATAGCAATTTCAGCTTTCTTTTCAATATATTTTGGCAAACTCCCCATAACATCGGCTAGACCACCAACTTTTGAAAATGGCGCAACTTCTGCTGCTGCAAATAATACTTTCATTTAAACCCCCTTATTTAAAATTTAGTTTATATTTTTCTGCAA
This sequence comes from Candidatus Melainabacteria bacterium, assembly GCA_003258725.1. GTDB lineage: Bacteria > Cyanobacteriota > Vampirovibrionia > Gastranaerophilales > Gastranaerophilaceae > UBA6984. Next base: position 8,278 of record QHMG01000011.1, read on the forward strand.
TTTGTTTAGCTTGATTATAACAGAAACTTGCTTGAGTGTCTTCTTTTTTTATTTTTAAAACTTTTGCATGTAGTAATTTGAATAACATTAATATAAACATGTTTGTATTAGATTGTTTTTCTAATTCAACGATAGCATTAGTAATAAGTCCGAATGCTGTATTGATGTCATTATTTACAACTGCCATTTCAGCAATTGAATACCAAGCCAAGTAAGTAATATTTTTTAAACCGTTGTTTTGTGATGTCTCTAAAACGCTGTTATAAATTGAAGATGCTTTCTTATAATTTTCTAACTTGAAGTAAGAGCGACCAATCATTAAGTCGCAGAACAATTCTAATTGATTTAAGTTATTAGCTTTTGCACCCAATTTAGCGTGATAAATCTTTATTGCAAAAGCATTAGAATCTGTTGATTTCTTAGAAAATGCATCAATTACGTTATATAAGAATTTTGCAAATTTTTCTTCTTCGTTTGGTTGTTGATTTACATTAAAGTTTACTGGTTTTCCGTGTAATAGTTTGTCTATTTCAACAAAGTATTTGTAAGATTCAGGCATATTACCTAGAACTCGTTCTGCAACTTCACAGAATTGGAAGGTATTTGTCTTAAATTGTAAGATTTTAGCAAAAATAACATATCCTGCAGCGTCTACAAGTAAGTCTCTAAACTGTTTGTCAGAAATTGTTTTTGGCTTAACTGCTTCGATTGGATTTGTTGCTAAAATTTCAAATAGCTCGTCACCAAGAGTGATACAGTCTTCTAAATCTCCAACGTTAAATAATATTTCGATTTTGATTAGTGAAATTAAAAATGCAGTTATGCTAAAATCTGAATTTTTTGGATTTATTCCAGAGTTTTCAAGTCTTGATAAAATTTTGTGTGACATTAGTAAAGCATGCGTATAATTTCCTGAAATCAAGCAACCTTGCATAATTTTGTTGCATAAGTTTATAATTTTTTTATCTTGTAAATCTTTTTCAAGATTATCTAATATTACTTGAGTAATGTTTTCAATTTTTTCTGGAGTATATTTATATAATAAATTTGCAATATTTTCGTATACTTCCATTTTGTATTCTTCAATGGATTTTACTGAGGTGTCATTAATATTGTTATCTAGAAGTTTTAAGAAACGTAAGCTGCAATTTAGGTAGGCGCTAAAATCACCCAATGAGCGGTTAATATTTGATAAATTTTCCCATTGAACAAATTCATTTTTGCTACTTTCAACAAGTGAATATAATTTTGCAAGAACAGGGTGTGCCGCATTTTCTTTAAAGCAATACATGACAAGGTAGTTTGCAATTGAACGTTTTTCTTCAAAAGTCATTAACTTAACCGCATTTTCATAGTACAAGTTATAATTTTGTACCTGAATTACGCCGTTATTATTATAAATAAAGCCTTTGTTGTCTAAATATTTTAAATAATCATCAGTTTGAGGGTGGTTAAATAACTTAATTGATTTTAAATCTAATTGAGGACCTATTAATAGTAAGCTAGTAAACAGTTTGAATAAATTCTCATCTTGAGATTTAACAAATAATAGGCGCTTTTGGATTAGTTCATCAAGTGTAGTTGGAAATACAACAGTTGTGGTATCTTTAATTTCAAAAGAACCTTTTTTAACTTCAAATACTCCTAAATCCAACAAGTGCAACAATGCCTGCATAAAATACATTTGCGAACCGTGTGTATTTTTAGAAATTTTTTGCATGTAAAATGAATCTAAAATATTTTTGCAAAGTGTTGCGTTACCTTCAATTAAGGTTTTTATTGGTGTTGGTTTTAGTGTGATTTCACAATATTCTTGTTTTCTTAATAAGAAGTGTGCGGGTTTATGTAGGCTGAAATCTTTTGAGCCAAACATTAAGTAGCTAACGTCGTATTTGTCAAATTTTTTCAATAAGTTTTGGAATAACTCAAAAGAAGTATCGTCCATCTTTTCAATGTCTTCAATGAAAATAAGGGTATTTTTCATTTTTGCAATTACAGTTTCAAAGATTTCAAATAAACCATATCTCACATCTTCTGGGTGTGGAAATTCTCTTGCATTAAGGTTTATCATGTCCTTAATAAATCCAGAATCATCAATGCCTATAAATGGTGCAAAATTGTTTTGCTCTTTAATTTTTCCGGTAATGCTATAACCATAAATGCCTGCAATCAAATCATAGAAGAATCCATAGGGTTTATACTTCATGTCATTATAACAAGTTACTTTTAAAACTTGCGTAAATATGTTGTTTGATTTAATTTTTTCAATAACTTCTAATGTACGTGGATAATATTCTTTTTTGCCCTTTACGACTAAAATATTTTTCTTTTTAGCCATCAAGCGCTGTGCGATTTCACTGCTTAGACCTTGAGTGATAGATTTTGCAAAACTGCAATGAATTTCATCAAAGTCTATACCGTTTATGTCATAAATTGAGTCTTCTTCATCTAAAATTTCTTGTTGAGCTTCAAGAATGTTTGGTATTTTTAATTCTGTATTATCATCTTCTATTTTTTCTTCTTTTGTAATAAGGTCAGATAAATCCATTTCATACAAGAAAATCGCTTGATTTTTAATTCTTGTCATTCCAATTGAAGCCATTGGATAATCATTACCAACAATTTCATATATACTACTATCTGTAATTAATTGAAGACTATTAAGTAATTTTTCAGATTGAATGTTCTGATATAGAAGTTGAATGTTTACACCAGATTTGTAATCATCATTTGATGCATAAGCATTACGTTTTAATATTGCAATGTTACATTTTAACTGTGCATCTTTAACTTTTGTTAACTTAAAGTTAAGTTGTGTAATCAAATTTAATAACTCAATAGAGGATTTTACGGCATTAATTGCAGATGTTGCATAAGTATAATCCTTGTTAAAGCGGATAATATGTGTGTTACCAATAATTTGGCGTTTTAAACCGATAGATTTTACATAATTATAAATAAGAGCATTTAATTTATCTTTAAACTTTTTAAATAGCTGATTTGAGCCTAGAATTCTAGGCATGTCATCAAGGTTTGGAAAATCAATTGAAACGCAGGCAAATTCTTCTATGTTAGAACCTTGCAAAATTGCACTAACATTCGTGTCAAATCCACACTTTGAACATTTACCAGCAATTGTCGGGTTGATTTTTCCGCAATTGTGGCATTTGTTAACAATGATATATCCACACTTGTTGCAGGTATTAGTTTTGTTTACCGTATTACAAATCGGGCAAACCAACTTTAATACCTTCTTGCAGTTTGGACAAACCAAAGTGTTTTCATCAATTTTATAACCGCATTTTGGACATTCCATTCTTAAATTATACAATTAATTTGTTAAAAATCAATTTATTTAGTATAATCATGATATAATTTTTTCAAGAGGTGAATATGAATATTGTAAAATTTATTTTTGATCCGGCGGTGTTAATTATTCTTGCGACATTTGTGTCAATTATCGTTTTTTGTGTTCAAAAGTTTTCTTATGTAAATACAAATTTGTTATGGTTATTAAATTTCTTAAAGAAATTTAAAAAGACTGATTTAACATATAGATTTGGTGAATTTGATAAAGTAATTTCTCAAAATCCTTATGTGTCAAGCGCATGGCAAGAATTTAGAAATACATTAGTGTTTTCAGAAAGTGTTGCGTTAAAAAAGCAAGACAATTCTGTGGCTTATCAAAATGTTTCTCAAGCTGTTAATAGTATTCAAACCACTGTTGATCCGATGTATTTCTTTAATGAGGATTCTTTAGTTTTATCAAAGTACAACAGCAAGTTTGTTCAAATTGCACCAACTCTTTTAACTGGTATGGGACCTTTATTTACCTTCTTGAATATTGCAGTTGCATTTACTAGAGTAGATTTTTCATCTCAAGAGTCAACAATTTCATCTGTATCAGGCTTGATGGGAAGCATGCAAATAGCAGCATTGTGTTCCGTTCTTGCCGTAGGTGCTTCATTAATCTTTATGTTCTTTGAAAAATTGTACTATAACAGAATGTGTAAAAAACCGCTACAAGAAGTTCAAGAAGCGATGTATTCTTTATTTGATAATATTTCTTCTGAAAAGTTCTTAATTGAATTATTGAAGGAGACTAAAATTCAAAATAGTAATTTAACTGGTCTTTTAACTTCTTTACCTAACCAATTTAAAGAAGCTCTAGATCAAAGTATGGCTAAAGCAATTGTTCCATACATGGAAAATTTATTGTTTGGGGTAAATAATTTAAAAGAAACTTTGAAAGACATACGACCTATACAAAAAAATGGTGGCGATGTCGTAGATGATTTATTTTAGGAAATTAAATGATTAGAGGACGATTAACAAATTCGAATAATGATGTTCAAGAAAATGTTTTTTGGATTACAATGACAGACTTACTTTTAGGGTTGGCGGTTATTTTTATTGTGTTGTTCGTTCTTGCGATGACAGGTTTTACACAAGCTAAACTACAAGAGCAACAATTAAAATCAGAAGTTGCAAAAGATTTAGCTCAAGAATTAAATGCTAAAAATATTAACGCTCAAATTGATTTATCTACAGGGGCGGTAAAGTTGTCGGATTTGCAATTGTTTGAATTAGGCAGTTATCAATTATCGGAAGATGGAAAAGCCTTTTTAAACAAGTTTATTCCAATTTATTTGAATGCCGTGTATTCAAATCCAAAAATTGCAGATAAAGTTGTTAATATTGTAATTCAAGGACATACAGACTCTCAATCTTTTGCGGGTGTTTCATCTAAAGATTTGCAATTTGTTAAAAATATGGAATTATCAACTCAACGTGCAAACGAAGTTGCAAAATATATATTTTATACTCCTTATAACAAGGCATATAGTTCTAAGTTGCACAAAATGTTAATTGTTGAGGGTAAAAGTTTTTCTCAACCGGTTATTGTAAACGGCAAGGAAGATTACAATAAAAGTAGACGTGTAGAATTGCAATTAGTTGTTAAAAATTCAAACTTACAAGATTTCATGGGGATAGTTAAATAATGAATTTAAATAATGAGCAAAAAATTATTGAAACAATCAATATGATTAAACTTCATCACTTGGATATTCGTACAGTTACTATGTCTTTAAGTTTGAGAGATTGCATATCTGATTGTGCAGATAGAGTTTATGAAAATGTTTATAATAAAATTTTGAAATACGCAAAGAACCTATACAAATATGCAAGTGATTTAGAGGATGAGTATTCAATACCAATTATCAATAAAAGAATTGCTATAACTCCAGCTTCAATATTAGGTGAATCCTGTAAAAACTTTGATTATGTGAAGTTAGCGCAAGTCTTAAATGATGCAGCAAAAGCTGTAAATGTAAACTTTATCGGCGGTTTTTCAGCACTCGTAGAAAAAGGTTGTACTAAAGGTGATATTGCCTTGATTGAAAGCATTCCTGAAGCTCTTGCAACAACTGATTTTGTTTGTTCCTCAGTAAATGTCGCAAGTTCTAAAGCCGGTATTAACATGGACGCAGTTTTAAAAATGTCTGATATTGTCAAAAGGGCAGCCGAATTAACAGCAGATAAAGACGGATTAGGGGCAGCTAAATTAGTTTGTTTCTGTAATGCACCAGGAGATAATCCATTTATGGCAGGAGCCTTTTCTGGTTATGGTGAACCTGAATGTGCACTAAATGTTGGTGTTTCCGGACCTGGTGTAGTAATGGCTGCAGTTGAGGATTTACCTAAAGATGCGGATTTAAGTGAAGTTGCAAACACAATTAAACGAGTAGCATTTAAAATTACAACTACAGGTGAATTAATTGGACGAAAACTTGCTGACAGATTGAATATTCCATTTGGGGTAATTGATTTATCACTTGCACCAACTCCAGCTGAAGGAGATAGTGTAGCTGGAATTTTTAAAGCAATGGGACTTGAACATGCTGGCGCTCATGGTACAACCGCAGCTCTAGCAATGCTTAATGATGCTGTTAAAAAGGGCGGGATTATGGCAAGTTCTCATGTTGGAGGTTTGAGCGGTGCATTTATTCCCGTTTCTGAAGATGCAGGAATGATTGAAGCTACATCATTAGGACACTTAACTTTTGATAAACTCGAAGCAATGACTTCTGTATGCTCAGTGGGTCTAGATATGATTGCTATTCCAGGAGATACTCCAAATTCAACAATTGCAGGTATAATCGCTGATGAAATGGCAATCGGTATGATTAACAAAAAAACAACAGCAGTTCGTGTAATACCAGTTCCAAACAAAAATGTTGGTGATAGCGCAGTATATGGAGGGTTGTTAGGGGAAGCTCCAATTATTTCGGTAGGTGAAGTTTCGTCTAAAACTTTTGTAAGTAGAGGTGGACGAATTCCAGCTCCAATTCATTCGTTAAATAATTAGTAAAAAGGGAGAAAGATTTAATGTCATACACAGCTAATAGATATGAAAATATGATTCGAGAGTATATTTTAGATCAGCAATCGGACTCTTATAACTCAAGAAACGTAAACTTTCAAAGATATAACAATTTGAAAGTTTATATGGAACCAAGCAAAATTAAAGAACCGCATTTTTGGGTAAGAATTGGTATCTCTGAAGCGTGTTTTTTAATTTTAGATGGCACACTTTTAAGCGGAAGTATCGGGATGGATACAAAATTTATACCTAAGTGGCTTAATAAGACTGGTGTTAGAGATGAGCTTATGCAAACTTGGGAAGATGCTCAAAAAGTAAATTATGATGAAGTTTCAAAACCAGAATAGTAAATATGATAAAATGTAACATTATATTTGCAATTTATTTTGTTTGATTTATTATAATTATATAGTACAAGGATAGAATGTGATTTCGAAAAACACATTCTATTTTAATAGGTAACATTTTTAGAAAAGGAAATAAAAAATGGGCATCAAAGGTAGAGTAGACAAAATGGTAGTTTTAGCTTGTGAAGACTGCAAAGAAAGAAACTACACAACAGTTAAAAACAAAAAAACAAGTAAAGAAAGAATGGAATTGAGCAAATATTGCCCAAGATGTAAAAAACACACAACTCATAAGGAAACAAAATAGTAATATAGCTATTTTTAATTTGTAGTAATAGTTTATATATGACAAGCGTCCTTAGTTCAGTTGGTAGAACGTCGGTCTCCAAAACCGGATGTCGAGGGTTCGAGTCCTTCAGGGCGCGAGTTATATCAAGGAATTAATTTTATGAATACTAATAATGAAACAGTACAAGCTATCGTTACATATTTTAAAGGTGTAAGAGCTGAATGTGGCAAAATTAATTGGCCAGAAAAACAACAAGTTATTGCAGAAACTATTTTTGTTGTAGCTATCGTTGCATCTTGTACTATTGCTGTTTATTTAATGGATATTATTTTTAAAGCAATCTTAGGTTTAATCCCTAACAGTTAAGGAAGATAAATAAAATGACAAAAAAAGATGAAAACTTATTTATGGATGAAGAAGCTGAAGTTGTTAAAACTAGTAGAGATTTAGTTGGCGACATCGTTGTTGGTGATGGTGTTCCATCTGCTAAAACTAAGAAAGAAAAAGCAACAAAAGCAAAATCTGCATCTAAACCTCGTAAAAAGAAAGAGGCTGTTGAAGAGTCTAATGAAGTTCAAGAAACACAAGTTGAAAAAACTGATGAAGAAGCATTAAAACCTAAAAAAGCCCCAGAAAAACGTTGGTATATAGTAAATACATATTCAGGTTACGAAAACAAAGTTAAGGTTAACTTAGAAAAACGTATTGAATACATGAATATGAGCGAAAAAATATTTAGAGTAGAAGTTCCACAAAAAACTATAACTCAAGTAAAAGCTGGTAAGAAAACTGAAAAAGATGAAAAAGTTTTTCCAGGATATGTTTTAGTAGAAATGATTATGGACGAAGATAGCTGGTATGTTGTTAGACACACTGCTGGTGTTACAAGATTCGTTGGTTCTGCTAAAAAACCAATTCCTGCACGAGACAGCGAAATTAAAAAAGTTCTAGGTAGAGCAACAACAGATGCACCTCAAAGAATTGAACTTGACGTAAAAGCAGGTGACAAGGTTAGAATTATTTCTGGTCCATTTGCTGAATTCGTTGGAGATATTACTGAAGTTTACCCAGACAAGGCTAAATTAAGAGCAAATGTTTCAATCTTCGGTCGTGAAACTCCTGTTGAGTTAGAATACAAACAAATTCAAAAATTATAATGAGCGAAAGCTAAAATTAAAGTAAATTGTGGAAGGGATTACCCGTTATTACCACAGAAAGGAAAAAAAATGGCAAAAAAAGTAGTAGGAAAAATCAAACTTCAAATTGAAGCCGGAAAAGCTAATCCATCTCCTCCTGTTGGTCCTGCGTTAGGTCAACACGGTGTAAACATCATGGATTTCTGCAAACAATTCAATGCAAAAACTGAATCTCAAGCAGGTTACATTATTCCGGTAATTATTGATGTTTATGAAGACAGAAGTTTTTCATTCGTGACAAAATCACCTCCAGCTCCTGTTCTAATCAAGAAAATCTTGAATCTTCCTAAAGGTTCAGCAACACCAAACAAAACAAAAGTCGCTGAAATCACTCAAGAACAACTTGAAGAAATTGCAAAAATCAAAATGGACGATTTGAATGCAACTACAATGGAAGCTGCTGTTGAAATGATTAAAGGCTCTTGCAGAGCTATGGGTGTTACTGTTAAACAGTAATAAGTACTAATTTATGTATGGAAGGACGTTTTAGTCCGTTACTACCACGAAAGGAAAATTAAGATGTCAAAATTAACAAAAAAACAACAAAAAGTTCAAGAGTTGTTAGAAGGTTTTGAACAACCATCAACAGGTCTTGATGCACTAAAAAAACTTAAAGAAGTGTCAGAAGCTGTTTCTAAATTTAATGAAACTGTTGAATGTCACATGAGATTAGGTATTGAAGTTAAACACGCAGACCAACAAATTCGTTCAACAACTGTATTACCTGCTGGTTTGGGTAAAACTGTTAGAGTTTGTGTTATCGCAAAAGGTAACAAAGTAGATGAAGCTTTAGCTGCGGGTGCAGATTTTGCTGGTACTGAAGATATCATCGAAAAAATAGAAAACGGCTGGTTTGAATTTGATACATTAATCGCAACTCCAGACTGTATGGGTATGCTAGGTAAATTAGGTCGTGTTTTAGGTCCTAAAGGCTTAATGCCAAACCCTAAAACTGGTACTGTTACTCTAGAAGTAGGCAAAGCTGTTAAAGATGCTAAAGCTGGTAAAGTTGAATTCAGAGCTGATAAACAAGGTATGATTCACTGCCCAATCGGTAAAGTTCAATTCTCAGTAGAAGATTTAATGAAAAACTATGCTACATTAGCAGAAGCTATTTTGAAAGCAAAACCTGCTTCAGCTAAAGGTACATACATTAAATCAGCTTATTTATCAACAACAATGGGTCCTGGTATTAAATTAGATACAAAAACTTTAGCTACAGAAGTTAAAGATTACATCGGCGCATAGTTGATTGAAATTTTTAGGCGTGGCGTAAGCCACGCCTTTTTTAATAATTAAATTAAAAAGAAAAGAAAGTTAAAAATATGAAAAAAGGTTTATTTATTACATTTGAAGGTGCTGACGGTTGCGGTAAAACAACTCAAATTAAATTATTAACAGAATATCTTGAAAAAAGAAATTTTGATGTTGTTTTAACAAGAGAACCTGGCTGTAAAGGGCTTGGTGAAAAAATTAGGGCATTGTTACTTAATTATGATGGAGAAGTATCTTCAGTGTGTGAATCCTTCTTGTTTTTAGCAGATAGAGCGCAAAATGTTGATATTATTGTCCGTAAAAATATTGAACAAGGTAAAATTGTAATTAGTGACAGACATACAGATTCTTCTGTTGCTTATCAAGGTTATGGCAGACAACTTGATGTTAATAAGATTGATATGCTAAATAATATAGCGACAAGTGGTTTAAAGCCCGATTTAACAATAGTTTTTGATATTGATGTCGAGACCTCAATGGCTAGAGTCGGCAAAGAAAAAGATCGTATGGAATCTGCTGGTAAAGAATTTTTTGAAAGAGTTCGACAAGGTTATTTAAAAATAGCCCAAAATGAACCAAACAGAGTTAAAGTTATTAACTCTGTTGATTCAATTGAAAATATTCATAAACAAGTTGTTCAATTATTTGTTGAACTCGAAGAAAAATTGGCTAAGTAATTTATAACCTTTTAAAAAGCTCTTGTAATCCATTTTTTCATCAGCAGAGTGCATATTGTAAAGATCAGCAAGCCCCATTAAGAAAGGAATAAAGGTTTCGCCCTTAGCATTTTTGTGTTGGCAGTAAATATGAGTTTCTGCACCTGCGTGGAATGAATTTATTTCATATTTTACCCCAAGTTCTTCTGCAGCTCTTTTAAAGACTTCTGGAATATATGTGTCATCAGATTTTTCAAATGCTGGCATTTTTTGTTTAAATGTGCCCTTCGCAATGGCAATTCCTTCATATTTTTTGTTAAAATCATCAATTATACCTTGAATTTTGGCGATTAATTCATTTTCTTTTGGTAATGATGCACTTCTTATTGAGTAAGTTGCTTCAGCATAAGGATTTAGTACATTTGTAACCTTGATATCTCCAGCTTTTATACCACCTAAGTTGATAGATGTTACAACACCTGTTTCATCTTCATAATAAACACCTTGAGGAATTGTATTACATAATTCTGCCATTAATTTTGCAGCATTGGGTTTTGTTTTATCTGCTATTTCAATACCAGAGTGACCGCCTTTACAAGATATTTCAACATGACCATTACAGTAGCTAGCGCCAGAAATTTGAAGCACTCCAAAAATATCGGCATCACAAACAATTACATATTTTGAGTTTAATTTGCTAAAATCAAAATTATGTATACCACTCATGCCATTTTCTTCATCACGAGTAAATACAACTTCAAGCCCACCATGCTTCATATCTGAATTTTTAGTGTCTTTCAATAACTTTAATGCAGCAGCAATACCGAATTTATCATCTCCCCCAAGAGTTCGATTATTTGCTTTAATAAAATCTCCATCTAGCATTGGAATTACAGGTGTGTCGTCACCAACAACGTCCATGTGTGATGATAATGCCATAAGTGGTTTTGTTTGGTCAGTAGCGGGTAATTTTATGATTACGTTACTGTAATTATCAGTTTCAAAGTGTAAACCTTCTTTTTGACAGAAATCTTTTACCCAAGCTACAACTTTTTCTTCATGTAATGAAGGTGAAGGAATGCTTGCAAGGTTGTAAAAAATGTCAATTAATTCTTCTTGTTTTCTTAAATTTTCCATTGTTTCCATAATTATTGTCCCCTAAAAAATCGTTGACCTGTACCGCCTTCGCCAATTTTAACTTTAATTGCCCTCATACACTTCGGACATCTTCCGACGTAAGCTGTACCGTCTTTGTTTTGATATATTCTGCCATAAACTCCGCAACATTCAAATAAAATGCCTAAGAATTTCTTTGGAGTTCTTTTATTTTCGTCTGTCATAGCTACCTTTTCGACAATTTTGTTTTGAATTGCCTGTTAAAACTGTGTTATTTGAAAAAATACTTTTCGTTAATGTTTTTATATATTTTTCTTGTAAGTGTGCATAATCAAATAGAATTATACCACCAAGATTTAGCTTTCTTGTTTCATGAATTTGTCTTACTAAATCTTCTTCTGAGCCGTCCATAAATGTTACAAATAATCCAGCATATAGCTTGGTTCTAGGTGACATTTCTTTTAGCATGTCAAAAATCATCATCTTTATCGTTTTAGCATCACAAGTTAAAAATAGTGGTGTGAAACCGTCAATAAAGTTATTGTCTGACCATGTTGTCCAATCTTGTTGTTTTGTTTCAAGTGCCATTTGACGATTAGGGAATACAACAGCAGTTAAAAATATTCGATTTTGTCTACAAATTTTAGAGACTCCTTCAATGTATTCTGTAACCTTGTCTTGACGATATTTATCCCATTCATTCCACATTTTTGTATCACTATAGGCAATATTTACAGGATCAACACCATAAATTAATTTAAATTCCTCTCTTGCAAATTGAGTGTATCCCCAATTTGACATGGCATAGCCAGCGTACCTTGCTGATACAGACTGTGGATATCTTACGTAATCAACATTTATGCCATCTGGATTATAATTGCATACAATTTCTTTTATTAAGTCAAACAAGAAATTTTGTACTTCTGGGTTTGCAGGATCTAAGAAATAACCATTATGTTCTGATGTTGAGGCAACTGGTAATGGTGCGTCGATGTTGCGTAGGTTTACATTTGACCATTCAGGTTTTACTGCAAGAATAGTATTGCCAACATTAGGTTTATTACCAGTATAGAATGATTCAAACCAAATGTTTACCTTCATTCCTCGCTTGTGAGCTTCTGTAATCCATATTTTTAAAGGGTCAATTCCTATAAAATTTTCGTACTGTTCAATAAAGCCATATTTCTTCATCGTTTCACTAGGGAAGATTGTCCTACCGTGAAAATATGTTTCAAGAAAAATATTGTTAATACCAGTTGCTTTTAAATGATCTAGAGATGCAATAATACTTGCTTCATTTTTGCTTGTAGGTCTAATCCAAATACCTTTTAACTCAGAGGCTTTGTAAGGTATTGCTGCTGCCATTGCAAGATTTGCATTTTGTACAGCAAGAGATGCAAATTGTTGTAATTCAGATGTGTTATGCTCTGCTTTTCGAACATAGTGTTTCGCTTTTGCTAAGTATGTTTTGGTTGGTTTGGCATTATAACTAAATGAATTCTTTTGATAGTAATTCATTATGGTTGTAGCCTCTTCAATTTTTTCTTTAGCCGCAAATAAATAGCTTCTAGAAGTGTTATAGGCTGTTATTGTCATTGTGGCTTTATCAATAGAAATAATTGTACCAATTTCTATATTTTTATTTAACCAAGCCTTAGCACGACCATGTGCACTAATAACAATACCATTTGAAGGAATAAGTGAATCTGCGCCACTCAAAGATGTTACGATATTGCCTTCAACAATGGCTTCCCCACCGTATTCGTTAGTTCCAGTCGATGGAGTTGAGTATTCTGGAGTGTAAACAACTAATTGGTTAGCGCCTCTTAGCCCTGGATACATACTTGCAGCCCAATTTGTTGCAGTTGTCGGATTTATTGCACTAATTTTATAAACATTCTTTTTGTAAACTTGTTCATTTTGCTTTGGTGTATATGGTGTAAACGCATCATCATACGCCATTGTTGTCCCTTGAACAAATATCAGCATAAATAGTAGGCATGTAATTTTTCTAAATAATAATTTCATTAAAATCCCCATTAATCATTGTAGTAGTATGGCTTTTTGCGCATGTAATACTGTGATTTTCCATATTGCAAGGTATCAATTGAACGCATTTTAGCCTTTAATTTATCGCTTGGTTTTAGCGCATAAGCCATTGAGTAAAAGTGCTTTGCTCTAACCAAGTCCCCAAGTTTTTCATTTGTTTCCCCTATATTATAATACAAGGAATACTTATTAGGGTAGTTATTTTTTTGTGCAATTTTATAATATTTAATTGCTTTATTAAAATCTTGATTATCAAAATAAAATCCTGCGTACAAATAGCTTACATAAGGATTATTTCGCTGTAAGTTCAACCCATGATCAAAATTTGAACGTGCTAAAGTATATTCTCCAAGTTTGTGATATATATATCCAATTTTACCGTATGTAACAACAGTTTCAGGGTTAATTTCAGTGGCAGTAATGTAAGAGCCTAATGCTTGTCTATAATTAAATTCTTGTTGAATTTTCGTTTTTGAAATTTTTGTGTTTTCCGCTTTTTTTAAGTAGTTATCACCATTTATGATATATTGTTTTTCTTTTAGAATTGAATAGTCAATATAAACTGAATCAAATTCAATTTGCCCTTCTAGCGCACTAGCTGAGGTGATTGAAAAGTTTATACATAAGATTAATAAAAATATTTTTAAGTTTTTCATAATATAAATTTACTTAATAATTCACAACATTTACTATTATATCAACAAAATTTTAGTTATCATAATATGTAACATGGAGTAATAATTGATGAGCGAGTTATTCTTTTTATTAATGTTTATAGTTTTAGCTACAGCATTTGCAATTGCATCTGTAATTGCGGCGTATGTTTTATCTTACCGTTCTGATGATGTTGAACATGCACCTTATGAATGTGGCATGAAGTTGTTTGGTGGAGCTAAAATTCAATTTAATATTAAATTTTTAAATTTTGCCATTATGTTTTTAATTTTTGATGTGGAAGCAATTTTATTATTTCCATTCGCTGTTAACTTTTTGTCTTTAAGGTTATATGTGTTAATTGAAGTTATTTTATTCTTAATTTTAATGTTATTTACACTATATTATGCATTTGTTAAAAATATTTTGAGGTGGCAATAATGAATGTTATTGTTTCGAGTATTGATTTTATATTAAATTGGGGACGAGCTAACTCTTTATGGCCATTAACCTTTGCAACCTCTTGTTGTGGTATAGAAATGATGCAAGCTAGTGCTTCTAATTTTGATATTGCACGTTATGGTTCAGAAGTGTTTAGAGGTTCTCCAAGACAAGCTGATTTACTTATTTGTGCGGGAACAATTACTCATAAAATGGCACCCGCATTATTAAAATTATACAGGCAAATGCCAGAACCTAAGTACGTTATCGCTATGGGGGCATGTGCTTGTGGGGGTGGCATGTTTGCACTTGATAGTTATTCGGTCGTAAAAGGAATTGATAAAATTATTCCTGTTGATATTTACTTACCAATGTGCCCCCCACGCCCAGAGGCACTTTTTGATGCAATATTAAAACTACAAAAAAATATTAAAAATGAATCAATTTTAAACCGAGAAAAATTTGTTGCATCTCACCAAACTTTATTAAAACCTGAAAAAGAGTTATTGATTTTAGATAACGAATTGCAAATTGATTATTGGGGGGTAGAAGAAAATGTTTAATTTTTCTATTCTTAAGGCAAAATTTAGTAATGTAGACTTGATTAATGAGTCAAAAGTTGTTGTTAATTCTGAATTAGTTCAAGTACTTGACTACCTAAAGAATACTCCAGAATTTGATTTTGATATTCTAACATCAATAATTGCGATAGATTTAACGGATAAAATTGAATTGATTTACCAATTAATGTCCTCTGAAACCTCAGAAACCTTATCTGTATCTTATTATACAGATAATCATACTGCACCAACAGCAACAGATATTTATAAATCAGCAAATTTTGATGAATGTGAAATTTTTGATTTGTTTGGCGTTGAATTTATCGGAAATAAAAATTTGAAACGCTTATTAATGCCTGAAAATTGGGTAGGACATCCTTTATTGAAGTCTTATGTGCAAAATGACGAAAGGTTGGTATGGAATGACTGATATTTTAAAAATTAATGTTGGTCCTCAACATCCGTCAACACATGGTGTTTTGCGTTTAATTACTGAGCTTGATGGAGAAAATATTATATCTATTGAACCTGTAATTGGCTATTTACACAGAGGACTAGAAAAAATGGCAGAAAGCAGAACCTATTTGCAATATTTACCACTTGTTGATAGAGTTGACTATTTAGGCGGTTTTTTCACTTCTTATGCTTATTGTGATGCAGTTGAACATCTTGCTAATATTCAAGTATCAAAACGAGCTCAATATATAAGAGTGCTTTGTATGGAAATGAATCGTTTAGCATCTCATTTATTGTGGTTAGGTACTTATATGTTAGATTTAGGCGCATCATCACCGTTATTCTATTGCTTTAGGGATAGAGAAGTAATTTTATCTTTATTTGAAGAATTAACTGGACAACGTATGATGTACAACTACTTTACGTTTGGTGGTGTAAGGTTTGAAGTTACAAATAAATGGTTAGATAAAATTTTAACTTTTATTGCTCAAATGCCTAAAAATATTGATGATTATGAAAAAATTATAACTGGTAATCCAATTTTTAAAGAACGTACTATTAAAAAAGGTATTTTACATAAGCAAACTGCAATTAAATACGCAATAACTGGACCAAATTTAAGAGCTTCTGGAGTAAATTTAGACCTTAGAAAATCACATGGGTATGCAATTTATTCAGAATTAGATTTTGTACCTGCTATTTCGCATAGAAGCGACTCTTATGGTAGATATGAAGTTAGAATTCAAGAAATGAGAACTTGTTTATCGCTAATTCGTCAATGTGTATTATGGTTGAAAGCAAATGAAGGTAATTCAGTAAGTGATATTAAACCATTTAATTTTAAAGTCTCTGAAGGTGAATATACATCTTATGTTGAATCTTCAAGAGGGCTTTTAAATTGTTATATAAAATCTGATGGTTCTGAAAAACCATATCGTGTAAAATGGCGTACAGGTTCATTCTATGCGGTTCAAGTGCTACCAGAACTTTTAAAAGAGCAACAATTGTGTGATATAATGGCTGTATTTGGCTCATTAGACGTAATTGTGCCAGAGGTGGATAGATAATGAATTACTTATATTTTTGGTATATTGACATTTTAGCAAAACATAATATCCCTGAAATTGTTGGAGATATAACTTTTCCAATACTTCCGTTTTGTATAATAGCAATTGCAATTATATTGGTTGTGTTATTTCTAGTTCTTTTAGAAAGAAAAATTTTAGCGCTATTTACTCAAAGAAAAGGTCCTAATAGAGTTGGTTTATGGGGACTATTACAAACTTGTGCTGATGCAATAAAACTATTAACTAAGCAAAATGTTGATATTAAAGGTAGTGACAGATTTTTATTTAATGTTGCACCAATAGTTGTTTTTGTGCCTGCGATGTTACTATGGGGGCTTATCCCATACTCATCAGAATTTGAATTTATGGGCTTTTCGGTAACTATAATTTTATTTATTGCAGTCGCTTCATTACCTGTAATAGGCATAATATTAGCCGGATATGCAAGCAATAACAAGTATTCTTTAATTGGTGCAATTCGTTCAGCAGCCCAAATAATTAGTTATGAATTACCAATGACATTTGTAATTTTATCTATTGTTTTACTTGCCTCATCTATGAATTTGAAAGATATTGTATTGGCACAAATTTCAGTTCCACCTGTTTTAGGTTGGTTTGCAATTCCTTGTTTTATTGGTTTTATAATTATGTTTATTTGTGCCGTTGCTGAATTAAACAGATGTCCATTTGATTTACCAGAAGCCGAAAGCGAACTTGTAGCAGGTTATAATACTGAGTATTCAGGAATGAGGTTTGCTCTTTTCTTTTTAGGTGAATACACAATGCTATTTGTTATGTGCTTGTTTATGGCAACAATATTTTTCGGTGGTTTTTTACCATTAACAGGTAAGTATATTTCAGAGATGTGTTTTGCTAATTCTGAATTTTTACAAGTCTTTATTTATTTTGAGCAAGCTATATGGCTATTTTTAAAAACTTTAATTCTCGTTATATTAATAATGCTAATTAGGGCTTCATATCCTAGATTAAATTCAGCATCATTAATGAAGTTTTCGTGGAAATTATTGTTACCACTATCAATATTGAATTTTATTGCAATAATCATTGTTAAATACATTCAAGATGGAGGGGCTATTTAATGTTTAGACGCTTCTTTAATGATATTTATAACTTATTATTAGGTCTGTTTACGGTATTTAAACATTCTTTAAAAAAAAGAATTACAGGAGAATATCCCGAACATAAACCTAAACTACCTGAAAGATTTAGAGGTAAGCACGAATGGGATTCCAACAAGTGTTGTGCTTGTAAATCCTGCGAAAGAGTTTGTCCAGCCGGCGCTATTACTGTTGCCAAAACAGAACAAGGTTTATCGTTTAAAATTGACTTAAAAAAATGTATTTTTTGTGGAAATTGTATGTATTATTGTCCTAAAAATGCTATTAAAATGTCTAGCGAGTTTGAACTAGCAACAGATAAAAAAGAGGAGTTAATAATTGCAATAAACTCTTTTAATTCAAATACATATAGTAATATAATTGATAATGAATAATGGGGTATTATGAACGAACTTGAAATTATAAAAAGTATAACATTTTATGGCTTTGCACTTGCTATAGTTGTTTTTGCGCTATTAACTCTGTTTGCTCGTAGAATTTTATATTCTTTGTTATTTGCGGTAATTTTATTTTTCTGCACAGGTGGAATATTTTTCTCATTAGGAGCAGATTATAACGCAGTTGTACAAATTATTATTTACGGTGTTGCAATACCAGTATTATTGTTATTTGCAATTATGTTCACATCTGCTTATGAAAGTCGAAAAGTAAATTTATCATATTCACCTAGATTTTTTGTTGGATTTTTATCAGCGTCACTATTATTCATGATGCTTTGGTATGCAGTCCAATTTGCATTAGGACTATCAGATAAACTTGGCTGGTTTTTCAATTCAGATATGCCAAAAACAAACAGTGTAGAGATGTTTATGGCAATGTCAAACGGAATTTATACTAACTATTCTTTACCATTTATATTAATTGGTTTATTAGTATTATTTGTAGTCGTAGGAATATCAACGTTAAGTGTAATTAAGGAGAAAAAGCATGTTAAATAGTATTTTTAATATAAACTTGTCTCATTATTTAATATTAGCATTTTTATTATTTTTAATTGGTGCATTTGGTGTTATAGTTGCTCGAAATGTCATAAAAGTATTAATTTCTGTTGAATTTATGCTGACAGCTGTAAATATTAATTTTATTGCCTTTGCAACATTCTCCGATAGTATAAAACTTACAGGATATATTTTTAATATTTTTTATATTGCAATAGGTTCAATTGAGGTTGCAATTGCGCTAATTATTTTCTATCTAATGTATAGAGAAAAGAAATCGGTTGATATGGACAAATATAAGGAGTTAAAAGGCTAGATGGATTTTTTTATATCTAATATTTATACAGTTATTTTAGTTCCTCTATGGGTTTGTTTAATTATTTTGTTGGGCAAACTTTTTGCGGTATTACAATCTAGAAGATTAATGGCAGGCTTAACACTTGCGTCATCTTTGTATGTACTTGTATTTTCAATAGCAGCGTTTGCAAAAACATTATTAGCAAATGGATTTACTTATGAGTTTACAATACCGTTTATAAAAATAAATGAGATTGAATTTAGTATTGGCGTGTATTTAGATGCTCTATCTACTTGGCTATTACTGATTGTTGCTATAGTCTCATTACTAGTTCAAATATATTCTTATTCATATATGCAAAATGATAAAAGTTTTATGCGCTTCTTCGCTTATATGAACTTATTTAGCTTTTCAATGATTGGGTTAGTATTAAGTCCAAATATGTTTCAAACTTATGTATTCTGGGAACTTGTAGGTGTATCAAGCTACTTACTAATTGGTTTTTGGTACAAAAAAGAATCTGCCTCTATTGCTGCTAAAAAAGCGTTTATAATGAATAAAATTGGTGATTTTTCTCTACTTTCGGGTATTGTTATGGGCGCTTACATTTTATACTCAAACTATGACAATCTAGTTTCAATTGCCTTGCCTTTTGCTGATTTGCCTGCTATTTCGGATCAAATATATGCTGCAACATCTGATGGTATTTTTATTGTACTTTCTGTATTGTTAATTGTTGCATCAATTGCAAAATCAGCACAATTCCCATTGAATACTTGGCTTGTAGATGCAATGGAAGGGCCTACTCCTGTTAGTGCATTAATTCACTCAGCAACAATGGTTGCGGCAGGTGTATACTTATTGTGTCGTTTATATCCATTATATTCGCTTAACAGTGTGGTTTTAACTATAATTGCAGTTGTTGGAATTGTTACAGCGATTATTTGTTCTATTTCTGCTATATCACAAACTGATATTAAAAAGATGTTAGCATACTCAACTAGTGCACAGTTAGGTTTAATGTTTTTAGCTTTGGGGGCGTGTTCTATAACGGTTACAATGATTCATTTAACAGCTCATTCCTTTATTAAAGCGATGTTATTTTTAATTGCAGGGATTGTAATTGCCTCACAAAATGGTAATCAAGATATTAAATTTATGGGGGGCTTAAGAACAAAACTTCCAACATCTGCCATTGCGTATTTGATAGGTGCACTATCATTAAGTGGTTTGTTATTTGCTGGCTTTGCATCAAAAGATTTGATTTTAGGTAATTTGTTGAGTGGAAAACACTATGTTTATGCAACTTTATTTTTAATTGTTGCGTTTATGACGGCATATTATTTGTTTAGAGCTTATTTTTATATTTTTGAAGGTGAAAATAAGAGTGATGAATATTCTAAATTTAAAACTCCAGATGTTATTTTAAATATCATTGTTGGAATTTTTGCAATCATAATTATATTCTTGTGGTTTATTTTTCCAAAATCTCAAGATTTATTGTTTAAAGTGATTACTTATATAATTGGTATTTCAGCAATTGCAATTTCCTACTTGGTATATGCAAACAGAGGGGTTATCAGAAAAGTACCGGTAATATTTGATATCTCATACAACGGTTTTTACTTAGATAACATATATTCAGGCGTTGTAAAAGGGTATAAACGTTTGTCAAGAATAGCTTATTTAATTGATAAATACGTATTTGATGCAATATCATACTTATTTGCGCTAAACATAAGATTTTTCTCTTGGATTTTGTCAAAACTCCAAACGGGTAAAGTTCAAAGCTACTTATCATACGCATTATTAATTATAATGTTATGTTTTGGCGGATTATTATTGATTTACAACTTGATTGTATATTTCAGCGAGGTTTAACAAATGGATAATTTGATTTCTATAAAATTGTTAATATTTTCACCACTATTAATTTCAATATTCTTCTTGTTGCCAATTTTTTCAGGACATACGGTTTTAATTAGAAGATTTGCGAAATTATTTGCAGGCTTGCATTTTCTGTATTCATTGTTATTCTATGTATTTGCAAATACAACGACAGCAAATAGCTCATATTTAGCCTTGTTAAATACTTCAAATCTCAATTCGGAAACTCCATTGAATTTTTTAAGTGAGTTGACTTTCTTTGGCTCGTCATGGATTAATTCACTAGGAATTAAACTTACATTCGGACTAGATGGAATTTCTATTTTCTTTGTAATTTTAACATCTTTCTTAGTGTTAATGGCATGCATCGCAAGCAAAAGTGTCATTAAATCAAAACACAGTTTATATTATGCATTAATATTCATATTAGAAACTGCTATATTGGGTGTTTTTGCATCTTGTGATATGTTTGAGTTCTTTATGTTCTGGGAATTAGAACTTATACCAATGTATTTCCTAATTAGTTTATGGGGGGACGGAAAAGCAAAAAAATCAGCTATGAAATTTTTATTATATACCTTTATAGGTAGCTTATTTATGTTAGTTGGTTTCTTAATGTTATATAATTTTAATTTTATTGCAACAGGTATTTTCTCTGCGGATATTCATACATTGACGTTAAATATAGATACGACTCCTGTATATTTACAAATTTTAGCATCGTTATTTATGCTATTTGGGTTTGCTGTAAAAATTCCTATTGTACCTTTTCATACTTGGTTACCAAATGCACATGTTGATGCACCAGCGCCTATAAGTATGCTTTTGGCAGGTATTTTATTGAAAATGGGTGCTTATGGTATTATTCGATTTAATTTACAGTTACTACCTGATGCTTTTTTATATATTGCCCCTTACTTGGTTGTATTGGCATTTATAAATATAATATTTGCAGCAATCACAGCTTATTATCAATCTGACATTAAAGCTATAGTTGCATATTCAAGTATTTCAACAATGGGGATTGTATTATTGGGAATTTGCTCTCTTAATACAATTGGTTTAACAGGGGCAATATTCTTAATGCTTGCTCATGGAATTGTTTCTGCCGCCTTATTCTTTATTGTGGGGGCAATTTACCAACGCACAAAAAGTCGTGAAATTTTACAACTTGGGGGCTTGGCAAAAGTTATGCCAAGATTAGCAGGCTTTACCTTAATTTTTGCACTTGCAGGAGTTGGTTTACCTTCAATGATGGGTTTTGTTGGTGAGTTTTTATCCTTTGTTGGTGCATTTGGTTCATCAATTTTGAATAATTACTTTATTCAAGTTCTTGTTCTACTATCAATTTTTGTGTTAGTATTAGCGTCAGCATATCTATTAAAACTTATTCATAAAGTTTTTTATGGTGCAATTTTAGAACGTTGGGAATCTTTAAATGATGTTGTTAATCACGAATTTATTGTTCTTTTCTCAATGAGTTTTGTAGTTATTTTGTTTGGTATTTATCCAATGCCAATTATTGATACAATTAGTCCTTGTGTCGTGGCATTGGTTGAGGCTTTTGGAGGGTAATTTAATGAATTTTTTACAAGATATTTTTAATTCTATGTTGCCTGAAATGATTATATTGATTACGATTTTTGCTTTGATAATTATTTCAATGTTTTATAATGTTAGATTTTATAAAGTTTCAAAATGGATAGCTTTAGGTGGTGTTGTCGTTGCGCTGTTTTCGCTACAGAATTTGCAATTAGAGCCCATTTATTATGCCTTTAATTATAACATCTTGTCAGATACATTTACAGTGTTTTTTAAGGCTTTAATTCTAGTTGCTTCTATTATTATAATTCTTTTATCTAAAAAGAATGTTTCAACCAGAAATCATAAAACATTTCAGTTTTATGCATTATTATTATCCGCAATTTTTTCTAGCTTGTTAATTTTATCTTCAAATGATTTTATAACTTTAACTGTCTCTTTAGAAATGTTAAGTTTTTCGCTATATTTCTTAATTGCATATAAAAAAGGGTATTTATCAAAAGAAGCCTCTTTTAAATACCTGATTACAAATGCCTTTGCTACCGCGATTTATTTATTTGGTGTTTCTTATTTATATGGATTAACAGCAAGTTTTAATTTTAATGACATAAATAACTATTTTATGAAACAAGACCCAAGTTTTATCTATACCTTTGCGAATATATTTATTATTACGGGGTTATTATTTAAACTTGCAATTCTACCTTTTTCAAATTGGGTTCTTGATGTTTATGAAGGTGCACCCGCATCTGTAACTGCATTTATAGCAACTATTCCTAAGATATCAATGATTGCTGTAATTGCAAGATTATTAGCTTTTCCTGCTGGATATTCTTTTGAATTACCATTCGTGTTAATTATTTTATCTGTAATAACAGCAGTTTGGGCAAATATATTGGCAATAAGACAAAAAAATATATTAAGACTTCTTGCATGCAGTTCAAGCGCAAATGCATCATATATGCTGTTTGTTTTAGCATTAGTTTCTGTTTCAAATTTATCAACCGTTTTATTTTATTTAATAACATTCGTATTTATGAATTTAGGGGCATTTGCAACTGTTGTTGCGTTTGAAAATTCCGGATATTCAAAGAAATTGGTCGATTATAAGGGAGTAGCATATACAAATCCTATATTTACCCTTGCGTTTGCAATTTGTATCTTTGGATTAGCGGGTTTTCCAATTACATCTGGCTTTGTTGCTAAATTATATTTGTTATCGGCTATTGTTACATCAGGAATTCTTTTTGTGCCATTCCTTGTTGTACTAATCTTTGCAATTGTTATTGGGGCTTATTACTATACAAATTTAATAAAGATTATGTTTGAAAAATCAAACAATGATAAATTTATTGTGCACTCTAGTACTACGTCACAAAGTGTTGTTCTATATATCTGCGCAACAATAACGCTGATAGTCGGAATTTGTCCATCAGCGTTGGTTGATTTATGTAAATTTGTAGCATATAACCTATAAAATATATTTTAATTTAAACACTTGTATTAATTACTACCAATCACCAAATGATTGTGAAGGATTAATATTGTGCTGTAGTAAGGTATCATCATCAACTCCCAAATCAATGTATGCCCATACTTTTTTCCACCAAGGCCATTTTCTATATTTTAAAGTTTTATATTCTCTATTTTCTGCACGAGCTTTTTCTAGTTGAACATGCTCTGCTGATAGAGCTGAATATCCATGATTAATTAAATATTCTGGAGTCGTTGTTTCTTCAGTAATATCATAAGCAATTGCAGGCGATATTATCAATACAAAAGCTAATAATAATATAACTTTATTTAATTTCATAATTTTTCCCTTTATATCTATACATAAAATATGATACATTAAATTATTTATATTATCCAATGCGTTACAATTTATTTACATTAAAGATTATAATGAGGCTTTTATTAGCTTTTCAAGTTCATCTAACAATTTATCTTCTGGAACTCTTGCAATAATTTCACCTTTTTTAAAAATATAACCTTCATTAATAGCGCCTGCGATGCCAAAATCAGCGTGTTGAGCCTCTCCTGGACCATTTACGGGACAACCCATAGTTGCAATTGTAATGTTTGCATCAAGGTCCTTAAAACGTTCTTCAACTTTTTTTGCTAAGCCAATTAAATCAATTTGTGTTCTTCCACAAGTTGGACAAGATACAAAATTTACACCACGTTGTCTTAAATTTAAAGCTTTTAAAATAGCATAACCTGCGTGTACTTCTTCAACCGGATTTTCTGTTAAGGAAACTCTAATTGTGTCACCAATACCTTGTGACAGTAGACTTCCAATACCAACAGAAGATTTTACCAAACCACCTTTTAAAGTGCCAGATTCAGTTACTCCAACATGAAGAGGGTAGTCATATTTTTCAGAAAATAACTTGTATGCTTCAATTGTAGTTGGAACTTCTGAAGACTTTAACGATACTTTAATTTTATCAAAATCCAAGTCTTCCAAAATCTTAATATGTCCTTCTGCACTCATAACCATTTTTTCAGCTAAAGAGCAATCTAGTTCTTTTAATTTCTTTTCTAGAGAGCCGGCATTAATGCCAATTCGAATAGGTATGTTTTGTTGTTTTGCTAGACTTACAACCTTTTCTACATTTTCCCTTTTGCCAATGTTTCCTGGGTTAAGTCTCAATGCTGAAATACCATTATTAATACATTGTATAGCTAATCTATAATCAAAGTGTATATCTGACACAACAGGTATTGGCGAATGTTTTACGATATCTTTAATTGCTTCGCCAGCATCTTTATTTAGAACAGCAAGTCTAATTATTTCACAACCTGCTTCTGCGAGTTCCTCTATTTGTCTTAGAGTTGCCTTCACATCTCTTGTGTCGGTGTTACACATTGATTGTACAGAAATTGGAGCATCACCACCAATTTTTACATTTCCAATTGAAATTTGTTTTGTTTTACGTCTTTTTATCATAAAATAATAATAGCACTAAAAGAAGTCATGAGGTATTTTTTATGAAAATTGCTATTTTGTCTGATATTCACGGCAATTTGTTTGCTTTAAATTCAGTATTAGAAGATATAAAAAAGAATAATGTTGATGAAATATTTTGTTTAGGGGATTTAGCTATGGCAGGACCCGAGCCTAATAAAACAATTGATTTTGTAAAAAGACAGAATTGGACAATCGTTCAAGGAAATACAGATAAAATGATTGCTGATTATTCTGAAGCTGTTTATAACGCAGTAAAAGAAGGTGCTCCAATTATGGCAAACGCATTAGAAAACGATGTTAAATTAATTTCTGTCGAAAATAAAGAATATTTAAAGCAACTGCCTGAAAAATTAGCATTAGAACGAGAAGGTGTAAAAATATTACTCGTACACGGTTCACCTCGTCAAAATAATGAAAATATTTTTCCAGATTTGACAAAGGCGCAAATTAACGAAATTGTTGCCGATGTTGAAGAAAATATAATTTTCTGCGGACATACGCATATTCCTTGTGGATATCAAACAGATAAAGGTATTACTGTAGTAAATACAGGCAGTGTGGGGAGACCATTTACTGAAAATCCAGAGGCTTGCTACGTTTTAGCCGATTTTAATAATGAAACATATACTATTGAACATAGATTTGTTAGTTATGATAAGGAAAAAGCTGCTGAAAAATTGGCAAAAAGACATTTTGAAGGAGCTGAAAAACTTGCCCAAATACTAATAAAGCCCATATCAAGGCACATGTAAACAAATTTTAAACATTTTATCTTATTATTTAATTTGTGTATAATGTTACTATGAAAGACTTTGAGGGGTATTTTACTTTAGATGGCTCAGTTGGGCTATATAGTGCTAGTGATAATGACATTTATCACTCTGTCTATGGTGCACTTTCAGAGGCTTACGATAAATTTATTTGTCCAGCGAATTTAAATGAATATTTTGAAAAAAATAATAAGATTGAAATTTTAGATATTTGTTATGGAATTGGATACAATACGAAAAGTTTTTTAAATTATTTTTTGGAAAATATTTATCAGAAAAAAAATAAAAAAAATAAAACTCTTACAGCTAATATCGACCCGATATATACTGATAACATATCAGAATCTAAAGTTTTTTATTCTTCAGAAAATAAAGACACAGGATGTGGTAATTATGACGTTGCGATATATTCCAATAATATTTTGGTAACAAACTCTATGGATAATCTTGAAAATTTAAATAATAAGAAAAAAATTTTCAAAGAAAAAACTGAGAACAATAAGAAATTCACAAAACAAAAGAGATATTCGATATTTATAAAAGCTATAGACATTAATTCAACATTGGTGAAATTATCTCCATTTATTAAAATTTCTAAAAAAGCTAATAAATATTTAAAAACGTCAACTGGAATTGCAAAGGTAGATGAATTATTATCAAAAAAAATAAATTTGAAAAATATAAAATCATATAAACTTTTAAAAGAGGTAAATATGATTTTGATAATAAAATTGATTGATAAATTTAAAGAGGATATTTTTTCAAAAGATGTTGTAAAAATTTTAACAGATAATGAAACATCAAAGTTTTTTGATAAAAATATGGTCAATTTTGCGAAATTTTATTTAAAAAAGAGGTATAATTTATCCACAAAAGAAAATAAGTTGACCTTTTTACATAATATATATTATCAGTATATATCTAAAAGCTACAAAAACACACTAAAAGTATTAAAAAATAATGAAATTGATATTGAGTTCGTGTGTGATGATGCTAGAAAGGTTTGTAACGACAGCTATGAACGTTATAATTTCATATTTTTAGATGCGTTTTCTCCAGCAAAAGCCCCTGCTTTATGGAGTGAAGAATTTATGAAATTGCTTTATGAGCATATTCATTACAATGGTTTATTACTTACATACTCAAAATCTGCTTCAATTAGAAATGCTATGTTAAAATCAAATTTTGAAATTGGTAAAATTTATAATCAACATGAAAAAAAATTTACAGGTACTGTCGCATCAAAAAATCATAACTTGATAAAATATAAATTAGATAATTATGATTTAGGTTTGATAAATACACTTGCTGGTGTAACATACAAGGACAAAAATTTAAACTTACAAAATAGTGAGATAATTAATAACAGAAATTTAGAGCTTGAAAATAGTTTATTACAATCAAGTTCTAGTTTTATAAAAAAATATAAAGGGGCTAAAAATGCAGTATGATGTTGTTATTGTAGGTGGCGGAACAGCGGGATGTGCTGCTGCTTATACGTTTGGAAAAGCTGGTAAAAAGGTTTTAATTATTGAAAAAAATATTCATTTAGGTGGTACTATGACTTCTGCTCTCGTTACCCCAATGATGAAAACCTCTGAAAATCAAATAAATACGGATTTTTTAAATGCTTTTATTTCAGCACTAAAAGTATATGATGCACAAATTACGTATATTGACGGTAATGTAGGGTGGTTTAATCCTGAATTAGCAAAACTAGCTTTAGACGATTTAATGAAAGAAGCAAATGTGGATGTTCTATTTGGTTCAGAAATTACTTCACTAGAAATCTCTAATAGATATATCAAAAAGTTATATGTAAAGAATGATATTTTATCGGTATGTATCGAGGCGATATCTGTTGTGGACGCAACGGGTAATTGTGAAATTGGAAAAATTTCAAATTGTAATTTTTTAGAAAATAAAAATGAAAATCAACCTAAAAATTTACGTTTTATAATGTCAGGCATTGATTTAAAAACTTTTTCTGAGTGGATAATGAATTATGATAAAGATAGAGACGTCACAACAAGTACTATACTTGATGGTCAAATACACTTGTCTACAGCATATACTTGGGATAGCAATAAAGATTGGGCGTTAAAGCCTTTGTTTGACAAGGCTGTGGCTGACGGAGTGTTAAAAGATGAAGATAGAAACTATTTTCAAGTGTTCACTATACCAAATATGCTTGATAGCATTGCGTTTAACTGTCCTCGAATTGTAGAAGATACTAAAAATATTACTAATGAATTATTCAGAGAGTCGAAAGCATTGCAAACAGGTCGTTCTAGCATATTTAGATTGGCAAATTTCTGTAAAAAATACTTAAAAGGGTTTGAGAACGCTTATATTTCAAACATTGCAGATATGTTAGGGGTTCGAGTATCAAGAAGAATAAAAGGTAAATATATTTATACAATTGAAGATTTAAAAACTGGTAAAACATTTGAAAATCCGGTTGTAATTTCAAATTACCCAATAGATGTTCATTCTACAAAGTCAAATGACTCCGTTTTAGAGCACACAATGCAGGAATATCAATTACCAGTTGAAGCATTAATTTCTGATGATATTGATAACTTGTATGTGGTTGGACGTTGCTTATCTGCGGATTTTTATGCTCAAGCTGCGTTAAGAATAATACCAAGTTGCTTTTCTATGGGGGAAGGTGTTGCAAAATATATATTAAAAAACATTTAAAACTTTGATATATATTAAATGTATCGTATAATTATAGCATGGGGATACGTTTAAAGGTTTTAATATCAATATTTGCAATGTTAGCAATTTACTCAATATACTATTGGGGTGTTCCAGCTTGCATTAATTTAAACAAACTTTCTCCATTATTAACTAATTATATTGAAAATGAATATGGCTACAAAGTTGCATACAAAAATGCAAATTTTAAAATGGGGTTAACTCCTACTATTTGGTTAAAGGCTGACGAATTTAAAATCCTAAATGATGACAAATCAACCGCCTTAATCGTTGAAAAACCCGTTATAGAGCTAGATTTATTACCTCTTGTTATTAATCACGTAAACTTAAAATATTTTAGCTCAGATAATATTGAGGCTAGCTTTACTTATGACAAGAATTTACACCTTTCTTTAGGACAATATTTATTGCTAAAGATGACAGATTCAAAAGTTAGTATTAATCACTCTAAAATTCTTGTAAATGAATATACATTTAAGTTTAAAAATTTGCTTACAAACAAATCCATAATAATTAATGGAGATTACTTTAATATTGATAAATTTATTGAAAACAAACAACTAATTGCAGCTGGTAACACAAAAATTATTGCTGATGGTAAAGTTTCAACTTTAAATTTTAATGTTAACTTTAAAATGCCAATTTTAAAGTATATCAAGAAAAATCCCCCTGAATTTACTGCAGCTATCACAAATTTAGACTTAGGAAAGCTTTCTGATTTAGTTGCCATTTTAACAAATGGAGAAATTTCTAAAATAAACGGTATTGTTAATGCAGAAACACATTCTGGCAAAGTTATTGTAGGTCAAAAACAGTATAACTCAGCTATTGTTATTTCCAATTTTGCAATAAATTCAAAAATTCTAGACAAACCTTATTTCTATCCTCATAAAATTGAATTAAAAGCTAATGTATTGGCAGAAAAAGATTCGCTTAGTATACCTGCAATTACATTTATAACCCCTAAATTATCCGCAAAACTTTCAGGTTCTGTGGACAAGTTGTCTTCTAAAAGACCGGTTCCTAATTTAAACTTTAAAATGTTTAATGTCCGATCTGAAGATATCTTAGAGTTGTTACCTTATGCTGATAAATTGTTTAAAACTGTAGCTTTGGCGCCGTCTTACGCAAAAGAGGCAGGATTTTTCTCAAACGTAAATGTGAATTTAGACATAAAAGATAATTTTGAAAATCCCAATCTTTTTGGTGACATAATAATTGATGATGCTTATGTTTATAACAGAATTCCAAAATCTCCTAAAGGTGCATACATTGGACTTAAATTCTTAGGTGATTATTTAACTCTTAACGTTGATGTACCTACTGAAATTACACAAAGAGTTAATGTTGTAGGTCGTATTAATTTATATAAAAATAAGGATGTTGATTTACACATAACAAGTACACCTAGAATTGATTTGGCAATTGCAGAAAAGGTTTTAATGCCTGTACATCAAACTTTGCGATTTGAACTGGGTCCTGTACCCGTTATGGGATTTTCTGGATGGGGTAACATTGATTTAACAGTTAAAGGTAATAAAAAAGACCCACATACATTTGGTAGATTTAATGCAATTGATGCAACAACTTATTTTGATGATATACCTAAATTTATATTAACAAATGCAGATGCAACCTTAGTTTTTGATAATTTTAATACTATTTTTAGCTTAAAAAAAGGGTTGGTAAATAATAAGCCCGTATCTATTGATGGAACTTGTAATTTAGCCGGTAAATTTAATTTTGATTTTATCGGTAAAAAACAGCCCTTAGAACAACTTTTAATAGTCGCTAAAACATCGCCAATGCTTAAAGATTTGCAAGATTTATTAAAGCCGGCAGACAGAGCTAGTGGGCTTACAGATGTAAAAATGAATATAAAAGGCGAATTATTAAGTATTAAAGATTTGGATTTTGGCAAAAATGTTAATGTAGATGGCGAAATTAAACTTGATTCTGTCGGGATAAAAGTTGCAAATCTTGCAAAACCAATAAAAAACATCAATGGTTTAATTAATTTCCATAATTTTGATACAGATTTTGATATAAAGACTTCTATTTCTAATTCTGTAATTAAAGCGCAAGGTTCAATAAAAAAAGGTATAGCAAATATCCAATTTAATACGGGCAAGATTAAAATTGCCGATATTGTACGAGCTATTGATTTAAAAGATATTAGAGTTTTAAATACTTCCGAACAAGATAACTCCTATTTTAACGTCGAAGGCTCTTATAAAGGTAGTGCTGAAAAAATAGATGTAAAAGGAGTTAACCTTAATGGTTCTATTAATTTTAAAAATCTAAACTTACTTTACAAACCTTTAAACTTACCAATTAAGTTTATAAGCGGCAATGCGAAAATTAAGGAAACTTCTTTAAATATCAATAAAGTAAATTTTATTGCAGGCTCAATGCCCGCTCTATTTGAAGGTAAAATATCAAATTTATTGACCAAGCCATCGGTTGATGCTTATTTGACATCAAAACCAAATCAAAAATTTATTGACCTCGTTTATAATAAAAAAGAAATTTATCCTATAAAATTAAAAGGTGATGTTGACCTTTCTGTCGCCCTTGCGGGAACTTTAAACAACTTAAATACCCGTTCAATTGTAAAAATAGCACAAGGTTCTAGCCTATATTATATGGGAGCTTCAATTGGTGATGAAAATGCTCCTATTCACTTATCCTTGAATACAAATTACTCACCCAAAGCAATTACAGTGAAGTCATTTTTGTATGATAAGTTAATTTATTCACAAAATCATCGTGCAGTAGTATCTCGCCAACTTTCTACATCTGGTGATGTAATTTATAACAAAAAACAACTTCTATTTAAAAATTTTAGAATTAAAACATATTTACCTACAGATACTAAAATTTTTAATATTGTATTTAAGAAGCCTTTTATAAAAAAAGGACAGTTTGAATCTGATGTTTACTTGAATGGAACTTTAAAAAATCCACAAATAAGGGGTGATTTTTCTTTAATTGGTATGGATATGCCATTTTTAGGTACTTCACTTAATGATATTTCGTTGAAGTTTTTACCGACTACTATTCACTGCGTTGTAAATGGCGTATTCTTAACTAACAAATTTAATATTAATGCAATAGCACTAAATAAACTTACAGCCCCATATATAGTTAATAATGCAACTTTAAGTGTTGGCAATTTTAATGTAAATGCAATTATTGACTCAATTAAAAATTATGAAGTTGAGGCAACTAAGGATGCTGCGGTAAGTAATATACAAGCTATGCATATTCCTCAAGTTGTTATTAATAATTTGGATATAAATGCTGACAATATTCATATTGAAAATATTGACGCTAAAAATTTAAAAGCCAAAATAAGTTATAAAAATAGAATTGTTGATATTAAAAACTTTATGTTTGAGCTTGCTCATGGTGATATGAATGGCTCTGTACACCACAACTACAAAACAAAATATTCAACATTTGCCCTAAATGTATCTGGCGCAGATGCTGATAAATTGTTATCCTCTCTATTTGAATTAAATGGACAACTTTATGGTGCAATTGATGGTAAGATGAATTTTGCATGCACAGGTGCAACACAAAGCGCTTGCATGAAAACTTTAAATGGACAAGCAAACTTCCAAGTAAAAAATGGTAAAATGCCAAAATTAGGTTCTCTAGAATACTTGTTAAAAGCCGGAAATTTAGTTAAAAGTGGCATAACTGGGTTATCTTTAAATGGACTTATTGATTTAGTTACACCATTAAAAACTGGAAACTTTGACCTAATAAAAGGTACAATCGCAGTCAATAATGGGGTTGCCGACAAGATTCAAATTATGTCAAGCAGTAGAGATTTGAGTTTGTTTATAACTGGCATTTATAATATGAGTAACTATTATGCTGATATGTATGTGTTTGGACGATTGTCAAAGAAAATTGCTAACGCTTTAGGTCCAATAGGGAACGCTTCTTTGAATACACTATTTAATACTATTCCTGGAGTAAACCTAACCCAAACGAACGATTCTTCATTAATTAACGATATAAATAAAATTCCGGGTATTGAGTTATCTAACAAATTATACAGAATTTTTGCCGTTGAGGTTCACGGAGACATTAGTGGTGATGAATACGTAGATAGCTTTAGATGGGTTGAATAAATTTAGTAATTTGTTCTTGTCATAATCTTTTTTGCTTTAGAGTTAAACATTGTATCTTTAAACCACACACCAATAAATTTACCATTTTTATACATATATTGTGTGTCATAAGCAGTAAAATAAATAGAACTAACAAGTTTTCCATTTGCATAATATTGATGAGAATAATATGGATAGTTCGGATAGTTTTCAGATAATTTATCTACATATCTTAAATTACCTAATGTATCATAATAATAAATAGTTCTAGGTTCATTTTTGTATTGAATTGCATAAGCATATAAAATTTTATCTTTTAATGTAAAAAATCCAGATAAATTTTCAGTTTCAGTATGTTTTGTACCTGACAAAACCTGTATATAATGCTTTTTGTTGTTCTTATCTTTTAAGTAATCTTTATAAGTTTCTCTAAATTCTTTTTTTGCAATTTTTTGTGAAACATCTTGAGAGTATAGAGTTCTGCGAATAGATTCAATGTTTTCATCTCGCTCAAGCTGAGATTTTGTAAGCCAATCAAAATTAATCTGGCCATAAATCACATTTTGTTCCGTAGCGATAGATGGCGATAATATAAAAATATATAAAGTTAATAATAAGATGAATTTTTTCATAATAAATGTATTATAACATAAATTTGTATTATAATTATTTTATGGATTATATGAATAATAAATTTGATTGTATTGTAGTTGGTGCAGGTCATGCTGGTTGTGAAGCAGCGCTGGCTTCTGCACGTTTAGGCTTAAAAACATTATTATGTTCACTTAATATGGATAACATTGCCTTAATGCCTTGCAACCCTGCCATTGGCGGACCAGCTAAATCAACATTAGTTAGAGAAATTGACGCTTTAGGTGGTCAAATGGGGATTACAGCTGATGCTACATATCTACAAATGAAAACCTTAAATATGTCTAAAGGTCCTGCGGTAAGAGCATTAAGAGCACAATCTGATAAAAAAGAATATACTCAATATATGAGGAATGTAATTCAAGAGAATGAAAATATATTTTTGAAACAATGCTGTATTTCTCAACTATTAACAAAAGATGATAAAATAATTGGTGCAGTAGATGAATACGGTATAACATATAGCTCTCCTGTCGTAATTTTAACAACAGGGACTTCACTTGAGGCAAAAATTTGGGTTGGTTTAAATTCCTATCCAGCAGGCAGATTAGGCGAAATGCCAGCGAGGGGCTTGTCAAAGTCTCTTCTAGACTTAGGATTTACAATTAAACGATTAAAAACAGGTACTCCTCAGCGTGTAGATAGCCGTACTATTGATTATTCAAAAATGATTATTCAAAATGGTGATGATGAATTAAGTTTTTATTCTTTTAGACCTGATAGACCTATTAGAAAACAATATCCTTGTTATTTAACAAAGACAAATGCAAAGACACATGAAATTATTAAGGCTAATTTAGATAAATCACCAATGTATAGTGGATTAATTCACGCAATTGGACCAAGATATTGCCCTTCTATTGAAGATAAAATTGTAAGATTCGCTTCAAACCCTTCACACCACATATTTGTTGAGCCAGAAGGATTAAGCACTTATGAAGTTTATATTCAAGGTTTTTCAAGCAGTCTTCCGGCAGATGTTCAAGTTCAAATGGTTAGAACACTTCCCGGATTAGAAAAGGCTCATATTATTAAACCAGCTTATGCAGTAGAATATGATTATGTTCCTGCAGTCCAAAATAGCCATTCCTTAATGACAAAACGAATTAAAGGTTTGTTTATGGCTGGTCAAATTAACGGTACAAGTGGCTATGAAGAAGCTGCAGCACAAGGGCTTATTGCAGGCATTAATGCATTTAATTACTTAAATAATTCAGAAATGCTGGAACTATCAAGAAGTTCTTCTTACATTGGAACTCTAATTGATGATTTGGTTACTAAGGATATTGAAGAACCATACAGAATGCTAACTTCTCGCTCAGAATATCGTTTATTATTGCGTCAAGATAACGCTGATGCAAGATTAAGCGAAATTGGGCATAAAGTAGGTTTACTGGACGAAACTCAATATAATAGATATCTTCAAAAACAAGATACAATAAAAAATGAAATTCAAAGACTAAAAGATACAAAACTATCCGCAACAGCTAAAACAAACGAAATTCTTGAAAAATATGGCGAACATATTGACAAAGGAATCAGATTATCAGAATTAATAAAACGTCCAAATGTTGATTACAAGTTGCTTAAAGAATTAGATGTTGCAACAAAAACACTAGATTTACCAAAAGAGGTTTATGAACAGGTTGAAATTTTAATTAAATATGATGGATATTTAAAACGTCAAGAACAACAAGTAGATAATGCTGGTAAACTAGAAAAAATAAAAATACCAAAAGACATTGATTATTCACAAATTGGTCATATATCAACGGAAACAAGAGAAATGTTAGAAAAGATTAGACCAACAACGCTTGCTCAAGCCTCTAGAATTGGCGGTGTAAAACCAGCGGATTTATCAGTGTTAATGGTAATGTTAGAAAAACATATGATTCATTAATAAATCTTATGACACACAAACAAAAAACGGGAACTATGCCCGTTTTTTGTTATCCTAATTCTTGAATTTTTTTGTATAATTCTTTTTGTTTTTCTGTTGGCTTTTTCGGAATAACAATTTTCACTCTTGCATTTAAATCTCCAAATCCACCATCTTTTTTAGGTAAGCCTAAATTTTTAAGTCGTAAAGATTGTCCAGAAGAAGTACCCTCTGGGATTTTTATATTAATTTTACCGTGTGGTGTTTCAATATCCTTTTGTACTCCTAAAACAGCTTCAGGTGGAGTAATTTCAATATCTTGTGTTAGGTTATCTCCATCAACAGTGTAATTACTATCTTTTATATTAATAATTAAAAATAAATCTCCTTTTTGTCCTGTAATACCTTGCTTGCCTTCACCCTTTAAACGTATTTTTTGACCGTTTTTAATACCTTTAGGCAATCTTACCTTAACTTTTTTTTCGTTTGAAACAACGCCTGTTCCTTGACATTTTGAGCAAAATCCTCCGTTAGGTGGGCAATATTGACATTTATCTAATTCTTTAAATGTTACAGAAATCGGATTTGTTGAGAACAAATCTTTTACTGTAATATTAACAGTCTTTGTCATATCCAAATTTTCTGCGGGTTGTTGATAACTTTGTTGTGCTCTATTTGCGTGCATACCTTGTCCGCCAAAGTCAATACCCATTCCTTCAAAACCTGTAAATCCAGCACTTTTTCTAGAACGAGTTTGAGAGCTGTTCATCATATCGCCAAATAAAGAACTAAAGAAATCAGAGAATCCTCCGCCCATTCCATCAAATGACGAAAAGCCTTGAGCGCCACCGGCATTGTTAAAGTTAAAGCTAAAATTTTCATATCCTGGAGGTGGAGTAAAATCTGCTCCGCCTTGCCAATTTGCGCCTAAGCTATCATATCTTTTTCGTTTTTCTTTATCACCTAAAACTTCGTAAGCTTCATTTATCTCTTTAAATTTTGCTTCAGCTTCTTTCGTTTTATTTACATCTGGGTGGTATTTACGTGCCAATTTTCTGAACGCAGACTTTATTTCTGCTTCCGTTGCGTCTCTTTTTACCCCTAAGGTTTCATAATAATCTTTATATTGCATAAATATTTATCTCCCAATATTATTCTAATACATGTTTTTATAAATGTCCTATTTATTAATCTTTTTTTAATGCTTTAGATCTTAAATTTCGGTGATAAGTTATTGCAAATCGGTGAGCTTCATCTCTTACTCTCTGTATTAAAAACAAAGCACTTGAGCCTCTCGGTAACATTATTGATTTTGATTTATTTGGCAAAAAAACTTCTTCCTCTCTTTTTGCAAGACTGACTATATCAATTCCAGTAATGCCCAATTCTTCAACAATTTGCATTACACTTGATAACTGTCCTTTTCCACCATCAATGATTATTAAATCAGGTTTTTCCCAACCTTCTTCTCCTAGCCGCTTAAATCTTCTAGTTAATGTCTCTTTCATTGATTGGAAATCATCAGGCTTACCCTCTGTAGACTTAACTTTATATCGCTTATATAAAGATTTTTTAGGCATACCATTAATAAAGCAAATACCAGAAGCAACTGTATTTGTACCCTGAATGTGCGAAATATCATAACATTCGATTTTATGAGGAAAGTTCTTTAGCTTTAATTTTTCTGCAAGATATGCTCCAACTTCATTGAAATCATTGCCTAAATCTACTAAAGATTGGATTTTAGCTTTTTCGAGTACGTCTTTTGCGTTTTTATCTGCTAATTCTTGAAGTTGTTTGCCAGCTTTTGTTTTACCATAACTAATTTTAACTTTCTTTTTTGAAAGAATTTCTAACCATTCCTCATATAAACTTTTTTCGCCAACAGCTTCTAATTCCGACGCAATAATTTTATCAGGAAAATCAAGTTTTAACATTGAGTAGTAGTCTTTAAAGAATGTAGCAAAAAAATCAGATTTATCTGCTTCTTCAACTTTATATGTGAAGGATTTTTTATCAATTAGTCTACCTTCTCTAATCATTAAAATTACAATTGCAAATATTCCACTATCTTGTAATATTGAGATAATATCTTCATTTAATTTTGTACTTTCATAAACCACCTTTTGTTTTTCAAGTGTTTTTTGTAAATCAAAGTAGCTATCACGAAGCCTTGCCGCTTTTTCAAATTGTTCAGTCTCAGAGTATTTTTGAATTTGCTCCATAAGTTGTTTTAGCAACTCACCCTGTTTACCTGTCAAAAATAGTTCTGCTTGGTGCACTAATTTTTTATATTCATCAGGTGTAACCTTATTTTGGCAAGGGGCAAGACAACGCCCTATATCGTAATACAAACAAGGTCTTGACTTAAATTTAGGTTGTTTGCATTGTTTTAACGGAAATAGTTTTTTTATAAAATCTAGAGTTGAATACATAGCTCTAATATCTGTATATGGTCCGAAAAAATGTCCTTTATCTGGATTCAAGTTTTTCTTTCTGACAACTAAAATTCGTGGAAAATCTTCATCTGTAATTAAAAAATAAGGATATTTTTTATCATCTTTTAAAAGAATATTATATTTAGGTTTATACTTTTTTATAAGCTGATCCTCTAAAATAAAGGCTTCAACTTCTGTGTCGGTAATAATATATTCTAGTTTTTCAATATGCGAAACTAATTGAATTGTTTTAGGTGATTTTTGAGAACGATTAAAATAACTCTTTACACGTTTTTTTAAATTTTTCGCCTTGCCAACGTAAATTACTGTGTTATCTTTGTCATAATATATATAACAACCAGACAAATCGGGTAAAAGTTTTAGGGTTTGCTTTAATTCTTCATT
The DNA here is from genome assembly GCA_003258725.1 of Candidatus Melainabacteria bacterium. Taxonomy (GTDB): domain Bacteria; phylum Cyanobacteriota; class Vampirovibrionia; order Gastranaerophilales; family Gastranaerophilaceae; genus UBA6984. The sequence continues at coordinate 46,538 of QHMG01000011.1, forward strand.
CATGTCAACTTAAACACCTACAACAAATGGTTCTTCTTTTAATTTATTGTTTATATCTAATAAGCCACGTTGAAGCTCATTATAAGAAGATTTTTTAGAGTTAAATGCCTGTACTAAATAATCATAGGCTCTCTTAGTATTACAACTAACCCCACATGTGAATAAATCTACGGCAGCGTATGCGTATTCTGGCCAAGTATGTACTGAGATGTGACTTTCTGCAATAATTACAACTCCACTTACACCATAAGGACTAAAGCGATGAAAGCATTTTTCAACAATAGTTGCACCACACTCTATTGCTGCATTTGTTAGTAATTCTTCAATTTTTTCAACATTATCTAACAAATTTACATTACATTCATAAAATTCAGCGATTGCATGTTTTCCTAAATAGTTATTTTCTTTGCCGTTTAACATAATATCCCCTTAGATATACACATTATAATATTATTAATAAATTATTACAAGATAATTACTATTTTGAATTTTTATAGTATATTAAAAGTATGAGTAAAATTTTAGTAGTTGACGATGACAGAGCAATAAACGAGTTGATAAAAGTAAATATGAAACTTGCTGGATATGAGATTGTTCAAGCATTTGACGGAACACAGGGATTTGCTCTAGCAAAACAAGAATTGCCCAATTTGGTTATTCTTGATGTAATGATGCCAAATGTTGATGGTTACACAGTAGCTCAAAGAATTCGTCAAAACGACACAACTAAAGATATACCAATACTAATGCTTACAGCTCTATCAGATATTGAAGATAAAGGCAGAGGCTTTGCGATTGGCATTGATGATTACTTAGTTAAACCTTTTGATATGGAAGAATTGAAAATGCGTGTTAAAGCTATTTTAAAACGCTCTAATCAACTTCCAGAATCAATGGCTACAAAAGAAATTTTAACTCTTGGTGAAATTACACTACTTCCTGAACAATACTCTGTTCAAATTTCTGATAATATTGCAAAATTGACACCAATTGAGTTTGATATTTTTAATATTTTATTCCAAAATCATGGCAATATGGTTTCATCTTCTAAACTATTAAAAGATGTGTGGGGCTATTCACCTGATGATGACGTCGAAACGATTAGAGTTCACATAAGACATTTACGCACAAAAATTGACAAAATTTCTAATGGCAAGAAATATATTGAAACAATATATGGTGGCGGATATAAATTGAATGTCTAATTCGCCTCATCATTTAGACTTAAAACAGCCATAAACGCTTCTTGTGGAACTTCAACTTTACCAACTGCTTTCATACGCTTTTTACCACGTTTTTGTTTTTCTAACAATTTACGTTTACGAGTAATATCACCACCGTAGCACTTATCTAAAACACTCTTTCTTAGGGCTTTAATATTTGTTCTTGCGATTACTCTACCACCAATTGCAGCCTGAATAGGAACTTCAAATAATTGTCTAGGAATAATAGTTTTTAATTTTTCGGTCAATTTTTGTCCAATGTAAAAGGCACTATCTTTGTGGCATATTACAGATAACGCATCAACAATCTCACCCGCTAACATAACATCAAGTTTTACCAAATCTGATCGTTTATAGTCGCAGAATTCATAATCCATGCTTGCGTAACCTTTTGTTCTTGATTTTAATTGGTCATAAAAATCAGTAATAACCTCACTTAATGGAACATGGTACTCCAAGTTTACACGTAACTTATCAATGTAAGTCATGTTAATAAATATCCCACGTTTTGATTGATTTAAGTCCATTAAAGTACCGACAAATTCGTTCGGAGTAATAATATCAACCTTTACATAAGGTTCTTCAATAAATTCTCTTTGTGCTGGTGCGGGTAAATTTGCAGGATTATCAATAGACAATACTTCACCTGTTGTTGTATGAACATGATAAACTACTGATGGTGCTGTGGTAACAAGTGATAAATTATATTCACGTTCCAGACGCTCTTGAGCAATTTCCATGTGAAGCATGCCTAAAAAGCCACACCTAAATCCAAAACCTAAAGCACTTGATGTTTCTGGTTCAAAAGTAATACTACTATCAGAAAGTTTTAATTTTTCTAATGCCTCTTTTAAGTCATGGTAATCCTCATTATCGACAGGATATAACCCCGAGAAAACCATTGGTAACGCTTCTTGATATCCTGGTAACGGTTCGGTAGCTGGATTTTCGCAAGTTGTAATTGTATCACCAACAAAACGAGTAATTTCTTTTATTGAACCAGCAAAATATCCAACATCACCACAAGTTAAACTGTCACACGGAACTCTTGTAGGTGTTAAATAACCTAATTCAACAACGTCATACTCCTTTCCTGACGCCATAAATTTAACTTTATCAGATGTTTTTATAGAACCATCCATTATCTTAAATAAGCAAACAGTACCTAAATATGGATCATACGCACTGTCAAAAACTAAGGCTCTTAATTGTTTATCTGAGGTATCAACAGGTGGAGGTACTAAATCAACAATAGCTTCAAGCACTTTATCTACACCTTCACCAGTTTTTGCACTTACTGGAATTGCAAGCGAAGCATCTATTCCAAGAACTTCCTCAATTTCTGCTTTCACTCTTTCAACATCAGCTGACGGTAAATCAATTTTATTAATTACAGGTATAATCTCTAAATTTTGTTCAGCTGCTAAGTAAACATTAGCAAGAGTTTGTGCTTCTACACCTTGAGTTGCATCAACAATTAATAAAGCACCTTCACAGGCAGCTAAAGATCTTGATACTTCATATGTAAAATCAACGTGACCTGGTGTGTCAATTAAATTTAGCTCATAATTTTTACCGTCTTTTGCAGTGTATTTCATACGAGCAGTATTAAGTTTGATTGTAATACCACGTTCACGCTCAATATCCATTGAATCTAAAAGTTGATTTTGCATATCTCTTTTTGCAATTGTATCAGTTGCCTCTAACAATCTGTCAGCTAAGGTAGATTTGCCATGGTCGATATGCGCAATTATACAAAAGTTTCTAACATTTTCTCTATATTTCATAATAGAATTATATCAAAAAATTTTAATTGTAAAAGTATTTACATTCAATCTTTTTATTGTAATATTTAAGTATAATTATTTAGAGGTAGGACATTAATGTTAATAGAAGAACTTTTAGAATTAACAGTTCAAAGCAAAGCAAGTGACTTGCATATTTCAGCAAATTTACCACCAGTAATTCGTGTAGATGGTAAATTAATTAGAACTGATAGACCCCCATTATCAGCTGATGACGTAGAAACTTTGTTGTTTCCAATGTTATCAAATGAACAAAGACGTAAACTTGAACAAGATTGGGAATTAGACTTTTCTTATGGTGTTCAAGGTTTAAGCCGTTTTAGGGTTAACATCTACAAAGATAAAGGTAACTTTGCAGCCGCTTTCCGTACAATTTCAAGTATCGTACCAGCATTTGAAACTCTAGGTTTACCTGATATCGTTAGAAAAACCGCAGAAAGACCAAGAGGTTTAATCCTTGTTACAGGTCCAACAGGTTCTGGTAAATCTACAACATTAGCATCAATGATTGACCACATTAATTCTACACGTTCTGAACATATTTTGACAATTGAGGACCCTATCGAATTTGTTCACACATCAAAAAAATCAGTTGTTCACCAAAGGGAGTTAGGACAAGATACTCGTTCCTTCGCAAATGCATTGCGTTCAGCTCTTCGTGAAGACCCAGATATTATTCTAGTAGGTGAGATGCGTGACCAAGAAACTATTTCTTTGGCATTAACTGCAGCTGAAACAGGTCACTTGGTATTTGGCACACTTCACACATCTTCAGCTTCACAAACAATTGACCGTATTATTGACGTATTTCCAGAAGGACAACAACAACAAATCCGTGTTCAATTGTCATCATCATTGGCTGCGGTATTTGCTCAAACTTTGTTGCCTAGACTACAAGCCGACGGTACAAAAAAAGGTCGTGTAATGGCACAAGAAATTATGTTAGTAACTCCAGCCATTGCAAACTTAATTCGTGAGTCAAAAGCTGCTCAAATTTATTCAGCATTACAAACAAACTCTGGTTTAGGTATGCAAACTCTAGAAATGGCATTGAAATCATTGTATGTGAGTCGTCAAGTATCACTAGAAGATGCATTATCTCGCTCAACAAGACCAGAAGATTTGAAACGTTTATTATAATAAATGAATTAAAATAATGATATAAAAATAGACTCTTAATCAATAAAATTAGGGGTCTATTTTTATATATTAAGTTTTGTAAACGAAAATAGAGAGAAAAAAGCAATTTTTAAAGAAAGAAATACTTTATATAAGTACGAGAGATAAAGAGGATTAAAAAATGAG
>QHMG01000012.1 GCA_003258725.1 Candidatus Melainabacteria bacterium
GCTAAATAGTGCTTGTTCACGACTAAACGCCAGAACAGCCAGATATTCAACATCGCCAATTACTCAAAATAGATTGGCTGCATAAAGGACTATAAGGGTTAAGGTAAAACATAATGTCATTCTGAACTTGTTTCAGAATCGCAATGTCATTCCGGCAAAACCCTGCGACCCTGAAATAAATTCAGGGTGACAATTAGGTTAAAAATGTGTGTGAAATAAAAAAAACGGTGCGAGGTTGAAAACCTCGCACCGTTTTTATTCTCCATAATATCTGTTGTTTACATTCTTTATGTTACAATTCAAAATATGAAAAACTTAAAACTTATATTAATAATTCTAGTTATATTTTTATTAGTTCCGTCAGTGAACGCAAAAAATATAGATACAGATAAAATTGATTTCAACAAAGTAAAATTTACAGAAACTCAAAACCCTGTAACCTACAAGTATATCTTAGATTATGCAAATATGCTGTATGACAAAATCAATACAGATATACCGTTTAAAGAAAGTTGGGGGTTAGAATATAGATATAAGTTACATACAGACGGAACAATCTCTGATTTAAAACCAATGCCATTGAACATTCCGTACAAGGGAAAACCGATAAACAAATTATTTGAAGAGTTTATAGTCAATACCACTCCACCACCATTTCCAGAAAATATGGAAATTGGAGATGTGTACATAGAATTACATGTTGATACTTTTGTTGTAGACAAAACTACAATCTACTTTTTAAGAAGAAATGATGGTGCTCCTCAAGCTGGAAACTATGTATCAATTTATATTCCCGTAAAAATTTACCAAAAAATGTTCAAATTTTATAGATAAAACTTGTCCGTAATTTTACGTACGTAAAATTGCGGACGTTTTAAATCGGACTAAAAAATATCAAAAAAATGTTACTCTTTTAAAGGTTAAAGTTAAAAGAGGATTTTTTATGACAAACGAACAAAATATTCACGCAAACGCAAACGACTATAGAGATTTATGCTATTTCGCTGGAGATGTTTTAAAAGGGAAAACAACAAATTTACCTTCGGGTTATAGTGTAATAGCAAAGGAATATAACAAAAAGACAAATTTTAAAGCAGTTGCATATCAAAAGGGGAATGATGTTGTATTATGTTTTGTAGGCACTGACAAATTCAGCATGCAAGACCATAGAACTAACCTAAAAATGGCAACCTCAAGCGAGCCTACAAACCAAATGAAAATTGCAAATGTTTTTTTTGAAAATTTCAAAGACAAATATTCAAACATAAAAGTTATAGGACATTCAGAGGGTGGAAGTGAAGCGTTATACGTGGGATTAAAAAATAAATTACAAACAGTAACCTTCAATGCTTACGGCTTAAATAAAAATCTTGAGAAATCAATTGGTAACGAGCATGCAGATGAATTAGTTACAAATTATCGTGACCCTTTAGACCCTGTATCAAAATTGAGACCTCTTGTTGGCAAAACCTACATTGTAAAAAGCAATAGAAAATTCGCAGAAAAAATCAATCCATTTGGCATGATTAGCGCTCACAAAATTTCAAACTTTGGAGATTGCAACAATGCTCAAGCAATTGAAGAATACAAGAAAAAACATACCTTTATTGATAATGTCAGTGAGGCTGAAATTACGGACAAAGATATTGCTAAAATGCCTACTGATTTGTATGAACTATACGATGCTGAAATATCAGATAGACTTTCAAAAGGCAAAATTATGCGAGAACAAGATGCACAAAATGCAACCTTGAACGGAGATTTAATTAAAGTATCGTCTTATACAAGAGAAGACGGAACTCAAGTTGACGGATATTACAGACGAAAGGCTAACACATAATTACCTATAAAATTTGAATATTTTTTGACAATTTTTTACAGGAATATATATATCTATATGATTTCCTTTAATTGGTGCACCTTCATTATATCGTAAAAAATGGATAATAATTTTATCCGAAACAAAACTATTTGCTTGTAATTCAATATATACATCTCCGATTTCCATATTATTTGGAAACGGTGGCGGTGTTGTGTCTTTCAGAAGTTTTTCAAAAAGTTTGTTTATAGTTTTACCTTTATATGGAGTATTCAACGGCATGGGTTTTAAATCAGATATTGTTCCGTCCGCATGTAGTTTATATCTATATTCCATATACCAATTTTCTTTGAATAGTATATCTGCATTGATTTTGTCATACAACATATTTGCATAATCTAAGATATACCTATAGGTAACAGAATTTTCTGTTTCATTAAATTGCATCATTCTAAAATTTAAATCTTCGGTGTTTATATTTTTTGCGTTCACTGACGGAACTAATAAAAATATAACTAGAATTATTAATATAAGTTTTAAGTTTTTCATATTCTGAATTGTAGCATAAAGATTATAAACAGATGCGGTTTCAGAATCTCATGCTTGAGAGACCCTGAAATACTCTTGGATTATTCGGGGTATCGGCAGAGTTAAAAAATCGTTTCTACTACAATCTTAACATTTGTATATAATTTGTATACAAACCTTAATAAAAGTGCTATAATCAGCATGTTATGTGCGAAAGTTAAAAGGTTATTTGGTTAGACAATTGTAAATTTTATTTAACAAAAAAGTCACGTTTAGCAATTTTTTACGTTCATCAAACTTTCAAACAACATAGAAATTTTAGATTAGGAAGGTAAGGTATGCAAGTAAACAAAGTATCAGCAGTAGCATTTACTGGAATTAAGAACACTCAAAAAGCTGAAAAAAAACAAACACAAGCAGTTAGTACAAACCCTATGCAAAAAGTTCCAATGCCTAGCGCACAACTTATGCAAGTAATGTCAGGTGTAAAAGTTTCACGTCCTGAACCTACAAAATATACCCCAGAAACTGCGGAAAAATTCTTAGAAAATCACCCTGCAAACAAAGTATTAAAAGGTGAAGACAGAGACAATGTTAAAAAAGTTATGTGCAGTGGCACTAAAGAAGCTGCTAATGTTCAAATGCAACTTTCTTTAATCGCTGATGGAGACCTTGAACCATCAACAGTTAAATGCTATTGGGCAACTGGTAAAATGAATAAAAATCTTGCAAAAGATATTGATATGGTTTACGAAGCTAAAAAAGCTGGCAAAAATGTAAACGACGTATATGTACCAACAGTAAAATCAAAATCAGAAGGACACAAAAGTGCTAAAGTTGGTGACGTATTTAAAGTAGATAAAGAAGACAAAATTTACGTTAAAGCTAACGACAAAGAATCTAGACAATTAAACATGGACAAAGACATGTTCGTTAAATTGTTCCCACCAGCTAAAAGATTTACAACTCAACAAAGAAGCATTGGCGATTGCTACCTTGTTTCTACTTTAGGTACATTAATGAACAACCCTAAAGCAAGAGTTGCTGTTTATGAAGCCTTCAACCAAGACGGTAAAGACGTAACTGTAAAATTCAAAAACGGTTTCGGCGAATATAAATATAAAAATGCAGAACTTCCAAAAGACCGTGTTGAAAAATACAGCCTTGCTGGTTCAACAGGTATTCGATTATTAGAAGATGCTTACGGTCTTGATTCTGTAAACAAAGCCGACACAATGTTCAAAAAAATTATGAACGAAAGAATTGATGCTAAAGAAAAAGAATTAGCAAAGGCTCCTATGGCTAAAAAACCTGAATTAATGGAGTCAATTAAAGGTCACAAACAAAGATTAGCTGATTATAACAAGGCTAAAGCTGACCCTAACAGAACAATAGTTGTTTGTCGTGACGATAACTACTACAACATCTTCTACGAAGAGGACAAAAACGGTTTAGTTTTCACAGACTTAAAGAAAGACCCAGATAATAAAGAAGATAAATTCCAACGTGCAGCTGATTTTTACAGAGGCTCATTAGGTGGTTATAACTTTGAAGTATTACAAAGATTCGGTTTCGGCGGTTTCAGACAATGGAACTTGAACTTTGAAGCAGATAAAGTTAAAGATATGATGATGAAGCCAAACTTCAACGAAGATTACATCATGACCGGTGGTACTCGTGCTTCTGGCGGTAGAACAGAAAACCCTGTTGCTGAAGCAGCTGGTGTTTACGGTTTCCACGCTTACACTCTTGAACCACAAGTTGGCAAAAACGGTGAATTAAAAGTAAGATGCACAAACCCTTGGAACACTTCTTACAACGCTGATATTGATTATGACAAATTCTTAGAATATTATGATTCAGCTTCTGTATGTGATGTAAACTCTTATGGTAAAAACTTACCACTTGAAGAACAACCTGTTAAATACGGTAAAAAAGGACCTATCGCTCCTGATTCAAAAGAAGAACCTGTAACTTGGTACATCACAAACAAAAAACCTGTTGACGTGAAAAAAGTTAACATGAAAAACGTTAAAACTGTTGCCGAAACAAAAGAGGCTAACGAAGCTAAAAATGTTAAAGTTGCAGAAAACAAAAATGCTAAAGCAGAAACTAAAAAAGCATAGTGATATAAGTTAAATAATTAAGGCGGATTTTGAATTAAAAAATTCAAAATCCGCCTTTTTATTAGTTATACTCTTATTATATATACTATCCTATATTTTTATATAGCTTTCTTAATAGAAGATTTTTTCGCAATATATTAAAATATTCTTATTATGATAAACGAACAGTTGAAACTTATTGGAATTAATATCAAGGCTGAAAGATTAAAAAAGAATCTTTCACAGGAGCAATTAGCAGAAATGACAAATATTTCAATACCTACAATCAGTTTGATTGAAACAGGTAAGCAAAACACTTCTATTTTGAACATTCTTGAAATCGCAAGTGCTCTTGGTGTTGATGTTAATACTTTAGTCGAAGGGATTTAAATTTTAAATACTAAAAAGGCGCAGAGGTTAAAACCTCTGCGCCTTTTTTATTTTAATTATTCTTCTTTAGACTCTTCATCATTTTCAGATTTTTCATCTTCTGTTGTTTCAAGTTCTGTTTCTGTTTGAGTTTCAGAGTCATCTGTTTTTTCTTCTTCTTTCACTTCATCTTCAACTTTTTCTTGTTGTTCTTGAGGTTCAGAAGTTTCTTGTTGTTTTTTCTTTTTATTTTTTTTCTTCTTTTTCTTTTTAGGTTTTTTAACTTCTTCAGATTTTTCTTCTGACGAATCTTTTTCGTCATTGTTTGAAGTTTCTTTATCCTCGTTGTCGTCGTTTTCTTCTACTTCAACTTCAATTTCTTCTTCAAATTCAACTTCTTCATCGTCATCATCGTCATCATCAGATTCATCATCTAATTCTTCAGCTTTTTCTACCAATTTAGCAATTCTTTCTTTTTCTGCTTCTTCGGCCTTAATAGCTTCTTCAATTTCATCTTCATCTTTTGCTCTAACAACTGGAATTGAAAGCATTAATGCCAACTGGTCATCTTCTGGAGTAAAGTTTAATTCTAACAACTCTTTATCCATTACAACGTATTTAGAAAGAAGGTCAATCATTTCTCCTCTCAAACGCTCTAACAATCTTGGATTTAAGTTTGTTCTATCTTGCATCAAAACCAATTTCAAGCGGTTTCTTGCAACATTTTTAGATTCTTCTTTTTCTTCTGTTTTTGTGAAAAAGTCCACAACTTTATTGTATAAATCTGCAAATATTTCTTTCATTGTCTACTGCTCCTTTTTTGTAAAAAGGTTTTGAAAGAAAGCCTTTATTTTTGAAATTAAATCTTGTGGTTCATCAATGTTTAAAAATTCAACGGTTTCACCCATAATTCTTTTTGCAACATTTTGATATGCTTGACCGGCTAAAGATTTTTCATCATTAACGATTGGTTCACCTTTGTTTGTTGATGTAATAATTCCTGTATCTTCTGGAATAATACCGATTAATTCACAAGAAAGAATTTCTACTACATCTTCAACGCTCATCATATCATTTGTTTTAATCAAATTAGGACGAACTCTGTTCAATAACAAGTTATATTTTTCAATGTGTTCTTTTGATTCTAAAAGACCAATAATTCTATCCGCATCACGAACAGCAGACATTTCAGGAGTTGCAACAACAATTGCTTCTGTTGCGCCAGCTGTCGCATTTTCAAAGCCTTGTTCAAGACCTGCCGGACAATCTACGATAATAAAATCGTTATCTTCTTTTAATTCTTCACAAATTTTCTTTAATTGTTCACCTGTAATAGCTGTTTTATCTCTTGTTTGAGCTGCAGCTAAAAGACAAAGGTTAGGATTTTTCTTATCTTTAACCAATGCTTGTTTCAATTTGCAACGTTCTTCAACAACATCTACAATTGTGTATACAATTCTGTTTTCTAAGCCTAACAACAAATCTAAGTTTCTTAAGCCTAAATCTGTATCTATTAGAACAACTTTATTACCAGCTTTTGCTAAAGCTGTACCGATGTTTGCTGTGGTAGTTGTTTTTCCTACACCGCCTTTACCAGACGTAATTACGATTACTCTACCTGTCATTATTTCTCCTTACTTTCGTATGTTGTAGTTATAACTATTGATTTACCGTCAATATATGCTTCTTCCGGTGTGAAAGAAGGTGATTTTTGAACAAATGGAATGTTTTCTGTGTTAACACGTCTTGCATAGCAATTAGCAATTCTTAATTGGATTGCGTTCATTTTTAATGCTCTAATTCTTGCGTTTGCATTGCCATGAGAACCTGCTTGTGCAATACCACCTAAAACGCCCCATACTGTAACATCACCCCTTGCAACAATTTCGCTACCAGGATTTGCATCACCAATTACAACAATGTTTCCATCTGATGTAATTGTTTGACCAGAGCGAAGTGTTTGGTGCAAATATAATGTTGGTAATTTTTCAATATCTTCGTCGTCTTCCTTGTCTTCGAAGTTTGGAACTTCATCTTCGTCCATAGTTGCATAAGTTCTCATTTCATCTTCTTTAAGAATACCTTCTTCTTGTGCAAGCTCTTGGAAAGCTAAATCGTGCTCGCTTCCGCTGAACAAATCTGGTTTCTTTGTTAATGCTTCCAATTCTTCTTGAGTTGGTTCAATTTTTGGAATTTCAACTTCGTTTTTCAATTCTGAAATTTGAATTTCTAAAGCGCCAGCTGACTCTTTTGTTACTTCTGAAGATGAATCAACAAATTCTAAAGTTGAATCCATAGATTCAATTAAGGCTCTGATACTCAACAATTGTGATTGAGTTAAATCAATACCTTCTAATTTCAAACAAATCTTTTTACCCTTTGCTTCAGGCATTTCTAGAATAGAACTTAATTCATAAATAACTTCTGCTGCATTTTTTGCATTACTTAAGTTCACAATAAATCCGTTTTCAATAAAACCGTTATCCAAAATATTCTTCCTTTGCTATTTATATATTACTGCTTATATTCTTATATATATCTTAAAAAAACTTTAAGTTCAAGAAGATAATTATTTAGACCATGCCAAATTAAGCTAAAACGGGCATGGGTTTTGGAAATTATTTACATTTCTTAACTAAAAATCAAAACATGAAAACATGCGCCATTCATGGGTTTCCATGTTTTTGCAGGCGCTAATCATGTCATAGCGCAAAAGTCATGCTTATTAATATACCTACAATTCAGCGATTATGCATGTTCAAGGTATATGTTGCGAAATGTGAAAATAGGGCTAAAATGCCCTTGCAAAAACGCTTTGAAATTTTACAATGTATATAAAGCAAGTGAACATTGCTTTGTGGGTAGTAGTTGGGCATGACAATCAGTCTACGCCTAGCAATATATATTTCATAATCAAATTAAAAAATAATACTTGGAGGAAATACATAGTGTTTAGAAGTCGTGATATGGGACGAGCAGTAGCCGTTAGAAGATGGACACCAACAGCGTTAGATTGCTATAAACGTGGTTGCAATTGTGAAGGTTGTTTCTACAAAGATTTCTTCTCTGGCTCATCTCAAAAATGCCAAATGAAGGCTTCTGTTTTAGAATTAGTGAGAGTTTTAGGTACTCCAAACGTTGAATTACAACAAATCATTTCTGATTAATTATGTTAACAATACATAATTGATTAATTGATTTTAAATCTTGTTTCTAGTATTCTATCTATAAAACTAACATTGGAGGCTTAATAATGCGTATACACGTAAACGGACGAAACATCGAAATCACAGAAGCTATCAAGGCTTATGTAAAAGAAAAAATTGGTAAAGTAGCTACACACTACGACCAAATTCAAGGTATTGAAGTAATTTTATCAGTTATCAAAAATCCAGCTGCTGCAGAAAAACACATCGCAGAAGTTAGATGCAACTTAGACAAAGTTAAAATTCATTTAGAAGAATCTGCTGAATCTATGTATGCTAGCATTGATTTATTATCTGATAAATTATTAAGACAAGTTCAAAAAGTTAAAGATAAAGCATTATCTTCTAACAAAGCATCTATCAGAATGGAAAATGTTGACAACAACGATGAAGAAGAAATCGAAGTTGTTGAAGCAATGCCAGAAGAATAGATATCATGCTTAACGGTAAAAAAATTGTTGTTATCATGCCTGCTTACAACGCAGAGCATACGTTAAAACAAACTTATGATGAAATTTACCGTGAATTTGTAGATGAAATTATTTTAGTAGACGACAGCTCTTTAGATAACACTAAAGAGCTGTCGAAATCTTTAAATATCACAACTATTGTACACAAGGAGAATAAAGGTTATGGGGGCAATCAAAAGTCTTGCTACCTTGCTGCGTTAAAGGCTGGAGCTGACATTGTTATTATGTTGCACCCTGATTATCAATATACACCTAAACTTATCCCTGCAATGGTATCTATGATGGCATTTGAACAGTATGATGCCGTTATGGCGTCTCGTATGCTTGGAAATTCAGCGTTAAAAGGTGGTATGCCATTATATAAATTTATAGCAAATAAGTTTTTGACAGGGTTTGAAAACTTCTTTTTAGGTGAAAAATTATCTGAATACCATACAGGTTTTAGAGGCTTTACAAGAGAGGTTTTAGAAAAATTACCACTTGCAAGTTGCAATGATGATTTTATTTTTGACAACGAAATTTTAGCACTATTGTTCTTTAATAATTACAACATTGGCGAAATTTCTTGTCCTACAAAATATTTTAAAGAAGCATCATCAATTAACTTTACACGCTCATGCAAGTATGGTTTTGGCGTTTTGGGTGTAAGTTTGCTTTACAGACTTGCAAAAATAGGTATTAAATTGGGTATCTTTAGAAAAGACTGCAAAAACTTAGACCTAAACACAGAATTAACTTATTATTACAAAGAGCATTAATTATTTTTCGTTTAAATCGTCTTTATGAAATTTCTTTTTAATTACGTAAATTGATGAGGCAAAATACAATCCACAAAGGAAGATTAGCCATAAGAAGTCATATTTTACATTCCAAAATGTTGCATTCATTTGGTTTACCTTGATAATTCCGTCAACTCCGCAAGTTGCAGGGATAAAATATGCCACAATATTTAACCATTGTGGAATTGCCTCTTTAGGCCAAATTAAACCAGGAAGGAATATAAAGATTAAAGAGGTTACAACTAATATCAACAATGAAGATTCTCTTTTTTTAAAGTAGTAAGAAATTGTATGAGAGAAAAATCCTGCACCATAGAACATTGGTATCAAAATTAATATCAATGGCAAAAGATTGTATGACATTGGATATTTGCAAATTGCTGGATATATCAAGAAATAAAATATTGAATAAAACATATATAGCAATACATAAGCCGTACATCTTCCAAATAAAGTTATTGGAATATCCTCCTCTTTTTTACAATAATTTTCTTTTAATTCGTGTCGTGTACCTTGCATCAAGCCAATACCCACAACTAAAGTTTGATGAAGAATTAATATTAAAATTACAGGATAAACATAAGTTTCATAACCACCAGCAGGATTATAAAGTGGCACTTGTACAAATTCAAAAGGCTGTTTTACAGTCATTGCAACATCTTTTGGCATACCTTTTTTAAGCAGTTTTCCCACTTCAATTTTTGCCCCATAATTTATCGCAGTTTGAACAACTGCTGAATAAATCGTTTTATAAATAATCAAATAACTTGAATCTGCATAGGTTGAAACAACCGCTTGAGAACCTCTTTTAATTTCTTTTTGAAAATCACGAGGAACTATTACATAACCTTTAATATTGCCTTTATAAAATTGGTGCTTAGCCTCATCAATACTTACAAGACGAGAAACTACATTGACAGAATCTGTCGCATTCAAGTTGCGTATAAACTCATGTGACATTTTTGTACCGTCAAAATCAACAACACCAATTGGTGCCTCTTTAATAATTTCGGTCGAATAAGGCAACATATAAAAGATAGAATATGCAACAACACCAATAATCATAATCAGCATTGCGCCTGATTCTTTGCGAAACAAATCAAATTCATCTTTTATGATATCAATTAATTTCTTCATCATGATTGATACCACCTTTTTTCGTCCATTGCTAACTTTTTAAGTCTAATCAACGCCAACAATCCCACTGCTGACAAAATTAACATTGAATTTATATGTTTAAAATCATAAATAATCGGAATTTGCCTTAAAGACTGGTCAATCATAACTTGAACCCAATAACTTAACGGTAAAGTAGCGCTGTAAGCCTTTGCAATACATGGCATAACCATTACAGGATAAGTTACCCCTGCAAAAGCAAAACCCATTGCTACATAGAACGCTGCATTGCTTAAACCGTATCTAAAATTACCATTGAGTGAAATAAAGATAATTGAAACACAACAACAAGTAAAAATAAATAAAAGTGTTGATAAAATACCCATAAACCAATCGCCAGTATAAGGGATTCCCATGATTATAAAATATGTACCAAACAAAATAGCAAAAAGCATTAAAAATACTGCAAAATAGGGGATTAATTTGCCAAAATAAGCCTTGATTATTGAACCATCTGCCGATTTTAACCACTCTTTTGTTGTTCCGTACTTAAATTCTGTACCTAAAGCCCAAAGCATTGTCAAAATTAAATGAATTTGCAAAATATGTCCAAATGCTACAATAGAAAGGAAATATTGATAGTTAAAATAAGGATTTGAACGAACATGTTCATTCACTCTTATCAAATTAGCCTGCTTAATTGCCTCATCCATTGGTAAACCTCTTTTAGAGCGAATAGTTGCATCAAGCCCTACCATCATTGTTTGCACCAACATTGTCACATCTTTTGAAATAATTCCACCAATTAAAATTCTTTGATTATTATAATAAAATAAAAGTTTTGGTTGTTTTAGCCTATAAATATCTTTTTGAAAATCACGAGGAATTGCAACAAAAGCGTATGCTTTACCCTCAGTAAGTAATTGACGCCCTTCTTCAAGGCTTGTAACATTATATTTTATAGAGCAAGAAGGCAATGCCTCTAAATCTCTTACAAACATTCTTGAAAAAGCAGAATTATCCTCATTCAAAACAGCTATTGGCATATCTGTTGGCGAACCTTTTGAAAAAATCAAACAAATTACCAAGCACATCACCAAAGGCATTATAAATGCCACTGTCCAAAACAATGGCTCTTTATAAATCCGTTTTATTTCTCGTTTTACAACATTTTTTAATGACATTATTTAAGTTTCTTCCAATCAAAAACTGCACTCATGCCGGCACGTAAGCCATCAACTTTTTCAACAGGAACAGCACGAACTTCAAAAGTTTTCATATCAAAATCACCTTTTGCTTTTGTAGCTCGCCAATTTGCAAAATCACCCATTACAGAGATGTAATTTACTCTGACCTTTACAGGTTCTTTGCCTATTGCAGGAATTTTTACGTTAAATTCTGTACCGTCTTTAATTTTTGCCAACAAGTCCTCTCTCAAGTTAAACACAACCCAACAGTCATTATCGTCAACAATAGTTACAATCGGATAACCTGCACCAACAAGTTCACCTTCTTCAACATTAATTTCTGTGATTACACCGTCAATTGGAGCAACAATTGTGTTTTCCTTCAAGTAAGATTGAACTTCATCATTTGCACCCATTGCACGTTTTACATTTGCCGCAGCTGAAAGTTTGTCCTCAATACGGCTACCTGTAACTAGCATATTGTAATTATCTTGTGCAGCTTGATATTTAGCTCTTGCTTCATCAAGTTTTTGAGTCGGAATTACACCTTCATCATGCAATCTGTTTAATCTATCAAATGTCTTTTTGGCTAAATCTCTTGATGCTTTTGCCATACTAATTTGTTCATTCCTAGCACCATTATTAACTTTTTCTTGTTGAGCTAAAGCTAGTTGAACTGTTGCATCAACTTGAGCCGCTTTGGCATTAATATCTGGAGTATCTAGAGCAATCAAAACGTCACCTTTTTTAACTCTATCGCCTTTTTTATAATTAATCTTTTCTATACGACCTGTAATTTTTGATGCCAAATCAACCGTTTTAACATCAACTTCACCCTGTAGCAACATTGTATTTGCTTGCATAAACGCATAAACACAACCTATTATGGCTAAAATTACTGCTACAAAAAATACTCCTGTAATTGCTTTTTTATTCATATTATCCTCGCTTAAAATTTTTCTGTTTTAGAATTTGATATATAGTTCAAAATTGCTTTTGTATCACCATTTGTTTTTAATAAATCTGTCAAGGTCACGTCATAGTTATAAATTGAATTTAATCGTTCAATTTTAACCTTAGATAACATCATTTGAGCATCAGTAACTTGTAAAGACGTTCCAAAGCCTTCTCTAAATGCCAAAGATGATGTTCTTAATGCCTCTTTTGCATTTTCTATTGATTTTGAAGAACTGTCGTATTGCTCTTTATATTTCATTAACTCTTGATATTGCTTTACAACAAGGCTTTCAAGGTTATATTCTGCATCTGATATTTCAAAATCTACCATTTTTCTTTCACAATTTGCAGCCTTAACATCGTTTAATCTTGAAAAACCGTCAAACAGTAACCAATTTGCAGTTCCACCTATTGCTGCTCTTGGAAACGCTTCTGACAAATGGCTTGCTGCTGCAACATCATAAGCAAAAAGGCTTAATGTTGGTGAATAATTTGCCATTTTTGCATGATATTTAGCATTTAAAGCCTTTTTCTTTGCTCTTAGTTGTTTTAATTGCGGATTGTTTGCCTTAACATTCTCTTTCATTGCAACAACATCAATTGTGCTATCGTCATAAACAAACAACAACGAATTTGGTTGAATATAAATATCTTTCAGATTTGCTTCTTGCGCTTTTATCAAAGTTTTCAAACCTTCTTCTACTACATTTGCATCTCTCAAAGATGCTTTGTAATCACGCATTGCATCTGCATAAGCAACTTCTGCATGTAAGCGTTCTGATTTTGAAATTATACCTTCTTTTTCTAATAATTTGGCATCTTTTAAGTGTTGTGCGATACCGTCAGCAACTTGTTTTCTAACTTCAACAACATCTCTTGCCATTCTTAAACCGTAATAGCGTTTTACAAGTTCTAAAGTAAGTTCATCTTGAACCTCTTTATATTTTTCATTTGAAACCTCTAATTTAGCTCTTGCTGCAGCGTGGTTTGATAATAATTTACCACCAGTAAAAATATTCCAAACAACAGCACCACCAGCTGTAAACACATTTTTATCTTGAATTGGTGTTGTTATACTTGCAGGAATTACAGGTATTGTAGAACCTGTTGGGGAAGTCAATGTCAAATCGTGGTTAAAATGAATATAAGTGGCATTCAAGCCAACTTTTGGAGAAAATTGTCCTAAGGCAGAACGCTTTTCGTACTTCATTTGTTTAATTAATTCGTTATAAGCCTTTAATTTGTTATTATTTTCAAGCATTAACTCATACGCTTGCTCAAAAGTTAAATCAATATGTTGAATTCCGCCTTTTTTAACCTCTGCACTAAACGCAGGTTGCATTAAAAACATTCCAGCTATAAAAAATAAACTTAAAATCTTTTTCATTACACTCCAACCAATCGTAAAAATCTTTCCATAATTTCATCTTGCTTTTCAAACAAATTGTCATTCTCTAATGAACATTCAATATAACTATTTATAATTCCATCAAAAATTACAGCCAAAAGATAAGCATCATTATCTTCCATTGGTTTTAAATCCTTGATAATTCCAGCACAATAGTTGTAAGCCTTTGCCATTGGATGTTCTTTTCTACGAGAAATTCCTCTTAAAAACAACTGGTTATTTTGCATATAACCCTTAATAGTAGTTTTATTCTTTTCAAAATATTTAATCTTATACTCAACAACCATTTTTAATTTTTGTACAGGATTTGTTTCAACATCGCAATATTCTTGCATTTCAGCAGAGGCATTGTCAATTATATACTTTAGCCAAGCCATGAACAAGCCCTCTTTTGATGCAAAATATCCGTAAATAGTGCCAACTCCAATACTCAAATCTTTTGAAATTCTATCAATCTGAGTTTTTTCATAACCCAAAGTTTTGAAATACTCGCTTGCAGTATCCAATATTAATTTTTTCTTAAATTCATCTACTTTTTGGTTCATATTAATCATATTAGAATATTATTCCAAGTCAGAATGAAATTCTAGATTAAAATTTTAATTCTTTACAAATTTAAATAATTAAATATTTTAAGAATACCGCAATGCGTTCACTCTCGTGCACTTATGTAATATGACATGACAAAGTGACGGCGAAGCCTTTGGCTTCGCCGTCACTTAAAACAAATTATTTTTCAAAGACTACATTGCTTTAACACATTCAAATAACAATGATTTGAATTTACCTTTAACAGCGTTTGCAGCTTCAATAACTTCTTGGTGAGAAAGAACTTCACCTGTAATACCAGCTGCTGCGTTTGAAATACAGCTAATACCTAAAACCTTCATGCCACAATAATTTGCAGTCATCGCTTCTGGAACAGTCGACATACCAACTGCGTCTGCACCTAACAATTCAACCATTTTTGTTTCTGATGGAGTTTCGTAGTTAGGACCTGTAAGAGCCATATAAACACCTTTTTTCAAGTTAATATCTAACTTTTTAGCTGCTGTCATAGCGATTTCTTGCAAGTCTTTTTTATAAACTTCTGTCATATCAGGGAATCTTGGTCCTAATTCTTCATCGTTAGGTCCAATTAATGGATTTACGTGCATAAAGTTGATATGATCTGTAATTAACATCAAGTCTGAAGCGTTGAATGTTCTATTAATACCACCAGCAGCGTTCGTTACTATTAAAGTTTTTACACCTAATTTTTTGAACACTTTTACAGGGTATACAACCTTTTGAATTGGGTGTCCTTCATAATAGTGGAAACGACCTTGCATCATTACAACTTTTTTACCAGCAACAGTCGCAAAAACTAATTGTCCTTTATGACCTTTTACTGTTGATGCCTCAAAACCAGGAATATCCTTGTATGACAATGCGATATCACAAAAATCATCTGCAAAATCGCCTAAACCCGAACCCAATACAATTGCAATTTCAGGTGCAAAATTGTTTGTTTTTTCGTTGATATAATCAACTGTTTCTTTTAATTGCATCTATTAAAATCTCCTAAATAAATAATAAACACTATCCTCGTTAGATTAACCAACAAGTCTATTATCATCGGCTTCTGACGCTTTAACCATAATTGCGTGTTCTACCGGATTTTCTTTTTTATAAGAGTTATCAAAGTTGTTGTATTCATCAAAACCAAAAGCATCTTCTCTTGCTTTTCTTGCTTGGTTTTCATCTACTAATTTTTTAGCCAATTCAGCAATTTCATATACTAATTGGTATCTATTTTCTGTATTTTCGTTTAAATCCCATGCAACTCTAATAATTTGATCCATTTTAAAACCTCATATTTCTTTCGTTTTTAATTTTATAATAGAAAAAATTTTTAATCAAGAACAAGTTTTTACTCACATAATTAAATCCACTAAAAGCATTACTATCTATATGTTTTAGCCCATATAAGTTAAGCCATTTTTATCAAATACTAGCCATTCAGCTAGTGTAATACTAGACGGTTGGTTAATTACAAAATAATAGAAAGTGTAATTTAATAGAATTGTAATAAGCAAAGGAGAGTTAAAAATGTCATTACCCCAAACTAAAACTATATCCGTAGTTATCATTGAAGACTTCAAACTTACAAGAGTAGGTCTAAGATGCGCTCTAAACGCAAATCCAGACATTGAGGTTGTTGGTGAATGTGAAGACGCATTTGAAGGTTTAGAAACTATAAAAAAGACTAACCCAGATGTCGTTCTAATGGACTTAGGTCTACCGAAAATGAACGGTATCGAGGCGACTATTAAAGTTAAAGAATTTAATCCTAAAATTAAAGTTATTGCACTAACTTCTCACGACAGGGAAGAAGAAGTGCTTGCCGCACTAAGCTCTGGTGCAACTGCATATTGTCTGAAAGACATTGACCCGACTAAACTTGCTGATGTTGTTAGAGATGTTGCAAAAGGTGTTTGCTGGCTTGACCCAGAAGTTGCACAAATGGCTTTAAACTCATTTCCAAAAGTTGAAAGCACTAGAATTTTATCTAACTCAATGTCACAAGAAGGACGAGTTCCACTAACTGAACGTGAATACGAAGTGCTAAAACACCTTGTTATGGGTAAAAGCAACACTGAAATTGCTAAAGAATTAATTGTTTCTGTTCACACAGCAAAAGCTCACGTTTGTTCTATTCTTCAAAAAATGTGTGTAAGTGACCGTGTTCAAGCTGCAGTTAAAGCGGTTAAAGAAGGATTAGTATAATTCTCGATAATCTATTGGCATATATTATTTGTTATTTCTTCTATGTACGAAAAAAACGGGCGATGATTTTATCATCGCCCGTTACTTTTTAAAACCTTATTTTCTTTCTCTTTTTCTCGTTGTTCTCTCTCGCTTATGTTGAATGTTGAATTGTTGTTGAATATTGAATGAGTGTATTTTATTTATTAACAGATACGGTGTGTGTTTTATTATATCTACAAAAAGTCAATTAGTCGATATAGCAAGCTAAAACATCTTGACCTTGAGCTTTCATTTTTTTCAAGGCTCTTAATTCAGTTTGTCTGATACATTCTTTTGTTACGCCATAAATGTTGCCAATTTCTTCTAAAGTTCTTTTTGCCATATTGCCTAAGCCATAACGCATTTTTACAACTTCTTGTTCACGTTCTTTTAATGTAGAAACAACCATTTCAATATCGTTTTTTAAGCCTTCATATTCTACTGCTGAGTGTACGCTTGCTTTGTCATCTGCTAAAATATCAGCCAATGAAGTTTCTTTGCCGTTATCATTTTCAAAACCGCCTTCTAATGAAACTGATTTTGAATATGCAGCTAAGTATGTATCAATTTTGTCTGCTGAAATATTCATTTTTTCTGCTACATCTTGAGTTCTAACTTGGCAGTTGTATTCTCTTTCCATTTCAGATTTGATTTTAGAGAATTTTGATAATGTTTCTTGAATGTATACAGGAATCTTCATGCAGTGACCTTGTTCAGAAATTGCTTTAAACATTGATTGTTTAATCCACCAGCTTGCATAAGTTGAAAATTTGTAGCCTAATTTGTAATTAAATTTTTCTGCTGCAATCATTAAGCCTAAATTGCCTTCTTGAATTAAGTCAATTAAAGGTAAGCTAGACATGTGAATTGCTTTTTTTGCAATTGTAATAACTAATTTTAAGTTTGCTTGAACTAATTGTTTTTTAGCTTCTTTATCACCATCTTGAGCTCTTTTTGCAACAGCTTTTTCTTCTAATGGTGATAATGATTTGATAGAAGCTAATTCTCTAACATATAATGACAATGTTGTGTCATTATCGCTAGCTAAAACTTCTGATTTTGCAGGATTTGTAAAACTTTTTTTCATTTCAACAGGACAATTTTTCATAAGCATCTCTCCTCATTCTAATATTCAACTCTCATTTTATTCTCTTGGTTTTAATTTTTATTTTATTTATAACGACGATTTTCAAAAAATCAACATTTTTGCATGACAAAGTAAGCTATTAAAACATAATTTTTAACAGACGAACTAAACTGCACGAATCTTATTCGTACTTTCTCTTTCTTGTGGTGGTAATTAATAAAACTAAAAACAGACTTTTAAAATTTTCTTATGCAAGACCTCTAAACTTGCAAAACGAAGTATATGATTTGTATATCTTTAGTATATCAGATTTATATAAAAATTTCAACCCTTTTATGAAGTAATGTTAAGATAACTTTATTTTTTTCTTGATTTACTTAACATTTGTTTACAATTTAAAATGTTTGTCTTTTTAGTGAAAACCAAACTATAATTAGAATACAAGTTCTTTTGCTATAAAAATCAAACTAAACATTAAGTTAAAAAAGTACTAAGTAAATAATATATACATGTTTAATTTATAATCAGATTATGGATACTTTAGCACAATTTATACAAAGAAAACGTGAAGCTTTAGGCTTAACTCCACTTGGTTTGTCAAACAAGTGCAACGTGCCAACTGTTATCATAGAGGAAATTGAAGCTGGTAGAGAATTATTCCTATCCGTCACAATCCGACAAAACCTAGCAAAAGGACTTAAATGCTCACCTGAAGAAATCAAAATTCTGGAAAAAGATTTTGTTACAGAAGAAGTTCCAATGGAGGTTATGGACGTTTTAAAACAACGCATCTTAAATGGAGAAACAGAATTGTTCTGCCCTAAATGTGAATCTCCACTTGTTGTTCGCATTGAAAAAATGTATGACATTGAAGATAATCTTGAGCTTGTACCTAGAGGCTACTGCTCTAAGTGTGTTTTTCAAATCAAATAGCCTCAAATTCAGTTATAATCATGCAAAAACATGTTACAATTAATTAACATTTAATCAAATTTTGGCAATTTTTATATTTAGAGAGCTTTATCATAACATCAAAGGGAATAAGTATTCACATAATATAAGGAGAAAATTAAATGTTTACAGGTGTTCAATCTTACGGTTCATTCTATCGCCCAAGAGAAATGGGTGAAACTCCGGCTGATATGGCAAAAGCACAACAATACCAAAAGCAAAAATCAACACCTCACGAATATCGTGGTCGTGAAATGGGCGAAAAACCATGGGAAGTTCCATCAAGAGAACAACAACAAGCAAATTATGATAAAGCAACAGCAGGTTACGCATCAGCACCTACTCGTGGAACATCAAGCAGACCAAGAGAAATGGGTGAAACCCCTGAAGATGTAGCAAGAAATAATCAACCTAAAGATAGCAGACAAAGAGAAATGACTGAACAAGAAAAAAGATTGGATATGTACGCATAATCATAAATATTTAATAAAAATGGCGACCGATAAAATCGGTCGCCATTTTTATTTACAAGGCGTCGCAAAGAATTTGCGACGCCTCATCTTAGTTTCTTATCATTTTAGAAACAGCTATTGTCATTTGCTGCCATTGCTACTAATGATACCAGACCACCCGCACCGACTAGCGCATAAACTATTCTTGACCAAACTGTCATATCACCCATTAAGCGGGCAACCAAATCAAAGTTAAATACACCAATCAAGCCCCAATTCAAAGCACCAATAATAACTAATAAGAAACTTACAAGTTTTACGTATCTCATATCTTTCCTTTCTTTTCATATATATTTTAAAAGTATTTCATGTGTTTTTTATTCGCAGAATTATTTATTTTTAAGACTTTTTATACTACTTTTGTGTATAATTTATTTATGAAATTTTTAAGAACAATCAATAAAACCAAATACTTTTTATTATTTTTAATTTTTGGGTTAGGTCTGTTTACCTATCCGATGTTCTTAAGCGGTTTTGATAAATTAGCGGGTGATTATGGTGATTCAAGACTTATTGTATATCTTTTAGAACACTATTTCTATTGGTTTCAAAACATAGAGCCACACACACAACTATGGAATGTCCCAATGCTCTATCCACATGCAAACACTCTTGCTTATTCTGATATATTCTTAGGAATGGCGATTTTTTATGTTCCGTTAAGATTTTTAATTAACGACCCGTTTTTAGTTACACAAATTATATATATAATGTCTTGCGCACTTAATTTCGTTGCATTTTACTTAATTTTAAATAAAATCATAAAATTTAAAGACCTTGCAAGTGCTTGTGGTGCATTTGTTTTTGCATTTTCTTTAACACGTTCAGTACAAGTTAATCACCTCCAATTAATACTCCAATTCTTCTCAATTTTCGCATTATTCTTTTTATTTAAAGTAAATTTAAACAACTCAAAATTTGTGAATTATAAATATTATATAATTGCAGGGGCTTTATTGAGTTTGCAATTTTGGACAGCAATTTATTTCGGATATTTCACTTGTTTAGGCCTGTTCTTAGGTTGCACTATTTGTTTGTGTTTTAAAAACTCAAGAGAAGTATTAGTCAATTATTTCAAAAATTTTTATGGAGAAATCATTTTTGGCTTGATTGTATTTTTCATCTTAACCTTGCCACTTTTAATTCATTACCACATGGTCGGAAGTTCTTTTGACAAAGAAACATTAATAGCATTACTTGCTGAATTTCCTCATTGGATTAGTAGTTTCAGCTTTGTCGATTTTCCTATTGTACATAACTTTATACCTGCCAATTCAGATAAAATGCTTGGTTGCGGAATTTTAACAACGATTTTTGCATTCGTTGGAATTTATAAATTAAAAAATTATCGATGGCAAATATTTTCGTTTATTGCACTAATAGTTGTTTGCTTTAGCGTAAAAGAAATTTATCTGTTCCTTACTCATATTTTAGTAGGGCTTGGCGCTCTTAGAATGAGCTCTAGAGTAGTATTTATTTTGTTACCACTTATTGCGTTAGGTTTTGGCTATCTTATTGAAACTTGGAAATGGAACAAACTTGTTTTAATGGGTGTAATTTTGTTATTTTTGGCAGAACAAATACCAACGAATGCCAGATTTGACTTGAGCAAAACTGAGCATTACAAAAGAATTAATGGATATCAAATTTCAGGAAGATGTGAAAGTTTTTACTTTTATTATCGAAATAAAACAAATGGAGAATTTAATACAGACTATGAAATTGATGCAATGTGGCTTGGACTTTTAAATGGAATAAGAACATATAATGGTTATAGCGGTTACATGCCAGAAACATTTGATTTGAGAGGATTAGACCCTCAATGTTTGATAATTGCTAAATAAAATTGCTAATTTTAGGACTTGAAAAAGAGAAAAAATAGATTATAATAGAAATACAACTAAATTTTCATGGGGACGTACTGGATTTTGACAGGATGCTTGATGGGAATAGGTTGCGAGTCCGAGCGCTGTTCTCGGTTATCAACGAGCAAAACAAATTAAGTGCTAACAACAATGTTGTAGTAGCTGATTTCTCTAGAGCACAAGCTCTAGCTGCGTAGATTAAGTTCCGCAGTTCAGCCTTCTGAGTAGTCCAGCTTGCCGATTTCTCAGAAGCCACCATGCAAGACGCAGTGCGGTGATGATTGTAACCGTATCAAGCTAACAATCAAGGTGCGGAACACTTTAAAATCCTTTGATTAAGTTATCGGGTTTGACTTTTCCTGACTTAGTTGAGTAAATAAAGCCTACACTCGTAGAGATTTATTTTTATCCATTTTGGACGCGGGTTCGACTCCCACCGTCTCCACCAAAATACAGAATATACTTGTTATATTCTGTATTTTGGTTTAATGGTAATGAAGAGAAACGCCTTTTGCGGGTTGCGTGAGCGAGCTGATACTTTCTAAAATGTTTATTTACCAAGTCGGTAGAACTTTTATAAAATCTTCCTTTATTTTAATTTGTTATATTCTTCATCAGTCACAGGTTCTAGCCATTCGTTTGAAGTTTCTATACCTTCAACCTCTACTGCGATATGTGAGAACCAGCTATCAGGTGCTGCTCCATGCCAATGTTTAACGTTAGCCGGAATGTTTACAACATCACCTACTTTTAATTCTTGTGGTTCTTTGCCCCATTCTTGGTAATATCCTCTACCGCCAACAACTATCAACATTTGTCCTCCGCCTGATTTTGCGTGGTGAATATGCCAATTATTTCTGCATTTTGGCTCAAAAGTTACGTTATACATTTTAACTTGTTGTTCTGAAAGTGATGCAATATAACTCTTACCAATAAAATATTTTGCATAAGCTGTATTTTCATTGCCAATAGGAAACATAATTGTTTGAGCGTATTTTTCTTTTTCACTCATTGCAGTTTTGTTATCTTCTGTCCATACTTCTTTTGCAAGGTTAAATGTTGCCCATGCTTTTGGCCAACCCATATAAAATGCACAGTGAGTAATGATTCCAGCAATTTCTGTTTTTGTAACACCATGATTTTTAGCATTTTGTAAATGATATTTTAAAGAATTATCCGTAATACCTTGTGACATCAAAGAAACAACCGTAATAATTGAACGAGTTTTTAAATCAATATCCTTGTTATTCCAATTTTCTCCAAATAAAACATCATCGTTGAAATGTGCAAATTCTGGTGCGAATTCACCCAATTGTGTACGACCTGCTGTTTGAACTATTTTTTCCATAGGTTTAACCTCCTTTTTATTCGTTTTTGCAAAAGCAACACCATTTGCTAAAAACACTAAAATTAACAATATCGTGTAAAACTTTTTCTTCATAATATTCAACCTCATCTTATAATATTTACATTTTAACAAATGAGAGTAACTCTCAGGCAATAGGGTTTAATATTTTTTTACAATTTATTAAAACTATTTTTTATATTTTTCATATCTTTTGCACTACAAATGTAAACCAAAAATCAACAGCACAAGAACAAAAAGCAGTTCTTAACACGCTTGCTTAGAAATTAAAATTTGCAAAAGAAGAGTTCTCATTGTATAGAGAACTCTTTTTTTGTTTTATGAATTTTTTAAATTGCGCCCTTTTTTGTCGTAGTAAAAAATATAATTTTATTGTATAATAGATTAAAATATAGAAAGGGATATTATGAGCAAAAAAGTTTTTGCGTTTGATTTAGGAAAAGCAAGCGTTGGATATTGCGTGAGAGAAGGTTTTGATATACGTAAAGTTGGTTCGATTATTATTGAAAAGGATCATGCAGAAATTACAACTAATCGAGATAGACGTCGAGTTAAAAAGACTCTTGAGGCACATAAAGCAAGAGAGCAATTTTTCAAGAAATTGTGGCAAAATGCAGGTTTAGAAACTTTAGATAAAGAAGACGAACGTTTTAAAAAAGAATTTGGAAACAAAAAAGATAAAAATATTTATACATCTTGTCTTTTAAGAATTGCACTATTGCAGAACAAAAAACTAGAACAATGGCAAATTTATAAAGCATTATTTAATGCATTTCAACGCAGAGGCTATGATGCCAATTTAGCATGGGCTAATGCAAAAACTGACGATGATAAAAAGAATGCTGAATACATGGCAAAATATACAAAAGAAAATAATGTTGAACTAATAAATAATGATGATTTCAAATTTCCTTGTTACTATGACGCAAAAAGATTAGGTTTGTGGAGTGAAGAAAATCCAAGTGAATTAAAAACAACTATTCCGCTAACTGGTTCTAAAAAAGTTAGAACAAACGGACTTGTTGCACCTAGAGAACTTGTTGAAAAAGAATTAAAACAACTTTGGCTTAATGCTCAAAAGCAATTACCACAATTACAAAATATAGATGCCGAATATTTCTTGTATGGAGATTATAGACAAGCATACGGTTCTTACGTTGTTAAAGAATTTAGAAAATTCAGAGGTACAAAAAATGATTGGCAAGGGGTATTAGGTCAAAAAATTCCAAGATTTGACAATAGAATTATCGCAAAATGTAAACTTCTACCTAAAAGAAACGTTTGTAAAGCAAATACCTTAGAAAATGTGTCTTTAGTTTTATTAATGAAACTTAAGAACTTACGATTGACAGATAATATGGGCGAAAAATTCTTATTATCACCAATAGATATCAAGAAAATTTATGAAAATTGGTTAATTAAAGCAAAAATTGATACAAACGAAGAAAAACTTGATACCACAATAACAAAAAAAGAAATTGAAACAGTATTAAATCGAAAAATCAAAGATAAAATTGATCCAATGA
The DNA here is from genome assembly GCA_003258725.1 of Candidatus Melainabacteria bacterium. Classification (GTDB taxonomy): domain Bacteria; phylum Cyanobacteriota; class Vampirovibrionia; order Gastranaerophilales; family Gastranaerophilaceae; genus UBA6984. The sequence goes on from QHMG01000012.1 coordinate 24,042, forward strand.
AAGCAAACATTTCTGGACGTTCTAGTTTTTGCCGTAGAGCCTGCAAAATTATGACAAAGATTATATTGTCTTGCGAATTATATCCACAAAACGTTGACATCACAGAATTTGTAGATAAACCAAATACACAAAATCCGATTACAATTGAAGAAATTAACACAATGATTTCAAAAATTGGAGATTGGAACAATTTATATATTCCTGATAATAGAGATGAAATGGCAGAAAACTCTTCAGATAACAGAGAACAAACTGACACTTTAATCGGGAATATAACCAATCCAATTGTTAGAAATCGTTTGCAAATTTTTAGAGATTTAATTTTAAATTTAAAACAAGAATATGGAACTCCAAATGAAGTAATTTTTGAATTCGTTAGAGATGGAGCGGACAATTCATTGTTTGGTGCTAAAAAGGCAAATGATACACTAAAAGTAATGAAAGAAAATGAAAAAGATAATGAACAAATTGTGTCAGAATTAAAAGATGCAAATGCTCTAAGTTCAGAAAATATTTTAAAACTTAAACTTTTGAAAAAACAAGGCTTAAAATGTATTTATTCTGGAAAATCTATTGCGATATCTAATTTTGACGCATGCGAAATTGACCATATTTATCCACGTTCTATGGGTGGAAATGATGCTTTATACAACAAAGTTCTATGTTATTCAATGGAAAATCAAAAGAAAGCAGGCAGAACTCCTTATGAATGGTTACACAAAGATGAAAAAACTTGGTTCGATTTCGTTAATAGACTTGAAGCAATAAAAGATACATTAGGAAAAAAGAAATATGAATTATTAACAAGTAAACCTGAAGACTGTAAAATTTTAATTGATAGTTATAACGGGCTTGCAGAAACTGCCCAAATTGCAAGAATTGCACAGCAAATTACAGCCTTAGTTTTTAATTGGGGATTACAAGTTGAAGGAGAAAATCGTCATATATTTGTCAATAATGGTTCTTCAACCGCATCTATAAGAAGAACTTACAAGTTAAACAAATTGTTGGGAGATGATGTAAAGAAAAATCGTGATAATGACAAACATCATGCCCTAGATGCAATATGTATCAGTTTTTCAAGAGATTATAAATATAATAAAGAAAAGAAAGTTGATGAAATTGAAGGGTTAAATCCAGAAATTATTAAAGAGGTTATAAATAACCTTATGCCATATCCATACGCAAATGATAAAACTTTTAAAGGAAATATAAAACCATTAGAAAGTATTTACGGAAAACGAGTAAAAAATGGCAATACATATCTTACAAAAAGAGCGGATATAACCTCACTTGAACCAAAAGAAAAGAAAATAAATAATATTTTAGATGATGATATAAGAAAAGATTTGTTAAATCATATAAATAACAAACCTACAAATCAAGAATGGAATGAATTATTAGCAAATTATACACACCCTAAAAAGAAAACTCATGTTAAAAAAGTTTTAATGATTGAAGCAAAAGGTCAAATAGAACTTGATAAAAACGAACGAGAAAGAATGGGTGAATATGTAGACTTTGGGACTAAAAGTGTAAAAAATCAATTTAAGCATTCAAAAGGACATAAAGGTCAAATCCTGTATTTTGACCCAAAAAATGCAGTAAAAGTTATGCCTATTTATGCTAATAAAAAGACACAAGATGTTAAAGATAAACTTATTGACATGGGTTGCAAACTTTACAACAAGGGAGAAATGTTCTACTCCGGTTGTCTTGTTGAAATACCAGAAGACTTTGAAGCAAATGTATATTCATTGATTGTGGATGAAAACGGCAAAGAAAAAAAAGTTTCATCAAAATCAATTGTTTCAAAAGGAATATTCAAATTAAGAACAATAATGTCAAATGGAGGTATTCTAATTGAAAATAATTCTGGAATTGAGATATTAACAAGCATAAATAATTTGGTTTATTTACATTTCAGAAAATATAAAAATGAAAAATAGCCAGTTGGCTATTCTAATTCCAAATAAAACTGGTATTATAGAGTATATGAGTTACCACATACTCCATTTAACGACACCAAATATAAAACTTTATTGTGAAAAAGGATTTTTATTTTGCAAATATGATGATGAGAGCGAAAATAAACTTCCTATTACAGATATTCGAACAATAATTGTTGCGACTCATCAAGTGTCTTTTACAAATTCTTGCCTTGCTAGGCTAATGGAAAATGATATTGTAATTTTACATTGCAATAATCACTTCAAGCCAATAGGTTGGAGTTTAGGACTAGATAGAGTTGTTCGAACAAAGGCATTTTTAAACCAAATTGAACAAAATGAAATATTTGATAATACACTTTGGAAAACAATTCTTTTTCAAAAAATGCAAAATCAAGCAAACTGCTTAAATTTAATTGGAGTAAAAGAACATAGCCTTGAAAAACTAATAAATCGCCCTCTAGTTAGCGAAGGTAATGTAGCAAAACAATATTGGCAAGAATATTTTAAAATTTTAGAAGTTGATACTATCAGAGAACATAAAAACGCAGAAACTTTTGAAAATTCTTGCTTAAATTATGGTTATGCAGTTATTTCTACTCTAATTTATCGCTCGGTTTTAATTCATGGATTGTGTCCAAATTTAGGAATACACCATAGAGAAAAATATGGTTCGACGCCTTTTATTTATGATTTAGTTGAGCCATTTAGGGCATTTGTAGATTTTTATTTATACAAATTTAAGGTTAATAGAGGTGGCGACTTTAAAAATAAAAAACATAAATCATGGTGTGAATATTTAGCATTCTGCCTTAAAAATTATAGATTAAAAGCAAAAGGCTTAAGTTACAAAATCATTGACTATATAGAAATTTATGTTGAAGATATTACAAATGCATTTATAAAATATTCAATAGAAAAATTAACACTTCCAAATATCAAAGAACAGTACTTATATATTGATAAACACAAAAATAGAGAATATGAAGAGCAAGTATAGAATGGGTTGGTTATTTGTATGTTTTGATTTGCCAGTTGTTGAAAAAGAAGAAATGCGACTTGCAAACAGATTTAGAAAAGATTTATTAGATTTAGGATACTTTATGCTTCAAAATTCAATTTATGTTCGTTCATGTGTAACCTATGAAAAACAAGAACAATTTATAAAAGCAGTTAAACAAATAGCACCTTCGACAGGAAGTATAAATGTTATATACATAACGGATGCTCAATGGAGTAATTCTGTATGCATACAAAAATCAGATTATAATCGGTCTAAATACAAAACAGAAATGGGCGAAATTACAGAAAAACAGATGACGTTCTGGTAATTTCATGATAAAATTATAGATGTCATATAGTATGTTATTTATTTTTGAAAGGGTTAGAGAATGAATTTATTCGTACATAGTAGAGGAATCAATTATTCTCTGTTCAATTCTGATTGGACTCTTAACTTAAAGTATATTATGCAATTAGTATATCATAAATATATAAATTTGTATATCCTATTATAACATACTTTAAATTAAGAGTAAATCAAAACTCGTTCGTTGTAGATTTCAAAAAAAAAATCATTATAACATACTTTAAATTAAGAGTAAATCAAAACTTATTCCTGCATTGAAAGAAGATATTACAATTATAACATACTTTAAATTAAGAGTAAATCAAAACACAGTATCTAGCTTTTCGCTAAATTTAACCATTATAACATACTTTAAATTAAGAGTAAATCAAAACGTTACAAAGCAATATAGCGGTAGAGATAAAATTATAACATACTTTAAATTAAGAGTAAATCAAAACACTGCCGTTATCCTTATTCAAATATATGTTATTATAACATACTTTAAATTAAGAGTAAATCAAAACGGAGGTTTTACATTAAACTTAAATACAATGATTATAACATACTTTAAATTAAGAGTAAATCAAAACAGAAAAGGTCAATTATTCAAATTTTGCAACATTATAACATACTTTAAATTAAGAGTAAATCAAAACTATGATGTGTCCTGCTCTGTGTCGTCGTCATTATAACATACTTTAAATTAAGAGTAAATCAAAACGCCTTACACTCAACACAATAACCACAGGGGATTATAACATACTTTAAATTAAGAGTAAATCAAAACGCTTTTGAGTATTGATACCCTGCAAAACCTATTATAACATACTTTAAATTAAGAGTAAATCAAAACAGCAAAGCGCAGTAGCCTTTTAGGTTGTAGATTATAACATACTTTAAATTAAGAGTAAATCAAAACGCCAAACCTCCTGACACGTTACACAATTAAATTATAACATACTTTAAATTAAGAGTAAATCAAAACACGAATATCTCTAATAACACTCGGTGCGTGTATTATAACATACTTTGCAAGTAAAATAAAAAGCTGAGCCACCACGCTCAGCTTTATAATTAAAATCTCTCAACTATCTTTACTATCTCACTTAATGTTCGTTACTTACAGCCATCTTCTACACATATCCACTACCAACTGCAAGCACGTTTTTTGGTTTGTTTTCTATTTAACCGCAACCAATTTTTGTTGAATTCCTTGTTCTGCGTTCAACATTCTTGCATTAGCCATTGCCATTGAACGACGTTTTTTAGCGCCTCTTAAAATAAATTCTACGCTATTATCAATATTACAATTTGGAGTTTCAATTCTTTTTAACATATACATATCCCTTTCATTTGGTTTGATTAAATTTGATTTATCTTATTGGTTTTATCCACATATTTTTTATCGACCGACTCAAATCAAAACTTTAGACTTTTGAACAATTTGTTTACATTTTGTTACATAGTTTGCTTGTAACATTAATATATATTCAAATGACAATACGCTTTGTGTGAGTTATTATTAAGTCATGGATAACAAATTAATTACGAAAAATATAATCAATTTTGATAATGATCTTGGGGCAGCACTTTTAAAAACGATTTTATTGGCTAAAAATAATGTGCCTATGTCTCACAAGAGAACTGCGGATAACTACGTTATTATCAAGAGAATGTATTCTTCTCATGCTGTTAAGGCTACAATTTCTTTATCAGAATACGATTTATTAAAAAGATATGATTTTGAACCTCTTGAATGTACTACTATTCAAAAAGCAAACGAAGAAATTGAATTTTTGAAAAAATGGTCTTTTGCTAACAATTTAGATTTAAGAAAAGACGCAGATATGATTATTGTAATCAGAGCAAAAGAACTTAAAAACATTACCGCAAGTGCTTATTCAAATGTCCCGAGCGAAATGTACAACGGCTACAAAGCTATCGACAAATATTTTGAAGAAATCACTAAATTTTATAGGTAAAACATTTTATGAAAAAAACTGAATTTATTAATGCCAAAAGAATTGTTATAAAACTTGGCACTAACGTTTTGAGAAATGACGACGGGGAAGCCTCTTTACCTCGCCTTTATTCTTATATAGAAGATATTTCAGCCCTTGTAAAAGCGGGTAAGGAAGTCATTTTAGTAACCTCCGGTGCTGTTGGTTTGGGCAGAAAAAAAATCAATGTAGAAAAATCTGATGATATCGTTTTAAAACAAGCATGCGCTGCAATTGGACAATCAAAATTAATGTCTATTTATGAAAATGGTTTTGATGCTTATGGTATAAATACTGCTCAAGTCCTTTTGATTGAAGACGATTTTGCACAAAGGAAAAGGTACTTAAATCTTAGAAACACATTAAATAAATTGCTAGAATTGGGTACAGTTCCTGTAATTAATCAAAACGATACAGTTTCAACTTTTGAATTAGAAACTTTATATAAAGATGCCCAAGTTTGTTTTTCAGACAATGATAAACTTTCTGCACTTGTTGCGAGTGAATTAGATGCAGATTTATTAATTATTTTATCTGATGTAAATGGTCTTTATGACTGTAATCCAAAAGATAATCCAAATGCAAAAATAATTACAGAAGTAAAAGAAGTTACAGATGAAATTATGGATATGGCATGTGGTGTTTCTGACTGCGGTAGAGGCGGAATGAAAACAAAACTTGAGGCTGCAAGACTTGTTACTCGTTTTGGTGGAAAAGTTTTGATTGCAAACGGAAAAATTCCGAATGTTATTAAAGAAATTTTTTCAAATAAAGAAATTGGCACAAGATTTTTGCCAACAGAAGAAAGTCTTTCTGGCAAAAAACGTTGGATTGGTTATGCAACAAACATTATTGGAAAATTGGTTGTAAACGAAGGGGCTAAAAAAGCCGTTCTTGAAAAAGAATCAAGCCTACTTCCAATCGGCGTATTAAATGTTGTTAATGAATTTAAAAAAGGCGAAGTTGTGTCAATTATCGACGAAAAAGGTAATGAATTTGCTCGTGGTATTGCAAATTACAGCTCAGATGCTTGCAAAATGATTTTAGGTTGCCACTCTGACGACATTTTGAAAATTTTAGGATACAAAAATTACGACGCAATTATTACACGTGATAATATTACAACATTATAGGTAAATTATGAATTTTGAAGATATCGCAAAACAAGCAAAAAACGCTAGCCTTGAAATGGCGGAATTAACAACTGAAGTTAAAAATAAAGCTCTTTTAAAAATTGCAGATGCGCTTGAAGAAAATAAATCACAAATTTTTGAAGCTAATAAAACTGACTTGGAACAAGCTAAGGATAGCGTTTCACCTTCTGTTTTTAATCGTTTAAAGTTAGATGAAAATAAAATGCGTGATATGATTCAAGGGATTAGAGATGTTGTAAAACTTGAAGATCCAATTGGCAAAACTCTTTTAGCTCGTCAACTTGATGAAAGTTTAAATTTGTATAAGGTTTCATGTCCTATTGGGGTTATTGGAATTATATTTGAAGCAAGACCTGATGTTATTGCTCAAATATCTTCACTTGCAATAAAATCTTCAAATGCAGTGATTTTAAAGGGTGGTAAAGAGTCTATAAATACAAATAAAACAATTTTGGGCATAATTAATAGCGTTTTAGATAGTATAAAAGAATTTCCAAAAAATGCTTTGTCACAAGTATTTACGCACGATGATGTTGCTCAAATGCTTAAATGTGACGCATCTATTGATTTAATCATTCCACGTGGTGGGAATAAATTGGTAAAATTTATAAAAGAAAATACAAAAATTCCTGTATTGGGTCACGCTGACGGAATTTGCCATATTTTTACAGATGAAAGCGCAGATTTTGAAATGGCAAAAAAAGTTATAATTGATGCTAAAACTCAATATCCAAGCGCTTGTAATGCAGTTGAAACCTTGCTAATTCACAAAAACTTTAACAAGAAAGATGAATTATTAAAAGAACTTGAAAATGCAGAAATAACGCTTATTTCAAACCCTGACACTTGGGCATTTGAGCATGGTGACAAAACCCTTGCTTACAAAGTAGTTACAAATATTGATGAAGCAATAAATCACATTAATACTTATGGGTCTGGACATACTGACTGTATTATTACTAAAAATGAGCAAAATGCACAAAAATTTATGCAAAAAGTTGATTCTGCTGGAGTTTATCAAAATGTTTCAACTCGTTTTGCAGACGGGTTTAGATACGGTTTCGGTGCAGAAGTTGGTATTTCTACAAACAAAACACACGCAAGAGGACCTGTTGGCTTAGAGGGTTTAACTATTTATAAATATAAACTTATCGGTAACGGTCATATTGTAAAAGACTACGTTGACGGTACAAAACATTTTAACCATAAGGATTTATAAATGAAAATCGGAGTTGTAGGTTTAGGATTAATTGGTGGTTCTATTTTTAAGGCTCTAGAGGCTCTAAATTATGATGTTATTGGGGTTTCTGATTCTCAAAATGGTTTACAAGAGAACATTTCAAATGATTTTAATAATTTAAAAGATTGTGAAATGGTTTTTGTTGCTACTCCAATGAATAAAACGCTTGATGTACTTCAAAAGTTAGAGGAATATTTGCCTGAAAGTACAATTGTTGCAGATACTTGCTCATTAAAGGAATTTGTTTCAAACAAAAATTATAAATACAATTTTATTCCAACTCACCCAATGGCAGGAACTGAGTTTAAAGGGTTTGAACATTCTTTTAAGGAACTGTTTGAAGGTGCAAAATGGATTGTTTGTAATCGTGGATTAGCCCAAGAAAAAAATAATAGTTTAGCAGAGTTAATTTTTGTAATTGAGCAAATGGGGGCAGAGGTTGTTTTTGCTGATGCAAAAGAACATGACGAAGCGGTTGCAATGATATCTCACATGCCAATGGTGGTTGCGCAAGCATTGTTTAAAACAACTGCAGACAATAAACTTGCCTTAAAACTTGCCTCTAGCGGTTTTAGAGATATGACAAGGCTTGCTCTTTCAAATGAAGAAATGGCTGTTGATATGGTGAATATGAATCATAAGAATATTGAACAAGCTATTTTAAAATTTTATTCTTCTGTTGGTGATTTAATAGGCAAAAATTACGTAAAAGAAATTGAAAAAATAAAAATACAACGTCAAAAAATGTATGACAAAAATGGCAAAAATAATTTATAATTTCCTATTAAAAAATGTAAACAAATTTTTCAACTAAAGCAATTTTTAATATTCAGCTAATTTACATACACTGAAAAGCTATAGAAATTATAAGGAGAAAAAATGAATATTACCCCGAATGTGGCACAGCCTAACTTTACGGCATTAAAACCCGTACCAAAGTTAGCTAAAAAAATGGGTGGTGAAGCACTAGAAAAAGCAATGCCTGAATTAGAAAAAATGGCTCAAGATGTAGATATTGAAATTATTCCGAAAAAAGGTTTCTTTAGTAAATTACAGAATCTGAATTTCTTTGTAACCAATGTTGGAGAACAAGTAGGAAGGTGGTTTAGCCTATCTATTGATCCTAAAGGTTATTTAGAAGGAAATGACCCAACACATTATAAACAAGTCGATGCATTTACAAAAGAAAATATCTTAGAATCAGCTCAAAAAGCAAAAGATTTGAACAAAAAAGGTTTAAAGGTTGAACGAAAAACTATTGCTATGATGCCAGCTGATGCTGTAATTCTTGCAAAAGCCATGAAAGATAAGCAAGCAAAAGCTGAAGAAAAGGCTAATGCAAACGCAAACGAACAAGCTAAAAATTAATAAATACAAAAAAGAGGTTAATATTGACCTCTTTTTGATATTAAAATCTAAAATCTCTTTCGCCGTTTGCTATTTTTTCAACATTTTCTTTTGTTTGTTTTTTTACGTTTTCACTTTCAAGAGTTTCTAATTCCTTTTGAATTAATTTGTCCCCAACAGTCTTTGTCTCTGGACTTGCGTAATCTTCTAAATATTCCTTTAAGGTCATAATTGCGTTTGGATGACAGAAGTTTTGTATTTGTTTTGATTTACAAATATCCATAAACCTTTCGCCTGTACGACCTTCACGGTAACACGCTGTACAAAAACTTGGAAGGTAGCCTATTTCTATAAGCCATTTCATTACTTCATCTAAAGTTCTTGTATCTGTAACATCAAATTGAGAAGAATCTTCTTCTGTATAATCGTTTTCATCATATCCACCAACTGATGTTTTTGAACCACCTGAAATTTGAGAAATACCTAAATGCAAAACTCTTTCTCTAACTTCTTTTGATTCTCTTGTTGAAACAATCATTCCTGTATAAGGTACTGCAATTCTAATACAAGCTACAATTTTACAGAATGTATCGTCGTTAATTCCGTTTTTAAAAGCACTTGGGTCAATATCGTTAGCTTTTCTAATTCTTGGAACACTAATTGTATGCGGACCAACGCCATTGACAGCTTCTAGATGTTCTGCGTGCATTAATAGCCCTGCAAATTCATATTTATAAGTTGAAAGCCCAAATAACACACCTAAACCTACGTCGTCAATTCCGCCTTTCATAGCTCTATCCATTGCCTCTGTATGATAAGCATAATTGTGTTTTGGACCTGTTGGGTGTAAACGTTCATAGCGTTCTTTATTATAAGTTTCTTGGAATAAAATATATGTTCCAATACCTGCTTCTTTTAATTTACGATAATTTTCAACAGTTGTAGCCGCAATATTTACGTTTGCACGACGAATTGCGCCGTTTTTATGTTTTACGCTATAAATTGTTTTTAAACTTTCTAAAATGTACTCGATGGGGTTATTTACAGGGTCTTCGCCTGTTTCAATTGCCAATCTTTTATGACCCATATCTTGAAGTGCGATAACTTCTCTTTCAATTTCTTCTTGAGTCATTTTTTTACGAGGAATATCCTTGTTCTTTGCGTGATAAGGGCAATATACACAACCATTTATGCAATAGTTTGAAAGATAAAGCGGTGCAAATAAAACAATTCTGTTTCCGTAAAAATCTTTTTTAATTTGTTCTGCCAATTTGTAGATTTTTTGGTTAATTTCTTCATCTTCACAAGCCAATAAAACGCTTGCGTCTCTATGAGATAAACCTTTTCTTTCTTCTGCTTTTTTTAAGATTTTTTCAAGTAATTCTTTATTATTTTTATTTTGTTCTGCGTATTCAATCGTAGATAAAATTTCGCCGTCATCAATAAATTCTTCGGCTTTAAGTGATTTTACGTTGTACATTTTTATTCCTCTTAATAACATGATAACTCAAACAAAACATCTAGAGCAAATTTCTGGTAGTGCTTGCCTTATTGACTTATTTGTACTAACATTTTGCTATGGCTAAGATTATTACAGTACAAAAAGGTACAAAGGACATATTGCCAACAGAGATGGATAGTTGGCATTTTATTGAAGATGCAGCAAATAGAGTTTTTTCTAGAGCTGGATTTAAAGAAATTAGAACACCAATATTTGAAGCAACTGAACTTTTTGCTCGTGGCGTTGGTGATACAACAGATATAGTAAACAAGGAAATGTACACGTTTGAAAAATCAGAACGCTCTCTTACACTTCGTCCTGAAAATACAGCAGGCGTAGTTCGTTCTTATATTGAAAACGGTATGCACAGACTTCCAGCACCTGTAAAATTATGGTACAAAGGTCCAATGTTTCGATACGAACGCCCACAAGCTGGTCGTCAAAGACAATTCCACCAAGTTGGTATGGAAATGTTTGGTATAGCTCAACCAACAGCTGATGTTGAAGCTATATCTTTGGCTGTAAGTTACTTAAATGAAATCGGATTGAATGATTTAGACGTAGAAATCAACTCTTTGGGTTGTCCTACTTGTCGTGAAGAATATAAAACAAAATTAAAGGCGGTTTTAAAACCATATTTACAAGACCTTTGCCCAGATTGTCAAAAGCGTTATGAAAAAAATCCATTACGTTTATTAGATTGCAAGGTTGAAGATTGTAAAGCAATTTATGAAAAACCTGAAGTAAAAGAAGTTATAACTTCAGAATTTATCTGTCCAGAATGTCATGAGCACTTTGAAGCAGTAAAAAAATATTTAGATGTTTTAGGAATTAAATATTTTGTAAATAAACTTCTAGTAAGAGGATTAGATTACTATAACCGAACAGTTTTTGAAATTAAATCAAACAATTTGGGTTCACAAAATGCTGTTTGTGGTGGTGGTCGTTACGATAGTTTAGTTAGAAATTTGGGTGGAGAAGATACTCCGGCAGTTGGCTTTGCTATGGGCATGGAAAGATTAATCTCTCTACTTCCTGCAAAAGAAGCCCAAAAACTTGATGCTTATGTTGTTTCTACAAATCAAGAAGAAGCTATCAAACTTGTTGGAGATATGAGAAAATCAGGTTTGTCTGTTGATTTTGATATGACAAATAAAAAATTCACAAAACAACTTGAAAAAGCATCAAAAGTTGCTCGTTTTGCCATAATTTTAGGCGAAGATGAAATTCAAAACGGCACAGTTTCTGTTAAAAATCTTGCAAATTCTGAACAAATATCAGCAAAACGAGAAGAACTTGGGAGTCTTATTAAGTAATGACAAACAAGATTGACGATGTTATTGTCGAATTAATAAAGGATTTAAAAAAGGAATACCCTTCAGATTTCAGCGGAATATATCTTTTCGGCTTATTTTTAGACGGAAAAATGCATGAGGACGAAGATATTGAGCTTGTTGCAATTTTCAACAAGGAACAATCAAAAGAACAACGTGAAAAAATTTGGCGTATAATTGGCAAAATTGAAGAAGATTTTGACGTATTTATTGACTTGCACCCGCATACGGTTCAATCTCTAAAAAAAGAGGAGGAACTTTTTGAAGAAGTCTCTGAAGAAGGTATTTTCTTCAATGCAGAGTTGTTTTAATTTTTATTATAGATTTTATATAAAAGCGCACCATATTGTCCACTTGGACAATATGGTGCGCTTTTATATTACCCTCAACATGTAGCCATTTTGGTATAGGAAAAAGAACCCACTTGTTGTTAAATATAATTAAATCTTTTTCATACTTCCAGCTATTCTTAATTGAGTCCATTTGGACTCTTTTTTTTAACATTTTTAGGCTATAATTAACCTATGAAAACATTTTTATTAAAATCTATGGGCTGTAAATCAAATCAATTTGAAGGCGCAATTATTGAAGAAAATCTTATTAATGCGGGCTTTGAAAAAGTTAGCGAAATAAAAGATGCAGACCTTTATATATTAAATTCTTGCTCTGTAACTCATAAATCTGATGATGAGGCACTTTATTTGCTAAGACACGCAAAACATACAAACGAAAATATTAAAACACTTATTACTGGTTGTGTTGCGCAAATTGAGAGAGATAAATTGCTTGAATATGATTTTGTAGATTTTGTTTTAGGTAATAATGAAAAATTAAATATTGTCGAATTTTTGCAAAAAAATGAAGATTGCGAAGTTGGCGATATTATGAATATGACAGACTTTCACGAGGCTGTATTGATTGACACAACAAAAACTCGTGCAAGTTTAAAAATTCAAGACGGTTGTGATAACCGTTGTGCTTATTGCATTATACCGTTTGCAAGAGGAAAATCTCGTTCCGCAAAAAGTGATTTCATTATTGACCAAATTAAATCTTTTGAAAAACATGGTTTCAAAGAGGTAATTTTTACAGGAATTCATATCGGTCAATGGGGCAAAGAGTGGGGAAAAACTATTCTTGACCTGCTGAAAGAGGTCGAAGCCAACACAAATGTTCGTTATCGCTTGGGCTCACTTTACCCAAATGAGATTACAGACGAACTTTTAGACTTTTTGTCTAAATCTAAACAGTTCTGTCCTCATTTTCATTTGTCTCTACAATCAGCTTGCAATAGGACTTTAGAACGAATGAACAGACGCTATAAAGTTGAAGATTATTTAGAACAAATTGAAAAAATAAATAAACTTTTTGAACTTCCATTTTTAGGAAGCGACGTTATTGCTGGATTTGTAGGCGAAACACAAGAGGATTTTGAAACAACCCTTAAAAACCTAGAAAAATCTGGTTTAACGGCAATTCACACATTTCCTTATTCAATTAGAAAGGGCACTCAAGCAGAAAAAATGGAAGGTCATTTGCCTGACAAAGTTAAGGAAGAACGAGCATCAGCGATTAAAAAAATTTCAGCACAAAAGACAAAAGAATTTTTAGAAAAAAATGTCGGAACAGTTCATAATGTGCTTGTAGAAAAGCATTTAGATAAACACTTGAATGTATTAAAAGGAATGAGCGAAAACTATATCACAGTTCTTCTAAATTCAGATGATAGAAATTTAATCAATACAATCCAAAAGGTGAAAATCACCGAAATTAAAGACGGCAAAGCCTTCGGCGAGATTATATAAATTTTGTAGTTAATGTTTTATGATAATATAAATTGTATGAAAAAGTATATTTCTGAAAATGATATCCTTATGAAAGAATGGGACTATGACTTAAATGCTGATTTAGACCCAACAAAACTTACTTATGGCAGTAATAAAAAAGTATGGTGGAAATGTTCTAAATGCGGTAACAAGTGGAAAACATCTATTTGTCATAGGGCTCTCAACGGTTCAAGTTGCCCTAAGTGTTTTTGGCAAAAAAGACTTTCTTATGAAAAGAAAAGTATTTCTAAGACACATCCTGAAATAGCACTTGATTGGAATTATGAAAAAAATAAAAATTTTACACCAGATATGTTTACTAAAAATTCTATCCAAAAAGTTTGGTGGAAGTGTCATATTTGTGGAAAAGAAATAGAAAAAGAAATAGAACATTACAGCGGTTGCAAAAAATGCAAAATAAATAAAAAATTAGAGAACAATAACTTACAAAAAATTCATCCAGAACTAGCAAAAGAATGGGACTATGACAAAAATATTGATTTATTGCCAACACAAGTTGCACAATCTAGCAATAAAAAAGTTTGGTGGAAATGTTCTAAATGTGGCTACTCTTGGGAAGCAAAAATAAATAATAGGGTTAATAAAAGAGGTTGTCCATGTTGTGCCAATAAAGTTGCAGTTGCAGGAGTAAATGATTTGGCAACAACACATCCACAAATCGCAAAAGAATGGCATCCTAGTAAAAATAAAAATTTAACCCCTAGCGATGTTACCTATGGTTATGGTAAAAAAGTATGGTGGTTATGCCCAAACGGACACGAATACCAAGCAACGGTTAACAAAAGAACATCTGGTGACGGTACGAATTGTCCAATATGCAATTCAGGAAGGCAAACATCGTTTGCAGAACAAGCATTTTATTTTTATATAAAAAAAGCATATCCCGATACAATTAGCCGCTATACCGCTGAATTTTTAGGTAGAATGGAATTAGATATTTATATACCTTCTATAAAATTAGCAATAGAGTACGATGGAGAGGCTTGGCATCGAGAAAATAAAGTAGAAAGAGAAAAGAAAAAATATCTAGCTTGCAAAGCAAATAATATAAAAATGATAAGATTGCGAGAAAAAATGTCTAGTGTAGAAGTTAAAGACATTGCTGATGAGGTATTTTGTATTAAAGATTTATACAAACATACGAACTTAGAAAAAACGATAAAAGAAATTTTAATACATTTAGAATGTAATTTACCAATTGATATAAACATCAATAGAGATAGATTTGAAATACAAAAATATTGTCAACCTATAAAAAATTCCTTAGCTGACAAATTTCCTGAAATATCAAAAGAATGGCATCCAAATAAAAATGGAACATTAAAACCAAACATGGTAAAATCTGGTTCTGATAAAAAAGTTTGGTGGGTATGTTTTGCGTGTGGAAATGAATATGAAGCATCCATAGGAAGTCGAACTCGAGGAACGGGTTGTCCAATATGTGGAAGAAAAAAAGTTTATGAAGCCTTAAAAAAACCTGTAAAAATGATAAACCCTAGCACTCAAGAAATAATTAGGATTTTTAGCTCAATTTTGGAAGCATCAGAAGAACTAAAAATAAATGATTCAAATATTTCTATGGTTTGTAAAGGACATAGACAAAAAGCCGGCGGTTATATTTGGGAATATCTAGAAAAAACTGAAAAATAATAAAATTTATATTTTTATGATAATCTTTTAATGAAAGAGGTATTTTTATGATAAAAAATATTTTAATATTCATTTCTGGAATGATTACAATGTTTGTTTTAATTATGCTTGTTGGTGTATTGAGTGAAAATAGCGTTGATTCTGGACTTACAATTTTTGAACAAGAAGGTAGCTGTATTACAAGCTCTTCACTAAAAGTTTTTCAAACTCTTGGTGAACAGGATAAAGCGTTAGCTGAGTTTGGCTCTTTTCCGAATACAACAATGGTTTTATTAACCAATGATGAAAATAAAGCTTATTATGATGATTTAGTTGTAAAAATACCAAAAGGTAGATGTGCAAAACAAATTGGCACTTATCAATATATGACAGCTCAAAATATTCAAAAGACTGTACCTGTTGTAAAAATTAAATAATCTACCTAGGTATAATTTTTGCATCGACATCTTTTGAGATGCTTAGTGATTGATTTAGGCTGTTTGCAAGTTCTCCGGCTGTTTTCGCAGTATAAAACTGTCCTCTTGTTACAAGCGCTACACATTGTAATTGTGAGATATCATCGCCTTCTCTCACGTCATACGCAATTACATCAATTTTTAAGTTTGGTTGGTTCTTTATCTCTCTAACTATAAATGTACATGGGCTTTCATCACAATTTTCTCCGCCGTCAGTCAATAAAATTATGTGTTTTTTACCTTGATAATTAAGTAAATCCTTATATAACGCCTGCTTTAAAGAATAAGTTATCGGAGTCATTCCCATTGCACGAGTTTTTTCTATTTGTTTTGAAATTAGAGCAGAGCCTCCCTTTTCAATTGGAATCATCAATTTTGATGCTTTACAGCTATCATAAGGCGTAAATCCCATTCTATAACCGTAAGCCCTCATTCCAACTTTGTTTTGCGGATTTATCTTCGGTAAAATTTCTCGCATAGTTTTTAGCATTACATCAATTTTTCTTTCATTATGCAAAAATTCGTTCATACTATTTGAAAAATCAAGTATAAATAAAGTTTTTTCTTCACCCGATTTTATGTCGTAATTGTCGTAGTATTGCAGGTTGTAGTTATCGGCAAAAGTTTTGCTGACAAAAACAAGTAAAATAATTGCTAAGATATATTTTTTCATATTATCAACTTAACGCTTTATTTTAACTTTTTAAATTCCTCTATTATCCGATATTTATGCTAAAATTTTATAAAAAGAGGAATTAGTAATGAACGCACAAGAAGAAATTAAAAAGGCTGAAAATGCCGTTAAAGCAGAATTTGAATACATTGATGAAATCAGAGATTTTAATCAAGCAAAAGTTTTGAAAGCATTTTATGATAACAAAGTAGCACCAGAACATTTTTACACTGTTTCAGGCTACGGACACGACGATTTAGGCAGAGAAGTTTTAGACAAAGTTTATGCACAAACCTTTGGTGCTGAAAAAGCTATCGTTAGAACCCACTTTGCAACAGGCACACACACGCTTGCTTGCGCTTTGTTTGGCAACTTGCATGCCGGCGACAAATTAGTTTCAGTTGCCGGAACTCCTTATGACACAATGAGAGAAGTTATCGGACTTACTGGTTGTGAACTTAGTAAAAGAAATTCCCTAATTGGTAACGGCGTTTTATACGATGAAGTTCCTCTTTTAAACGGTACTGACATTGATTTTGAAGCCCTTGAAAAGAAAATTGATGACTCTGTAACCATGGTTACAATCCAACGTTCAAGAGGTTATGAAACTAGAAAATCGCTTACAATAGACGTTATTGAACGAATTTGTAAAGTTGTAAAATCTAAAAATCCTAACTGTATTTGCTTTGTAGACAATTGCTATGGCGAATTTACAGAGAAGAAAGAGCCATTAGAAGTTGGCGCAGACCTTATGGGTGGTTCATTAATCAAAAATCCAGGTGGTGGAATTGTTGAAACAGGGGGTTACATTGCAGGTAAAGCAGAGCTTGTAGATGCAGCAGCGATAAGACTTACAGCACCAGGTGTTGGTGCAGAAGCTGGTGCAATGTTAAACCAACACCGATTAATTTTTCAAGGTTTCTTTATGGCACCATCAATTGTTTCAGATGTTCTAAAAGGTCTAACCCTTGCTGCCAAAGTCTTTGAAGACATGGGATATATTTCAACTCCAAAATATCATGATAAAAGAACTGATATTATTCAAACAATTACTTTCAATCACAAAGAGGCATTAATCAAGTTTTGTCAAACAGTTCAAGCACTTTCACCAATTAATGCCTACGTAACTCCAATTCCTGAGTTAATTCCAGGATATGAAGACGAAGTTATTATGGCTGGAGGTACTTTCATTGAAGGTTCTACAATTGAGCTTTCTGCTGACGGTCCAATTAGACCACCTTATGCGGTATTTTTTCAAGGTGGATTGAATTATGCACATATTAAATTATGCTTGATAGGAATTTTAGAAAATTTTAAGGAACTTTAATAATGAAAAAACTTTTAATTTCATTTTTTGCACTAAGTATTTTTTCACTAATGCCCGTATCTGCACAAGAATGTACCGCCGTAAGAGCTAGCCATATACTAGTAAAAACAGAGTCAGATGCAAAATTAATGCGTAAATACGTAGAAAAAGGCCTACCTTTTGAAGATGTTGCCGCAGGCTTTTCTCAATGCCCATCAAAACGCAATGGCGGAGATTTGGGTTATTTCAGACGAGGAAAAATGGTTAAAGAGTTTGAAGATGCGGCTTTTTCTATGGAAAAAGGAGAAATTTCCGAACCTGTACAAACACAATTTGGTTGGCACATTATAAAAGTTACAGACAAAGTCTGCCCAGAAAAATAACTTATTAAATGTCATTAATTGTATAATCAATTTCTCTCAAAACAGGTTTTGTTCTGATTATAGGGACAAGTTTTTGTTCATTTTTTATTACATCAACAGGTGTTGAAATGTTTGGAGTATTTTGAATTACTTCTTTAACTTCAATATCAACCTTAGCATTTTTTGTTTTATTTGGCTTTTTGTCTTTTTGTTTTTGAACTTTTTCCTGAGTAATTGGTTGAATATTTTTCTTAACTTCTTTTGTTTTTACTTGTTCTTGTGTTTGCACTTGTATTTTTTGAACTTGCTTTTGTGCGTGTTCTTCTTGCATTTGAACAGTTACTGCCTTTTTAGCAGCTTTTATTTGCTCTCGTTCTTGTTTCTTTTCAAGACGAATACGTTCTTTTTCATATTTAGCTTCAAGTTTTGCCCTTTGTTCATCTTGAGCTTTTTTAATTTTATCTTCTAGAGGAAGTGCATCTTCTTTCGCTTTAAGCATTTTCTTTTCAGCTTGAGTATTTTGAAATTCTTTTATGTTAGCTTTTGCTTTAGCATTCAAAGCCTTTGTTTCTTTTGCAAGGTTACGAGCAGCCTTTTTTGTTTCTGCTTTTACATAACGAGTACTTCTTACTGAAGCTCTACGACCATCTATTTTGAATTTGTCTATTGAAACCGCAGTCGGCTTAACAATATTTGGACGCAAATTTAAGTCTTGATATTGGTCAATTTTCATCAAGGCTAATTGAGTTTCTTGAACAACTTGAGGGGATAAGAATTTTGTTGAATATCTTTTAACCTTTTCCAACTGTTCGCTTGAAGGTGAATAAGCCTGTGTCATAATTCTATTTTCACGAGAGCTAATCAATTTGTGATAATTTTCCTGCCATAAAATTATTTGATTATTTGCATCTATTAATGTAATTTGAGAAGTAAGTCTATAAGCTGGATCAATTACAGTTGCACCTGGAATATTTAAAAAATCCCAAAGGGTTCTACGTGTAATATAGTTTTGAGTATCCATTTGGCAAGAGATTAAAAGCACTTGTTTTGTTTTAAATCTGCTTGCTAATTTTTGTACAGTATTAAAATCAATTGAATAATTTACATCGTAATTATGCAACATTTTTACAACTTCACGCTTAAAATATTTGTTTGCAGGCTGATTAAGAGCATTTTTAATTTGATAAAGTTGTACAGCTGACATTTGAGGATGAGAATTGTAAATATTTACAATATCCATTGCAATAATATCAGCAGATTTTGGAAATACCATATAATCTGTATATTCTTCAAAAATGCTTGTTGGTAGCACTAAAACATTGTATTGGGCTGCCCAACAGCGACCTGAACATATTAAAAATAAAAATAAAATAAGACTTATAAATTTTTTCATGCTAAGATTATAACATATTATTATTTAGTGTGCTAATTATTAAAAAGGAGTTAATAAATGGACTACAATGAATTGTTAGAAAAAGCTAAAAAAGCAAGTGAAAACAGTTATTCACCTTATTCAAATTTTCCAGTAGGTGCATGTGTTTTAATGGAAAGTGGCAAAACATACATTGGAACAAATGTTGAAAACTCATCTTTTGGTGCAACTATTTGTGCTGAACGTAGTGCAATTGTTAACGCAATTGTTAATGGTGAAAGAAAAATTGTAGCGGTTGCAATTTATGGACCAAAAATGAAGCGTTGCGCACCTTGTGGGGTTTGTAGACAAGTTATGAATGATTTTCGTTCTGACAAGGGTATTGATATTATTCTTGAAGATGAAAATGGTCAACCAGAAGTTCACACAATTGATGAATTATTACCTTTAGGATTTGATTTATAATATAATATCAATATGTTCATATTTGAATTTATTAAAAAATATTGGTACAAAACATACGTTGAACCAAAAGTTCTAGAAGAAGAAAAGTGCATTAAACAATACGATGCAACAGATGATTCGCCTGAATTTATTGAAGATTACGAAAAGTGCGAACACATTTACATGCCAATTGATAGTTCTGGTGAAATTTTGGCGTGCACAAAATGCGGAGCGTTGGCAAACAAAAAAGATGTTTGCAAGGACAATTTTTTTGAAAGAAAAGAAATTTAGTTTATGAAAAAAATAACTGTATTATTACTTTTGATATTATTTATGCAATGTTCTTGCTTCGCAACTACAAATTTAAGTTTTGTTTACCTAAACGGTTCAAACAATAATAATGCAAAAATGAGAAATTGGTTTTTAAGTGGGATAAAGAAATTTCATCCCACACTTAAAAATCAAATAGAAAAAGATAAATTTACTTATGAACATTTACTTAATAATGGATCTTACGTTATTGATGAAAATCCAACAATCTTCTTTTGGGGAGACAAAAGTCAAAATGACTTGATGTTTATGAAGGAAAAAGCAAACCTTTTGCGTTCAATTAGTCCAATTATTGCATTTTTTGTAAGAAATACAATCGCAGATTGTCTTCATGATGCAATTTGGGTTCAAAAAACACATAATATGATTCCGATTATTCAAGATTTGGATATAACAATAAAAAATCAAACGGCACAAGGTAAAAAAGTTGTTTTGTTTGGTTATTCAGCGGGCTCATTTATTACAATGGAATATTTGTTTAACAAAATACCTTATTTGAATATTGAAGAATATTTGATTGATAAAGGTATTGATGAAGATTTGTTAAAATTTGTCAGAAAAAATCCAAGAAAAAATGCCTGTTTGTTATCAATTGTAGGTTCTGACGTTCTCGATTATTCCGCATTAGGAACAACTTTTATTAACAAAAACAAAGAAGAATTTAAAAAAGGTTATTTAAAAATTGATGATTACACAAATAAATATTGTGCTCCTGAGGGCTCTATAATTGGTGTTGTCAATTATGCAAGTCCAATACCTCTATTTTATTCAGATATGGCAGATAAAAACTTAGAGTCAAGTAAACTTACACACTTGATGTATAAATATTTGATTGAAAGAGATTTCTTCTTTTTGACTGTAAATTATGCTGATGATCCATTAGGATTTCCAAATGGCGTAAATTACACAAACGAAGAAATTCAAAAAATGACAAATATGACTTTTGAAAATGAAGAAGGTTTTTTCTATGATTATTCAAGAACTTTAAGTTGGCGAACTTTTGCGGCGGCTCATACTTCTTATTGGAAAACAAGAAAAAGATTTTCAAAAGCAATTACCAAAGGATATAAAGAAGGTTATCAATTCCAATTTGATGAAAAATACCAACAAAAAATGTTAAAAAAATCTCACCGCAGAAGATCTTAAATAGTTTAACTGTAAAAATCTTCTTGTTTATATTAATATTGTGTATAAGTTGGAGGATTTGCAATGAAAACGATTGAAAGTTTTAAAGTTAATCACAATATTTTACAAAAAGGTATGTACATCTCAAGAATTGATGGAGATGTTGTAACTTATGATATAAGAATGAAACGCCCAAATAATCCGGAAAATGATTATTTAGAGAATGCCTCAATGCACACTTTTGAACATCTTTTTGCAACTTATGCAAGAAATAGCAAATATTCTGAAGATATTGTATATGTTGGTCCAATGGGTTGCAGAACAGGTTTTTATTTCTTAGTTAGAGATAAAATTTCACATCAAGAAGCCTTAGATTTGTTTAGAGAAAGTTTAAATTTTATAAAAGATTTTACAGGTAAAATTCCAGGAACTAATAAAATTGAGTGTGGAAACTATTTAGAACATGACTTAGAAGGCGCTAAAAAAATTGCGAAGGATATGTCCGAAGTTTTAAAAAATTGGACTGTGGAGAAAATGCGCTATGAGCAATAATCTTACGATTGGCATTATTGGTGCGATGGATTGTGAAGTTTCAGCATTAAAGCAAAAACTTGAAAACCTTGAAGAAATAAAACATTGTAATTTGCAAATCAACTTAGGAACTTTTTGCGGACACAAAATTGTTCTTGTAAAAAGCGGTATAGGCAAAGTAAATGCAGCTTTATGCACTCAATATATTATTGACAAATTTAACCCTGACTATATTATTAATACAGGTATTGCTGGTGGTATAGCAGAAAATTTAAAAGTTGGAGAAATAGTTATCGGTGAAAAATTAGTTCAATATGATTTTGATGTTACTGCTTTTGGCTATGCTAAGGGTTATTTGTGCACAGGAATTGAATCTGATAAACCAACTTATTTTAATTCTGATGAAGGCTTAATGGCTAAATTAGAAAGAATATCTGACGAAAAGGTTAAAATTCATAAGGGAATTATTGCATCTGGCGATTCATTTATTTCTGATTTAGAGCGCAAAAAAGAAATTCATAATCTATTTAACGCAACCGCAGTTGAAATGGAAGGCTGTGCGATTGCTCAAACTTCTAATGCTAATAACATTCCATTTGTTGTAATTAGGGCGATATCAGATTTAGCAGATAATAACGCAACAGAAAGTTATACATTTAGCGAAGATGAAATTGCAAAAGTTTCAAGTTCTGTTGTAGAAAATTTGCTTAAAGAAATCTAGAAAAGTTGGAAAGGAAATCTTGTGAGTAATACTGAAGAAAATATTCAATGGCGAGACTCAAGTTTTAAGGCAATCATTCCTTTTATTGTTTTTGTAATTTTCTATTTTGGATTTTCTTTATGGACAAAAGACTTTTCAAAAGTTCCAATGACCGTTGCATTTATAATTTCCTCTGCAACTGCGTTAATTTTAAATCATAAGGAAAAACTTCATAAGAAAATTGAAATATTTGCTCTTGGTATGGGCAACAAGGACATTATGATAATGTGCTTGATATTCATTCTTGCTGGAGCTTTTACGGCAAGTGCAACTGCTGTTGGTGGAGTTGAGGCTGCTGTCGATATTGCTCAACAACTAATTCCTGCAAGATTTATGGTTTTAGGTTTGTTTGTAATTTCTGCTTTGATTTCACTTGCGATAGGTACTTCTTGTGGAACTATTGCTGCAATTATTCCAATTGCTGTTTCAATTTCTCAAACTTTTGGCATAAACCCTTCGTTTGTTCTTGGGGCAACTGTTGGCGGAGCAATGTTTGGTGACAATATGTCTTTAATTTCTGATACAAAGATTGCTGCAAGCCGTACACAAAATGTTGAAATCAGAGATGAAATGTTTTATAACTTAAAAATTATTACGATTCCAGCAATTTTATGTCTTATTTTGTATTCTTTACCAATTTTTGCAAGTTCAAATTCTGCCGTATCAGAAATTACATTAAACCTTCAAAATTATATAAAAGTAAGCCCATATATTTTACTTTTAATTCTTGGTATTTCTGGAGTTAATGTAATGTTTTTACTTCTTTTTGGTACAATTTTGAATACGATTATTGGAATATATTACGGAATGTTCAATCTTTTTGATGCATTTGGCTATATTGGTGATGGAACAACAAGTATGGCTTCAACTCTTATCGTTGCAATGCTTGCAGGCGGTTTGTTATTAATGGTTAGATATAATGGCGGAATTAGCTACATTATTAAAGAAACAGGTCGTTGGATTAAAGATAATAAAACTTGCGAAATGGGGATTTGTTTTTTGGTAGGTATTATAAACTTATTTACCGCAAATAATACGGTTGCAATTATTACATCAGGTTCTATCGCAAAAGAATTATCAGAAAAATATGGAGTTAACCCAACAAGAACAGCTAGTTTGTTAGATACAACCTCTTGCGTTGTTCAAGGTATGATTCCTTACGGCGCTCAAATATTGATTGCTACAAACTTGGCTGCATCAATTGGCGTAAGTTCATTTATGATACTAAAAGGTATGTTTTACCCAATGCTAATGCTATTTGGGCTAATTGTTTCAGTCTTGACAACAAAGGTAATAAAACATAAAATCAAATAAAACAAATATAAAAAGGGAAAGTAATGATAAAAAAAATATTAGTTTTAGCAATAGCAATAACCTTGAGTGCAACAATAGTTAACGCTTGTTCAACACAAAAAGATAAATCATTAAATACAAATAAGGAAAAAATCGTGAAAGAAACTAACAAAACGTCTGAATTAAGCACAAACAACGAACAAAAACAAGAAAAAGTAAAAAAAGAACAAAAAAAGAATTTTAAAAACGGTGAAGGTTTACCTAAACACTTACCAAAACACCCAGAAAAAATGATGTTTTAATAAAAATAGAAATCCGAGAAATTAAATTTCTCGGATTTTTTATATATTTTTAATAATAAATACAACATAACATATAAAAATATGTAAATAATAATTAAATAATTGATTTATTAAAAAACAATTTGATATTATGGAGAGAAGTATCAGTATATATAAGAAGGTTAAAATAATGGCACAATACAGTAATAATGCAAGTGGCTTAAACATATCAATAGACAACAAGACAGTTAGTTCTACTGTTGATATAAATGGTTTGAATATAAAAGGAGTAAATAATATTACTTTACTGGATTCAAGTGATGCCATTGTTAAAAAAGGTAGTGAAATAGATTCAAGTCTTTCAAAAAATGATAGTTATAACATTTATGGCGCACCTGCAAAATGGATATTGGATAAAGAACAACAATACAACAATTGCGGTATTGAATCTTGCTTGAATATTCTAGCAATAGCAGGCAAATACGATATCAAAGACCAAAACAAAGACGAAAATGAATTTACTTTATGGGCTATTACAAACAAATACACTTCACCAACAACAGGTGAAGAAGATACTTATGGTGTAGATACTATTCCTTTTGGAAAGTTAAACTTAGAAGATGGTGCAACAGTTTACGAACAAAGAAAAGAACTTTTAAAAGCAAAGGGATTAGAATCGGGTAGTATTGGTGATTACGCTGAAGAAGGTAATGCTTGGTATTCAAAAAAAAGGGTTACAGATACAACTTTAAAAAATTATTGTGATGATTATGACAAAGCAGCAGATGAATATAATGCATTAATTGATCAATATAATGCTTATCTTGATTCAGGAGAAACAGATAAGGCTCTTGATATGCTAGATGACATAATTGCAGCGGCAATAGAAGCTAAAGTCTTGCAAAAAGTTATAAACGAATATGTTACTAGTGAATGGAATGACTATTTTTCAGCTAAATATAAAGAAGAAGATATTTTAAATAATCTTATTGATGCTGTCAAAGCTGGAAAAGCAGTTATTGCGGGTGGTGACGCAAGATACTTATGGCCAGATTATGAAAGTGATGAATATGCTGGTCATGCTATTACACTTTTGGGTGTTGTAACTGACAAAGACGGAAAAAACGTTGGATTCTACGTTCAAGATACAGGAAACCCTAATGTTGGTTTTTCATTTGTTTCAAATGAGACCTTAATGAAATTTATTACCTCTAACCATACGGATTATTGGAATGGTGTAACACAAATGAATGTTACACTTGAAGATATTAAAGGTTGGGCAAATAAACTAAATGCAACAGGCAATAATTCAGACAATATTATTACAGGTAATAATTCTGATAACATTTTAAATGGTCTAGGTGGCAATGACACCATTTATGGTAAAGACGGAAACGACACATTAGAGGGTGGTAACGGTAATGATTTACTTGACGGTGGAGAAGGAGATGATTCTCTAATTGGTGGTAATGGCAATGATACTCTAATTGGTGGTGCTGGTAATGACGTCTTACAAGGCGGAGCCGGAAATGACACTTACGTATTCAGCAAAACTTGCGGAAACGATACAATTATTTTAGGTACAAGTGGCAAGGATAATTTGATTTTTACTGATGTTGCTTTTGACGATTTGCAATATAAAAAAGATGATATGAATTTAGTTATAACTTATAACAAAGTGAAAAATCCAGATAAGCCAGACGATGAGGGTACTCCGGAAACTCTTACTATCAAGGACTATTTTAAAGCAAATAATCACTTCTTAGTTTCAGAGATTCAGGATAGTTCAGGTTCTTCAAAAACATTACAAGAGTTATTGACTGGTAATATTCCTATCAAGTTTAATGAAGATTCTGCAACTCTCGTTCATGGTACGTTCTTAGACGATAATATTACAGCTCCTGCTGATAATGTTTATGATGATACAATTTATGGTGCTGCCGGTAGCGATACAATTATTTCTTATGGTGGTAATGATTTAATCTATGGCGATAGCTTTGATGAAAATACTCCATTTGAACAAGAAATCGAAGGTGAAACCTATGACGATTACATTGAAGCAGGTTTAGGTGATGATACAATTTATGGCGAAGCTGGTAATAATACAATTGTATTTAATGCAAATAACACAATAACTAATGATGACGGTAGCCAATCAATTGTAGGTGACGGAAACGACGTTGTATACTCTGGTCAAGGTACTGATGCTCTTGTATTTAGAGGAGTTTCATACGATGATTTAACCTTCACTTTTGACGGTGATAACTTAATTATCAAATATGGTATGAATTCTACAAAACCAGATAGTACAGTTACAATTGTCGATTATTTAAAAGACGAAAATTTAACAAGTTCTGTAAAATATATTGTTGATAAAAATAATGAAAGATTTACAATAAAAAATCAACTTTCAGGTTTTGTAATCAATGGTTCAGCCAATGAAAAAAATGAACTAAATGGTTCAAATTTGTCAGATACAATCACAGGTGGAAACTTAGCTGATTCAATCAATGGCGGCAAAGGTAATGACTCTATTAACGGTGGTGACGGTAATGATACTATTTTCGGCGGTGAGGGAGAAGATTATATTTTAGGTGGTGCCGGTAACGATGAAATCCACGGAGGAAGCGGTAACGATATAATTATCGGTGGAACAGGAAAAGATAAATTGTACGGAGAAGAAGGTGATAACCAATTCATCTTTAACGCTGGTGACGGTAACGATACAATTTTTTCAGGCACAGGTAATGATACTGTCATTCTAAAAGATTCAACTTTAGGTTCTTTAAAATTTATAAATGATAATAAAGGTAATTTGATTATTCGTGATACAGCAAATAATTTATCAATTACACTTGATGATTACTTCAAAAACAATGGTGTATCTTCAGTCAAAAATTTAGTTGATTCAACAGGAAAATCTTACCATATTGGTAATTTGTTAGATGATTTAACAATGGAAGCTGACACAAAATACGACAATGAATTAAATGGTTCATTCTTAGGCGAAAATATTGACGGTAGTGCTAACAAAGATACCATTTATGGTAACGCTGGAAACGATACAATTTACGGCAATGACGGTGACGATATATTGCATGGCGGTGTTGGTGACGATGTTTTATATGGCGGCAATGGCAATGATGAATTGTATGGCGAAGCTGGAAATAATGAACTTCATGGCGGAAAAGGCGATGATATTTTAAGCGGTGGTGATGGAGAAAATAAAATTTACTTCAAAGCCGGTGATGGAAATGATACAATTCTTGCCGGAAAAGGTAATGATACTATTATTTTTGAAGATTTTGAGTTTTCAAAATTAAAATATGAAAAAGACCCATATTCAAATGATTTAATTATTAGATATGGAAATGTTGATGGTGAAGGTAAATTTACAGATTCTGTAACTATTAAAGATTATTTTAATACAAGAGTCAGAAAATCTATTTATAGAATTGAGGCCTTGTACAAAACAGGTTCTGATGAAATAATAACAAGAGATATGAACTTTATCATTAATGATAAAGATACAGTAATTAAAATAGACGCACCTGATGATAAAGTGAATAATTTTGTCGGTTCTACGTATAATGATTTAATTGTAGGTGGAAAAGAACCGGAATTTACAAAAAATATTTATAGCGGTGGAAACGGCAATGATACGATTATTGGCGGTGTTAGAGAGGATTTAATCTACGGCGGTAATGGTAATGACTTGTTATACGGCGGTGATGATAGAGATACAATTTACGGCGGTAACGGTGATGATACAATTTATGGCGGTAACGGAAGTGATTTATTGTATGGTGAAGCCGGCGAAAATACATTCCACTTTGAATCTGTAGAAAATCCTGATTCGGATATGCACTTGTTGAATAACGATACAATTATTTCAGGCAAAGGTACTGATATTTTAGTATTTGATAATGCAAAATATGATGATTTAGCATTCTTCCAAAACGGAAATGATTTGATTATCAAATATGGTAATACCGTTGCTTTGAAAGAAAATAACTCAGTTACAATCAAGGATTATTTCAGATTAAAAGGCAGAGTTTCTGTTAAAACAATAAAAACTGTTGAGGGACAAGATGCACATGGTCAAGATATTATAAAAGTTGCCGATTTACGAGCATATATGACAGACAAAGTGTTAACTGTTGTTGCTCAAAAAGATGTTAAAAATAATTTAACAGGTAGTTACAATAATGACGATATTACAGGCGGAAATTTGGCAGATACATTACGTGGCGGAAACGGAAATGATACAATTGACGGTGGCGACGGCGATGATAAATTATATGGTGATAACGGAAACGACGTTGTAAAAGGCGGTAATGGTAACGACTATATAGATGGCGGAAACGGTAACGATACTTTGTACGGCGGAGAAAATGACGATATAATTTATGGCGGTAATGGTAACGACGAAATTTACGGCGGAACAGGAGATGACAGATTATACGGCGTTTCAGGAACAAACAATTTCTACTTTGCAGATGGCGACGGAAATGATACGGTTTACTCCGGAAAAGGTTATGATATTTTGAAATTCACAACTGCTGAATTTGATGATATGAAATTCATTCGTTCCGGTAATGATTTAATTATTCAATACAACAATTTGGGGGATACTGTTACTCTTGCAAATTATGTAAGAAATTCAAAAACTTCTATCAAAAAAATTGTAGATAAAAATGGTGCAGAACACAATATTCAACCTGAAATAACTGTATTATTCGAAGGCAATAAAGGCTCTAGAAATAATATTGCAGGTACATACATGAAAGATTCTATTATTGGCGGATATTATAATGACACAATTAACGGTGGCGACGGCAATGATACAATTATGGGTGGCAAAGGCAACGATTACATTTTAGGCGGAAATGGTGATGATGTAATTTATGGTGATATGGAATCTCCAAGTGGTGCTTATGGTACTTATGATGATAACGATATTATCAAAGGCGGAAACGGTAATGATAGTATTTATGGCGGTTACGGTAATGATAAATTATACGGTGAAAATGGTGTAAATACTATGTATTTCAATATAACCGATTATGATGGATACGACACCGTTTATGGCGGTCGAGGTTATGATATTTTAAATTTCAAGGACTTAGATTTAAGTGATTTGAAATTTACAAGAAACGGCTCAAATTTAATTATTACTTACGAAAATGCAGGTAAAGAAAATACTGTTACGATTGCAAATTACTTTAGAAACAAAAATTCTTCTGTAAAAGATTTGGAAACAAATGATGGAACTCATAAAATCTTAAATGATAGCAATCTTCATGTTGATATTGTTGGAAATCAAACGTATAAAAATAATATTGGCGGAACATTCTTAAACGACAGTATTATTGGTGGTTTTGCAAATGATACAATCAAAGCGGGAGATGGTAATGATACAATCGACGGCGGTGCAGGAAATGACATAATTTATGGCGGTAACGGTGATGATTATATCATTGGTGGTGCAGGAAACGACCGTTTGTACGGTGAAGGTGGCAACAATACTTTTGAATTTTCTACCGGTAGCGGAATAGATACTGTTTATATTGGAAATGGCAAAGATACCTTGTTGTTCAAAGATGCAAATAAAGATGATGTAACTGTTTCAAGAATTTCAAATAATTTAGTTCTTGATTACGGTTCAAATGATAGAATAGTTATTGCAAACTACTTTAAAACGAATGGTGTTGTAAATATGTTTGCACAATTTGAAGATGGCACTGTTATCAATTTGAAAGATTTTTATAATGAAAATGCGATTTCACGTGATATAACTTCTTCAAATAAAAATATAAAAGGTTCGAATCAAAACGATGTTATTACTGCAACAGGATTAAATCAAAAAATCTATGGTGGCGACGGAAACGATTCTATTCTTGGAAGTGTCGGAAATGATTTAATTTATGGCGGTATAGGTGATGATACTATCAAAGGTGGTGCAGGAAACGACCGCTTGTATGGAGAAGCAGGTACAAATACTTTACAATTTGTCAATGGCGATGGCAGAGATATAGTATATTCAGGTCGAGGTTATGATATTTTGAATATTGATGATGAATTTGCTGATTTGAAATTCTATAGAAGTGGTAATAATTTAATTATTGGCTATGGTGATGCGAATGACTCAATTACGGTTGCTAATTATTTCAAAAATAAATATTCATCAGTAAAAGAAATTATCACAACAGATGGTTCTCATAACATTTTGTCAGATTCTGATTTAAAGGTTGAAATTACAGGAAATCAATCGAGGAAGAATAAAATTAACGGTACATTCTTGCACGATAATATTGTTGGTGGAAACGCAAACGACACAATTTTTGGTGGCGACGGCAATGACACAATTGACGGCGGTTTAGGTCATGACATTATCAAAGGCGGTAATGGTGACGATGTTATCGTAGGCGGAAAAGGCAACGATAAACTGTATGGTGAAGGTGGCGAAAATTCCTTTATTTTCAATGCATATGACGGTGATGATACTGTATATTCTGGCAAAGGTTCTGATACTTTTGTGTTTAAAGATGCAAAATTAAGTGATTTAGAATTCTTTAATGACTCTAGAAATAATCTTGTAATCAGACAAAAAGATTCAAATGGCGTATATACTAATAGTGTTACCGTCGCAGATTACTTTAAATTAAGAGGTAAAACTTCATTTACAACGATATTAGATAAAGAAAATAAATCATATAAAATTAGTGAAAAAGACGGACAAATTGTTTTTGTTGATAATACAGGTACAGAAACTATAATGCCGTTGCATTCAAAAGGTTCTTTAACATCAAAAAATAAATTAAATGGAACTTTCTTAAATGATAGCATTTTAGGCGGAAACTACAATGACACTATTTCAGCAGGTGACGGCAAAGACACTGTTCAAGGTGGACTTGGTCATGACTTTATTAATGGTGGAAATGGTAATGACTTGATTTACGGTGATACAGATGATTTAACAAGTTATCTTGGTGGAAACGACAAAATCTACGGCGGAAATGGTAATGATACAATTTACGGCGGTGTCGGAAATGACTATATTTATGGCGAAAACGATAATGATGAAATTCATGGCGGTCAAGGTAATGACTATATTGACGGCGGAAACGGTGATGATTTACTTTACGGTGAAGAAGGTAATGACATAATTCATGGTGGTAACGGTAATGACACTATTTACGGTGGCAAGGGTGATGATAAAATTTACGGCGATGCTGATGAAAGTTATATTCACTTCGCAAACGGTGATGCTCAAGACACCGTATATTCAGGAAAAGGTACTGATACGTTAATATTTGATGATATTGCAGATTTTAGTAAACTGAAATTTACTAATAGTGGCGGTAACTTGGTAATTTATTATAATGAAAATAATGAATACGATAAAGTTATTTTAGACAAATATTTTGCAAAATCTTCATCTGTAAAATATGTTCAAGTTGGCCCTGATAAGAACAACACTAAACTGTTAATAGAATTGTTGGCTGAAGACGGCAAATTTATTTCAATGGACGGTATTCAAAATAGAAAAAATTCTTTATCAGGTACAGCTTATAATGATAGTATTATTGGCGGTAATTTAGCAGATACAATTTCAGGCGGAAGCGGTCATGATTATATTGACGGCGGAATGAGCAACGACAAATTGTATGGAAACGACGGCAGAGATACGATTTATGGTGGCGACGGCAATGATTATATTGACGGCGGTGCTGATAATGATTCTTTATTCGGCGGAAATGGTAATGATATAATTCATGGCGGTGCCGGAGATGATTATATTGAGGGTGGTAAAGGTAATGACCGCTTGTATGGTGATGCCGGAGTTAATACCTTTCATTTCAGTGTTGGTGATGGAAACGACATTATTTATTCAGGTGTTGGACACGATATTTTAGATTTTGGCAATCTTGATTTAGCAAGCAACTTTAGATTTGTTAAAAACGGCAATGATTTAATTATCTACTATGGTCAAGCAGGAAATATGGTTGACTCTGTAACAATTTCATCTTACTTCAAAGGTAATTGTTCAGTTAATACAATCATTGGTAAATATAATGGTGAAAAAACAACTGTTGATATCAAAGACTTAGCACCAATTGAGATTATGGGTGCTGTGAATAAGAAAAACAAATTATATGGTTCTGTATTAGATGATGTGATTTCTGGCGGAACTCAAGCAGATACTATTTATGGTGGCGACGGTGATGACACTATTCAAGGTGGTGCAGGAAACGACTATATTGAAGGTGGCAGAGATGATGATGAATTATATGGCGGTGCCGGAAATGATATAATTAAAGGTGGTACAGGCGATGATACAATCGTTGGCGGTTTAGATAACGATAAATTGTATGGTGATGCAGGTCAAAATACATTTATTTTCAATGACGGCGACGGCAGAGATACTATTTATTCCGGTAGCGGTACAGATACTTTAGAATTTGTAGATATGACTGCTGATGATTTGAACTTTGTTTATGACAAGGCTTCAGGAAGTCTTATTATAAATTATGGTTCAAGAAATTTTGATTATGTATATATTGATTCTTACATCAAAAACAACAGTACAACTTCTGTTAAATACATAAAAACAAAAGATCCAAATGATCCGAACCTTCAAGTTACAACAAAATTGTCTGACTTGATTAATCAAAATATGGTAAATATTACGGCAGATGCTAAAAAGAGAACTGACGGTACTGTTTATAATGACGTAATTACATCTGACAATAAAGGTGCTGTTACGGTTGATAGCGGTGCCGGAAATGATTCAATTATCGGCGGAAAATATAATGACACATTATATGGCGGAGCCGGAAACGATACCATTTATGGTAACGACGGTAGCGATATGATATATGGTGGTGCCGGTGATGACGAATTGTACGGCGGAAGTGGTGATTTTAATTACTTGTACGGTGATGCCGGAAACGACAAATTATATGGTGATGAAAATTCTAAATATGATTATTTATATGGTGGAACTGGAGACGATACGATTTATGCTAAATCAAAATATTTCACAGAGGCTAATGGCGGTGACGGAAACGATACTTACGAAATTGGCTTAGAGGCAGCAAAAATTACTGATACCTCTGGAGATAATGATGTAATTAATATTGATGCAGGAAAAGACTCTGTTGGCATTTTCTTCAATGTGGCACAACAAAATAATATCTTTGATGATACAAACACATCTGATTTGTTCTTGTTTGACTCAACTAAACTTGATGAAATCTTGGCAGAATTTGATGAAACGGAACAATTACCGACAGATAAATTGGTTCAAATTGAAAATTATTTTGGTAAAGGTCAAATTGAAAAAGTTAATACAAATGATAATTCTTACTTTACAATTGACCAAATTAACACTATAAAAGAAAATGTTACAACTTGGTTGAACACAAAAGACTATGTAAGTACAGAAGACGTACTTCAAAGCGGTAACACACAAGACATTAATGAATTGCTTCAACTATATGGTGTAACTTGGCAACAATAATAAAAAACTCCCAAATTTTTTGGGAGGTTTAAAACTTAGGCGTGGAGACTCTGCCGAAAAAACGATTAATAATCGTTTTTGAGAGGTAGAACCCGTAGGGTTCGAATGTCTCCACTAAAAAACTCCCAAGATGAACTTGAGAGTTTTAAAACTTACGCGTGGAGGGATTCGAACCCCCGACCTTTTGGTTCGTAGCCAAACGCTCTATCCAGCTGGGCTACACGCGCATATATTTAGTTTATTTTCGTGTTTCCTCGCTAGATAGAGCTTTATTTAACTTACGTTGTCCTTTTACTTTGTAAAAGCTCCAACAGCCAGCTGGGCTACACGCACTTACATTCAGTTTTCCTTTTTTCTCTGAAAAAGCGAAACCTAAATTCCGTAAACTCATTCTATCAAAGAAAATCTTTTTTTTCAAGATTTAATTTTAACTTTATTATATAATTTAATCATGAAGGTACGTTTAAAAGATTTATATATTGAATTCTTTTTACTTGGAATTCAGCTTTTAGGCGGTGGTTATGTTATTGTACCGCTTATTCAACAAAGCATTATTGACAAACGTCATTGGATTACAAACGAAGAACTTGTTAATTTTTATGCAATAAGTCAAAGTATTCCAGGAATCATTGCTGCAAACATTTCCGCTTTTGTCGGCTATAAATTACGTGGAAAAAGAGGCGCTGCAACAGCGCTTTTAGGAATTATCACATCACCAATTATTTCAATTTTAATCATTGCATTAATCGTTGATTATTTATTGAAAATTTCTTTCATTCAAAGCGTTTTTTGGGGCGTAGGCGTTGCGGTAATTATTCTAGTTTACCTTACAATCAAAGAAATGTGGAAAAATAGTTTGACTGACATAATGTCTTGGATAATCTTTTTAGGCTGTTTTTCAGCATCATTCTTTTTTAAATTTTCACCTGTATTAGCAATAATAAGTTCTATTATAATAGGCGTTTCATACAAATTAATCTTAAAGAGGTGTGAAAAATGATGACATTAGTACACCTTATAATAGAATTTTTTAAGATTGGCGTTTTCTCCGTTGGCGGGGGGTATGCAACCATGCCATTCTTATATCAACTTGTACACACTTACGGTTGGTATTCAACAGAACAATTAACCAACATGATTGCAATTTCAATGATTACTCCAGGTCCTGTGGGTGCAAATATGGCGACTTTTGCAGGTTTCCAAACCTACGGAATAATTGGTGGTATCGTTGCAACTTTAGCCTTAATCTTTCCGTCATTCTTGTTTGTTGTTGCAATTTCAAAAGTTTTAAAAACCTTCAAAGATAATTTTTGGGTTAAGGCGGTTTTATATTCACTAAAACCTGCGGGTTGTGGACTTTTAGCAGCAGTAGGCGCAGGATTTTTTAAAGATAACGTAACAAGCATGCCGGCACTAATCTTATTCATTTGCTTGTTTGCACTATCGTTCAAATTTAAGAAAAACCCGTTATATTATTTCTTTTTCGCCGCAATCGTAGGCGTAGTTTTACAACTTTGCGGAGTTAAATTGGTTTAAAATCTACAAACAAAACGCAGTCGGGGTTGCTTTGCAACCCCGACTGCGTTAAATATAATAATTGTAGAAATTAGCCACGTTCTACAACTGTTGCAATTAGTTCGCCATAGTTATTCACGTGTCCATCTGTTTCTTTAATTTCATACATTATATCTGGATTTTCTGCTTGAGCTTGTTTTGCAGCTGCTCTTGCATCGTCTAATTCTTTGAATTCGCCTGCCAAATCTGGTGCAAATGAAGTTTCTGTTTCTACAAATAATTGATACATTTTTGCCTCCTTAGTACATTTTTTAACTATATTATAATACGAAATCAAAATTTTATACTATAATTTTTATATGTACGAAGAACTTGAACAAATCAGAGAAAAATGTAAAAACTGTCAGAAATGTCCACTTGCAAAAAGCAGAACAAACACCGTATTTTCTGACGGTGTACCAAATTCAAACCTTGTTTTAATCGGCGAAGCCCCAGGATATTGGGAAGATAAAAAAGGGTTGCCATTTGTTGGAAAAGCTGGACAGTTATTAGACAAAATATTTGCCTCTGTTGGTTTATCTCGTCAAAAAGATGTTTATATTTGCAACACAATAAAATGTCGTCCACCAGAAAATCGTAATCCATTACCAGAAGAAAAGGAGGCTTGCAAAGAGTATTTACAGGCACAATTAGACATTCTAAAGCCTAAAATTATACTTGTTTGTGGAAATATTGCCCTAAACACAATGTTACCAAATGAACGAGGTATAACTCACGCTCGTGGCAAGTGGTTTGACGGACCTTATGGGTCTAAAATGATGCCAATTTTTCACCCATCATACTTATTAAGAAATGATAGTCGTGAAAAAGGTTCTCCTAAATGGCTTATGTGGCAAGACATTCAAGAAATCAAACGAGAATATGACAAGTTATTTGTTTAACTCATGAGACAATTGTGCAATTGTTTTTGGAAAATATTGTTGCAAGTATTGCGAACGTATTGAGAACAAGTCATCATTATTGTATGTACTCAATAGAGCATTCGATTCAGCGATTGCCTCTTGAATTCCGTCACCAACATCAGAAGTTTTAATGAAATAGTTGATGTGGTCACGTTGTGCACTAGGAAAGGCTTTATTAAATTGAGCTTTTTCTTTTTCAAAAATTTCATTTATATTTTTGTTATTAAAAATAGATTTTGTAAGAGTTTCTTTTTCTTTAACATCAACTTCGCCATAATCTTTGGCATGTCCAAGTTCGTGAAGCATTACAAACAAGTTATCGCCTGTTTTAATTCGCTTATTTACTGCACCATAAGTTGAATGAAGAATGTCATCAATACCTTCAAGTTGTTTTGTATTCTTGCTTAGGGCAATAAGTTCCTCACCTGGCATTTTCTTCATTACTGTAAGAATTTTTTCTTGGTTGCCGTTAATATAATTTTCAAAATTGATAGTCGAAGTTTTGCCGTCTTTCATATTTTTAACATTTATGGCTTTATCTTCAACCGTAATTTCATATTTTTGGTCATTTTTAGAAGAAATGAATTTTTTATCATTAACAACTTCAAAGCTCAAAGAGTTATTTAACAACACTTTGCCATTTTTATCAGTGATTTTGTAATCAGAAATTCTATTACCTTGAGGATCATCTTCGTATAAATATTCAGTTCTAGTACCGTCAAGAGAAACCATATTCTTTTTAACGGTTGTAATTCCTGTTTTAGGGTCAACAGAACCTGAAGAAAGAACTTTTTCTGTGCCGTCCGGCATAACGTGTTTGATGTTTAAAACACCTGCTATATCAGATTGAGTTGTATATTCTGTACGAACTTTTTTACCATTTTTATCTTTTACAACACGAATTTCATTAATTAAAACGGGTTGAGGCAACTTTTTATTCATTTCTAAAGATACCTTAGAAGTTGTATTATTTCTGTAATCAACACTTTTTTTAATTTGGTATTGTTTACCGTTTCGAGTAATATTTTGAGTTTCGTCGATTGCAGTTCTGTTCAAGTCTTTGTCTAACAGTTCAACTTTTTTTCCATTCATAAGTGTTGCAGTAACTGCAAAAGCATCATTGTCATATTCATCGGTATCAAGTTTCAAATCAAGAATATTAGACGGACAATTAGCCTTCATTTCATTAACTTTTACAACTGCTTTTTCTGTATTTTTAAGTTTGTCATTTTGAGCTAATTTTATTAAATTATCAATGCCCAAACTTGCACCAGAAAGAGATTTAAACTTTTCTAGTTGTTTGCCTGCAAGTGAATTAGAAATATTTTTCAATTCTAATGGGCTAAATTTTGGAGCATCATTTTCCTTAATTTGAGAAATTTCTGCAATATTTTTTAAGTCATTAGTGTCCTTTTTCAAGAAATCACAAGCAATAGAACTAATAACTTTAGGATTTTGCACTAAAGTCTTAAACGGTTGCCATTTTTCTGGTGTTTTTGACAATTCGCCTTTAATAAATTCTAATTTTTCGTCGTTAAATTTAGGTTTACCAGTAATGCCTTTTAAATTGCTTAATTCTGTCATTGCATCATCAAGGTTAAATTTATTGGCAGACTTTTCAAACGTATCTGGTTTTTGCGCAGGCAAAAACTTTTTAGTTTGTGTTTTTTGAGTGCCAATTTTATTAACAGACGTAAGATTGTTTACTTGCATATCCATGTGCGTACCCGAAACCTTTACTTATATATATAAAGTGTTTTTTCACTACTAAATTTCATCATGTTGAAAAATAGTTACATGAATTTACAATTATTACTTAACTTTCTTCAATGATGACAAGAAATTTGTAGTTTGCACGTCACCGTCAACAGTTGTTAAGAACACTTGAGCGTTTTCCTCGCCTGTTTCCAATTTTGGTAACTGAGAAAGTTCTGCTGCATAATAGCTGACTTCTTCTGGTGGAGAAGTAAACGATGATGCTTTTTTAGCTAATGCATTAAGAGATAAACCTCTTAAAAAGCCTGCAAAACCTTTGTGTCTATTACTAAATTTTGTATAAATTCTTAAAGATGAATCAAATGTTTCAAGGTCAATGCGTCCGATAATAAATGAACTTAATTGAGGTGAAGAAGATTTAATCATCATACGTTCAATAACATTATTGCGAATTTTCATTTCACCATTAATCAATTTAAACGAACCTTCTGGAATGTTTACAAGATCAACGATTGTAGAAGGGCTAATCATTACAATTGGATTTCTAAACAACGCTGCCATATTCAAAACGTATTGAACAAGCCCTAGTTTTGTAATTGAGCCGTCGTTGATTGCAAATCTAATTGAACCATTTAATTTTGCATTATGGTCTGTATAAAATTCCAACAATGCCTTTGATTTACCTGAAATTTCGTTTGGTAAATTCAACATAGTTGATGCAATCAAATTAGACTCAACATCTTTTGCACCAAGTCTTATGCTATATTTTTCTTTTGCTAAATCGCAGTAAACCTTTAATGTTGAAATACCTTCAGCAAAATCAAATTTGTTCGATTTAATTTCTAAAACACCAGCTTTTGTAAGTGTTAAATTTGCGTGAAGATTTCCGAATTTGATATCTTTATATTCACCTTTTTTAACATTAAATTGACATTTTTCAATTGCAACTAAGTTAGGCTGAAACTCAATTGGGTCATCATTTTCAGAAACTGTTTTTGTTGTAGTTTTTTCTTCAACTTCAAAATATTTTGTTGAAACATTACTTTTTACCGCATTTTTTCGAATTTCAGCCAAACGCTTTGGATCAATTTTTCTATTTGGGTCTCTAGGTGCAAAACTTTGAATTACCCTCTCTACATCTAAATCTTCAATATTCAAATTGATATTTTTAACAATAATTGGGAATAAAATTTCGTTTTTAATATCTCCGTCAAAAGTATAATTTGTACGGCGAAAACGTCCATTAGCAGTTAGATGAACTGTGTCCCTATTTGTTGTAAGCGTACCATTTTTGATAGAGAATTTTTGACCAACAATTCTCACACCCTTCATTGCCATATTGCCGTCTAAATAAGGTTTTTTACCGCCCAAATATTTTAAATTACCGCTAATTGTACCGTTTTTGAACAATCTTTGACTTGCAATAACATTAAAAAATTCACTTGGCAATGGTTCTGGAATATCAAATTCCAATTCCTTTATTGCACCTGACATAGCATTCAATTTACCTTTTAATGTAATCATAGGCTTTGTCGGAGCAATATTGCTTGCTATTGCATCAGCTATGTAGTAATTCAAATGTTTAATTTCGACGTCATTACCCTTTAAAATAAGGTTTATACCTAAAGCTCTATCAAATTTGTTAGGGCTTATCGACATATTTTCTATTAAAATATCTGAGCCTGCTGGAACTTTTGCGCCACCTGCGACTTCAACTTTTCCAGAAACATCATACAAAACTCTTAAAGCAAAAGGTGTTTTACCTTTTAAGGTTATATTACAGTTAGCAAGTTTTGAGACATAGTTTGCAAAATTATTTGTTGCATCACCTGTAATAGCAAGTATTGTATCTACTTTTTTAGTATAATCATTAACTTTACCTGACATTTCAATTACATTTGCAATGCGGTTATCATAGTATCCTTTAAAATCTTGAACATCAATGTTTTTAGAATCCATTGTTAATTTACCGCTTGTAACTGAAACTGGCATATTTGCCAATGGAATAAGTTTAAAATCAATTTTGTTAACATCAACTTGACCATTCAAACCCTTGTTTGTAAGCCTAAAGTCGAATTTAATGTTGCCTTTCAAATCTTTAAAGCAAGCTAAAACCTCACTACCGTTTGGAATTAAAAGATTTGAATTTAAGAATTGGTTTATGCTTTTTATATCATAATTGTTTGAATGAATCCTAAAATCAAATTTCTTTTCGTCTGCAATCGAATCAATGTAAACTCTTGAACGATTCACAATAAACTCAAAATTATCAACAATTAATTTTTTATCCTTAATATAAACCTTATCAAAATCTTTGAAACCTAAGCGCAATTTGTCGTTTTGATTGTTAATTTCAACAAAAATTCCAAAATGAATGTGTTTTGGTTCACGTTCTGACGTAATCTCTAAATCTTTTGCTAACAATTTAATAGAAACCTTGTCATTAGCTTTATACAAAATCATACATTTTTTAACATAAAGCAGAGAGCTTAACCAATCAACTTTAAATTCAGAAGGTTTTTGCTCCTTCTCTTGTTCTTTAAAGGTAAGCGTTTGAAGTGCATTAATATCAGCAAAAATTTCATCTGAACCCAATTTTCTTAGTATAATTTTCTTCTGAAAAATTTTTGCTAAAGAAAATTCTGTATCAAAATTTTCAACATCTAAAAGAGTTTCACCATTTTTAATCAAAGAAATTTTATCAGTTTTAAAATTAATTACAGGTGAAAATCTAGTTTTTAATACAGGTTTTTCAACAACTAAATCTGCTCCAACTTGCTCTTTCACCGCTACAGAAAGATAGTTTAAAAATCTTTCATCAGAAACTAAAGCTGGAATTGCAACAATATAGGTAAAGATTAATACTGCAACAATAACAATTGCAACTAACCCAGAAACTACACTTACTTTTGCGTTAAAAGATAACTTGTTCATAATGTTCAAATTATAGCATATTTCATGATATTATACTAATATGAAAAGAATATTGATTATATTTTTAATATTAATTTGCACTCAGTCAATTACCCTATCTGCTGAAAACACTTATAAAGTGAGCGATTTGACAGTATATAACCTTAATAACAAATACGGTTTAAAGGATAAATCAGATAAAGTTGTTGTTTACGCAAAATATAAAAAACTTATCCGACTAGGCGAAAACGCTTGGATTGTCCAAGAAAAAAATAAATTCGGCATAATTGATTGCAACGGAAATTATTTAATTAAACCAAAATATACTCACGTTGAAAGAATTTTTGGACGATTTGCAAAACTAGGCAATGAAAAGGATTACGGACTTTATAATGACAAAGGTGAAGCAGTTATTCCACCTGAATTCACCTCAATTGACCCACTTTTTGGCGGAAGATTTTTGACTTGCAAAAATTATAAATATGGCATTTATAACAATAAAGGCGATTTAGTTTTAGACAATGATTTCGACTTTATTTATATGCCAAACCCAAAAACTTTGCGTATACAATACAAGGGTAATTGGTACGAAATTGAAAGTATAACTCCAAACGAAGCTATTAAATTGCCTGATAATTCAGTTCAATTTAACATGGATAACCAAGATTTCAAAATGACTCAAGTATTCATAAATACAGGCATTGGAACAGGCTATACTGTAGTTACAGCAACAGATTACTTGCTAAAAATCTTTGCATCAATCTCTCCAGCTTATGAACAAACTATTGATGATTTGATGCTTTCTCAAGGTGCTGAAACAGTTTCTATATTTGTAAAATTAGGCTGGATTCCAAAATTTCCATTTGTATATGCAAAAAAATATTGGTCTAATTTGGTTCAACCAAACAAAAGTCCTCTTGCTGAAGTTAGAAACGAATTAAAAGGACAAATTAAATAAATTTTTGTAAATATTACACTTATAAATTAGTATTTTTAGGCAATAAAAAATTACTAAATGCGTTTATAAGTAATGTAATAGTGAAGGAATTTTTATGGGCATCGGAAAAATTAATTTTAGTATTCCAACTTTCAATCCGCAAAAAGAAAACAAAAACAAACCTTTAGCGAATTTAAACGAACCAATTAAAGATACTTTTTCATTTTCTAAGAAAAAATCAAGTCCTATTGACATTGCAGCAAATGAAGTTACTCAAATGAAAGACGCTAACGGAAATAAAAGATTTTCCGAAGCCGAAGTTACAGATTTTAAATTAGCAATGTCCGTAAAGTGTATTGATGTTGATACAATCAATACTTTTAAGGACAATACAAATTTCAACATGAACGATATGAAAGTCGTTTATGCAATGCGTCGTGACTTAAAAGACGATAATTTTTATGACAAGGTTAATGATGCGATTGCAAAGATGCCAAATCAAAAACCTGACCATTTTGAACAAAACAAGTTTGAACCAAATAAAGAATTCTCTTTGCAAGTATCAAAAAAGGATATGAATAAATTAGATGAAGCCGTAAATAAAAACTTCCCTCTAGGTTATTCGTATAAATTTGATGCTAAAACAGGCGATGTTATTGCTAAAACAAGCCGTGATACAGATTTTGACAAAGTAAACGATAAAGATGAGTTTATAATGAAATCAACAACAAAAGACCTTAAAAATAATACCGTAACAACAAACAAAAGTTATTACGACAAAGATGAAAGTGACTTTGTTTTAGTTGAACAAAAAGTTATTAAAAATGACAAAAACGGCAAAATGCTTAGAGAAGAAGTTACAACTCCGTCTGAAATCAAGGGCGCATTTGATGTTAAGTATACTTATGCAAATGGAAAAACAAAACAAATTGCAAAAGCGACTGTTGATAAAAAAACAGGTATTCAAACAATAAAAAAAGATATGAAATCTGAAAATGGCACAAGAACTCAATTCTTGTACGAAGATGACCCTCAAGGCAACCGTATTGTAGATTATAAAATTACAGATAAAAACGGCAAAATTTTAATGTCTAATTCTCAAAGTTTTGAAGTCGTAGACAAAAATCACTTTATCTCATCAAAAAATGGTTACAAATACGATATTACAACTGACGATGAAAATTTAACAGTAAAAGATTTACATCACAATACAGAAACTTCTATTAATTTCAAGAAAAAATGTAAAGGAAACAAAGAAGAATTAATTAACCTTTTGAAAAAAGTTCCAGGTGAAGAATTGTTTGAAACGGTTGATAGTATTAAGAAAATGACAGGTAAAAAGAATGTTTTAGAATCATACTTCAACCCTGTAACAAAAAATATTAATATTGGTGATGATTTATTCGTATTCTTGCACGAATTAGGACACGCAAAAGATGCACAAAATCAAAAGGGCTTCTTCAATAAACTTGTTGGCGACGGCAGAATATTCACTAACGATAAAGATATTCAAAAAACTTTCTTCAAAGAACGTGAAACATTTAATAAGTATCATTCTGACGACGAACGTGAACATGTTTCATACTTCACTCAAGCAAAAGGTCACTACCAAGGCGAATTGGGCGGATTAGCAGAAGTTGTAGCAGAAACAAACGCCGTTACAAATACTTTTACTGACGGAAAAGTTAGTTGCTTAGGACCAAGAGCACAATATTTGCAACAACACTTTCCAGAAACAATTGCAAAAATCAGAGACGCTATGAATTGGAAAGATGATATTGCAGCAATTGAATATGGAACATAGTTATAAGAGTTTTTTAAGCCCCGCAAAAGTTTTTGCGGGGCTTTTTACCACAAAACCCACACCAATACTAAATAGGCAATTTTTAGGAATAAATAAACTTAAATCATATATATAGGAATAAAAAAATATCGTTATGTCACTTAACACACCTTAGAACGTCAATAACGACGTGCTAATATGTCTTTGTGTTAAGTTTTGTAAACATAAATAAAACAAAAAAAGCAATTTTTTAAGAAAGAAATCCTTTATATAAGTACGAGAGCAAGAGAGGATTTTTTAAAAGATGTCAATGTTA
>QHMG01000013.1 GCA_003258725.1 Candidatus Melainabacteria bacterium
ATTACTACTGAATTAGAATCTGTTTCTTCTGTAATCAAAAAGAACTCTGAAGATTCTTTCAAAACTTTCGCTTAATAAAAAAAGAAACTTGGTTAACCAAGTTTCTTTTTTTATATAAAACTTATTAAATATAGTTCAACAATGATACGTCCATTGTTTGTGAAAACATTTGATACGATGCTTGAAGTGATTGATATGTTGAATACCAATCAGAAACAGCGCTTGGCAAGTCTGTATCTTCTAAATCTGAACGTAATTGTTTCAAACTAATTGTATCATTTGTGTAAGTATTTTGAATATCTTCAAATTCTTTACCCAATGCACCTGTCTTTGTCCTTGCTGCTGAAACTTGTGACATGCTTTCATCTAAGCTATCCAAAGTTGCCCTAACGGCATCTTCATCTACAGGATCGTTTTGTAATGCGGCTTTTAATTCGTACAACGCTTTAAATGCACCTGAGCTATTGGCATCATCAATTGTAACGTTTCCGTCTGCGTCTGTTGTAAATTTAACTTGTCCAAAAACTTCTTTGCCTATAAAGTTAATTTGCTCTTTCTTTTCGTCACTTATAACGTCTGGTAACTCGTTTTTAGCTTGACCTACAAGTGTATATCTTCCGCCGTCATTACCAGCATAAACTAAACCTGCATTATCGGCTGTAGCATCATCTGTTTCCACCAACGAATAAGGTTCTGTTGTTGTATTTGTACCTGCAAATATGTATTTGCCATCATATTGTGTATTAGCCATTCTTGTTATATTATTGATAATTGCGTCTAATTGTTGGCGGTAAGCATTCATTTGTTCTTCACCACTTGTACCGTTTGCAACTGTCATAGCCAAATCGTAAGCATCTTGCAATTTTTCATTAATAGCACCTAAAGTATTGT
The DNA here is from genome assembly GCA_003258725.1 of Candidatus Melainabacteria bacterium. Lineage (GTDB taxonomy): Bacteria > Cyanobacteriota > Vampirovibrionia > Gastranaerophilales > Gastranaerophilaceae > UBA6984. The sequence goes on from QHMG01000013.1 coordinate 892, forward strand.
CCGTTTGAGTTAGCTCATTATCCGCTAATTGCAAGTTTTTCATATAAGTTTCAATGTCTGCAAGTTGCGCATTTGCCTTAATAATTCCCTTTGCAGCAACAGCATCATCAGTCACAGATGTAACCCTTTTACCTGATGTAATTTGTTGAGAAAGTTTATTAAATTTTGATTGAGTATTGTGTACTTGCTTTGCAAATGATGTATTAAATTGATATGTTGAAACTCTTCCAATTGCCATAATGTAATCCTCACTATTTAATGCTTACAAATCCGTTTGTTTGCTTTTGTTTAGGTTATTTACCCAGATTTACGAGGGTATCAAACACCTCAACGCAAGTTGAAAACATTCTTGCGCTTGCGTTATAACCTTGTTGATAAATAATCATATTTGACAATTCTTCATCAAGGTTAACCCCTGTTTCTGAAAGTATTTGATTATTAATACTGTCTACGATTGAGCCTTGCGCATCTGCTTGTTTTTGCAAATCATCAGCTGATAATGCCGCCTTTGTACCCATTGCGATTAAGAAATCTTGCATTGACAAACCGTCTAAATCAGTTAATTTTGCACTCTTTGCGTTAAAGAAGAATAAAGCGTTATCGCCATTACCAACAGCTTTTTCCCAATTAACTGCAGAGGTATCAAGTCTTGCAGCTGCAACTAAGTCAGGGTTGTTATAAACATCGTTATTAATTTTGATATCGCCTGCGGTTGTACCCTCAAACAAGGCTGGTGGATTTTTAACCAATACATCATTTTGTCTATCGTAGTAGCATGCCTGTTCATTACCGTTAACGTATTGTTGAATACCGTTCATTTGGTCAGCAAAGGCTTTTGCTAATCTATTCAAGTCTGATTGAGCAGTTGTCAAGGTTTCTAAACCTGAAATAACACCGCCGATTGAACCGCTTGTAAAGTCTTTTGTAACATCTTTTACTCGTTTTGTTTCAACATCAATAGCTTGAATTCTTGGGTTAATACTACCGTTTGCATCTGTAACCGTTGAGTATTCTAATTTTCCAACAACTTTTACACCGCTTACAAGTTCTGCATTACCGATTGAAACATTTGCAGTTCCTGTTTCTGTAATTTTTACATCAACATTAGCTAGGCTTGAAATTTCTGATAAAACTTGGTCACGTTGAGATTGCAAGTTTGTATCATCTGGAGTTCTTGACAATTGCAAGTTGATATTAGCTAATTTTTCCAATTGAGAGTTTAATTTGCTAACATCTGTTCCAACTTGTGAAGCTTGTGCTGAACCATCTGAACCGTCACCAATTACACTTGTTGCATAATTTTTCAACGAAGTATCAAGGGCGTTAAATTTGTTTGCTACGGCTTTTGCTTTTGCAACAAAATTAACTCTCATACTATAATCTGTTGGGTTTTGATATAAAGAGTTTGCAGCTTCATAAAAAGCGTTCAAAGAATCACCCAAAGCTGAATCTTGCAATTCATCAAGCAAGCCTGCAACACCTGCAGCAATATCTGCACCAGTTTGCAAGCCTTCATATATAGAATTTTGTTTTCTAAAATAATCGTTCAAATAATCATTTGACGCTGTTTTAATGCCGTCAATTTTAACCCCTGCAAGAGAGGCTATTTGACCACTTACAGAGTTGTCATACAAAGGGGTTCTCATTTCAGCAAAATGAACTTGCTGACGACGATAGCCTTCAGTATTTATGTTCGCAATATTGTGAGAAACCACATTCAATGCGGCTTGGTGTGCGTTAAGCCCTGTTAGGGCAATATTCATAGCTTTGTTAATGGTCATCTTAAAACTCCTTTTTAAGCGTCTTCCACTATGGAACTTATGCTTAGTTCACTTGTGTCTACATTTTTTCCGTGCATGTCGTAATTATCCGTTTGCGGCGTTGCTGCACTTATTATGATATCTAATAATTTGTCTGACATTACTAGACCATGCTTTATTAATTCCACATTTGTCTTTTCTACTAACGCCATTTCCTCTGCAACTTCATTTATCTTAACCTTTTGTTCTGATAATTTTTTCTCAAATTGTGGACATTCCTTTTGTGCTAGCTCAATTAACGTACTTATTTTTGTTGAAGAAATTTCGTTTTCGTTACAAAATTCTTCTCGTTTTGCATTTACTTTTTTTACTGTATTAACTTGAGCCAAAATTTTTTCATCTACTATTCTTAGCAACTCACTATTTTTAGGAGTTAGCAAAACTTTTTTCTTTTCTTTATATAATTCCAACAGTTCTTCATACACAGAAATTGTATTATCTAGCATTTGAGATACTGTTTCATAAAATTGTTCATTCATTCTCTTATTTCCTCTTGTCTATTAAACTGAGAAATCTGCAATTACGCTTCTGCCATAAGTTAAACCGTATTTAATATCTTCATCTGAAAGGTTTGTTTCGCCTACGCTTTTTGCTATATCCTTGATTTCGTTAATATTTTGATGTCTTAAGATTACATCATTATCTTTTAAGTCTACACCGCTTGGAGTGTTGTCTTGTTGTTGTTTTTGACCTTGTTCTAATGCTTGTTGAGCTACTCTGAAGGCATTTGCTGCTGTAAATGCGTGTACTTGGTTTGATGCTCCTGATGAAATTCCGTTTAACATATCTTTTTATCCCTTTTCTCTAATTAATCTTGTACGTATCTTTCCATTTGTTTGTAAATTTGGCTTGCTATGCCGATTGATGTGTGTGGACTCTTTGTTAGTTGCCTACTTACCTCTTGGTAAACATGATTTTTGAAAGTATCTACGTATCTTGATTCTTCTCCTAGCAATCCGCCTTCTCTGTCGACTGTTTTGTCCATGGTTTGCATCATTTTTGTAAGAAACATTGTTTCAAATTCTTCACCAACCTTTTTTAATTGAGCCTTCTGATTGCCTGCGCCTTTGATATTATTCAAATTATATTGGTCATTGTTGATAAGCCCTGTATTATTTAAAACATTTGTTGAAATTGCGTTTATTGAATTATCCATTTTATTTTACCCACCCTTTTTATTTCTAAATTACCTGTAAATCAGCTTGCAAACTTCCTGCTTTCTTCAAGGCTTGAAGAATACTGATTATATCAACAGGAGTAACACCAATTGAATTTAAAGCATTTACCAAGTCGTTCAAGTTGCTGTTACCGTTCATCTTAACCACACTGCCTGCGCCCTTGTCAACACCAATTGTTGAATTTGAAAAGCCTACTGATGAACCTTGCGCAAATGAATTTGGTTGAGATACATCGTTTGTTGTTGAAACTGTTACTGTAATATTGCCATGTGCCACCGCTGCTGGTAATAATTTTACTTGAGAGCCAATTACGACAGTTCCTGTTCTTTCGTTTACCACAACCTTAGCTCTTTCAGCTGTTGGACTTACTTGCAAGTTTTCTAATATTGACAAAAATGTAACTCTATCGTTTAAAAATCTTGATGGAATAGTTACTTGAACTGAACTTCCGTCAATGGCTTTTGCCGGTGCAACTTGTGAAATTGCTTGAGCAACTCTTGAAACCATTGTGTAATCTGAATGGTCTAGAGATAAAGTTACAGAACTTGCATCTCCGATTTCTGTATCAATATCACGTTCCATAATCGCACCACCTGGTATACGACCTGTTGAAGTGATTGCCGTTCTTGTCATGCTACCACCACTTCTTGCGTTTACACCACCTACTGAAATTGGACCTTGTGCTACTGCAACTGCTTCGCCGTTTGGTGCTTTCAAGATTGTTTGAACCAAAACACCGCCTTCTAAACTCTTAGCATCTGCTAGTGTTGATACTGTAACATCAATTTGATCGCCATTTTTTGCAAATGGTGGAACTGTTGCTGTAACAATTACCGCTGCTGAAGAACCTTTTTGAATATAGTTTTCTTGCTCAATAATTGTACCCAAGTTCATCAATAGTAATTTGTTTGTCAACTGAGTTGAACGAGAATTGTCACCTGTACCAGGTAAGCCTACAACAATACCGTAACCTACGATTTGGTTGTTTCTAACACCTTTTACATGTGTGATGTCGCCGATTTTTACTGTTGCAGCTTGCGCTTGCATTGGCACTATCATTGTCATCATTATAGATACTATTGTTGCAATTAATTTTTTCATTTTCCCTTTGTCCCTAATATTAGAATAAGTATTTGATTACTCTATTGATTACGCCTTCGTTTTGACCTCTTGATAATGAACCTCTGCCAGAAAGTGCAAATTGTAAATTAGCTACTTTTGTTGAAGAAATTTGACCGTTTTGATCTATCCATCTTGGGTCTACAACGCCTGTTACAATTAAATCAACTCTTTCATTATTATTTACTAAAGTCTTTTTACCTTGTACCATCATATTTCCGTTTGATAACATTTGAACAACTTGAGTTGAAATTGTATCACCAAAAGCTAAGTTTCTTGTTGTGTTTGCTGAATTTTCAACTGTATTTTGACCGCCGAAGTTATTTGCTGGGTCAATTTTGTAGAAAGGAAGCCAATTTTTAATGTATGTTGTAAAGTTATCTACTGTGTTTGAAGATTTGTCTGAATTATAAGCCATTGTATCTGTTGTACGTAGACTTTCTTCAATCTTGATAGAAATTAAATCACCAATGCCCATTGCTCTTACACCTGCAAATAACGATTTTGGTGATGCGTTATAGTTTTGAGAGGTGCTTAATGCAAATAACGATTCAGCCTGTGCGTTGTTGTACAAGCTCATTGTTGCTACGATTGCGATTATTGCTATTAATAACTTTCTTACCATTTCCTTTATTTCCCCATTTTATTTTTTTATATATTAATTAAAACTTTGTTTTCGCCGATTACTCTGCCTCGATAAGTCCTTTTGTATGTTTGATTTTGGATATTTACGTAATCTCCAATCATTCCCTCGCCCATGGATTTTCCGTTTATCCTTATCAGAACTCCGTTACTATTGAAATAGGCTTGTACATCTGAATTTCTTTCTACATCGGGCTTTATCTTTACGAACCTTCTGTCTATTATTTCACCTTCTCTGAACCATTTCTTACTTACCATTTGTTTTTTGTTCAACATATCTGGAGTTAAGATATTATCTAGTTGAAGTGAAACCTCCATTCTTCTCGGTCCGACATTCGCACTTGTTAAAAGTGAATCTCTTTCGATTTGATTTCTTGCACAAAGTACATCTTTGTAAGCTAAGGTTCTAACTGATACGATGAATTCTTTTGCAAGTTTTCCATTTGAGTAGATAAATACTTTTTTTATATCTCTCGGTGCAAATTTATCGAAATTTGAAGTTACAACAAATTTTAATTTTCCATCAGGTACATACATTGTTGAAAATGGCATATTCGCAATTATTACTTCCAAGTCTGCATCTGTGTATCTTTTGTTTTGTTGGATAATTTGTTTTTTAATTTCTTCTCTTACATAAGAGTCGCTAAGAGTGGCAGCACACGCAAAGTTTGCTGTTGTCATTAGAGCTATTAATGTTGTTAAAAGAAGTTTTTTCAATTTAATTATCCTATGTTAAATTGTTTGTCATTTGTAAAATGTCGCTTGAAGATTTAATAATCTTTGAGTTAGATTCAAAGGCTCTTTCTGCTTTAATCAATCCGATAAGTTCGTCTACGATTTGAACATTTGAACCTTCTAAGAAGCCTTGTTCCAATAATCCCATACCATTTTGTCCTGGAGTACCTTGAACGGCGTTACCTGATGCTGAAGTTTCTTGGTATAAGTTGTGACCGATTGATAACAAACCTGCTGGGTTTTGAAATCTTACTAATTGGAATTGACCAATTTGATTTGCTGCTGTATTGTTACCTGTAAGAACAGTTACATTACCGTCTTGAGAAATTGTAATTTCTTTTGTATCAGCTGGGAATGTCATTGCAGGTTGTACCAACAAACCGTCATTTGTACAAAGCTGACCCAAAGCGTCAATTTGGAAACAACCATCTCTTGTATAAGCCAATGTACCGTCTTCCTTCATTACTTGGAAGAAACCTTCACCCTCAATCATTACATCTAGGTTTCTGTCAGTATTTACTGCGATACCTTTTGTGAAGATTCTTGTTGTTGCAGCTGTTTTTACACCTAAGCCGATTTCAATACCAACTGGTTGATATGTACCTTGATTTAACATTGCACCTGGTTGTCTTGCGGCTTGGCTTAACAAGTCTTGAAACTCTAAACGAACTTTTTTAAAGCCCGTTGTGTTTACGTTCGCTACGTTATTCGCAATTACATCTAAGTAATTTTGTTGAGCTATCATGCCTGTTGCTGCTGTTGTTAATGATCTTAACATTTTTGTTTATTCCTTTTCCTAATTATTTTTCTTTTTTAATTTATTTTGTTATGCTTTCAATCTGCCTACGTTGATTGCTTGTGATAACATTTGTCCGCTTGTCTTAACGTGTTTTTGAAGTGATTCATAATTTCTTGTTGTATTGATTGTGTTAATCATTTCTTTAATTACGTTTGAGTTTGACATTTCCAACATTCCTTGTTGTACGGAGAACTTTTCTGCTCTTAGCGGTGGATTGTTGTCGTTATCTCTTGATATAAACTTTGAACCACCTATGTTAAATAACCCCAATTCCTTGTCTTGAAAGTCGTATATTCCGAGAGTTTGAAGTAGAACCTTTTTGTCCTTGTCATTGATTTCAAGATTACCTCTTTCACTTACCGTAATTTTAGTTATATCATTGAAACCTAATTCTCTAAAGTTGATTTGAATTCGTCTATCTTCTTGGTCTAGAACATAATCGCCTTCTTTTGTTTTTAAGAATGATGAGTTATCAATAAAAAATTGTCCGTCTCTTGTGTAACTCATATCTCCTGTTGGAGATTGGATTTTGAAGAAGCCATCGCCTTCAATCGCTAAATCCATTGGGTTGTCTGTTCTTTGCAAAGCACCTTGTGAAAAATCATAATGCACTCTGTTTGTTTCTGAACCCATACTCAAGGTTCCTATATTTCTTGTGTTTCCACAAAGTAAAGTTCCTGAGTTTTCTACAACTTTTGCGTCATATATATTTTTAAATGTTAATTCTGTTTTCTTATAACCAGCAGTATTAACATTTGAAAGGTTCATTGCTGTATTATCTAACTGTTCGGTTAAAGCAATCATACCTTTTGAAGCTGATTCAAAACTTCTAACTAACATTAATTGCTTCCTCCCTTATAGTTATCGTAAGTTTTCATTATGTTTTTTACATAATTTTGAGTTTCTTTGTATGGAGGAACTCCACCATATTTCTTTACAGCGTTAGGACCTGCGTTGTATGCTGCAAGTGCTAGCTCCTTGTTGTTATCAAATCTGTCCATCAAACCTTTTAAGTATTTTGTACCACCTGCAATGTTTTGTTCTGCATCGTAAGCGTTTGTAACACCCAAGCCTTGTGCTGTTGCTGGCATTAATTGCATTAAGCCCATTGCACCGCATTTTGAAGTTGCGTTCACATTAAAGCCAGATTCGTGTCTAACAACTGATTTTACGAAATCCTTGTCCAAACCGTTTTTTGCTGAATATTGTTCAATCAAGTTGTCAATTTCAGAATTTGGAACTCTTTCGCCTTTAGTGTGTCCAGATTTAACATCTTCAACTTTTTTGTCTAAAATCTTTTGAAAATCTGCATCAGTCTTTGGCGCATCAACAGTAAGCATTGTTTGTTGCGAAAGTGATGCGAATTGTCTTTCAATCGCATTTATACGTTGTAATGTCATTTGTAGACTTGCTACCACTTACCTATTTCTCCACCACAAAAAGTGCACACTACACTTTTTTCTTTTATTTCACACATCTAATTTACACTATATATATTAGAGTTGACATCAACCCTTTGATTGATTTTCGTATTTTCATATAGACCATTGGATCAATATTTGAAAAATAGGTATAATTTAACAAATTTTAAAGGGTTGAAATATTTGACAAATAAGTTATAATGAAAATATAGCAAGTGGCAATTAGTTATTAGCTAACTTTTTTCACCACGTTGTTTTATGAAAATAAAACTAGCGTAATGACGGCAATCGACAACGCTAGTTTTTGTTTTATACTTAAATATTTTTAAATAATATTTTATAAACCTTCCTATCAACCATTATAATTGGCAATATTCAGAAATAAAGCGTTCATACGACTTCTATGCATCTTTTCGTCGTGCCTCTATTCCGTTTTTGTGTTAAAATTTTTTCTAAAAGAGGTTAATGATGTCAGATTTAGAAAACAGACTAAAATATTTGAGAGATACCATAAACAAGGCTAATTATCTTTATTACGTTGAAGACAACCCAACTTTATCTGACTTTGAATATGATGAACTTTTTAGAGAATTGAAAAAGTTAGAAGCTGAACACCCTCTTTTCATAACTCCAGACAGCCCTACTCAACGTGTCGGCAACAAAATTCAATCAACTTTTGAAGAAGTTAAGCACAAATACAGACTTTACAGTCTTGATAATACAAACAATTACGAAGAACTTCGCCAATGGTACGAAAGAGTAAAAAAAGAATGTGGGCAAGTGGATTTGGTTTGCGAACTTAAAATCGACGGACTTGCTATCGCTTTAACTTACAAAAAGGGGTTATTCGTTCAAGGTGTAACTCGTGGAAATGGTATTTACGGCGAAAATATTACTGAAAATTTAAAAACAGTAAAAGCCATTCCACTAAAGATTTTTAAGGATTATGATTTAGAGGTTCGTGGCGAAATATATATGCCAAAAACTTCTTTTGAAAAACTAAACGAAGAAAATTTAATGAAAGGAGAAAAGATTTTTGCAAACCCTCGTAATGCTGCAAGTGGCTCTATAAGACAACTTGACCCAGAAATTACTGCAAAACGTGACCTTTCAATTTTTGTTTACACACCAATTTTAGACGGCGTTGAAAACGCACCAAAAACACATTATGAAAGTCTTATGATGTTAAAAGATTTAGGGTTTAAGGTTAATCCAAACATCAGAAAGGTTTCTGACATTGAAGGTGCAATTGACTTCATCAAGGAATGGGAGCAAAAACGGTTCGACTTAGATTACGCAACAGACGGTATTGTAATCAAAGTGGATAGTTTCGCTTGCCAAAACGAACTAGGCTTTACCGCTCGTGCGCCAAAATGGGCAACAGCGTTTAAATTTCCACCAGAAGAAGTTAATACCAAACTTCTTGCAATAGAAACTTCTAATGTTGGTAAAACTGGCGCTATAACTCCTGTTGCAATTCTAGAGCCTGTTTTATTAGCTGGTTCTACGGTTTCAAGAGCTAGTTTGCATAACTTTGACGAAATTAAAAGATTAGATGTTAGAGTAGGTGACACTGTTTTAATTAAAAAAGCGGCAGAAATTATTCCAAAAGTAATCAAGCATGTTGACACATCTGAACACGATAGTTTACCAATTTACGAAGCCCCTAAAGTTTGCCCTTCTTGCGGTACACCACTTGTAGTTCCTGAAGGTGAAGTAAATTTATACTGTCCAAATACTTTTGGCTGTCCTGCTCAAGCAAAATCTAGAATTGAATACTGGGTTTCAAAAGAAGCTATGGACATTGATTTTATTGGTCCTAACGTCATTGACCAATTATATTCAAAAAATATGGTTAAAAATCCGGCAGATTTATACAAACTATCTCAACAAGATTTTATGTTATTAGATTTAGTTAAAGAAAAATCTGCATACAATATGTATACTTCAATTCAAAACAGCAAAGAAAGACCTTTAGCAAAATTTATTACAGCACTTTCAATCAGACACGTTGGAAAAGAAACCGCAGACCTTTTAGCTAATCATTTTCAATCATTAGAGGCTTTAAGAAGTGCAAACGTGGAAGAAATTGCGCAAATTGACGGTATTGGTGACAAAATTGCCAACAGTATCAAAGATTTCTTTAGCCAACAGTATAATATCGACATGTTAGAAAATCTCAACCATTTGGGGGTATTACCAACCCATAAAGTGGTAGTACAATCAACTGTGTTGAATTCAAAAACATTTGTTTTGACAGGCACACTTTCAACAATGGGAAGAACTGAGGCAAGTGATAAAATTAAACAACTTGGTGGGAAAACCTCGTCTTCAGTAACTAAAAAAACAGATTACGTTGTTGTAGGTGAAAATGCAGGTTCAAAACTAACAAAAGCTCAAGAGTTAGGAATTACAATTTTGAGCGAAGAAGAATTCCTCGAAATGTTAAATACAGGTGAATAGATACTACCTTCGCAGTTGTCGAGGGTGGCAACAAAAGAAGGATTAGAGATGAACAAGCACTTTAGAATAATTGACGTGAACGGATTTCGCGGATTATTATTATTCTTATTTATTTTGGTATGCTTAGCAACAGGTTTTATTGCATTCCCAGCTTATTTAGCTATGAACTTATGGAATGTTTTAGCACCAATGATTGCATTACCAACAATTAACTTCTTACAAGGTTTATTGTTATGGGGCATTATCGCATTCGCAATTTATATGTTCAGCAACCAAAAAGTTGTGATTGTTATGCAATCTCGCCATAAATTGACTAAAGATTAGTCCGAACAAAGGCACGAACAAAAAACTTAAAACCCTGAAACAAGTTTAGCGTGATATAGTATTTTTCAATGTATATTGTAAAACATCTTTCTTTCTGGTATAATACACTGAAAAGAAAGGAAATTACAATGAAAAAATTAATTATCACAACATTATCAATTTGCGTTATAATTTTTGGCGCAGCGTTTGCTGGTGCTGTTAGTGATGGCACTATTGATATCAATTTATCAGGAACAAAAGAAATTTCGCCAAACGCTTTTCAAATGAGTTTTACAGTTGAAACAACAAACCAAGATTCACAAGTTGCTGTAAAAGAAAACAGAGAAAACTCTGAAAATCTATACAATGCTTTAAAATCAGCTATTAATACAGGTCGTGGAGATTATATCAAAACCTCTAATTACAGCGTAAGACCAAATTACGAATATAGCTCAAAAGGCAAAAGAACTCTAAAAGGTTACACCGTAACAAATTCAGTTATTGTGTTTGTAAAAGATACGGCATCAGTTGCTAAATTTATCAACATTGCTTCAACAAAAGGTATTACAGAAGTTGCAAATTTAACTTTCAAAGCTACTGAATACGAAAATGAATGTAATGCTCTTTTAGCAGAATTGGCAAAGAAAGCTAACAAACGTGCAAATTCTGCATTAAAACCACTAGGTATGCAAACAATCGCATTAAAAATGATGTCTACAAATTGTTCAGACTCAACTGTTAGACCTTATGTAAACTATGCGATGAAATCTAACTCTAGATTGATGGCCGCAGGTACTGATGCTTCTGCTGATGAATCAGCACCAATTGAAGTTGGTAAAACTGTTTTGAACGCTAACATTAATGCTTCATTCTATGTTGGAAAGACAAAGTAATAATTGTTATAATGTCATACCCAAGGGTTTGACAAAGCTGAAAATCAAATATTATGTCATTCTGAACTCGTTTCAGAATCTCGAGATTATTTAGACTCTGAAATAAATTCAGAGTGACAACATAAGGTTTAAATTGCAATCATAGTGTTGTACCAAATTAACAGAGGCGGTTTTGATTACATCAAAACCGCCTCGTTGTATTAAAATCTTAAAATTATAAATGTTTTTCAATATTACCAATAATTGTTGATTTTGGCATTAAACCAACCATTCTTTCAACAGGTTCACCGTCTTTAAAAACTAAAATACTTGGTAAACCGCTAATTTGATATTCTTTTGCAACTTCTGCGTTATCGTCTGTGTTAACTTTTACGACTTTAACTTTGTCGATATATTCACCTGCAATTTCATCTAAAACAGGACCTAATTTTCGGCAAGGTCCGCACCAAGTTGCCCAAAAATCAACTAAAACAGGTGTTGAAGCCTTTAAAACTTCTTGTTCAAAATTTGATTCGTTTACTTCTATAGCGTTTGACATGACTTATCTCCTAATCAATAATACTAATTTTTCTATTATTTTAGCATACAAATTTTTTTTGTGCTATTATCTATATAAGTAGGTAAGAAAAAGGTTTAAAAAATTAGGAATATAAATGGCTAGAAAAAAAGTAATTGAGATTGTTTTAGACACAGAAACAACAGGTTTAGATTATACAAAAGAAAGAATGGTTGAATTTGCAGGCGTAAGACTTGAAAACGGCAAGGTTAAAGACGAATTTCAAACACTTATAAACCCTCAACAACACATTAGAAAATCTTCAATCGCAATTCACGGAATTACGCAAGAAATGGTTCAAGATGCACCTACTGAGGCTGAAATTATGCCAAAAATCTTGGAATTTATTGGCGATTACCCGATTGTTGCACACAACTGTATTTTTGACTACTCTTACTTAAACGAAGCTAGTCTAAGAACAACTGGTAAAAAGTTAGAAAACGAACGTATTGATACTCAATATATGTTCAAAGAAGTTTATCCAGAAATGGAATCTCACGGACTTGATGCGTTGACTAAAAAATTTAAGGTAGAACTTGTAAACCACCACCGTGCAATGGCTGATGCAATGAGTTTAGCTCTTGCTTATCCAAAACTTAAAAAATTGTATTTACAAAAATACGACTGGGAAAACAAACAATTAGAAAATATTGAATATTTATTTGAAAGATTTTTAAGAATACAGCAAAGTGTTTCTGTTATGCAATCTGAATTGCAAGACTTGAAATCTGTATTCAAGTTATACTTTGAACTTGGAGGAAAACCGATTGAATCACAACATGGTGATATGCTTGTATATCAATCAAAACAATCCTTCCACTATGATTTTGAAGATATAAAAGATATTTTAGAAGAAGTCGGAGCTTTAAACAAAGCCGTAAAACTTAATTTTGGCTTTGTCGACAGACTTTGCAACGGTCAAAGTTTAGAAGAATGCAAGCGTGAAGCAATTAAAGCAGCACGTAAGGAAATCTCTGAAAATAGAAACGTACAAATTATTAAGGCAGGAAAATAAACATGACAAATATTTTAGCAAGATTTTTTAAAGAACCACCTATCAAGCCTGAAATTCAAGATAAGGCAACAGTAGACAAAATGTATAAACATTGGAGTATTAGAATATTCCTTTCTTGCTATGTTGCATATATCGTAGCGCATTTTTGCCGTAAAAATATTGCAGTAGCTTTACCATTTATTGGTCAAGATTTGGGCTACACTAACACTCAATTAGGTATTTTAGGTTCTTCTTTATATATGACTTACGGTATTGGTAAGTTTATTAACGGTATTATTGCAGACAGAAGTAATGTTAGAACCTTCTTGCCAACAGCTATGATTATTTCTGCTATCGCAAACTTATGTTTTGCTTATAGTGCGGTATTCATTACTCCTGGACACGTTTCATTCTTTGGATTGCCTTCTGCTACAATCCTTCTATGGGTATTAACTTTCTTCTGGGGCGCAAATGGTTGGTTTCAATCAATGATTTTTCCACCAATCGCAAAAGCACTTTCTTATTGGCTTTCAAAATCTGAACGTGCTACAAAATGGTCTATTTGGTCAACTTCTCACCAATTAGGCGTATTTACAACTGTAATGATTTCGGGAATTTTAATTGGTCATTTTGGTTGGAAAACTGCGTTTGGTATTGAAGCTGTATTAGTAACTATTACAGGCTTATTCTTATATTGGTCATTAAGAGACAGACCTCAATCATTAGGTCTGCCTGATGTTGACATTTACAAAAATGAACCAATCGAAAAAGAAGAAGAAAACAAAAAAGCTAAAATGTCTTATTTTGAGATGTTTAGAAAATATATCGTTTGCAACAAAATTCTTTGGTTATTATCAATTGCATACGCTTTCGTTTATGTAATTCGTTTCGGTACTGAAGATTGGTTCGTAAAATATTTAATGGAATACAAAGGCGACTCACTTGCAATTGCAACTGCAAAATTAAGTTCACTTGCGGTTGTTGGTTCAATCGGTGCTATTGCCGCAGGTTGGTTCTCTGACCGCTCAAAATCTGGTAGCAGAATTCCTATTAACATTGCATTCTTCATAGGTTTGGGAGTTTGCTTGTTCTTATTCCATATCAATACAATCGACGTTTTTGATTATGTATTAGCTGCATTAATCGGTGCATTTACAGCTGGCCCTCAATTATTGCTTGGTGGGGTTTGTGCTCTTGAAGCAACATCAAAAGAGGTTGCATCAGCAGCTTTAGGATTTGCAGGTATGTTTGGCTATGTTGGGGCTGTACTTTCAGCATCTGGCACAGGCTTTATGATTGATACATTCCAAAAACACTTTAACAATGGTTGGTTAGGTGCTGTAATCTTCTGGATTTCATCGGCTATCGTCGGTATTATGATGTGTTTAGTAATCATGGCATATTCAGCATCTCAAAAGAAAAAATTACAAGCTCAAACAGTTGAAGTAAGTGACGAAAAAGAGACTGTTAAACAATAAAACGAGGTAATAAATGAAAAAACTTTTTGTAATATCAGGCTCATCAGGTGTTGGTAAGGGTACTGTGATTAAAAAGTTTTTACAACGCAATAAAGACTTCAAATTATCCGTTTCTTGCACCACACGCAAGAAAAGAGAAGGCGAAGAACATGGCAAAAATTATTATTTTTTATCTCGTGATGAATTTAAAAAAGCGATTAACAATGGTGATTTTCTAGAATGGGCTGAGTTTTCGGGTAACTTATACGGAACTAACAAAAAATTTGTACAAGAATGTTTAGATAAAGATGAAAACTTACTTCTTGAAATTGATACACAAGGTGCATTACAAGTTAAAAACAAAATGGACAATGCTGTTTTAATTTTTATATTACCGCCATCAATGGAAGAACTTGAGCGTCGTTTAAGAGGCAGAGGTACTGAAACAGAAGAAGCTATCCAAAAACGCCTAAAGACCGTTGAATCAGAAATGGAAAATGCAAAGGCTTTTCATTATAATGTAGTAAACGATGATGTTGAAAGAGCGGTCGAAGAAATCGAAGGCATTATAAAAAATGAACAAGTATGATTTAGTAAAAATTATTGAAAATTTTGCACCACTTGAATTACAAGAAAAGTGGGATTGCTCTGGTTGGATTGTTGAAACTTCTCAAATAGACGTAAATCGTGTAATGATAGCTCTAACAGTTGATGAAAAAATATTTAAGCAAGCGTTGAACAAAAATTGCGACATGATAATTTCTCATCACCCCTTGTTTAGCATACCTTTAGCGTTTAGAGGAATTGATATTTATTGCGCACATACCAATATGGACAAGGTCTTAGGAGGAACAACCGACACATTTGTAGAGGCTTTAGGACTAAATGGAAATCCCGAGGGTGAATTTTTACGAATTGTAGAAAAAAATATTTCTGTAAAAGAATTATCACAAAAAATAAAAAAAGTTTCGCCTAATGCAAGACTAATCAACAACAACGGTATTCAGAAGGTTTCAAAAATAGCGTTTTGCGCTGGTTCGGGAATGGATTTGTACAACGAAGCTATTGAAAACAATTGTGATTGCTTTGTGACTGGCGATATAAAATACCACAACGCAGTTGACGCACAGATTGTAATGTTTGACGTTGGTCATTTTGAAAGTGAAATATTGATTAAAAAAGTTTTTTATGGCTTAATTAAAGATAAAATTGAGGTGGTAATAGCTGATGAAAACTCTCCATTTAAAACTATATAGCTTAATTGCAGTTGTTTTGTTATCTGTAAGCGCCGTATTTGCATATCAAACATTAGCATTTGATTTTCCAATTGGCGCTGGTAATTGGCATGTAGCATATCACCAAACAATCGGAAACGAAACAATTGTTCAATACGTTCCATCTGGTGAAAGTTATGAACATTGGTCAAAAACTTTAATTATTCACTCTTACAGATATCCTCGCCAAAATAGCGCTGCTGGACTTTTGAGAACAGTTACAGGGCAATTAGAAACTTTAAATTCTTATTCAAAATATGTTTATTTAAGAGCAACTGTTGACGATGCTATCGCAACAAGATGTGTTGTTTCAAACGCTAAAATGAAGGCACAATGTGACATTTACCGTGCAATGACTTCATTTAACGGATTTATCACAATGCAATACATCAACAGAAGTCAAGAGAACTTCAAAAGCAATTATATGAATTGGTTAGAAGCTATCAGAAACGCAAAACCTTATCAAGCAGCATTCAGAAACGACCGCTACATGAGCAAAGATAATTTCGAATTGTAGGAGTTATGAAAAGTTACAAGGAATACGCATACGAGTTAATACGTTTAGCTTGGCCAATTATAATGGGTCAAATCGGATTTACCTTCATTTTGGCTGGTGATGTTTTTGTTGCAGGTAAATACTCGACTGACGTATTATCTGCCGTAAGTATTTCTGGTGCAATCACAAGTATTATTTTTATGTTCGGAGTAGGTTTAATTATCAGCGTTTCACCCGTTTTATCAAATAGGTTAGGCGCTAAAAAATCAGCTAAAAAATTTTTCTATCCGACAATATTATTTTCTCAAATTGTGGCATTTTTCTCAATGTTACTAATCTTTGCAACCATTCCTTTAATGGAGCACATGGGATTTAACCCCAAATTAATGCCTGATATTAAAATTTATACATTTGTATTCGCATTTTCAGCCTTTGGTGGATATTTACACGTAGGTTTAAAAGAATTTTTGCAGGCTTATGAAATAGTATTTTTTCCTAATTTTATATCTATAATTGGTATATTTTTTAATTTAGTTTTCAATTGGGTATTTGCCTTTGGTTGGGGTGTAATTCCAGCTATGGGCGCAATGGGTTTAGGAATTGCAAGCACATTAATCAGAACTCTTATGGGACTTGCATTATTTATGTATTGCTTGTATTACTTCCATTTTAAATTTGAAAAAATCAGCTCAAAATATTACTCATCATTAGTAAAAGTTGGCTTGCCAATTTCAGTTGCTGTGAGTTTAGAATTTATAACCTTCAACTCTATGGCAATACTTATGGGACGTGTTGATAGCGTATACGCAGCGGCTCAAAATGTTTTGAATGTAATTAGTACGGCATCTTTTGTAATTCCACTTTCAATATCAAACGCAATTGCTGTTAAAGTTGGATTTGCAAACGGAGCTAAAAACTTAACCGATGTAAAAAAATATTCAATTACAGGGGTTGCATTATCCGTTGGCTTTATGGTTTTTTGTGGTATATTTTTTGCTTCATTCCCATCGTTTTTTGCTCAAATTTTCACAAACGATGCAACTTTAATTGCAATCGTAACTCCAATTATGTACGCTGTTGCTGGTTTTCAATGTTTTGACGGGTTACAAGTTTCTTGTGGCGGTATTTTAAAAGGGTTAAAAAAGACTTTTATGGTATCTTTAGCAAACTTCTTTGGTTACATCTTAGTTGGAATCTCTTTAGGTGCGTTCTTAGCCTTTAAAATGCATTTGAACTTATTAGGTTTCTGGATTGGCATAGGAATTTCTTCAGCTTGTGTTGGCTCTATCTTAGTCTTTGAAATCATAAAGACTTATCAAAAAATGTTAAACACACAAGAAGGTCGAATTTAGCTTTCACTAAATTCGACCTTACCTGCGTAAAGTTTAGACTTTACTATTTTGTACAACCAAATGCGATTGTAATATGTTCTTTAGGGTTAACTGCTGAGATTTTAGAGCCTTTTGGATCTACTACATAAGCAATTTCATCACCTGAAGTTTGGAACAAGCCCATAGTACCTGAGATTGCAGTTCTTGTAATATCAACAGGAGCTTTAAGTGATTCCTTCATAAAGTCTTGTGTACTTCTGCCTGCAGCTCTAAATTGACCTTGAGCTGTTTCACCAATTGCAGTACCAACACCGCCAGAAACACTTTCTACTGCGTTACCTAAGTTTGTAACTAAGCCACCTGCGGTTCTTGCAGCTGTACCTACCAACGAACCAGCCCAAGTGAATGGTAATGTTAATGTTCTTGCAATAGGGTTTGGAGTGTGTGTTTTATTAATTTGCGCTGTTAGAATTTGTTTTGGTAATTCTGCTGTACAATCACCATTTTGAATATCTGTAAACGCTAATTTTAATGCACCTTTTGCCTTACCGTTTGGACGAATTACTTCGATTACTTTACCGTTTACACGTGAACCACATGGATAAACTTGACCGTTGATTGTAACTTCTTCCAAAGTCGTTGCTGCAAATTGTTGACCTACATAAGCACTCTTTGCGTTTACTTGGTCTAAAAATTCAAGTTTTAATGTCGGAATTTTAACAACATTTTCATGTTCTAAGTATGCTTGTTTTGAGTTATCAAGAGGGCAAGCGCTATTTGCAGTTTTAGGGTTATTATCGTAACCGCCTGCTACACGTACATTTTGAAGCATTGATGCAATATCCGCACGAGTTGCAGTTTTGTTAGGCATAATCATCTCTGAGTTTGGCATGTCTGCTAAAGCACCGTTTTCTAAAGCTGTTGCAATTGGAATTTGCGACCAACTTGGTAAACGTGAACCGTCTTTATATTTTGACAAAATTTCCTTTGCCTTACAATCGTCAATGTTACAATTATTTAAACCTTTTGCCATTGCAGTTAAGGCTTCTGCCCTTGTTACATTATTATTTGGCATAAATCTACCGTTTGGATAGCCCTTCATTAATTTTTCGTCTACGGCTTTTGCAATTAACGGATTAGCCCAATTACTTGCAGGTACATCAGAGAAGATACATTTTGGTTCTAAGCCACAAGTATCCATATTGAAGCCCTTAACTAACATAGTTGCAAACTCTGCACGTGATACATTTCTGTTTGGTTTAAACAAATTGTCAGGATAGCCGACTACAACGTCATTCATAGCTAATTTGTCGATATCACAAGATGCCCAATAGTTTTCTGGAACATCAGGGAAGTAGTTTTGTAAATTAGCAGCTGCTCCCGTCATACCTTTTAAGTTAGATTTTAAGTCAAAAGGTTCGTACGTACGTTTTAATGCATCAATTGAGTTTTCTGTATGAATATCAATTGGGCAACCTGCACCGTCAAGATTCATTTCATTGTTATCAACAGGGACACCATTAATCGTATCCATATTGTTATTTAAATATGGTAATTGGCTTGCTGCACCTGTCATTGAACCGTCTGATGTAATTGTTGCACCTGCAATGTTTGGGTTTAGTTCATTTTGTGATGAGCTAACTGAACTTGCACTTTTTCCTACATAATTATTCGTACCATAAATTGCGTTCGGATAACCGTAAATTTGTTTCATATCTTCTGAATTTACAGTTTGTGCGCTTGCACAAGAAGCACAAGTTGGTTGTGCTTTTTTAGCACATTTTTCTTCTGCCAAGTTTTGACATTTACATTTTGTTTTTACCTTATGACATTTATCACATTTTTGTGTAACTTTTTCACAAGGTGCTTTTTCTTTTACCTTGTTACAAGGACAAGCTGCCATTGCACTGGCAAAAGACATTGTACTTATACCCACAGCCAACATAGCTGCTACTGTAAGTTTTTTTAATTTCATTTTTTAAAACCTCCTTATCTGGTTTGTTTATTTGTTTCCCTTTAGCTATTTGCTTTTCTTTTTTATGATTATGTATTTTAAATCGTTTTATAACATTGTCGAAATTGGTTATATGGGTGGGTAATTTGAAAATAACTTTTTGGCTAATGTTGGAAAATTTTTCATGTTTGCGGTATTATCAAAATATAATCAAGTAAATTAATAGAAGGTTGTTATGAAGTTAGGAATTCCTAGAGGTTTATCATTTTACAGTATGTATCCATTTTTGTATGGATTCTTTAGTGCTATTGGCATTGAAGTAGTTTTATCCGACAAAACTACAAAAAAGACTCTTTCAAAAGGTTCTTCTTTGGTAGTTACTGAAACATGCTTACCTGTAAAAATCTTTGTAGGACAAGTTCTTAACTTAATTGAAAAAGGCGTTGAAAATATCTTCGTTCCTTCAATTCAATCTATAGCACCTAAAATTTATAACTGCTCTAAAATCAGAGGACTTCCAGATTTAATCAGAAATGTTGTTAAAAAACCTTTTAATATGATTGAACCAACTCTTGATAAATCTCAAAAAGGACAAGGGTTATATCAATTCTTACTTGAATGTGTTAAACCGTTTGGCATCGTTGATATGGAAAAAATTAAAAAAGCCTCAAAAACAGGCTGGAGAGTTTATAACAACTTCCAAGTTATGTTAAAATCTGGCATGCCTTACGAAAAAGCACTTAAAAACGCTATTGCTGGCAAACTTTTAATTGAAAAAGATGAAACTGAATATCCTGTATCAATTGCGCTAGTTTCACATGCTTACAATATTTATGATGAACGTGCCTCTATGAAGGTTATCGACAAACTTAACAAAATGGGGGTTAAAGTTTATACTGCATATCAATTAACAGAAGAACAACTTGAAGAAGGTGTTGTTTCTCTTGGTCAAGAAATTTATTGGGCAAATGAAGCTGAAATGACAGGTTGTGCTGGATATTATCTAAAAGATAACAAAATCGACGGCTTAATCACTATTACAGCATTTGGCTGTGGTCCTGATTCGTTAATGCTTGAACGTGTTACAAGAAAATCTAAACAGTTTAACAAACCATTATTGAACCTTACAATTGATGAACACACTGGTGAAGCTGGTTTTATTACACGTCTTGAAGCGTTTGTTGACATGCTTTATCGTAAAAAACGTATGCAAGGTATCGTTGAAGAAGGTTTCGCACCTACTTCAAATGTTATGGAATTTATCTAATTAAAAGAAGATTAATAAAAGATTTGAGGATTAGCATAGATTTATGCTAATCCTTTTTAATTCTCGTAAAAAAGAGGTTTGGTCAAACCAAACCTCTAATCATTAAAACCTCTATTGTTCTTCGTTTTTGTGTTGTTCTTCTTCCAAAATTTGTTCAGGATTAATGTTCTTCTTTCTTGTGATTGCAATTAAACTTAAGCCAAACATAATTAACAACAACACCAACATATAAATTAAGTAATGCCCAATTGAACCCACCAAAGAAGTTGCGATTGCACCACCTACAATTGCAACAAAAGTAATTGTTACAACAGTTTTATTTTGAGACAAACCAGCCTTTAACAATTTGTGGTGAATATGTTCTGCATCTGCAACAAATGGAGAATGACCCTTCAGAATTCTACGCAAAGTAGAGAAGGTAATATCAATAATAGGAACTGCCAAAACTACGAATGGTAACAAAATTGCCAAAGTTGCTGTTTTCATAACCCCTGTAATTGACAAACTTGCCAACAAAAATCCAGAAAACAATGAACCTGAATCTCCCATAAAGATTTTAGCAGGATTAAAGTTATAAGCTAAAAACGCCAACATTGAACCTGATAAAATAAACGCAATCAAGGCACTAATTGAATTTGAAGGTGTCATTGAAACGGCTACAATAGCTAAAGTAATTGAGTTTACTGTAATTACAGAACCTGCCAAGCCGTCAACACCGTCGATAAAGTTTACTGCATTACAAATACCTACAATCCATAATAGCGTAATTGGATAAGATAGCCACCAAGCAAGGTGAACAACTTCACCCATTTGAAACGGATTAAAAATTGTATCTATTTTTACGCCTAACAAATAAACTACTGTTACGATTGCAACTTGTAAAAATAGTTTAAATTTTGCGTTCAAATTATAAACATCATCAACCAAACCCAACAAAAACATTAAAGAACCACCTAACAGAATACCCGAAAGTAAACTTCCATAAGGATAGTAGCTTAAAAATACCAACAACAAAAAGGTCAACATTGTGCTTGTAAAAATAGCAACTCCACCTAGTCTTGATACGGGTATTTTATGAATTTTACGTTCGTTTGGAAGGTCAACTAAGCCTTCTTTTTTTGAATATGCAATTACAATTGGAACAATGAATATACCTAAAATTAAAGATATAAGCGCTCCTATAATATGTACTTGTGCTTGTCCTAATGTATTTAAAATTGTCCTATCTCCTATTTATTATTTGTACAATGGGTGCTTTTGACAAAGTTTTAAAGAACGCTCTTTTAAATTCTTCAATATGCTTTCATCATCAGAATGTTTAATTGCTTCTGCAATAATTTTTGCAACTTCTGTCATATCGTCTTCTTTAAAACCTCTTGTTGTAACAGCAGCAGAGCCAAGTCTAATACCGCTTGTAACAAATGGACTTTGAGGGTCATTTGGAACTGTATTTTTATTGGCAGTAATTCCAACAAGTTCCAAAACATTTGCCATATCTTTACCTGTTTTACCTTGACGTCTTAAATCCAAAGTCATCAAGTGATTTTCTGTCATGCCACCCACAATATCCATATTTTCATCAAGTAAACCTTGAGCCAAAGCCTTTGCATTTTTAACAATTTGTTCTGCATAAGCCTTAAATTCAGGTTTTGAGGCTTCCAACAAAGCAACGGCTTTACCTGCAATAATATGTTCCAAAGGCCCGCCTTGAGTTCCAGGGAATACAGCTTTATCAATACCTAAAGCATGCTCTTGTTTACACATGATAATTCCACCTCTTGGACCTCTTAATGTTTTGTGAGTTGTTGTTGTAACAAAATCTGCATAAGGAACAGGAGATGGGTGAACACCACCTGCAACAAGCCCTGCAATATGTGCAATATCTACCATCAAATATGCACCAACCTCATCTGCGATTTCTCTAAATCGTTTGAAATCAATAACTTTTGAGTAGTTGCTTGCACCAGCAATAATCATTTTTGGCTTATGTTCTTTTGCTAATTTTTCAACATTGTCATAATCAATAACACCTTCGTCATTAACACCATAACTTACAATATTAAAGTACATACCAGAAAAGTTTACAGGTGAGCCGTGAGAAAGGTGTCCGCCGTTTGACAAATCCATACCCATTACAGTATCGCCAACCTTTAGAGCATATAAAAATACTGCCATATTAGCTTGTGCGCCACTATGTGGTTGAACATTTGCATGGTCTGCACCAAATAATTCGCACGCTCTTTTTTGAGCTAATTCTTCAATAACGTCGATATTATCGCAACCGTTATAAAATCTTTTATGAGGTTTACCTTCGGCATATTTATTTGTTAAAACAGTTCCACATGCAGCCATTACCGCTTTTGAAGTAAAGTTTTCACTTGCAATAAGTTCAATTGTATTTTGTTGTCTTGAAAGCTCTTTTTCAACTAACTCAGCTACTTGAGGGTCTGTTTCTCTTATAATATCCAATTCCATTTATACACATCTCCTTAATCTTGTTTAATTATACGGGAAAAATATGTAGCAAGCAAGTAATTTACAAATGAAGGCGATGCTTGAATATAAGCATCGCCTTTCTGTTTTTATAATTCTTGTGCATTTTAATTAAGTGGAATTCTTAATTTTTGACCAATTGAAAGAGCATTAGGGTTTTTCATACCATTTGCTGCTTTAATTGCCTGTTCTCGCTCCATAGAATATGAACCATAGAATCTAATAATAATACTTTCTAAAGTATCACCACTTTGAACAGTATAAATTTCATCTTGTCTTGGTGCTGTTGTTGTAGCGGCAGCCTTTGTAGAAGTTGCTGAAACCTCTTTGTCAGCAGGAATGAAAGTTATAGCAGTATCTTCAATTTTTGTATCCGGAACTTTTGTTGAAATATCTTCAGCAGATTCGTTCATACTTTTCATCGAAAAACCAATTAAAGATGTGATGATTAACATTACAATAGCACCAGCGATAAAACCTGTAATAAGGTAAACTGTTGGTGATTTATCTTGCTTGCTGTGTTGTTTGAAGTTTGTCCAAAGCATATCTAGTTCACGTTCTTTAATTTGAGGTGCAACTGATTTTACAGCTTGCTTTTGTTGAGCATTTGCTATTTGTGTTTGACGTCTGTATTTTGCAATATTTTCTAAAGCCTGAATCTTTTCTTTAGACAAATTTGCTCGCCTTAGGGTTGTACTTTTCATGATTTCCTCATCTCATATATAGTCTAGTTTAAAAATCTTTATAGTAATATTACCATAATTAATGATTATATACAAGATTTGAACATAAATTTAGTATGTTCGTATGAGTTTTTAAACTTTTGCTCAAGTTTTGATTTTTTACAGTCGAAACCTTTTGTACAAACACAAGGAGAAAACGACTAAAAATGTCAGAACAAATTTTTGCATCCGAAGAAATAGCACTATCTCAAGAAGAAAAAGATTTAGCACTAAAAGAATTAGAAAACGCAAGATTAGCACACCAAAGATATTTAATTAAACAACAAGATGAAGATTGGTCACAAGCAATTGAAGGCTACATCAATGCTGCAAAACACAATCCAGAAATTCCAGAAGTTTACTATCGTCTTGCTTTTTTGATGTGGGAAAAAGGCGAAATTAATATTGATGCTGCTATTGAACAATGTAAAATGGCATTGGAATGTTCTCCTCTAAGCGCCAACGCTTACATCTACAAAGGTTATTTTGATAAATTAGCAGATAATTATTTAGATGCAGAAACAGAATTCAAAAAAGCAATTCAATTAACAGGCTTAAAATCTGCTAGACCTAGAATTTTATTATCGTTAGCTATTTTGAGAAAAATGGGTCAAGAAAGAACAACCTTCAAAGATTTATTGAACTTTGTTTACTACTTCATTTCAGGCTCAATCATGCTATCTTATGACATTCCGTCATTAAAGATTTTAACACGTTCATTTAAAGATGATTTTGCCGTTTTGGCTTACCAAAAAACAGGCGCATTATTGGAAAAAATGAACATGTCTAAAGTTGCTTACGGCTTGTACGAAAAAGCAGCAAAATCAACAGGACACAAGGAAGTGTTCTTATCAAAAATGGGTGACATTTCTGTACGAAACAAAAATCCAGAAAGCGCATTTGAAGCATATAGAGAAGCCTATGCCTCAAACCCTCAAGATAAAGTTGTATTGATGAAACTTGCGACTTTAACTCAAACATACTTCCCTGAAATGGTTGACGATTCAATTGATTACTACACCCAACTTTTAGAGCTTCAACCTGAGGACAGCGCATTTATTTACTATGAATTAGGTCACTTGTACCTTAAAAAAGAGGACAAAATCAATTCAGTAAGCGCCTTCAGATTGGCTTTAGAACAAGACAAAACAAATCCGTTCTACCATAATTCATTAGCTTATGCTTACCTTAAAGCTGAATTATTTGAAGATGCAATTTCTCATTATAATACAGCAATCAGCATTAACCCTGACAATGAATGGACTGCAATGGTTTGCCACGCTTTAGGTTCAACTTATGCGGAAGTTTATGGAAACTTGGATTTAGCAATTGACAAATTTAAAGAAGGTATTGAGCTTGATGATAAAAATTACGACTTAAAATTATCATTGGGTGACGCATTAATGGCATCAGGCGACATTGAAAACGCTATCCGCTCTTACTGTGACGCAATTTCAACAGAACCTGACAACTTCAGAGCTTATTCAAAAGCAGGTTTAGCTTTGTGGGAAAAAGATATGATTGAAGAAGCCATTATTTCGTATCACAAATCTATTGACTTAAACCCTAATTTCGATATTTCTCAAAACAATTTAGGCGTTATTTACCTTGATGGACTAGGTTGCGCAGAAGATGCACTTCCATTCTTTGAAAAAGCAATTGAAGTGAACCCTTCTTATACACTAGCATACTTTAATGCCGCAAGAGCAAACGAAATGTTAGGCAACAAAACACAAGCAGCCGAATACTACCAAATGGCACTTGATATGAACAAATTAACTGAAGACTTGAATGAGTCTGATATACAACAAAGATTACACTCGCTATTTGAATTATAAAAGATTCACGGGGCTTAAACAGCCCCTTTTTTTTGCGAAAAAATCCTCAAATTTGACATTTTTTGAAAAAAATGTTCTATATATATTATTACACTTTTATGAAATATACATTTAATCTAAGGGGAGCTTTGCTATGTCTGAATTAAAAAATGAGATTTTACACGCATTACTAGGAAACAAATCTACAGAAAAATTTTTTGATAAAATATCTAAATATCAAAATAATTTAATAAAAAATCATTCAAATCCTGTTTTTAATGACGAAGATAAAGTTAAGCTTTTGAATTTTTATAACATTTTACAAGAACTTGGAAATCTTCTATATCGTTATAACACTCTTAAATCGAATAAATTAAGTACAAATAATGAACAAACAAATATTGAAAATATTATTTTAAAAGGTGGTATTAGTAATACTAAATACATTTGGCACTCTGAACATGGTGAACATACTTGCAAAGAATGCTTAGAGCTTGACGGTCAGGAATTTGATATTTTTGATAATATCCCAGAGCGTCCTCACCCAAATTGTAAATGCACTGTTGAGATAACAGAATATAGCGATAACGGCACTCAAATACAAATCGAAGAAGAACCATGTGAATTAATAAACGATATAGAAAATTTAATTGAAAATATAAAAAATAGTCAAAAAGAAACTGAAGATATTTCTTATGATATAAAAAATGATATCAATGACCTTCAAGAATGTTATTCAAAAGTTCAATACTTAATTAACAACGCAGAAACAACTCTTGATAACTTATCAGAAGATTACGGAAAACATCTTCCTGATTGTGAATATAATATTGATAAAGAATACAACTCTATTCAATCGAAAAAAAATAAATTGCAAAACTTGTTAAAAGACATTCTTGGGCTATTAGCACCTTTAAATGCATTTGTTAAGACTTTAAAAGTTTTTATTTCAAACTATTTAGAGCTTCTATATCATGCTTATGAATTAAAAGAAGCTGAAATGGATAAATATTACCATTCAAAAGCTAATTGTGAAGCTACACAAGAAATGGGTATTATTGGAGAAGTATATGCAACACTATTAAGCGATTTAAAAGAAGTTTATGACCAATATACCTACGTTCACACACATAAAGTTTCTGTTGAAGAAGCTGCTGCTGACTCGGAACGAGACCAAGTTGCAAATAGGTTAGGACGAAAACGAGGTAGGGAATATCCATATTGTAAATGTTCAACTTTAATGTATGATTTATTGCCAGATTACAAAAAATAGGATAACATAATCTATATGAAAACCAATTTTGAAAAAATAAGTTTTATATTATTAACCACTATTTGCATTATTTGTTTTATAGTATTGTTTTTTCATGCCGGAATAATAACAACAAATGCCCTATTTACAAAACTTTTTAATGTACAAATTCTGCTATTTTTATTGTGTTTGATAATTCTAACTCTTTTATTTATATACATTTTTTTGTTCAAATTACCAAATAGAACCAAAATAATTTTGCTACTAATTTTATTCATATTACAAATATTTTATTTAAAAACGAGTTTTTTTATTCCAACCATAAACAAAATTATAGAAATTCAAAAATGTATTGATACAAATATTTGTGAAAAATAGTAATATAAATATTATTGATAACTAAATTCATACCACTTTTTGAATTATTACATTTGTAATTGTAAATATATGTGATGAAATTAGGTTTTTGTGATTTTTTTTTAGTAAGAATTGTTTTATATAATATATCATAAGGAGATATTTATGCCTGTAATTAACGAAAAATTTCAAATCCATACAAACGGATTTACTGACATCATCGACATTACCAAAAATGTTCAAAATAGTGTTTACATGCACTCTTTGAAAGATGCTTCGGTATTATGTTACGTTTCAGGCAGTACTGCCTCACTTACAACCATTGAATTTGAACCTGGGCTATTGGTCGATTTGCCTGAAGCCTTAGAGCGTGTTGCACCCCAAAATATTGAATATCACCACGATGATACATGGCACGACGGAAATGGTTACGCTCACGTTAGAGCAGCAATCATGGGTAACTCCTTAAATATTCCTCTGATTGATGGCGCTTTACAACTTGGCACTTGGCAACAAGTCGTTTTAATCGACTTTGACAACAAAGCTAGAACTAGAACCGTTTACGTTCAAATTATTTACTAATCTTTAGGGCGTTGCATTGTTAACAGAATTTCTTGAGGTATGAAGCTTTCTAATACCCCAAAATCTGCTGTTGCAAAGAAAAATTCCAACATTTCACCCTTGCCGATATCAATGCTATCAAAAGGAATACTTACATCTAAAACGGTATCATAAGCAACTTTGATACTGTCTGAATTTTGAAAACACCACAATTCACCTGCAATTGATTTTGAGAATTGAAGCGGTCTTATCATGCCATTTACAAGAGACAAGCGCATTTCTGTACTAAATTTTTCGTGCATAATCGGATAAACATCTTCCGACTTGTTTGTTAAACGAATATGTGAAAGATTTTGTTTACGATCGTTATTACGCATATAAATGTACAATTGGTGAATTACGTTTGTATTATTTTCTTTAACTTCTTCGTCAATATAAAATCTTAGATACAAATTATCTTCGTCAAAACCAAACTTAATTTTGTCAAAAAGTCTGTGACTTTCCTCATACTTAACTTCTGGGATATTAATTACACCAGCGTTCAACCATTCATCATCAATTTTGTCTTGACCGTCCATAATCGGTGTAATTGATGCTGTCGGCATACTTGATGCACCCATATTCATGACTAATAGAGGTGATTTTAAGTATTCAGGAATTTCTAAATCTAAATTTCTATAAACATTTTTTAAATGTTCTCTAAAAAGATAATCAAATACATGGTCTTGTCCAGAATGATTTGGTTCACCATACCACCAGAACCAATCGCTACTTTCTGCCATATAGATTTCATTTTGAGCTTTTACCAAATTTGGGTGTTCTGGGTGTTTTTGTTTAAAATCTACAAAATCGTCTCGAACATTTTTCAAATAATTCCATGCCTGATTTTTTGTAGGTTCACCAATCCACATTTGGAAGTTTCTATTTATCCACGAACCAGAATAAATTTTAGGTAATTTCTTTATATTTTTATCTTTTTGTATATAGTCACTGATTAAAACAGTTTCTAGCGTATCGTCATTTTCTATTAAGCTATAAATCTCTCTTAAGAAACTTGCGCCGTCATCAGGATAATTTTCCCAAGAATTTTCACCATCTAAAGCAATTGTCAACAAATGTGAATCGTCTGGTGATGCAAAAATTTTGCTTTGTACAATCTTAATTCTGTCGAATAAATCCTTTGCTGCTTTTTTAGAGTCTGTATTTGGATATTCGTAACTAATTAAGTTTGGTATTAAAGAATCTCTAAAAATAACATCAATTTTAGAGTTTTTAGTTTTATATTCATAAGGTTTTAACAAGTGATAAGGGTCAGCTAAATAACCTTTAAAATCTCTTACAAAATCAAAGTTAATCGAATTTGCTAAAATACCCTCGTCAGAAATTGTCCATTCTACGCCCAAATCGCTAAGCATTTCTAAAGTTTTCGAGCTTACGCATTGTTCAGGTGGCCAAATACCTTTTGGACGACGCCCAAAAATTTCTTCCATTTTGTCTAGAGCCATTTTTGTTTGAGCAACTGCATCTTTTGCCATTTTCAAATTTGCAGGCAAAACCTCTGGATTTTGAATATTTCTGTAAGCGCATTTGATATCCAACAATATCGGTAAAACAGGGTGATAATATGGGCTTGTTGTGATTTCAATTTTACCCGCTTCCATAAAGTTACGATATGTTGGAATAATTTGGCGAATAATTTCTCTTTGATATTCTAAAATTTTTTTTCTATCTTCAAGCGTAAAGTTACAACCTTTTTCCGCAAGTTCTGCCAATTCCGGATAAATCTCACCATAAATTGGGTCGAACCAAGCAAGGTTAAACCATGCCATTATATCTGAATATTCTTGATTAGTATAAGCATTTATGTCAGCAATATTTTGTTCTACTCGTTTTTCATAAAGTGATTTATAATCATCATGATGTGAAATCATTGATTGAAAATTGGCATCAAAAAAGTTACTTAAAATAAATCTTTTATCATCATCTGTCAAATCTTCAATTGGTGAAATACTTAATCGAGAATGAACATCATGTGCTTCATTTTCGCCATATTTTTTTAATGATTGTAGCAAAAGCGGAACCAAATTGAAGTTCAACTTCAACTTTGGAAACTCGTTCATAATCAAAACCATATCAAGATAATCTTTAACCGCATGCATACGCACCCAAGGCATTAAAAAATCACTCTCAGCGCTGAGCTGATAGTCAGGTTGATGCATGTGCCAATAAAAAGCTATTGATAGTTTTTTTTGTTCGCCGACCATTAATTTAATAGTAACGAAAAAAAACACCCTTTGCAAGTTTTTTAATTATTAAAGAAAAACAGTTTGTTCTCTGTCAGGTCCAACACTTATAATTGAAATCGGAATTTCAAACAATTCTTCCAAGCGTTTTAAATAATCTTTTGCCTCTTTTGGAAAATCATCGTAAGATTTCATATCTGATAATGAACACTTCCAGCCTTTGTGAGTCTCATAAACAGGTTCTAAGTACTTGTGCATAAAGACATCTGTTGGATATTCTGTGTAAATTTTGCCGTTTCTTTTATCTTTGTATGCAGTACAAATTTTTATTTCATCAAATTCATCAAAAACATCAATTTTTGTAATTGCCATTGATGTTAAACCACTTACAAGCACCGCATATTTTGCAATTACTGCATCAAACCAACCACAACGACGAGGACGACCTGTTGTTGTGCCAAATTCATGTCCAATTTTTCTAATTTTATCACCAGTTTCATCTGACAATTCAGTAACAAAAGGACCTTCGCCAACACGAGTTAAATATGCTTTTGAAACTCCGACAATTTCGTCAATCATCGTTGGTCCATAACCACTTCCTGTACTAGCGCCACCACCAATTGGGTTTGAGCTTGTAACAAAAGGGTATGTGCCGTAATCTATGTCAAGCATTACGCCCTGCGCACCTTCAAAAAGAATTGTTCTGTCTTTATTTTCGTTTAACATTTTTTGCCAATCAAAACAAACATAAGGTTCAAAAATTTGCTTGTATTTTGCGCAAATTTCTAATACTTCGGCTTTTGTGTACTCCTTTAAACCATAAACTTCTTTTAATGTTTTATTTTTTAATGGCAAGATTATATCAATTTTTTCAGAAAGTGTTTCTTCATCAAACAAATCACCTACTTTTAAAGCACAACGTGCCATTTTATCTGTATAAGTCTGACCGATACCTTTTCTTGTTGAGCCAATTTTACCTTTTTTAACGGTGTCCTCTGCCCAACCGTCAACCGCTGTATGCCAAGGCATTGTAATTGTTGCCAGTGGACTTAATTTTAAATTTGATAAATTTACTCCACGAGAAATTAATTCTTTCACTTCCTGTTCAAAATTTTCTGGCAAAACAACAGTTCCAGCGCCGATAAAGCAAATTTTATTCCCATATAAAATACCCGACGGCACTAAATGCAATTTATAAGTTTCTCCATTATAAACAACGGTATGACCTGCATTACAACCGCCTTGATAACGAATCACCATATCAGCTTTTTCGGCTAACAAATCCGTAATCTTTGCTTTACCTTCATCGCCCCATTGGGCGCCAACTACAACTGTATTTTTCATTTTTATCTTCTTTCTTTTAATTTTTCAATTAATTTTGGCAAAATTTCAAATACATCACCAACAATTCCGACATCTGCGATTTTGAAAATTGGTGCATTTTTATCTTTATTTATTGCAATAATTTTTTCTGAACCGCTCATACCAACCGTATGCTGAATTGCACCAAAAATTCCGCATGCAATATAAACCTTTGGAACAACAGTTTTTCCTGTTTGACCAACTTGAATTGAGCTATCAGCCAAGCCCATATCGACTGCACCTCTTGATGCACCAACAGAACCGCCCAACAAGCTCGCAAGTTCTTCCAACAATTTAAAACCTTGCACCGATTTCATACCTTTTCCGCCAGCTATAATAATTTCAGCCTCATCAATTCTTGTATCTGTAAGTTGTGTATTAGGTTTAAAATCAATCAACTCAACTCTTTTTTTAATACTTGATAAATCAAAATCTATCTCAATAAATTGAGTGTCTTTTTCAATTTTACATTCTGATTTTTTCAAAACTTTTGGTCTTACAGTCGCCATTTGTGGGTAATTTTTGCACAAAATCGTCGCCATTAAATTACCACCAAAAGTCGGACGAGTTGCCGCTAGTTGACCAGTGTCATTAATATCAAGTGCTGTGCAATCAGCAGTAAGCCCCGTATTTAATGTTGATGAAATTACTGGCGCTAAATCACGTCCTTGAGTTGTTGCCCCCACTAAAACAATTTCAGGTTCAATATCTTTAATTAAACTTATTGCGATATTTGAGTAATAATCAGTCGAATAGTTTTTTAATTCAGGCGAATTTGCAATATAAACTTTATCAAAACCATTTTGACTTAAAATCTTCTTATTTTCTTCTATATTTGCACCTTCACCAATTATAAATGCTGAAATTTCGCAATCATCAAGTTTTTTTGATAAATTTTGCGCCACACAAGCAAGCTCTAAAACAACATTCAAAACCATACCTTGTCTATCTGTTTGAGCATAAATCAAAATTCCTTTAGCCATTTAGCACCTCAAGAATTTTTTCTACTGCATTATCTGCGCTAATATTTTCAAAAATTTCACCACAAGTTTTTTGTTTTGGTCTAAAAGCCTTGCTTACACAAGTCGGAGAGCCTTTTAATCCAACCGCTTCAGGTTCAATTCCAATATCTTCGTGCGAATAAAATGGAATTTCTGCGTTTTGAGCCAATTTAAAACCATTAATTAGAGGGCGTCGTGGTTCATAATCGCACTTTAACATACACAAAACAGCTGGAAGTTCAACTT
The DNA here is from genome assembly GCA_003258725.1 of Candidatus Melainabacteria bacterium. GTDB lineage: Bacteria > Cyanobacteriota > Vampirovibrionia > Gastranaerophilales > Gastranaerophilaceae > UBA6984. The sequence goes on from QHMG01000013.1 coordinate 33,648, forward strand.
TTAAAGTTTCAACACCATCTTCAACTTCACGTTTTACAATAGCATAACCGTTTTCAACTTTTTCAATTTCTTTTACGTAAGTTACGAGTGCATAACCCAAATTTGTAGAAATTGTTGGACCTGTTTGTGCAGTATCGCCGTCAGTTGCAAATTGTCCACATAAAACAATTTCTACGTTTTCAATCTTTGCTTTAATTGCTGTTGCCAAGGTTCTACCTGTTGCAACAGTATCAGCACCTGCAAATTTTCTATCAGATACAACAAATCCGCCATTAACACCCATTGAAATTGCCTTTCGGATAATTTCTTCGGCTTGAAGCGGACCCATTGTTAGCGCCGTAATTTTTACGGCAGAATCTTTATCTTTTAATCTTAATGCGGTTTCTAGAGCATAACTGTCAAACGGATTGATAATACTTTCAACACCTTCACGCTGGATAGTATTGTGCTCAGTCCATTTGATATCTGCTGTATCTGGAACTTGTTTGACACATACCGCAATATTCATAATATTTTACTATTGTTTTCTAGCTTGTTTCATTTGAACATCTAATGCCGCATTGTGAGCTAACATATAAACTGAACAAATTTTGTAATTTTTCAAATACCATGCACAAGCATCTTGTGAACAAACTTTTTCAAAATCAGCGCCTGCTGACATTAAAGGGCAAAATGGAATATTTTTGTCTGCCATAACCTTACTAACCTTTCTTTAACAAGTTACAATTTTCATCTCTCTTACGTTCTTGATCTTTATAAATTCTTGTTCTATTTATAACTTCATCAAAATCAATTTTGTGTGCATCAAAATCCGGACCGTCTACACAAGCGAATTTAACTTCACCGCCAACAGTGATTCTGCAAGCACCACACATGCCAGTACCGTCAACCATGATTGGATTCATACTAGCTTCTGTATAAATACCTTTATCACGAGTTAAGTTTGCAACTGCTCTCATCATAGGCATTGGTCCTACTGCGATTGCATAATCAACTTTTTCTTGACCCATAATTCGTTCTAAAACTTGTGTTACAAAGCCTTTTTCGCCTAAAGTACCGTCATCTGTTGTAATAAACAATTCTGTGCAAGCATCTTTCATTTTATCTTCCCAGAAGATAAGTTCTTTTGTTCTTGCACCCATAATCATATACACTTTGTTGCCAGCTTCTTTGAATGCTTTGGCAATCAAATAACAAGGAGCTGCACCGTATCCACCAGCTAAACAAACAACTGTGCCATATTTTTTGATATGTGTTGGTTGACCTAAAGGTCCAACCAAGTCTGCTAACTCATCACCGACATTAAGTTCAGCCAATTGTTTTGTAGAATAACCTACCGCCATAAATACTAATGTTAAAATTCCGTTTTCTTTATCAACATCAGCGATTGTTAAAGGTACTCTTTCACCGTCTTTTGTAGCTCTGAATATAATGAATTGTCCTGCTTTTGCGTTACGAACAACAAATGGAGCTTCAATTTGAATTTCGTATTGATTTGGACAAATTTCTTTCTTTGATATAATTTTATAAGACATATTACTATCCTTTTTTATATAATAAGTTCTAATTTATTATAACACAAGCATAGTTTCATGTATAATAAAAAATAACAAATACTACAGGTGATGTATGAAAAACATAGCAATAATATTAGCATCAGGTACAGGTGAACGCTTTGGCGAAAATATTCCCAAGCAGTTTTATCAATTTGAAGGTAAAACCCTTTTAGAACATGCGATTGATGCTTTTGAAAAAAATAAAAATATTGATGAAATCATATTGGTTACGAACCCAAAATTTAGAGATTTGGCAGAAAATATTTTAAACAAAAATGATTATAAAAAGATTACAAAAGTTTTGAACGGTGGTAAAACAAGGGTTGAAAGTTCTTATATTGGCACATCAGAAGCACCTGAAGAAGCAAATGTTCTAATCCATGATGCAGTTAGGGCTTTTGTTACACAAAAAATTATAGATGATAATATTGAAGCACTAAAAAAACATGAAGCGGTTGGGACTGCGATAGAAAGTATTGATACAATAATTCAAGTTGACGAAAATAATGTTATCACAGCAATTCCGCCAAGAAAGTTTTTAAAACGAGTTCAAACACCACAATCATTTCGAGCAAACCTAATTAAAAAAGCCCACGAATTAGCATTAAAAGACGAAAATGCGAGTTTCACTGATGATTGCGGATTAATTTTACGTTATAACCTTGCACCGATACACATTGTAGACGGTGATGAACTAAACATCAAAATCACCCATAAAAACGACCTAAACCTTGTCAAAAACATGCTTGGTTAATATATTTGCCACAAACTTGAAATCAGTCTTTGCATCTTCGTAAAACTTATTAATCTTGCATAATTACAGATATCGTGAGAAAATGTTTTTATTAAAACGAGGAGAAATTATGCTAAGCAAATATTTTCAATTGAAAACTAAAACAAAAAAATTTGATGACGATTTACTTTGGTCAATGGGCGAAATTAAAGGCAAAAGAGTTATTCTTTTAGGCGCAGGTGAAGATTTTGTTGTGCTTAATCAACGCTACTTCTTCAAAGATGTACTTAATGTTATTGCTATCGCTGATAAAAAGTTTGAAAAAGAACCTGTTGAAACATTTGAAGGTATTAGAGCAATCACTCCAGAACAAATTAAAAATGAAGATTTTGATGTTCTTTTAATCACCTCTGAAGAACCAAAACCTATGCTAGACTATATCTTTAACACTCTAAACATTGAAAACAAAGACATCAGGACTGTTTTTAATGAAGAAGTTGTAAATGAATACGATGATTTAAACTATTTATTTAAGTTTGATTTTAATAAAACCTTACCAAAATTAATAAAAAAAATAAAAGGTAAATCAGTTGTTCTATATGGAGCTACAAATTTTTTAGAACTAATAAAAAAATATTTTAATCTTTCCGAACTAAATATTATCGGCGTTGCGGATAGAAAATTTTTAAATCACGAAGAAAATGACGAGTTTTTAGGTTATAAAGTTTATGCTCCAGATGAAATTAAGTCTTTAAATCCAGATTATGTATTAATAGCAACAAAATATTATGTAAATATTTTTGAAGACCTATATTATGATACGTTAAAAGGAACTAAAATTAAGATAAAACCATTAGTAAAAAAAGATTTCTGGACAATAGTAAAAGAGACTTGGGAACTTTAAAACTAATAAAATTATTGACATTTGAATTATTTGAACTTTTTTAGAGGGTAACTATGCCAATACAAATAGTATTTATAACAGATGAAAAATACGTTATGCCAACAACAGTTGCCATAGCTTCAATCCTAGAAAATAAAAAAAAATCGACATCATACCACTTTTATATTTTAGGAAATACTTTAAGCTCTACATCAAAAAGCATTATAAATAAATTAAAAACAGATGACACAGAAATTACAATAATAGACTCAACAAAAGAACTAAATTTCAAATCAGGCGCAAATGCACATGTTTCAAAAACTGCGTGTCTAAAATTTTATTTACCAGAAATATTAGAAAATTTAGACAAAGTTTTATACCTTGATAGTGATATAATTGTCCAAAAAGATTTGACGGATTTATATGAAACAAATATTTGCGATTATTATTTAGCATCTTGCTTAGATGCCCTAGCGACAAGTGTTTCCTACGATAATCGCTACTTTAATTCTGGTGTTATGCTATTAAATCTTGAAAAAATGAGAAAAGATAATATTCCAAATAAATTGATTGAATATAAATTGACAAAAAACAACACTTTTATGGATCAAGATGCATTCAATAATGTTTGTAAAACAAGCATAAAAATATTGCCAAGTAGATATAACTTTTTAATAATGTTAATGAATAGAAATAAAAAACATATAGATGTAAACTTTTTTGATGAAAATTTTGATAAAAATACTAAAAAAAATTACAAAAAATGCTCAATAATTCATTATGCCTACAAATATAAACCTTGGGAATACAATTTAAAAGATATTACAAAAATATTTTTAAAATATTATAACAAATCTCCGTATAGAAAATATAAATTAAATTTGAGAAACATGAATAAGTTTGAAATACTGTTAAAAATATTATTTGGCTAATTAAGTAAAGTAAATTGATTTAAAATTTTGTTTATAATAGAATTGACAATGTAGCTAATTTATATATTGTCAACAGAGATTAATGATACTTAATTATCCAGAATATAAACAAAAACGTAAAGACTATTTATACTACAAAATACTGACTAGGATATTGACTATATTATCTGATGAAAAACAAAACTCAATAATTGATGTAGGAAGTAAAGGGATGGATTTAATAAGTGAACTTCCTCAAAAAATCAAATATTCTGTTTGTTTAACAAAGCCTTTAGATAACCAAAAAGTAAAATCTTTCAAAATGGACTTTTTTGATTTCAAATCAAATATCAAATTTGATATTGTAACTTGTTTTCAAGTAATAGAACACGTAAAAAAAGCAAAAGATTTTATACAAAAATTACAAAACACTGGAGATAACCTCTTAATATCGTTACCATACAAATGGGATAAAAATATTTGCAAATATCATTATCAAGACCCAATAGATGAAAATAAAATTTTTAGTTGGACAAAAAGAAAACCAACTTTTACTTGGTATTGCAAAGACAAAGATCATTTAAACAGAATAATTTGTTTATATACAAAAAATTTAAGTTTGAAAAAGTATTTATTATTAAAATTAATTCCTAAACGAAACAGTTTTTATAAGAAAAGAAATATTTTATCTCGATTTAGGCTATTATTGTTATTTTTTACATAGTAGAAAGGAAAAGCCTTGATTAATAATTATGTAACAAAAAGTATGTGTTTTGGGTGTTCAGCTTGTGCAAAAAGTTGTCCCTCAAACGCTATTTCAATGGAAATAGATAAATATGGATTTAGATACCCTGTTGTTGATAAATCTAAATGTACAAATTGTGGTATCTGCACACAACATTGTCCTGCAATGAATACAGAATTTAAAAAACACAAACCTATAAAAGACGCTTATTTGTTAAAAACCAAATATGCAAAAGAGGCTGCTTCTGGTGGCGTTTTTTCACAAATTGCAGAACATGTTATTCAAAATAGAGGATATATAGTTGGTGCAGTATGGAACGAAGATTTTTTGCCAGAACTTGTTGTTACAAACAAATTGGAAGATATTTCTAAAATGCAAGGCTCTAAATATGTTGAAAGTACAACAGGAAATTCATATACAACTACAAAAGAATTATTAGAAAAAGGGGAAACTGTTCTGTTTTCTGGCTTACCATGCCAAATCGCAGGTTTGTACACTTTTTTAGGAAAAAACTATACAAACTTAATAACTATGGAACTATTGTGTCACGGTGTTGGTAGCACAAAAGCATTTAAAAAATATATAAAATTTGCAAATGAACTTTTTGGAAAAAATATAACCGACTTAAAAATTCAAAACACAAAAGATACCGTTACTATTTATTTTGATGATAAATCTACAATTACAGAAAAAGTTTCAGATAATCCTTATTTGAAGTTATTTTTACCAGGAAAAATACACAAAATATGTTGTTTTAGATGTCCTTACAGAGGCAGAGTTAGAAATGGAGATATTATTGTTGGTGATGCTTGGGCTAAACGTCTAAAACACGAAAGAAAACACGGTATTTCTTTGTATATAGTAAATTCAGAAAAAGCAAAGGAACTTTTAGATAATATTAAATGGGAAACAAAATGTAATTTTGATATCAATAGTAATAAAAATGAACCGTTAAACAAAATTAATAATGTTTTCACCAAATACCATGTTGAAAGAAATAATGTTTTAGATAAAGTCGCAAAAGATTTTTCTTTTGAAAACATAATTAAAAATAATAGGGTTGCTTTAATGAACTACAATTATCCTAGAGATAATTATGGTGCGCTATTAATAGCTTATGCAATGGAAAAAATAGTCGCAAAATTAGGTTATGAACCTTATACTATTAACTATTACAAAAACCCAATAACAATGAATTTTAATCCACAAGGTGCAACCTGGAAATTTAGAGAAAACTTTTTAAATCTTTATGGCTTCTATTTAAACAAAGAAGATTTATTACAATTAAATAAAGTTTTTGACAAATTTATTTTTGGTTCAGATATTATTTGGAAAGACAATAGAGAATATGTCTATTTTGCAGATTGGATTTATGGTAAAAAATCTATAATCGGATATGCTGGCTCTTTTGGCGAAAATAAAACTATCAAAAAAGATAACCATAAGAAAAAGTGCTTCCAACGATTTGATTCAATTTCAGTCAGAGAACAGTCAGGGGTAAAATTACTCTCAGAGTTTGCAAATGTAAAATCTGATTTTGTTTTAGATCCTTCTTTATTATTAAAAAAAGAAGATTATCAAGAAATTATGAATAGTGAACCTTTTGAAATACCTGATTATGATTACATCGGATATTATGATTTTTGGAATTTTAATCCATATTTGGCAAAAATCAATTTAGCAAAGATAGACATTTTTAGAGATGAATTCCGTCAAACAAGACCTTTTGCGCATTGGTTAAATTATATAAAGTATTCAAAATATATTATCACTTCCTCTTTTCATGGTGTTTGTTTTTCTATATTATTCAATAAAAATTTTATATATATAAAAAAACCAAACGAAGATAACGAAAGAGTAAAATCACTACTAGATAAGTTAGAAATTAATTCTAATAGAATTGTTAACAACGAAAATGAAATCACTGATGATTTAATTAATGAGCCAATTGACTGGGAAAATGTAAATTTAATAATAAAAGAATTTAGAAAATATAGTATTCATTGGTTAAAAGAAGCGCTAGAAAAAAAACCAACAGAGAAAGAGGTTATTCTAGAGAAAAAATATCTTAAAACAAAAATCTTAAATTCAAATAATAAGTTAAACAAATTCAAAAATATTTTAGAATTTCTTAAACAAATTAAATTTCTCAAATAAAATAAAGTTGATATTATAAAATATTCTTCAATTCATTTATAACGTAGCCCAAAGCGCCTTGATTTTGAGCAAAAACCGTTTTACAATCCTCACAACATTTTTTATAAAAATCGCTGTCTGAAAGAAGTTTTCGCATATATTCTTCTAATTCTTCCGCATTTGCAACAATTTTTGATGCCCCTGTTTGAGTTAAAAGTGCATATATATCTTTAAAATTATTTACACAAGTGCCGGAAATTGTAGGCTTTTCAAAAATAGTTGCCTCTAATGGATTATGACCACCTGTCTTATTAAAACTTCCACCGATAAAAGCAAAATCACACAAAGCATAAGCCTTGCCTAGTTCACCCATTGTATCCAGCATTATAATTTCTTTATCATCAAACTTATCACCTTTTGAACGTAAACCCCAACTTAAACCTGTCGCTTCAATTAACTTTTTAACTGCATTTTGACGTTCTGGGTGGCGTGGTGCAACAAGAAGTTTTGCATCTGAAAAATCTTTTTTAATTCGTTCAAATACTGGCAATATAATCTCATCTTCCCCAGAATGAGTGCTTCCTGCAATTATTATACGACCTTGACCTAAATCAATATCACAATCTTTTTTTGCAATATCAAATTTTAAATTACCCATAACCTTTGTTGTATTTGAGTTCGCACCAATAGAAATAAGTTTTTCATTATCTTTATTTGATTGGGTAAGAATTTTTGTATAATTTTGCAAAATCGGTTTGAAAAAGAACGACAATTTTTTATAAGATTTGTAAGTTCTATCAGAAATTCTGCCGTTTATAATCATTAAATCAATTCCACGATTTTTCACAAGTCTTGCAAAATTTGGCCATAATTCCGTTTCTGCAACAATAACAACCCTTGGATTAACTTTATTCAAAAAATGACCTACACAAAACGGAAAATCATAAGGAAAATATGTTATAAAATCAACAATTTTCTCCAATTTTTTCTTTGCAATCTCTTGCCCTGTTTGAGTTCCTGTACATACAACTATCGGGTTAGAAAAAGTTTCCTTTGTTTTTTTTATCAAATTTTCTAAAGCATTAATTTCGCCAACAGAAACACCGTAAAAAACAATGCTGTCTTTTAATTTTGGAGACTCAAAATATCCGCATTTTTCTTTAAAGCCTGCAATTAATTTTCGTTTAAATAACCCCAAAACAAGCCAAAACGGTAATATTAAGATAAATAAAATTGTAGATAAAAAACCGTATATCATAATATAATTATTTTAGCACGAACATTGAAAAGATAATAAAAGGGTAGTTCCATAACCTCCATAGGCAACACATATACGAAGAAATGGCTGAAAGGAGGTGAAAACACAATGGACGAAGAAACAATTAAAAAAGTCCTAGCGACACTAGGACTTTTAATACAATTAGTTTCGACACTATTGTAGGGAACGAAGCATCTATTTAGAGTCATCACCTCTAAGTAGATGTCCCTCAATTATATTATAACTTATTTTACAAAAATTTCAAGTGTGCAAGTGCAATCGAAAGGATAATAAATATGAAAAACAAACAATTTTTGATGATTCCAGGACCAACACCTGTTCCTGAAAGTGTACTACTAGCAATGGCTAAACACCCGATTGGACACAGAAGTTCGGAATTTTCAGAAATTTTAAAAGAAGTATATGAAAACCTTAAATACGTATTTCAAACTAAAAATGACGTATTTATGTTCGCTTCAAGTGGAACAGGCGCAATGGATGCAGCACTTTCAAACCTTGTAAACGAAGGTGATGATGTACTTTGTTTATCATTAGGCAACTTCGGTAATCGTTGGGCAAAAATTGCCTCTGGATATGGCGCAAACGTAGATAAAATAGAAGTTTCGGCTGGAGAAGTCATAAATCCAGAAGATGTCGAAAAGAAAATGAGCGAAAAGCAATACAAAATTGTAACTCTAACTCACTCAGAAACCTCTACTGGTGCGAAAAACGACGTTGAAAAACTTTGTAAAATCATCAAACAACATGGCGCTATTTCGGTTGTTGACGGAGTAACAAGTGTAAGCGCAATGCCTGTTAAAACTGACGAATGGGGGATTGATGTACTTGTATCTGGCTCACAAAAAGGATTTATGATTCCTCCAGGACTCGCTTTCCTTGTAGCAAGTGAAGATGCGTGGCGTGTACACGCTGAATGCAAGCACCCAAGCTTCTATTTCAGTTGGGACGCACACAGAAAGTCTGTTAGAGAAAATTCTACTCCATATACAGCAGCTGTAAACTTAATTTACGCATTACAAGAGGCTTTGAGACGAATCAAAGAGGAAGGTTTAGAAAATGTATATGCAAGACACGAAAGGCTTGCATTAGGCTTGAGAAAAGCATTACGAGCTATCAACTTGGAGCTTTTAGTAAAAGATGACAGCAAAGCAAGCTATTCAATCACATCAATTCTGCCTCCTGAAGGAATTTCAGTACCTGACATTCGCTCTCACCTAAGTAAAGACTTTGATATAGTAGTAGCAAACGGTCAAAACACACTAAAAGACAAGATTTTCAGAATGGGAACTCTTGGATTTGTTTCAGACAGAGACTTATTGACTGCTGTAGCTTCACTTGAAGCCGTACTTTTAGCTCTAGGACATAAATTCGAGGTAGGTGCAGGCGTAAAAACAGCCATAGAGTGGTCAAATTCGCAAAGAAGCCTTTAATTTTGAAATATAGCAAGTGATTTCAAGGCAATGTCCGCAAAAATATGTACGTAAAAAAGCGTACGTATTTTTGCGGACATTTTTTTAACCTTTTTACAAACACACAAATTTTAATTAAATTGTGTGCATTTTATCAAAAATTTCTTTTTTTTGAATCCAAATTTCCATTCTTAATTCTTGAGCTTTATCAAGTAAAGCTTGTTTAATTTCTTTAAATGTATTTTTTGATTGAGAAATATCTGCCAACAAAAACATCACAAATTGACCTTGCATAAGTGTTTGCTTAATATCTTCAATATTTACATCATATTTTGCAAGAATTGTTGTAATTTGCATTACAATTCCGACTTGGTCCTTGCCTGAAAGTGTTACTATAATTTTTTGTTCGTCCATTTTTTTACCTTGTTTTAATCTGAAACTTATGCTAAAATCATAGCATAAAAACAAATTAAGGAGATTTATGAAAGTTTTAATTGTTGATGAGAATGCTACTAACTTAAAAATTTTGTCTATGTTATTAGCAAAAGACAATTATGACGTAAAGACAGCAAATTCTTCAGACAGCGCATTAGCAAAAATGTCTAAGAGTTTTGATTTGGTAATATTGGATACTAATTTATCAGACAGAAATGGCTTTGATACTTGCAAAAAAATTAAAGAAAACCCTGAATTTAGAAGTATCCCTATCATTTTAATTTCAAGAGAATCTCGCACAGATGATATCGTAAAAGCGTTTGCTAGTGGTGCAAATGACCTTATGACAACACCTTTCAAACTAGAAGAGGTTAGAGAACGTATTGCAAAGCAAATTAAATTAAGAGATTTGCAAAATAGCGCTAACAAATCAGAAGTTGAAAGAATCACAAACGAGCAAATGGAAACCATATTTTCGCTTGCTAAACTTGCTCAATCAAAAGATGATGACACTGGTCATCACTTAGAAAGAGTAAGACGTTATTGCAAAATTTTGGCAGTAGAATTAACAAAACCAATTTACAAACAAGAAATTACACGTCAGTTCATAAAAGATTTGGAACTTGCAGCACCATTACACGATGTGGGCAAGGTTGGCATCGCTGATGAAATCGTATTAAAGCCGGATAAACTTACTGAGGCTGAATTTGAGCAAATGAAGCAACACACAATAATTGGTTACAACATGCTAAAAGATGTTCAAAATCAATTTGGTGACAGTAAATTTATCAAAATGGCTATGAACATTGCACGTTATCATCACGAAAGATATGACGGAACAGGTTATCCAGACGGTTTGAGCAAAACTGATATTCCGCTTGAAGCTCGTATATTAGCCGTTGCCGATGTTTATGACGCGTTAAGGACTCAAAAACCTTATCACGACTCTATTTCTCACGAAAAAGCCTTTGAGGTAATTAAGGGTGGTCGTGAATTGCAATTCGATTACATGATGGTAAAAGCACTAAAAAAAGTTCATCACGAGTTTGAAAAAGTTTGGGACGAATTAGGCGATTAAATTTTAATTATTTAATAAATTGTCAGGCTTGCCTGACCTACTTTTTGTTGGGGTGAAAACCCAACCTACGTTGTTATAATCTCGTCATACCGCAACAAGTGTGGTATGACATAATATTTTATACTATATTACGAAATATTACAAACAAGGCTCTAACGCTAAAGATTACATGATTTTAGCCGATAATATTCATGTAGGTAGCAAAAAAGGAATGTGTAATTATGGGATTAGCAGCATCACAAGCAAGACTATTAACAATCACATCACGTTTGTCTTCAGTAGAATTGAAGCAACAACGTATTGCTATGGACAAAATGCGTTTGGCAAATGACCAAGACGGTGTATCAGAAAAATATACGAATGCTTTAAATAATAAAACACTATCAATTTCAAACGGTAGTAAAGAAATTCCAATGAATTATTCAACATTAGCTGCTCAAGGTTATTCTGTCGTTAGAGCATCCGATGGATTAGCCCCATATAAAGGTAATGCAAACAATACAACAATAGATAGCAGTGGTAATAAAGTTGTAACAAAACCAACTTGTCCAAGACCAGAGGAATACACTGCAGCTGAACGAGTTCAATATGATTACAATCTTTTTTCAGAAGAGAAAAAAGCAGAAGCAAAAAAATGGGATACACAGTTAAACACTTTCAAATCAACTTATGGTGATTACCCAACATCTCAAACTGTATCAATGAATGAGATGTTGAAAAAGACCTCTTTAGGTTATAATACTACTATCGGTAGTGCATTCAGTAGTGGCAACTCTTTTAATAAAAATATTTCATCAAAAACTCTGTATGATATTGCAAATCCATCAGGTGGCGAAAAAGACTATGTTGTTTTATTAGCTCAAGATGGTGGAAAAGTTGGTGGCGTACCTATGGATGCAGCCAAAAAGAAATTTACAGAAATTGGTAATACTTTAATCCCTAAAATAGCTCAAACTTTAGGGATAACTTCAGCAAATGATTCATTTACAAATGAAATGAAAAAATATGTTGAAACTTTGAAAAATAACATTACTTTTAGTGATAGAAATAGAGAACGTGATACAAATAAAGCATACGAATATGCTGTTAATGAAGCAAGAAGTGGTCTCGTTGGTAACCTAACAGAAACATATAAGAAAGGTTCAGATAACGATGGTTATATGTTAAATTTATCAGAAATGGTAAGACGTTTAATGCAAAAAGCGGTATCTTATTACACAGCTTCTGTATCTACTGAAACTCAAGTTTTGAATAAAAAAACAAATACATCTAATATGGATTCCAAACTAACCTTGACCATAAGCTCAAAAGGTTATTCACAAAAGGAATGGCTTGAAAAAGCAAAAGAATTGTTTGACAAGCAAAAATATACGTCAATGAATTGGAATGAAGCATTAAAAGTAGCCGAAAAGGGCTATGATAAAGCAACTTCCGAAAAGGGTACTTATACAACTCCAGAGTCAGAATATCAAGAAGCTTTAAATACTTACAACAGAAATGTTGCAGATGCAAAAGCGCAATGGGATGCTTATGATGCCTATATAAATGGTGATACAACAAACAATAACGCATCAAAAACTGAAAGTTCAACAACAACTCCGGCTGAAGAATTTTATAATCAGTTGCAAAACTCTCAATTCTTAATTCAAGGTATATTGAGTGGCTACTTGACATTAATGAAAGACGGTCAACAAGTTTCATTATCTTCAGCAACCGACATCATTGAAAGTTATGATAAAACTGATGATGCAGCTGCAGAAGCTGAATACAACGCACAAATGAACAAAATTAACAGAAAAGAAAAAATATTAGATATGCAAGCAAAACGTCTTGATACTGAATATTCTGCTCTAACTAATGAATACAATTCAATTAAATCAATTATAGACAACCATACGCAAAAAGATTTTTCATACTTTAGCTAATGATTAGAATTTTGATATGTTAAAAATAGGTCGTTTATAAAACTTTTTTAACTTTATTACTCTGCATCAATGCAACGTTAATGCTTAATTGGAAAATTTATGAGTTTTGTCAAAATAATAATAAAAGTAAGGCGCAAGCGGTACGCTTGCGCCTTTATAAATAATTATTCTTTAATCAATTACACATCTGTTTCATCACATTTTTGGTACCATTTTTTATTAAATGCCCAAGCAATTTTGTGACGTTTTGCGTATTCACACAAATCTTTTTTTATTTCTGGTGCTAAGATGTACATTGTAATAATATTTGGTACTGACATTGAAATCATCATTGCATCTGTAATATTGATTACTGAAGTTACGCTCATAACTGAACCAATAATAATAAATGCACAGTAAATCAATTGGAAAGTTAATGTACGTTTTTTACCTTCACCAAACAAGAAATTCCAAGATTTTTGTCCGTAATATGCCCATGAAATAATTGTAGATAGAGCAAACAATACAACTACAACAACTAAAATATATGGGAAAAATGAAATTACTGATTCAAAAGCAGATGAAGTCAATTGAACACCTGAAATTCCACCACCTGGTTTATAAGTGCCTGTTACAACAATTACAAACGCAGTCAACATACATAACAAACCTGTCAACAATGGTTCAATCAATGATACGAAACCTTGTGAGATTGGTTCTTTTGTTTTTACTGTTGCATAAGCAATCGGTGCAGAACCTGTACCAGCTTCGTTTGTTTGAACTGAACGACGTAATCCCATAATAATTGTACCAAAGATACCACCTGCTACCGCTTCTGGGAAGAAGGCTTGTTTTACTATTACGAACAATGCGTGTGGAATATGTGTAAAGTTTGCTACAATTACCACTAAACCTGAAATAATATACAAAGCGCACATAAATGGCACAATTTTTTCTGTAACTTTTGCGATACTCTTAATACCGCCAACAATAATTAATCCAACAACAATAGCGACAATTAAACCAATCAGCCAATTTTGACCAGTCAAATTCCAGCCTAAAGCACCAGAAATACCGATAACTTGTTCAACTGTTTGGTTAATTTGAATCATATTACCGCCAGTAAGTCCGCCACAGATACAAAGAATTGCAAACATAACAGATAACGGTTGACCCAGCCAACGCATTTTTTTACGAGTCAATCCATGAGCCATATAGTGCATTGGACCGCCAGAAATTGAACCATCTAAATTGAAACGTCTATATTTTACAGCTAACGATGCTTCTACAAATTTTAAAGACATACCAAAGATTGCACCAACGAAAATCCAAAAAGCAGCTCCTGGTCCACCTAAAGAAATTGCAATTGCAGCACCTGCGATTGAACCCATACCAATTGTTCCAGACAAAGCTGTTGCAAGAGCTTGGAAAGATGAAACCTCACCGTCACCTTCACTATCTTTATCGGCAGGCTTTTTCAATACATCAATCGCATGCTTAAAGCCCCAAATTGCTATGCCTCTAAGGTAAATTGTAAAGAAAATACCCGCAATAATAATCCAAAAAATGATAATCGGCACATCTGTACCGCATACAGGAATTGGGAAGAAAATTATACTTGCAATCTTGTCCGAGATTGGTGCAACATGTTTTTCTAACGTTTGGTCGATATTAAGCGCAAAACATTGTTGTGCTGTAAAAATCAGCGCTAATAACGAAAACAAAAACTTGTTGTACATAAATATAATTCCTAACTACTTCTACTGAGCAAGCACCAATCTATACGCTTGCCATATTACGATTATAGCAAAAACATACTAAAATTAAGAAATCTTTATATATTTTTTAAAATATTTTGAAGGTAATTATCCGCACAAGTTGTAGAATTATAGTCTGTAACCGTATTGTAACAATTTTGTAATATGTTATAAATTTGACCCTCGTCTAAGTTCAAAATTTTTTCAATTATTGCTTTTATAGACTCAACATTTGGTTCTGTCAAAAATCCGTTTACACCGTCTTTTATAATTCCGTCAATTCCATCATTTTTAGTGCAAACTGTAACACAGCCCATTGCCATAGCCTCTAAATAAGCCATACCAAAGGTTTCATGTACACTCGGCAAAACAAAAATATCCGACATTTGCATTGTTTCTAAAACAATATCTTTAGGCAAATAGCCTGTAAATTTAATATTAGAAGAAAGTTTAACCAATGGCTCTAACTCTTTACCTTCACCTATTACTGTCAATTTAATTTTTTCATTATCTTTTACTGCTTTAATCAGTTTATCAATATTTTTGCGTTTAATTAGCTGGGCACAAGTCACAATATTAACCTGCCTATCACGCATTGAAGGAATTTGGCGCTTTATTGGTTGCACTTCAATTCCACTTGGCGCAACAAAAGTTTTGTATTCATACTGCGGATAAAGCTCTAAAAACTTTTGACGCAAAACAAAACTTCTACAAGCAATTCCAACAGCTCTTTCATAAGCACATTCCATTTGATGTTTAAAATAAATTGAATAAATAGGTTTTGTCAAAACATCAATATCTGAACAATGTACCGCACAGATGACTTTGCCCTCAAAGTGGTTTGATGCAATAATTCCAGACGGCATGTGAGCCACGATTACATCATAATTTTCGCAAATTTGTTTTGGTAATTTATTTTTGATATCACCCCAAAAAGGTGTTAAATAGTTCGCATTAAAAGCGTTTTCGTATTGTCCTGTTTTATAAAAAGGTTTGTGTCGCAAAAAAGAGTTCAAAAGAAAATTAGGGCGGATAACATCAACATCATGACCTGCTTTTCTCCACGATTTTACAAAATTATACAGCGTTTTTGGAGTATTCTTTTCTTCGTCTCTTATTGGGTACAAATCTGTCAAAAACAATATTTTCATAGTCCAATTATAACACGGGCTAAATTATAAATTAAATTTTATTAAAAACTGTACAAACATAAAAATAACGTATATAATTTTAGTAGGGTAGTTCCCTATCACTCCTCTACACACGACAGGCTAAGAAATGGTAGAAGGGAGGTGATAAAAATGGAATTATATTTTGTCTTATTTCTTGAATTTTTAATTCAGAAATATAAAGATAAAGCCCCAATAATAGAACTATTGGAGCTAATCTTAAAAATGTAATTCTTTAGGGGGACTAAGTTAAAGCCTTAAAGTTACTTGCGGTTCTTTAGGGCTTTACCCCTATATAAATATTATTTACTATTTTCTATATTTTGTCAATCTCTATGCGCCAAAATAATTTTTCAAACCAATTGTAAGGTTTTCGTTTTTGCACATTTTCTTTAATTTTGCAATCGCTCTATTTTCAATTTGACGTATTCTTTCTCTTGAAACACCATATTGTGAGCCGATTTCATCAAGAGTTTTCTTTCCGCCGTCACTATTTAAGCCATAGCGCATAATCAATACATCACGCTCTTTTGGCATCAATTGATTTAGCATTTTTTTGATGTCTTCCAACATACTTTCTTGGCTTACCATTGATTCCGGTGTGATTGTTGAATTATCAACAATATAATCAGCAATTTTTGAAGAATCATCTTTTTGATTTGCTGGAGTTTCCATACTGATTGTTGGTTGAGCAGATTTTAAAATTTGGTTTAATTTTGCAACAGATATTCCCAAACGATAAGCAATTTCTTGCTTTGTTGGAGTTCTGCCAAGTTCTGTTGTCATATCAATTGTTGTCTTTTTAATTTTATTTAAAGATTCAATCATGTGAATTGGCAATCTAATTGAACGGGCTTTGTCAGCAATCGCACGAGTTATAGACTGTTGCACCCACCAAGTTGCATAAGTTGAAAACTTGTAACCTTTAGTATAATCAAATCTTTCGGCAGCCTTCATCAAGCCAATATTGCCCTCTTGAATTAAATCCAAGAATGACAAACCTCTGCCAATATATTTTTTTGCGATACTGACAACAAGGCGCAAATTAGCGTTTACCAATACATTTTTAGAAAATTCACTATGCTCATCTTTGATTTTTTTTGCAATATCAAGTTCTTCTTCCGGCGACAACATAGGAATTTTACCGATTTGTTGAAGGTAAATTCTAACAGAATCGTCTGTATTTACTGAATTTATACTTTCTTGAACTTTTGGATCTGCGACTGTATTTAAGATGTTTTCTGCATCATCTTCATCTTCTTGTTCTTCTTGAAGACTATGAAAATCAACACCTTCTTCTGATATTTCGTCGTTTAATTCAAAATTTTCTACTTTTTTACTCATAATCCTATCCTACAATAATTCTTCTAAAAAAGAAATTATTTAACATTTGCATTTTTAATATTCTTTTGGCGAACAGCCTCAAAAATAATAATACTCAAAGCATTTGATACATTTAACGAATTGAATTTTTTCATCATTGGAATTTTTACTTGAAAATCTGCCATTTTAATTATGGACTTTGAAACACCTGCATGTTCAGCCCCCATAACAAGCGCAAAATTCATATCCGTATAATCTACATCATAATAATTATCTTTTGCATCAGCCTCAGCCGCAATTACCCACCAATCTGATTCTTGTAATTTTTGTAATGCACTAACTAGGCTATTTACTTTTATAATTGAAATGTGATTTGTTGCACCAGCAGAAGTTTTTTCTACAACCGAATTAACTTGAACACTTCGGCGTGACGGAATCATGATTGCTTCGACACCCGCACAAACACAAGTTCTGATGATTGCACCCAGATTATTAGCATCTTCAACTCCGTCTAGCACAACTAAAGAACTATTTTTATGAGGTTTTGAGAGAAATTCCTCAAATTCCATATATTTTATCGGCGAAATCAAAGCGATTACACCTTGATGACTAACCTCGTTGTACGGTGCAAATTTATCTTTGCCTACAAATTGAAAAATGACACCTCTTTTTTGCGCCAACTCTTTAATTTTTGCAATTTTGTTATCTGTATGAATATTGTTTGCAATCCAAATTTTGTTAATTTCTCTTGTACCAGCTTCAAGCGCCTCTGTAACAGCGTTTTTACCGTAAATAATGTCCTCCATTATTTGCAAACCTCTAACATTCTGTCGATACATTTTAACGCTTTTTTAGCCATTTCTTCATCTACTGTAATTTCGTTTGTTTCATTTTTCAATACATTATAAATATCTTCTAAAGAGTTTCGTTTCATATTCGGACAAATAATATTGTCTTTGATTAAAATAAACTCTTTATCCTTGCAATCTCGTTGCAATCTGTCAACTACACCTTTTTCAGTCGCAATTACAAATTGTTTTTTGTCGCTTTCCATTGCATACTTCATAATTCCAGTTGTAGAGCCTACATAATCAGCTCTTAGACAAACCTCTTTATGACATTCTGGGTGAGCTAAAACTAAAGCATTCGGATATTTTTCACGAGCAGCGTCAATATCTTCTGGTTTAATTCTCAAGTGTGTTGGACAAAAACCTGTAAATGTATTAACTTTTACATTTCCTAATTGGTTTTCAACCCATTTTCCTAAATATGTATCCGGAACAAACATAATTTCTTTTGCTTTCAAGCTATCAACGATTTTTACAGCATTTGAGCTTGTACAGCAAATATCACATTCTGATTTAACTTCCGCCGTTGAATTTACGTAGCAAACAACAGGCATTTCTGAATGTTGAGCTTTAAATTCTCTCAATTGTTTTAAATCAATCATATCTGCCATTAAGCAACCTGATTGCATATTCGGCAATAAAACTTTTTTATTTGGCGAAATAATTTTTGCAGTTTGTGCCATAAAATAAACGCCTGCAAAAACTATTATATCAGCGTCAGTTTTTGCCGCCATTTGACTCAGGTAAAGCGAATCACCAACATAATCCGCAACTTCATCAATTTCTATATTTTGATAACAGTGACCTAAAATTACCGCATTTTTTTCTTTTTTAAGTTTTAAAATTTCGTCTTTTAACATTCGTAATATGCCTTATCTAATAAATTTGACGTGAGATTTTGTTTAAATTATAATAATCCTAAGTTATTATATAATAAAAACATTTAAAAAAGAACATGTTAAATCAATTACTATCACAGCTGGGTGCAACAACAAAAATTACTGTCGGTGTCGCAATGTCACCGGGTATTGGTCTTGAAATGATTGAAATCAATCCTAAAACAAAGACCATTGAAAAGTATGCTTGCAAACAATTGGATTACGATTATTCTAAGAGAGAAATTGCAGATTACGAC
Organism: Candidatus Melainabacteria bacterium; assembly: GCA_003258725.1. GTDB lineage: Bacteria > Cyanobacteriota > Vampirovibrionia > Gastranaerophilales > Gastranaerophilaceae > UBA6984. The sequence continues at coordinate 52,949 of QHMG01000013.1, forward strand.
AGATTTAGAGAAGTTTTAATTGATTTATTCGACGAATTAAAAATCAACAGAAAAAGTAATATCGTTTTAACGTTACCTTCTGTTCACTATGGACTAATTTCATTACCGACAGCCCTTGGTGATGATGGTGTTACAAGTGCTTTGGTTTCAGAAGTTGAACAAGCATCATACATCTTCAAACGTCAAGACCCTGTTATCAGTTGGGTTGATGCTTATCCTGCCGGTGACAAAGATAACCGAGAAGTTTTATATGGCGCAATTCAACAAGCAGCGTTAGACGAAATTAACGCAGCATGTGTTGAAATTGGTTGTACTTTAGTTGCAATCGAAACCGCTCAAAACTCTTTATTAAAGACTTTAGATTTCAATAATCTGGCTGAAGAACACATGGCTCCAAACACAACTTGGAACTTAATGGTTATCAATCCAAACAGTTACTCAATGATTACTCTAAACGGTAAGAGTGTTATTGAATACAGAGAAGAACCTTTAGCGTTACGTTCCTTCGTTGGTGATGAAATTTATGAAGCGATTATGTCTTCTGCTCAATTGACCTTGCAAACAATTCCGTCAAATTATTTATACATCGTTTCTGAAACAGATATGGTTTCTGCCGAAGTATTATCAATGAAAATACCATTCGACGGAAACATCAAATTTTTAGAAAGCAACAAATACGTACAAAATCCGTTAATGCAGGCATCTTACAACATCTTGCCTAACCAAGTATTGAAGATTACTCCTGAAGTTATCGGTTCTGGTATTTATTTACTTTCTCAATTCCCATTCAAGTTTAACTTACTTGGAAAAGGGCACGAAGAAATGGCTTCTTTGCAAGAAGCTGCACCAAAAATCCGTGTTGGTAATACAGAAATTGAGTTGACTTCTGCTTTCGTAAAGAAAATTGCAGTTATTGCAGCATTAGTTTTGTTAATTCCTGCCGGCATTATGTTTGCTATTATGAACAAATTAAATGCAATGAATCAAGACACATTAAATCAAATCAATGCTCAATTAGAAGCGGACAAAGCTGAACTTGCAAACTACGAAGACATTGATAAAAAAGATACTTTTGACTCAAAATTAGAAATTAACAACGTACAATCAATTAACCGTACAAAATTAATTTATTACACAGCAATCGGTGCAAACATTCCGCCTAACACATGGTTAATTTATTTGAAAATATTCGGCGATAGAAAAATTGATATTATTGGTCGTGCAACAAATGTAGAAAATGTTTATACCTTCTACAAAAATATGAAAATGTCAGTTATTGATTCAGATTTAAGACTTAACAGGCTTGAAATGTCTGCTGACTCAGTTGGAAACTTAGTTGTTGAGGATCTAAACAGCATAAAACCAACCTTCTATGAATTTGAAATTACTAACTTGACAGATGAAGAACTTAACAAGTTGAACGAAGAACTTAATGCGGTTGAACGTGATGAAAACGGCAACCCTAAAAATCCTGACGACTTGAATATTAAGCGTAGAAGAGGTTTCTTGTTTGAAGATTTCTTAAAAATTCCGTCTTTAGACCAAAACAAAGATAATCCAGAACAAAACAACAATAATAACAATAATAACAATAACCAACCTCAACAAGCGCAACAATCTCAATCAACTCAAAAACCGCCAAGCAGTTTGCCAGCAAACCTTGAGTCAATTGAACATTTTTAATAAGGAATAAAATAGAACATGAATGAACTTCAAAAATACAAAGAATCTTTAATGTATCTAGCGGGAATTATTGTTGTCGCAGTATTTTTATTCCAAAAAATTCAACCAGAATTTACAAGAACAATTGATTTATACAAACAAGTAGGTCAACAAAAAGATGTTGCCGCAGGGATTTCTAAGCAACTTTCTGTTGCAAAAGAAAAAGTTGAAAGAAAAAAGAAAATGCGTCTTCTTGACGATATGACAAAAAAGGTTTATTCACCAGCAGAAGGTGTTTCGCTTGATGCAGATTCAGCCTTCTCTGTATTGTTAGACGATATTATTGAAATTTCTAGAAAAAATCATATCAAAACTCACTCTATCCAATCAACATTGAACCCATCAGAAGATGTTTTCGTAAAGGGTGATAAAGAGCATTTCAGCGCTTACCAACTTGATATGAAAATAGTTTCTGACTACTCTGATTTTGAAGGCTTTATCAGAGATTTATACGCATATAATTATTTAATCAATATTAATAATATTGAAATTTATCCATATCAAAAGAACAAGAGAATTTTACTTATTAATTTGACACTAACTCTATATTCAACGATTGCTGCACCAGATGCTAACGGTGGAGAAAACAACGGTGAAAATAATGGAGAAGGTGGCGAAAATAACGGCGACCAACAACAAGGTGAAAATCCACCACCACCAACACCATAGCTAGAGCAGAGGCACGAGCAAAGTGAGAGGTGAGCAAACGTCAACGTAAACGTTGAGTTTTCGTTGCGATTACGAACGGTGCCGTTTAAAGCGAGAGCGTAGCGGATTTTGCACTCTGCTTGAGCTTTTAACAGCCTAGATGCAGTTGGAAGATTTATAAGATTCTGTCACACGGGGTATCGGCAGAGTCGAAAAATCGCAAATTCAGGACAATGTTATCATTATGAAGAATTTTTTAACATCTCCTCTATTTTATGTAGAAATTTTTTTCAATATCCTCTTTTTATTTGATTACATTTCTTAATCAAAATTATATTATTAAGACACAAAGAGGGAAGAGGATAAGTAATAAGATGGCAAAGGCAAACTTAAAGGTCAAAGAAGCACAAGGACGTGCTAACTTAAATGTAGTTACAACCAATCCGATTAAAACAGTTGCTTATAATGATATAAATTTGAAAGAATGGAAAAATTATCCAGAAGTTAAAACGGATACATTTTGGCAATTCCCAACAAGATTAAGAACTGGTGGTCACTCTAACGAATACCACGGTAATTATATTCCACAAATTGCACAACAACTTTATGAAAGATACACTAAAAAACACGATATCGTTTTAGATATGTTCTTTGGTTCAGGTACTTCTGGTATTGAAGCTATTAACGAAGGTCGTCGTTGTATCGGTGTTGAATTAAAACAAGATTTAGTAGATCACGTTAGCGAAAAATTTACACCAAAACAATTGGTTACAGACGTGAACATTATTTGTGCTGATTCTGCATCAGAAGAAGCAAAAGAAAAAATCCAAGCTAGATTAGAAGTAATGGGCGAAGAAAAAGCACAGCTTCTAATCTTGCACCCACCCTATGATGACATTATTCGATTCTCTGACAAAAAAGAGGACTTGTCTAATTGTTCATCAACAGAAGAATTTTATGACTTATTTGAAAAAGTAGCTAAAAATGGTTACGATTTACTAGAAAAGGGCAGATTTGCAGCTCTAATTATTGGAGATAGCTACAAAAATTCTCAAGTTCAACCTTTGGGCTTCAGATGTATGGAAAGAATGCAAAACTTAGGTTTTATTTTGAAATCAATTATTGTAAAAGATATTCAAGGTAATGAAAGAGCTAAAGGCAAAACAGCTAACTTATGGCGTTACAGAGCTTTAGCTGGCGGTTTTTCAATCTTCCAACACGAATATATCTTTATATTCCAAAAGGTTAAATAAGACTTTATTTCACACACACTATTATTTCACACATGAAGAAAATACTTCATTTACCCCAAACCCACCCACACAAATAACACAAATCAAAACGGCGGTTGCTAATGCAACCGCCGTTTAAAATTTTGTAGGTCAGGCATTGCCTGACAAAATTAGTTGCTTCCTAACGCAATACCTGTAAAGAAACTTATTACAATTAAGCCAGCGATAATACAGTAATATGCGAAGAAGTTCATTGAAAATCTTGCGACAAATTTCAAGAAATACTTAATACAAAAATATCCGACAATCGCAGAAACTGCTGTTCCGATAAGAATTGCAGTCCAATTAAAGGTTGCAAGTTCTTGTGGGTTAATTTCTAACATTGGATAAAAAATACTTGTACCAAGAATGATAGGAATAACAAGTAAAAAAGAAAATTTTGTACTTGTAACTCTGTCTAAGCCTGTAAACAAACCTGTTGCGATAGTCCAACCTGAACGAGAAAACCCTGGAAAGGCTGCAACACCTTGTGCAAGACCAATAAGTATTGCATGTTTTAGGCTCAACTTGTCGGTATGTTCTTTTTGATGTTTTGATTTGAATTCACTGAAAAATAACACAATACCTGTCATAATTAATAAAAACGCAACCATTTGCGGGTATACCATTAACTTTTCAGAAACATCTTTTAATGGGTATGCCACTAAAACGGTAAATACTGTACCGATTAGAATAAATGCACCCATTTTTGCGTTTGCGCTTGAAAAATCACGTGTCCAAAGAGCTTTGAAGAAATCTTTTGTAATTTCCAAAACTTCTTTTCTAAAATATATTAAAACTGCGATTAAAGTTCCGACATGAAGCATTATACTTAAAAATACTTGTTGAGCTGAACCTAAGTCAATTGTTGAACCGTTAAGAACAGCGCAAATGTTTTGAGTAAATACAATATGTGCAGAACTTGAGATTGGTAAAAATTCACTCAAGCCTTGAACAATACCAAGAATTATTGCTTGTAATATAGTCATTATTCTGCCTCAAAGTATGTTGCACAAGATTCTCTGCTTTCCCAAACAGAAATTTTGTGTAATTCTACGTATTTTTCTTTTAATCTGTAATAAATATAGTTTGCAATGAATTCACTGCTTGGGCTTTCACCTTTAAAATCAGGTAATTCATTCAAATCTTGATGATCCAAATCGGCTAAAATAAGTCTTAAATCTCTTTTTAGCGCTTTAAAATCAACTAAGATGTTGCTTTGGTCTAAGATATCGCCTCTAACAAAGGCTTCAACTAACCAATTATGACCATGTTGATTTTCGCATTTGCCCCCTTCGTAATCTAAAAGGTGGTGTGCTGCTGAAAATTCTACTTGTGCTCTAATTTCGTACATTTTGTTCTCCTATTATTTTCCTTCTGAAACGGTGTATTCCTTTTTGATGCCTTGAGCTTCAAGAATTAAATCAGTTAATTCTCTAACCGCACCACGTCCGCCGTCTTTTGATGAAATGAAGTTACATACACTCTTAACTTCATCTACTGCGTCATTAGGACAGCATTTTAAGCCAACTTTTTCAAGTATGCAAATATCTGGCAAATCGTCGCCCATATAAGATACTTGGTCATAAGTCAGATTATATTTTTTCATAATTTCTTCTAAGGCCGGAAGTTTATATTTTTGACCTTGATATAATTCTGTAATGTGTAAATTTTCTGCTCTGTGTTGAACTGTTCCATTATTGCGAGCTGTGATTATAGCTGTAATAAAGCCTGCATGTTGAACTCTAACAAGTCCATGCCCGTCTTTTACGTTAAAACTTTTGTATTCAACACCGTTTTCGTCGTAAGTTACTTCACCAGTTGTCATTACGCCGTCAACGTCAAAGGCTAATAATTTGATTTTTGATGCCTTTTCTCTGATTAAATCGTTCATTATTATACTACTCCTGCTTTTAATAAATCGTGTACGTGTACAATTCCCTTTGGAATACCGTTTTCATCAGTAATTGGAAGTGCTGTAATCGAGTATTTTTCCATCAAATGTAATGCACTTGCTGCATAAGAGTCAGCTTTTACTGTCTTTGGTGATTTTGTCATCGCATCAATAACTTTCAAACCTTGAACATCTTTGTATTTGATTAAGTTACGTCTAATGTCACCGTCGGTTAGTACACCTGTTAAAACTCCATTTTCATCAGTAATTATCGCAATACCAAGTTTGTGGTCTGAAATAACTTGAATAACATCTGTAAATAAATCGTTTTCTTTTGAAAGTGGCAAGTTTTCAGAAATCATTAAGTCTCTAACTTTTCTTGTAAATCCTTTACCTAGAGTTCCAGATGGGTGGAATATTAAGAAATCTTCTTCTGTAAATCCACGTTTTTCTAGTAAGCACATTGCTAAAGCATCACCAACAGCAAGAGTTACGGTTGTTGAAGCGGTTGGTGCTTTACCTAAAGGACATGCTTCTCTTTCAACAGAAACATCTAAAACAACATCGCTTGCTTTGCCCAAAGTTGAATTAGGATTACCTGTAAATCCTATAATAGGTAAGCCAAAGCGTTTCAAAAGTGGTAAAAGGTTCAATAATTCTTGTGTTTCACCACTGTTAGAAATTGCAATAACAACATCATCTCTAGTGATTAACCCAGAATCACCGTGTGTACTTTCTGCTGGGTGCAAGTAGTAAGCTGGAGTTCCTGTTGAAGACAAAGTCGCTGCAATTTTTTTACCGATTTGTCCAGATTTACCCATACCTGTAATGATTACACGCCCTTTGCTGTTGTAAATTGCATCAATTGCGTTGTTTAATTGAACTTCATCTAAATTTTCTTTTGTTCTTAAAATCGCCTTTGCTTCAATATCAAGAACTTTTTTTGCTGTATCTATAAGATTAATTGTTTGCATAACTAATATCCTTTTCTATATTATACAATAATATCCTCTAAAAGTATTACTTTTATGAAAAAGTTGAAATTTTTGTAAACTATTGGCCGATAGACCTACTACAATAGAGATAAAAGAAGTAAAAAATGTTACAAGCAAAAATTCAAAACGACTACATTACCCCTGTGGAAAAAAACACAGACAAAATTTTGGAATTTATTAAAAAATCAATTCGCAAAAGTAAATCCTCAGATATGAAGATTGATATTTCGTCATTGAATTTGTTTGATGCATCAAAAGTGGCAACACTTGCATCAACCTATCACTATTTGAAATTCAATGAAGGCAAAATTGAGTGGCTTGTAGGTTCAAAAGAAGTTGAAAAAATGCTTCGCCCGCTAAATTTAGGAAATAGTAATTTTATATTCGCATAAAAATTAAATAAATTAGTCAGTTGTCGAATTCCATTTCGCCCTTCAAATTTTAACATGCATGTTAAAAAGTAGGTGATATTATGACAACAAAATTATACCAAGTTCCTGTATGCGAACTTAAAGAATTGAACAATTTATTTATAGAAATGACGGCAAAAAATTGTAATCAGCATTGCAAACATTGCTATATAGATTTTCCGTTTTCAAAATCTCCAAAAGATTTTATAGAAATTGACAAGGTTAAAAAAGCTCTTGAAGATACACAAGGTGAAAACCTTTATTGTATATATTTTACAGGTGCTGAGCCAATGTTACACCCAGATTTTAATGCTATTTTACGACTTTGTTTGAAGCGTACAAATGTTTGTATCTGTACAAATGCCTCTTTTTTAAATGAAAAAAAGGTTCGTTTTTTGAAAAAAGTCGAAGATGAGGGCGAAAACGAAATTATTTTTATGTTACCACTTAATCATTATGATGAAATAAAAAATGATGAAGTACGTTTTAGAGGGTCGTTCAGACAGGTTATGCATGCTGTTAAAAATCTCGTAAAATATGATTTTAACCCAATTTTTAGTGTGACAAATTTTTATAAAGAGGATAAAAAGACACTTATAACAGAACTTGTAAAAGTTTTTGCAAGTCAAAATATTCAATTAGAAGATGCTAATTTTCAAATAAATGAGTTTTATAATAAATATTCAAAAAAAGAAGAATTAGTTGAAAATTTTGGAAAACTAGATTGCCAATACGGTAGAATTCTAACCGAAAAGGGGGTCTATGTTTGTCCATTTTTGGCAAATGACCATAGAGGGCGTATGGGTTCGGACTTTACAGACTATGGTAAAAAGGTTTGTTTGGAAACTTCATATTGTGCCACTTGTGCAAAAAATAAAGAGAAAATGTTTTCAATAAACTATAATCATTTTATTGAAACATAACAAATTAAATATCATATATGTTATTATGAATTTGTTTGGCAAAGTAAATAAACGAAGAATGACATTATGCTTCAATATCAATCACTACACAACTTTTGGTTCTTTATCAATTTCTTTTTTCACTTCTGTTAATTCTGTTGTTGCTTCACGAGTCAAAGCGTCCATATCATAGCCGTTTTCGTCAACATCTTCTTTAAATCCAAAACCGTATTGGAAGGCTGACGGGATTTGTGAAACTAATTGCTCGTATTCACCAATTACAGAATTTACGCAATGTACAACACCAGGATTGATAACCACAACTTCGCCTTGTTTAACTAATTTTACTGTTGGTTTGCCGTCTTTTAAGATATTTAATGCTGCACAACCACTTGTCACTAAGTAAACCTCAGATTGAGCCTTATCATCTCTTGCTGGGTGTTTATGTAATTTTTCTGAACTGTGTAATTTACGCATATCAACCGGTATTTCAATGTCAGATTGAACCATTGAAGTGCCTAAACTCATCGCTTTGCCGTCTTTTGTTGACATCGCAGTTGAATTTGTAACCCAACAACTTGGCTCTAATGACCAGTTGTTTAATTTTTTATCAAAAGAATACATCGCAATATCATCTGACAAGAATTTTAATCCCGTTAAGTCATAGCCCGTTTTGTTATCTTGTTTCCACGCTGAAACAACGGTGTTAACTTCATCATCAGAGAATTTATTTCTGTCTAAACGACCTCTTAATTCATCTTCATTTTTAAAATCTTTTGTCCAGAACACTTTTTCATCATGTGGAATATTTGATTTATGTAAAACTTTTTCGTCTTTTAGTTTTTGAATAACTTCATCACTCATTTCATGACGAGAACCTTTTTTACTAATTTTGCTCTCCATTTTAGCGTTGCGAACACTTGTGTATAAAGGCATTAAAGAATCTACTTCCTCTTTTGAGAAGCCGTTTTTTTCAAGTTCTTTTGCTTGATATTCTGGAACGTAGTAATGCTTAAATTTTACGTAATCGTTATCTTTTACATCAACAATTTCTTTTTCAATTAATTTATTTACAACATTTTGGTCAAATTTGTTTTTGTTAATTTCGCCATTATAAAGACGTGCATTAATCCACATTAATTCAGCATACTTGTTTTTAATCATTTGATCGTCTGATTGATTTGAATAATTTGAATACCAATCAAAGTTTTTGTCTGAAGCCATTAACATAGGATATCCTTTTGTAACTTCAAACTTGGCATTTGAGCCTTTATTAATTACAAACGCAGTGTTTTCTTTAATTTCAGTTGTTTTACCGTCTATTGTCACTTTACCTGTGGCTTTTTTAGGGAATACGACATGCGTATCCCTATCGAATGTGTTAGTATTTTCTAAGTATTTTTTAGCATTATTACCATAAATTAATTCAGTATTTGTACGTTCTTCGATAATAAAACCACCATTTTTAGTAGGCTTCAACTCTGTTTCATGCCCGTCAGGACTTAAGACAGTAGCCTTTGTAATCATAGGAGCATTGCCAGTAAAGTTGATTAAGTGTTTACCATACGCTAAATTAGGCAATGTAGCAAAATGAGAAGCAATTTTTGGTGTTTCCGCTTGCTTCCTTTGGGGTAAATGTATATTACTAATGGTCTCTAATTTAGTGTTTTTAATTATTGGGGTAACGTTCAATTTGTTTATACCTATATATTACAACCTATATTATTAATTGTCAATTATACACTTTTTGTTTATTTACATTTTGTTACACAAATAGTTCATAACTGCCGCAATACATGTAATATATCTGAAGATTTAAAATTGCCTTTTATTCGATTTACAACTTTACAATTGTTACATTCATAATAAAAATAATGATTATTTATCTTTGTTTTTAAGCTATAATTTAGGTATGGCAAGAATTAAACAACTATCAAAAAATCTTATAAATCAAATTGCAGCAGGTGAAGTTATTGAACGCCCAATGTCTGTGGTAAAAGAATTGGTTGAAAACTCAATTGACGCTGGTGCTACAAAAATTAGCGTTGAAATAAACAACGATTGCCGTGATATTCGTGTTGCAGATAATGGTTCAGGTATTCACCCTGACGATATCATGCTTGCTTTTTCAAAGCATGCCACAAGCAAAATTGAAAATTCTGATGATTTATATGCCATAAAAACACTTGGTTTTAGGGGTGAAGCCTTAGCTAGTATTATTTCTATTGCAAAAGTTACTTGCACAACACGAACAAAAGATTTTGATAACGGTTTTAAGGTTGAATGTGCAGATTCTGAGGTTAAAAAATCTCAAATTGGCTGTGCAGTTGGTACAATTATGAATGTAAAAGACTTATTTTACAACATTCCAGCACGTTTAAAATTTTTAAAAAATCCTAGAACAGAATTTTCATACATTCAAGAATTAATTCAGTCATTAGCTCTTATTAATACACATGTTGCGTTTGAGCTTAAAAACAACGACAAAACTGTTTTAAAAACAAATGGTTTAGGCAATCTTTTAAACACAATCAAGGATTTGTATTCAAAAGATACTGCAAGTCATCTAAAGGAAGTTTTCAAAACTGATGAACTTTCAGGACTTAAAATTTCTGGGTATGTTTCAACTCCAGATTACACTCGTTCTAGTAAAAAATACAATATTTTCATCAACTCTAGAACTGTAAAATGTCCAATTTTTCAAAAAGCAATTGATACGGCATACAAAAACCTTATTGCAAAAGGAAAATATCCGTTTGTTGTATTAAATTTAGAACTTCCACCAACAGATGTTGATGTAAATGTTCACCCAACAAAAAAAGAAGTTCGATACAAAAATACAAACCAAATTTTTAGTTTTATTTACGCTGGCGTTGATATGGCGCTATCAAATTACGTCGAAAGACAAGCGACAGAAAGCCTTAGCGTTATTGACTTTACACCAACACAAACAGAGCAAAAACCGTTAGAAGACGTTTATGTAAGCGATTTACCACTTAAAAAGCCTGTTCAAGATGTATTTTTAAAACCTGTCAGAGATATTCCGACAAAAACATCTTACACTCCACAAACAAGCGAAAGACCTTACAAAGAGTCCCAACAAACTCAACAACAATCTTTTATCAAGCATGCAGAAATTCAAGAGCTTGAAACTGAAGAAAAAATTATTGGTCAATACGCTAAAACTTACATTCTTATTGAAAAAGAGGACGGATTAGAAATTGTAGACCAACACATTGCAGACGAAAGATATATTTACGAAAAATTGAAAACACAAAAAGAAATTGCATCTCAAATTCTGTTCATCTCTGATGTTATTGAAGTTACACCAACAGAAGCTCAATTAATCAGAGACAACAAGGACAAATTTGAACACTTCGGTTTTGAAATTGAGGTTTTGAATGACAAAGAAGTAACCTTCAAAAAAGTTCCGCAATTACTTTCTCGAGTAAATACAAAAGAAATTCTGTCAGATATTTTAGAAAATTTAGACGGGGATATTGCAGGATTAGAAGAACATATCTTGATTACAACTTCTTGTAAGGCAGCAGTAAAAGCTCATCAAGAATTGTCATTATTTCAAATGCAAGAATTAATCAAAAAATGGCGAAAATGTGAAAAGCCTTACACTTGCCCACATGGTCGCCCAATCTCAAAATTAATTCCACACAAGCAAATTGCAGGATTTTTTGAAAGAAATAAATAGTCAGACTTTGCGTAGGCTGTAGCGTAGCGGAACACCGCAAGCGCCATATTTTTATACTGTTAACATGTTGTAACATGAATATAATATTCATGGCAATAAATTTCTCCAAAAATACTTTATATAAATACGAGAGATTATTTTGGAGAGTTAAATTTAATGACACCTATAAATGGTATAAATCCATATATGTTCAACGCATTAAATGCAGGCAATCCATTTGGCAGTGCAGAATTTTCATCTTGCATGGCTAGTATTTTTAGTAATCTTTCATCATTAAACTCAATCAATTTAAATTCATTCTCTCCAATGACATTTAATATGCCAAACTTTTCAAACTTTAGCTTTGGCAATTTGACGATGCCATCATTCAATTTCAGCAATTATTTTTCATCAAGCTCAGCTTCAACAACAAGCGGAAACGGTTCATCTCGTCCAAACGTAAAATTAACAAAATCTTTCTTGAACAAAGTAAAACAAGTAGCACAACGTATCGGTTGTAACTACAAAGATTTGTTAGCAGTAATGAACTCAGAATCAGGTTTAAACTCAAGAGCACAAAACAAAAAAGGTGGTGCATCAGGTTTAATCCAATTTATGCCAGCAACAGCAAGAGCATTAGGCACAACAACAGATGCCCTACGAGAAATGACTCCAGAACAACAATTAGATTACGTAGAAAAATTCTATTTAATGAACAGAAGAACATACGTAAAGAGCAACAGACAATTATCTGCTGGTGATTTATACACATTAACCTTCTTACCAGCATACGTAAACAAAGAAGTATTAACATCTCAAGGTCATAAATTTTATAATGCAAACAAGGGTTTAGACGTAAACGGTGACGGTCAAATTACAAAAACAGATTTAGCCCAAAGAGTTGCAAGAAAACAAGTAGATGAGTCTATTTTTGCGTAGGCTATAAGACTATAAGTTATTTATAATTTTTAATATAATGTCCTTCCGCACTTGTTGCGGGATCTTTAACATATTTGCAGATTAAATACATAAACGCCAATGTTAACAAAAGTTAACATTGGCGTTTCAAAAAAGGCAATAAATTTTTGAAAAAATACTTTATATAAGTACGAGAGATAATTAAGATTATTCAATATACTTCAAATAGTTTGCAATACAAGTTATTTAAAATAAATAGTCTTGTGTATGTGGCTTAATTTGTAGTACCAAAAATTA
>QHMG01000014.1 GCA_003258725.1 Candidatus Melainabacteria bacterium
CTCTCAAAATTTTAAATACTCTCTCTCTCAATTATTTTTAAACAGCAAAGTTTAAGCGCCACCTGCCAGGTGGCTTTTTTATTGGTGAAATTTCGGACATAGAGAGTAATAAAGCCCTCTTTGTCCGTAAAAAAGCGTACGTAAAAATACGTACGTTTTAAATCAGACAAATTTTTAAAGAAAAAATTGTATAATATATTTGTAAGTTAAGATAGATATTTTCTATCGACAAGCTCATCTGGCATAAATTGCTGATATGCATCTTTTGCTATATGAGAATAGATGTAACCTTCACCGAAGCCGTACTTTGCGGCATCTTTGTAGTGCGCATCCCTTAAATGCATTGGCGGATCATAGTCTTTGCCATTGTTAATATCTGATAACGCTTCATCAATCGCCATAATTGCTGAATTTGATTTTTTTGAGTTCGCAACATAAATTACGGCTTCTGCTAACGGAATTCTTGCCTCTGGAAATCCTAGCAACTCTACCGCTTGATAAGCACTTACGGCAAGAGAAAGCGCCATTGGATTTGCAAGCCCAACATCTTCTGCTGCCGTAACAATTAAACGGCGTGCAATAAATCTAGGGTCTTCGCCAGAAGCTATCATTTTAGCTAAATAGTAAATAGCAGCGTTTGCATCAGAACCTCTAAGGCTTTTCTGAAAAGCTGAAGCACAGTCATAATGTTCTTGTTGTGAATAGCGAGTTTTTCTAGATTGCGCAAGTTGTTCAATAATATCAACGGTTAAAACTCTTTTATCTTCTTTGTAATTGCTTGCAAAGTAAGCATTTTCAACAAGGTTAAGTGCGTAACGGGCATCACCTCTAGCTAAATTAGCAATAAATTCAACGACATCATCTTTATAATCAATCGGTTGATTATTTTTTACTAAATATGAAAAACCATTTTTAACAACACGTGAAATAACTTCATCTGAAAGATTTTCAAGACGTATAACTTGAACTCTAGACAAAAGTGCCGGAACAACTTGAAATGATGGGTTTTCAGTAGTTGAACCAATCAAAAAAAGTGTTCCATTTTCTAAGTGTGGCAAAAGCGCATCTTGTTGAGTTTTTGAGTAACGATGAATTTCATCAATAAATAAAATCGTTTTTTGACCGTTCCTCAAAGCCTCTTTTGCCCTTTCAACAGCATCTTTGATATCTTTAACGCCAGAAGTTACAGCAGAAATCTCAATAAATTGAGCATTTACGGTATTTGCAATAATCCTTGCAAGAGTTGTTTTACCGCAACCAGAAGGTCCCCAAAGGATAAGCGAAAATAAACGCCCTGATTTCAATAAATTAAACAGCGGTGAATTTTTGGAGATAACATTTTCCTGTCCTAAAAAATCCTCCAAAGTCTTTGGACGTAACAAATCCGCAAGTGGAATTTGCTTATTTTTATTTTCTAGTTCCGTAAATAAATTGTTCATAGTATAATTGTAACATCAAAAGGAATAAAATTAAAATGAAGAAAAAAATAATTATCGGAAGTTCAATATTTTTAATACTTTTGGTCGCATTTGTTTGTGTATCATTAGCACCAAGAAACACTAAATCTTTAGATCAAGAAGTTGTTTTTTGGACTCTTCAAATGAATGATTTTACACCTTATATGACAGATATTATTGCGAAATTTGAATACGAAAATCCTGATATTAAAATAAAATGGATTGACGTACCATTTTCAGAAGGTGAAAAAAGGACTCTTGCTGCCATATTGAGTAACAATCCACCTTCTTTGGTAAACTTAAACCCTGATTTTTCGAGCGTTTTAGCACAAAAAGGTGCACTTGAAGAAATTATGCCTGAACAATTAGAGCCCTTTAATAAGTCACTTTTAAAATCATTAGAAGTTAATGGCAAAATGTATGCTATACCTTGGTATGCAACTTCTGCAGTGACAATATACAATAAAGCTCTATTAGAAAAAGCTGGATTTAAAATACCTCCAACAACTTATGAGGCTATGGGGAAATATGCACTTGACGTTAAAGCAAAAACTGGAGCTTACGTCTTTATGCCTACAATTACAGAGAATGATACTATGCTTAAGATTTTAAACAAGTATGATATCAACACTCCGTATGCATTAAAAACACATGATTCAATCGAAATTTTTGATTTTTATAAGCAACTTTATAAAGACGACTTAATTCCAAAAGAAAGCATCAACCAAACACATAGAGAAAGTTTGGAAAAATATATGTCAGAATACATTGTATCAATTCAAGCTGGCGCAAACTTTTTAAACTTGATTAAAGAAAATGCACCAAACGTATACAAAAAGACTGATGTTTCAACTCAATTAGTCGGTTCTGAAGGTCAATATGATTTTTCTTTAATGAATTTTGTAATTCCTAAACGTGCGAAAAACAAAGAGGCTGCATTAAAATTTGCCTTATACTTAACAAACGAAGAAAACCAATTGAGACTTGCAAAATTAACTAACGTTTTAGCTACAAACGAAAACGCATTGAAAAATGAGTATTATCAAAAATATGATAAGAACGACATTCTAGCAAAAGCTAGAGTAATTAGCGCACAACAATTAAACAAAGTTGAACCTGTTTTAAAGCAACAAAAATCACAAAAAGAAATAAACAACGTCATAAACACAGCCACTCAATTAATTTTGGTGGACAATGTTGACACAAAAAAAGTTTTAGACTCAGCCTCTAAAAAATGGTCAAAATTGATTGAATAGGCGTTTACACTACGTAAAGATTTTTTTACAGTCATGCAATAAGGGCTTATTTGTAATATAATAATTATATATACATATAAAATGTAAAAATATTAATTTTGGGGGGAAATATAATGGAAGAAATGCAAGGTAGCGCAACTACAGCGACTAAGCAAGAGTATGACGCAAGTAATATTCGTGTATTGGAAGGCTTAGAAGCCGTTAGAATGCGTCCAGGCATGTATATTGGTTCAACATCTCAAAGAGGTTTGCACCACTGTATTTATGAAATCGTAGATAACTCTATCGACGAATCATTGGCAGGATATTGTACAGAAATTAGAGTTAAAATCAACACAGACCACAGTATCACAGTAGAAGATAATGGTCGTGGTATTCCTGTTGATATTAAACCAGATTCAGGCAAATCAGCATTGGAAATTGTACACACAGTACTTCACGCTGGCGGTAAGTTTGGTGACGGCGGTTACAAGGTATCAGGTGGTCTTCACGGCGTAGGTGCTTCTGTTGTAAACGCATTATCTGAAAAAATGGTTGTTGAAGTTTCAAGAAACGGCGGAGTTTATAAACAAGAATATTTTCGTGGTGAACCTTCTGCACCAGTAGAAAGAATTAGAGATACTGACAAAACAGGTACAAAATCAAGATTTTGGCCTGATCCAGAAATTTTCCATGAAACTATTGAAGTTGATAAAGATGTTGTTGCTGGTCGTTTAAGAGAAATGGCATTCTTAAACAAAGGGTTAAAAATTATTTTTATTGACGGAAGAACAAATGAAGAAGAAGTTTTCCACTATGAAGGTGGTATTGCAGAATACGTTTTATTCTTGAACAAAAACAAAACTGCAATTTTTGAAGAACCTGTTTACATTGACAAAATGGTGGGTGATTTGAAAGTTGAAGTTGCAATGCAATACACAGACGCATATAGCGAATGTATTTTGTCTTTTGCAAACAATATCAACACACATAGCGGTGGTACTCACTTAACAGGTTTCAGAAACGGTATTACTCGTGTATTAAATGATTACGCACGTAAAAATAACATTCTTAAAGATTCAGAAGCTAACCTAACAGGTGACGACGTTCGTGAAGGTTTAACAGCTATTGTCAGCGTAAAACTTCCAAACCCTGAATTTGAAGGTCAAACAAAAGAAAAATTAGGCAGTCAAGAAGCTATGGGTGCAGTTCAGGACTCTATCAGAGACAAGTTCCAAGAATGGCTTGAATTTAATCCGAAAATTGCAAGAACAATTATCGAAAAAACACTTCAAGCACAACGTGCTAGAGAAGCTGCAAGAAAAGCTAGAGAATTAACAAGACGTAAGACTGTTCTTGAAAACTCAACTTTACCAGGTAAATTGGCAGACTGTTCAAATCGAGAACCAGAAAAATGCGAAATATTCCTTGTCGAAGGTGATTCAGCTGGTGGTTCTGCAAAACAAGGCAGAAACAGAATGTTCCAAGCTATTTTACCGTTAAGAGGTAAAATTTTGAACGTAGAAAAAGCTCGTTTAGACAAAATCTACGCTAACAACGAAATTCAATCAATGGTTCAAGCGTTTGGTGTTACAATCAGCAGAAACCCTGATGAAGTTAGTCTGGAAAAACTTAGATATCACAAAATTATTATCATGACCGATGCCGATGTTGACGGTGCGCACATCAGAACATTAATGCTTACATTCTTCTTTAGATATTGTAAACCATTAATCGAACAAGGTTATGTATATATCGCTCAACCACCTCTATATAAAATTACACAAGGTAAACAAAGCGAATACTTATTCGATGAAAAAGCGTTAGACAAAATGTTAAAAGAACGTGGTATCAAATCTGTTTGCTTGTCAGACAAGACAAAATCAAAATCTGTTCAAGGCGAAGAATTATTAAAATTAATCTCTAATATGTCAGCATACTACAATTCTTACAACAACCCTATTTTGGGAAGAATACCAGCTGTAATGCTTAGAGGTATGGTTCGTTCTGACATTCAAGAGAGTGATTTCGACGATCAAGCTACAATGCAAAAACATCTTGATTACTTATCACACTACCTTGTAGACCACGCTGAAAACTACAATATTGCTGAAGCTAAAGATTACAAGTTAGAATTGAAATACAGCGCTGAAAACGCAAAATATAATCTAAAATTAACTCTTGCAGATGATGATTTTGTATTAATTACTCAAAGCATTGTTAAGAGTAACGAATACAAACGTCTAAAAGCTGCATACCCTCTAATTCGTGAATATTTAATCGAAGAAGAAGGAACATTAATTTTAGAAACAGATACAGAAACTCACGAAGTTTCAACCTTCTCGGAATTACATAAGATTTTAGATGACAGAGGTTCTAAAGGCTTACAAATCCAACGATTTAAAGGTTTGGGTGAAATGATGCCTCAACAACTTTGGGAAACTACAATGGATCCTTCTACAAGAACTTTATTAAAAGTAAACTTAGAAGATGCTATGCTTTGTGACCAATTGTTTGATATTCTTATGGGTGACAAGGTTGAACCTCGTAGAGATTTCATTCAACAACACGCTGTATACGCAACTAACATTGACGCATAGGTTACATTTTATAAAACAAAAAGGAAAAGAGAAGATGAAAAAAGAATTAATATTTTTAGGGCCACCAGCTTGCGGTAAAGGTACTCAAACAAGCAAATTAGCTGAGCACTTGAACTTTCCACATGTTGATACAGGTTCTTTGTTGAGAGCTGCAGTTAAAAATCAAACTCCAGAAGGTGTTACAGCTGAAAGCTACATGTCAAAAGGTCAATTAGTTCCTGTTGAAGTTGTTGCAGCAATCATCAAAAGACGACTTGCAGAACCTGATTGTGCTAACGGCTACGTTTTAGACGGTTTTCCTAGAAGCGTTGAACAAGCTGGCATGTTAGAAGAAATTAACAAAGAAGTTGATAAAGAAGATGCAGAATTTAGAGCTGTTTACTTCGATATTGATACTGAATTGTTAATCGAAAGAATTGTAAATAGAAAATCTTGCCCAAAATGTGGCGAAATTTACAATATGAAGTTTAAAGCACCTAAAGATGGTGTTCATTGTGATAAATGTAATTCAGAATTAACTCAAAGAAAAGATGATACTGAAGAAATCGCAAGAGCTAGATTTGAAACTTATTACAAAGAAACAGCACCTTTAACTGAATACTATGAAAACAAAGGTGTTTTGAGAAAAATTGACGCTAATGGTAGCATTGAACAAGTCTGGGAAAGACTTTTGAAGGCAGTAAATGATTAATAGAAAATCAAGAGACGAAATTAAAAGAATGAAGCACGCAGGGCATATTGTTGCCCTCGTGCATAAAGCTATGAAGGAAAACATTAAGGCTGGAATGTCGACAAAAGACCTTGACGATATTGCAATGGAGGTTATTCATGCAAACAAGGCTGTACCAACATTTTTAGGCTATAACGGTTTTCCTGCAAGTATTTGTACATCAATTAATGAAAATGTCGTTCACGGGATTCCATCAAAAAACGTTATCCTTAAAGAAGGCGACATTATTAGTGTTGACGTAGGTGCAACTTACGGCGGTATGGTCGGCGATAGCGCTTGGACTTATCCAGTTGGTAAAATTGCTCCTGAAGTCGAAAATTTATTAAAATTCACAGAAGAATCATTATTTGCAGGTATCTCTCAAATGAGAGCAGGTAATGTACTTGATGATATTTCATCAGCAGTTGAAGCAGTTGCAAACAGAGAACATTTAGGAATCGTTCGACAATACGGCGGTCACGGCGTTGGGCACGCTATGCACGAAGATCCATTTCTATATAATTACAGCGTTGGAGACAAAACTTTAATTAAATCAGGCATGGTTATTGCCATTGAACCAATGCTTAACCTTGGTTGTGATGAAGTTATTCAACTTCCAGACGAATGGACAGTTCAAACTGCAGACAAAAAACCGTCTGCACACTTTGAACATACAGTTCTTGCAACTGACGGAGAACCTGAATTAATGACAATTATTCGTGAAGAATTCCTTTAATCTTACGAAAATAAACTATTTGCATGATTTGTAGCATGTGAAAATATAGTTTAATTAGTATGAAGAAAAAATATGGAGTGAAACATGGATATTTTTGCAGTAGTAGGATTATTTCTAGGTATAACATTCATACTTACAGGTCAAGCACTTGAAGGTGGTAATTTAGGTCAATTAATGCAATTGACAGCCGCATTTATCGTATTCGGTGGTACAGCAGGGGCTGTTGTATTAAGTTTTCCACCTAGAGTTTTGAAAAAAGCTATTATGCTTATTAAAGACGTTTTTGTTCCACCGGTTGTAGAATTAAACGATGTTATTGCAGAAATAGTAAAATTTGCTCAAAAAGCTAGAAAAGAAGGTGTAATTTGCTTGGAAAGAGAAGCAAAAGACGCTTCAGACATTGTTTTAACTATGGGTTTAGAGGCTGTTGCTGATGGTGCAGACCCTACATTAGTTCAATCAATGATGGAAAACCAAATTTCGCAACAACAAGAAGAAATTACTAACGGTGCAAAAGTATTTGAATCTGCAGGTGGTTATTCTCCTACATTGGGTATCATCGGTGCAGTTATGGGTTTAATTCAAGTAATGCAAAACCTTTCTGATCCATCTGCCTTGGGTGCAGGTATCGCAGTTGCCTTTGTTGCAACTATTTACGGTTTATTTGCTGCAAACTTATTGTTAATTCCTTTAGGAACTCGTATAAGATTGAATTACGCAAAAGTTTTCTTAGCTAAAGACGTAATGGTTGAAGGAGTTTTAGCTATTCAAGCAGGTGAATCTCCAGCATTAATTGAAAGAAAATTACAAGCATATATCACTGACAGAACTAGCATTGAGGAAGAAGAATATTAATAATGGCTAAAAAGAAACTCGAACAAGCGCATGAAAATTTAGAAAGATGGTTAGTTTCATACGGGGACTTTATCACACTTTTATTCGCAACTTTCGTTGTGTTATATGCTCTTTCTCAAATTGATTTAACAGAATTTGCCGCACTTGAAGATAGTATTAGAAAAGCATTTAATGCGCCAAGCATTTTGGAAGGTTCTGATTCTATTTTAGATTCTAAAGGCGCATCAATTCTAGAGGCAAGTGCTGCTGACAGTACAATTGCCCCTCTAATGCTTGAATATATTAGCCAAAAGTACGAAGACCAATCCTTTGAAGACATAAAAGATGCAATTAATCAAATGTCAAAAAATGGAGATATGGAAGGTATTGATGCCCAACTAACAGATAAAGGGTTATTGATTACAATGAAAAATGACCTTTTATTCTACTCAGGTTCAGCAACACTAACAGATAAAGCCATGAAAACTTTGGATAATGTTGGTGTTTTAATTGGTGAAAAATTCGCTTTACACTACATTAGAGTTGAAGGTCATACTGATAACCAACCAATTAATACCTTCATGTTCCCTTCAAATTGGGAATTATCTGGCGCACGTTCATCTAGTATCATTCGATATTTAATTACACGTTTCAAATTCATGCCAAACATCTTCACAGCAGTTGGCTATGGTGATACTCGTCCTATCGTTGACAACAAAACAGTTGAAAACAGGAGTAAAAATAGACGTGTAGAAATACTTGTTTTGAAAAATAAATTTAAAAGTTTTGAGCATGCAACTTCATCAGTTATGAAGCAACCTAAAAAAGAACAAGAAGCCTTCCAAACTGAACGTATGGCAACTATTCAACGTATCAAAAACGGTTCAAAAGCATTTGAAAACTTGAAAACAACAACTGTTGAAGACGAAGTTACTCAAATTGAATCCTCTAGCATCAACAATAATTTAACAGAAGCTACTAAAGAGGCTAATGATAGAAAAAAATCATTATCAATAAAAAATAAAACCATTTATGAGCAATCATCAAACGTAACACCTAAAACAAGAAAAGATGATGACGACGCTTGGATAAATGATGCGAAACACGATAAAATTTTGCAAAAAGATATTAATAAACAATTTGATATGGTTGGACAATAATTATGGAATATTATATAGGAATATCAATGGCGCCAGCCTCAACAGTTGATACAGGAGTTGCTATAATGGACTCCTTCGGCAAAATTATTCTTGTCGACAAATTGTACTCAATGAAGGATATTCAATTCTTTTTAGACAATTATTCCTCTCTAAAACAATCCCACATTTGTATTTCATTGCCTTGGGATAACTCAATGTTAGAGGGTAAATGGAGAATTTTATCAAAACCATATCAAATGGTGCAAAGCAATGAACATTTTTTAAATAGAGAAAATTGGACACAACGTTATTCAACAAGAGGTTCAGAATATTTTAGAACATTAAAGTACGAACAAGGTATTGATATAACTCGTTTTGAGCTTTATATAACACGTCAAGACATGCATTTAAGTTCTTATTTTAAAGAACGAACTCCAGCTGATTGTAAGTTCTTGCAAAACGCTCTAAAGATTGAATATCAATTAGAAGATATTCCACCTAATATGATGCCAATGAGCCAATTAGAGGCAATTGTTGGGGCGTTAATTATGCGTGAAAGAGCAAAGAATCCGAATAACATAAAAAAAATGTTTGATTTTTCGGGATTAGAAGTTATCAATGTCGCAAGAGCAATTAATCCTCGTATTGAAGAAGATTAACATTTGTAAAATAATGTAACAAAATTTTCATGACATTCTAAAATACTAGCAATTTTTGGGATTATTAGACTTTATATAGTTACAAGGTAGTGTGTTTAGAAAGGAAATTCATGTATCCTACTATGATGAATCCGATGATTCAGCCATATTCGATGGTTCCGATGCAACCAATGACTATTAAGATTGAAATCACACCAAATGGTATGCAACCTCAAGCACAAGTTGAGGAAGAACAAGCCAAGAAACAGGCACCAAAAGAAGACGATAAAAAGCCTTCATTTTATGATATGCCAAAAACATCTATTTATGAACCAAAACATGCAGAAGCTAAAGCTGTAGAAAAAGAAGTTGAAGATAAAAATCAAGAAACTACTATGGCTCAAGCATTAGCAGCACAAGCTATGGCAACCCAAGCTGTGGTTCAACCTGCACCCGTAGCTCAAACAAAAGCTGCAGAAGTTGCTAAAACTGATAACAAAGAAACAAACGATACAAAACCAGCAAATAAACGTCCAGAAATTGTAAAACCTGAAAAAATGAAACCAAACATTGACTTGGACGGCTTAGTTAGTATATTAACAAGTCCAGACTATGATGAGCAAGCTGATGCAATGGAAGCAATTTCTGAAGTTGCAATGTATGCTCCAGACAAAGCAGAGGAATTGTTAGATAACAAAGTTGTTGATAACTTGCTAAACATTATGAGTAAAGATACTTCAAAGATGGAAGGTAAAGACAAGGCACTTGCAGAACGTAACAAAGAATATGCAATGTTCACAACAGCAACTCTTCAAAAATTATACGCAGACGGTGTAAAAGATTTAGCAAAAACAACAGTTCCAGCTGATGATTTAATCGGTATGGCTGGGATTGTAAACGAATTAAAAACAAATAAGAACGCAAGCGTAAGAGAAGCCGCAGTTGCTTCAATCGGTTATATGTCTAGACCTGAATACAAAAAAGACTTAGCACCATTGCTACAAGAAGCATCTCACGACAAAGATGCAAAAGTTAAAGCGCAAGCAGATAAACAATTAAAATCATTAAATCTTAACGCATAAGATTGGTTAAATATTTAGAAGGCGCAGGTATGTAAGCCATACCTGCGCCTTCTGTTTATATAGTTGTCATAAAAGTATTTACGTTGTAAAATTATAATATGGAATGTGTTGATTTTTGTACTAAAAATATCGCCGTAGTCTTTAATGAGGGTGTTAAAAACCCTTACCCAGTGTTGCAAAAATTAGAACACAGCTTGATTGAAAAAGGCGCAAAACCTGAAATTTTAGAAATTAAAGAAATGAAATTCGGGTTTGATTTTGTTTTTGCAGTAGGCGGAGACGGGACTATATTACACGTTTCAAAGTTTTACGCAATGTCTAAAACTCCGGTTTTGGGGGTTAATTTAGGGCGCTTAGGTTACCTATCTCAAGTTAATGCGGATAATATTCAACTAGCAGTTGATAAAGTTTTTAATAATGCCTTTAACATAGAAAAACGCTTGATGATAAAATCCGGCGAAAAATATGCCCTTAATGACTTTGTAATAAAGGGGGCTTGCGCAACACGTTCATCACGCTTTGTTTTAAGCATCAATGACAAATTTGTATGCGACTATATAGCAGACGGCTTGATTGTCTCTACACCAACAGGCTCAACTGCTTATGGACTTTCAGCAGGTGGACCGGTAATTTATCCAATGCTTGATGCATTAGTAATCGTACCGATTTGCCCTCATACTTTAACAGCAAGACCTTTGGTTGTACCCTCTAACGAGATTATAAAAATCACCACAGCAGAGGGCGAAAGCAATGAATTTAACTTAATTACAGACGGTGCAGATTCTTGCGATGTTTCAAACGAGGTTGTAATTCAAAAAGCTGAAAACAAAGCTTATTTGGCATTGCTACAAGATGACGCATTCTATTCAGTCTTACGTGATAAACTACACTGGGGGGTATCTCCAAGAAGTCTATGATTAAATCAATTCACGTAAAAAACTATATTTTGATTGAAGATTTAACCGTCAATTTTGACAACGGTTTAAATGTTATTACAGGTGAAACAGGCGCAGGTAAAAGTATTTTAATCAACGCTATAGATATAGCTTTTGGTGCAAAACCAGCTAAAGATGTTGTTAAAAAAGGTGCGGAAAAAGCACTTATTGAGCTGTTTATAGAGTCAAAAAATCCAAATATAAAAACTCTGTTTGAAGAAAACGGCATTGATACATTAGATGAAATTATATTATCAAGAGAAATTACTTCAACATCTTCACGCACAAGGGTTAATGGAACTCTTGTTAATCAAGAATTTATCAAATCGCTAAAGGAAATGTTGATAGATATCCACTCTCAACACCAAACTTACGCATTTTTACAACCAAAATCACACATTATTCTTTTAGACAACTATGCAAAAGATTTGTACGGCGAAGAATTACAAGAGTATAAATGTCTTTATAAAGAATATCAAGGTCTGTTAAACGCTCTAGAAACAGCTCAAAATTCGGCAAATGCCACTGAATCTCAAATAGATTTTCTAAAATTTCAAATCAACGAGATTGAACAAGCTAATATAGAAGATGTAACTGAAGAAGAAACTCTTCAAAACGAATTGAGCGTACTTGAAAACTCTGAAAAATTGCAAGAGCTTACACAAACCTCTTATTGGGCTTTAAACGGTGACGAAGGCTCTTTAATTGATGCATTATTGCAAATTAAAGCCAATATTTCAAAAGCAGTTGATATGGATAATTCACTTGAAGGCGCAGAACAATCTATTATTGAAATTTCAGAACTTACTCGAGACTTATCCTCAACTCTTAGAGACTATTATCAGTCCGTAAACAGCGATACTGCAAGACTTAATGAAGTGCAAGAACGCTTGTACTTGTTTGATAAATTGAAACGTAAATACGGTTCAACTCTTGAAGAAGTAATTCAAACTTATGATAAATTATCTGAAGAATTGAATACAATTGAGTTTTCATCTAAAAATGTTGAAGAAATTCAAGCCAAAATTGATGAAATTTTAATGAAATTGAATAAACTTGCTCAAGATATTTCAGCAAAACGTAAAAATTACGCACAAGTCTTGTCGTCCTTGATAGTTGATGAATTAGAAAAATTAGAGCTTGCAAAATCAAGATTTGAAATCAGAATTACACCAAAAGAACTTTCATCTGACGGCATTGATGACGTTGAATTTTATATTTCTACAAACGTATCTCAAGACCTTTCACCACTTGCAAAAACAGCATCTGGCGGTGAAATTTCAAGAGTTATGCTTGCAATCAAAACAATTTTTGCAAAATCTGACGAAATTGACACCGTTATTTTTGATGAAATTGATACGGGAATTTCTGGCAAAGCCGCTCAAAGCGTAGCTGATGAAATATCAGAGTTAGCGAAATTTAGACAAATTATTGTAATCACTCATCAAGCTATTATTGCGGTTAAAGCGGATAAACATTTCTTAGTATCAAAAGAACAAGGCGAGGAAACTGAAGTTACAATAAAAGCGCTTAACGAAGATGAAAAAGTTAAAGCTATTGCAAGCCTTGCGTCAGGTGACAATTCTGAATCTGCCCTAGACTTTGCAAAATCACTACTTTCTGCTAAGTAAAGATTAAACTTTATAGGAATGTATCAGTCATCAAAAAAGGCTATTCTATAATTATAGTCTAAGTTTGGTGTCTATGAAATATATTTTTATAATCGCAATAATTTGCTTAATGTTCTTTTCAATCTCGTGGTTGTTTCCGCCGGAACCTCGTTGTACAGGTGTTGTTACGGGTGGTGCTTGCTCACTAGAAGACTTGGGGTATTCTAGACCCAAAAAAATAGAAGATACAGAGTTTAATCAAGAAAAAATGTATTATAAAAACCTTTTACCACTTTCAGGTAACTCATCAAGCCTAAATTATACAATATGTAATATTGGCAATTGTGAGTAAATTATTAGAGATTCTGAAACAAGTCCAGTTTAAAATTGGAACTGTGCTTAAAGCAAAATGTAATTCTAAATTTGTAACGATATATTGCAAATATTAACAAATGTAAAATTTTATGCTATAATTTTTACAGAAAAGTCAATTTTTTCTAGAAAAAATCGTTTATTATAGTGTAAACACTTAGAGGATTAATAAAATAATAAAAAAAAGAGTTTAATTCTCTAGGTACGCACTAGATATCAACATTACATGATGTTCCGATAGCATAAATTATGTAAAAAGATATCAGATTAACGGAGAAACATTATGGGTTTAGCAGCATCACAAGCAAGACTATTGTTTATCACATCACGTCAAAATGATGTGTCAGCTCAAATGCAACGTGTATCAAATCAAAATATGATTTTGGCACGTGATGAAGACGAAGTGTCAGAAAAATATAATAGAATGCTTAGCGCTACAAAATTAGAAGTAGCTGACGGTGTAAACCTATCTTATGATGCATTAATGGGTGCTAGCGGTTACGCTAGTGGCGGAAGCATAATTTCTGATAGCGCAACAGGTGCAGTAATTTTAAGTCCTACTATTGCAGGAACATTAGGGCTTGAAAAAACTTCTGGTTCTGGAAACGATTTCTTAGCAAAATATCCAAATGTTGAAGCAATGCGAAAGGTATTAGAGCCATCGTTAGAAGCCTCTGCATCAGCAAATGTAAATAATAATACAACAACTCCGACAGGTGAAGCTGGTGCTTGGAAACAAGAACTTGTAAACTTTACTTCTGTATATGGTTCTTATCCAAATACACAAAAGGTTACAACAGTTTCTCAATTATTGAAAAATATGAGTGGTGGCACATTCCAAGATAGCAAAATTAATGACGGTGGAGCTTGTAAAAAGAGTTACTCTGACATTTTAAACGGTTTAAACGATACAACTAACATGCGTGTTCACTTAGGTAAAGATACGGATGGTGATGAATCTGGTCCTGTTATTGAACGTTTTACTAGTGCTGCAGAAAAAATGCGTGATGACATTTGTAATGCATTTGGCTCTAAAGGTGAAGGGTTAAAAGCAGTTCTAGATGATTATATCGCACAAATTAACAACCAAACAAAAGGTTTAGGCACAGGCGCAAACAAAGCAGGTAGCTACGACTCTAAAAACTACGGTAATTTTAGTGAAGTTCTTATCCATGAACGAAGAGATACAGGTGGTGCCGACACTAGAGATGGTGCTCGTGTAAACTTACAATCATTATTAAGAAGAATGTTGACGATTGCTATCAATTATGTTACTGGTAACGCCTCTGGCGGTCGTACTAGTGCGATAGCAGGTTCAGTTGACAACACTAATTCTCAAATTTCATATTATATGAATAGCAAAGGACTATCTCGTTCTGAATGGGAAGATAAGTTGTTAGCTCTATACAATCAACAAAATTATGAATCATACACTTGGTCTTCCGCATTGAGTGCGGCAAAATCTATAAAAGGTGCCGACACTAATAATAATGCAGGTTCGACAGCTAGTGACCCAAAAACTGCATATTTTGAAAACTTATTCAATAAACTTTCTAAAAGTGGTTGGATTACTGATGCTGATGCGAATAACTCAAGTAAATTAAGTGAAAAATTAAAGAATAACACTTACTACGTAAACGGACAAACTGCGTCTAACTCTGGATTGTTTAAAGAAAAAACAGATACAGATGCAACTGCTAAAGCTGAAGCATATTGGAAAACTGAAATGAAAAAAATCCAAAGAAAAGAAAAACAATTGGATACTCAGTTGACAAAACTCCAAACAGAATATTCATCATTAACAAATGATTTTAACTCTGTAAAATCAATACTTGATGCGAATGTTCAAAAGAGTTTCACATACTGTCAAAACGGCTAGTAAGTAGTTAAAGATAAATAAATTTAGAAAGTTTATAAATGACCGATACAATATATTACACATTTATTAATATTAATGGGGCTGATATATTTGTCGGTCAACTTTCTATAAGTAATACAGTAAATAATCATATCATAACCTTCAAATATTCAGATGAGTGGCTAAATTCGCCTCTAGCATTCCCTTTAGGCAACGATTTGCCTTTAACAAATGAGACATTTATATCACACGATTTATTTAGCTACTTTAATTATACTTTGTATACAGCATTAAATGATTTCTCAAATAACATGCTTTTTGTTTATCTGTTGAGACATCACTTATTAACAAAAGAAGAAAACATTCCCGCAAAATATTTATACGATGCATTGCAAGAAGGAAGTTGGTCTTTTGGCTCAATCTATCTATATCGAAAATTAAAGTTAATTAATGACTATACAAGAATGGGAGCTTTAAGATTCAAACTAAGCAAGGACGGGGAATTTATTTCAGTCTTAGACAAAAATCTTATTTTAACAGAGAATAATATTGACGAAATGAGCAATATTATAAATCGAATTATAAATAAGAGAGAAAACAAAAAAGATTTGGAGATTGTTCGTGCATCTATGTTTGGATTAAAAGGTAGATTTCCAAAATTTAATGTTTTTGATAAAAATGGAAATCTTTGTATTGCTAAAATATATGATAAAGATTGCAAATTTCTTAGAGCAAATTACAAATACGAGACTTTTGCTATAGATTTATCAAGGAAATGCAACAACAAACCTGTAGACTACCGAGTCGTAGAACAAAATGGAAAAACTTATTTATTGATAAAACGTTACGATAGAGATGGTGAAAATAGACTTCCAACTTGCTCATTAAAATCATTGTTACAACCTTTTGTTCCAAATGACTTTAAAAAAATTTCAGATTGCATTAAATTTATGTGCAAAAACCACAAAAAAAATCTTGAATTGTATTATCAACGTTATCTGTTTAGAATTGCAATATCGGATTATTCTGAATATACCGTAAATTCAGAGTTTGTTTATGATATAAATTCAGGATTTAATGTTTCACCTGATTTAGACTTATCAGTAGCACCACAGAATACTAAAAATTTTGGTATAACAAAACTCCAATTTAAAAGAAGAGCAAAACGAATACTAAAAGAAGCCCTTGATAACTCTATATACTTCAATGTAAGCAAACCTCATGCTAAAAAAATGTTAAAAAACATCGCAATAAAATTAAAGAATTGGAAATTTGAGGCAAAGTCTTATGGCTTCAGTGATGAAGAAATCAACAAAATGCTAATATTTGAAAACATTTTAAAATTATGTTAGGACCAGAATGAAAGAAAAAACAGTATATACGTATATGAATATAGAAAAGGTTGATTATTTTGTAGGAACACTAACCTTTCATTATTCTGAAGATGACGAATATTCAACATTTGAATACTCAAAAGAATGGCTAAAAAATAAATACCGTCACCCACTAGGTTTTGATTTACCTCTAAAAGAAGGAGTCTTTAACTCAAAAGATTTATACCCAAATCAATACCATAAGATTTTTTACAGCTTGCTAATCCCAGCCTCAGTATTGTGGCCGGCAGTCTTTGTTTATCCTTATTTATGGTTATATTTGAAAAAGAAAAAACAGCTACCTAAAAATGCAAATTTTGATATTAAAATTTTATACAATTTCTTTACAGTTACGGATAGAACATTCACTGTAAATCAACTAAATGAGGACAATATACCACTAGAACTTTTAATAAATTTAAATAATGATTTCACTCGTTCAGGAGCATTGCGTTTTAAATTTGAAAAAGATGGTGATTTTATTAATCCTTACAGCAAGGTAAAACTTCCAACTGAAGATGACTTTGAAAAAATTTTAAATATACAAAATAGAATAAAGAATAATAAAGAAACACCAAAGGAATTTGAAAAATTTCTAGCCTGCACATCTTCATTAGCGGGTTTTATGCCTAAAATGAATATTTTGGACTATGAAGGTAATTTATGTATAGCCAAATATGGTAGCATAGGTTATGATATAAGCGCTTTTGGTGAAGAATATCTAGGATTATTGATTGCTAAAAAGTTTGGCTTAAAACTTCAAGAATTTAAAGTGAAATACACCGAAAATAAAGAACCTTATTTAATACTTAAAAGATTTGATAGAAATGGTGAAATTCGTTATCCATTAATGGAATTAGACAGGCTTGTTAACTTTCAAACAGGAAAAAAATATATTCCAAATATTGTAAGAAAATTATGCAATAAGACTCCGGTTACAAGTATGCGAGAATACTTTAAAAGGCTAATATTTAGGCTTGTCACATTTACCCGTAAAGATGAGCGTGGAAATGTTGCATTTATATATGACACAAATAAAGGTTGGTCATTGGCTCCTGCTTATGATATCACATTTAAAACTTATGAAGCTGAAACTGATCCAATAGTTATAAATAAAATTTTACGCAAAAAATATAGACGTACTCGAACTCGTGTAAAAACATTAAAAAGAATGGCACATTTATACCAAATTAACGACAAAGAGTTTAATAAAATAATGAAACAATTAAATAGAGCTACTATCGGGTGGAAAAATCTAGCACTAAAAATTGGGTATAAAAAAGAAGATTTAATTTCCATACAGTTCTTTCCTGATTGCTTAAAATGTACAAAAATATATTAATTTAATCAAAGTTATATATAAAAAATGCGGATTTTGATAAAATCAAAATCCGCATTTTACGTTTATCTCAAATTATAATTTAAAATTATAATTTTTCAGCAACCATTAATGTTGTTTCAGCTAAACGAGTTGAGTATCCCATTTCATTATCATACCAAGAAATGATTTTAACTTGGTTGCCACCCATTACACGAGTTAATAGAGCGTCAACTGTTGATGATTGAGATGTACCAACATAGTCAGATGATACTAATGGTTCTTCTGTGTAGCATAATACGTGACCGTCAGCACCTTCTTTTAATGCTGCATTAACTTCTTCAACTGTTACGTCTTTTGAAAGTTCAAATACAACGTCTACTAAAGATACGTCTGGAGTAGGAACACGCATTGCGAAACCATCTAATTTACCTTTTAATTGTGGTAATACTAATGCTACAGCTTTTGCAGCACCTGTTTTTGTAGGAACGATGTTTAAAGCACCAGCTCTAGCTCTACGTGGATCTTTGTGACCAGCATCTAAGATTCTTTGGTCACCTGTGTATGAGTGAACTGTTGTCATTAAGCCTTTTACGATACCAAATTTTTCGTCGATAACTTTTGCAACTGGAGCTAAGCAGTTAGTTGTGCAAGAAGCCATTGAAATTACGTTGTGTTTTGCTGGATCGTATTCTTTATCGTTTACACCTAAAACGATTGTTTTGTCTTCGTTTGTAGCTGGAGCTGAGATGATAACTTTTTTAGCACCTGCGTCAATGTGAGCATGAGCTTTAGTTGCATCTGTGAAGAAACCTGTTGATTCTACAACTACATCTACATTTAATTCTTTCCATGGTAATTGAGCTGGATCTTTTTCTGCGAAGAATTTAATTTTTTTACCGTTGACTACGATACCTTCTTCGTAAGCTTCAACTGTACCATTGAATTTACCCATTACTGAGTCATATTTGAATATACGAGCTGCATCTTCTGGTTTTAAACCTGGATCATTGATAGCAACATAGTTGATTTTATCAAAAATGCCTTCTCTGATTGCTGCTCTTAATGTGTTACGACCGATTCTACCGAATCCGTTAATTGCTACGTTTACCATATTCTTTATCTCCTTCTGATATATGTACGTTTACCTTCTATTTATAAATCAAACATACATGACGTGCAAGCAAATTAGTAGCAAATTAATATTTTTTTAATTATTTGAAAACACTTTACGAACGTAGTAATTTTCATCATGTTCTAACATATACATTATTTTTGACAATTCTTCATCTAAATCAAGGTGTTTTATAATTTCTGCACACTTTTCTCTAACTGTATATTCTGAAAGTTTTGAACACTCTGCCAATATATTTTTTAGTTTATCGCTTGGCAAAAATTCATAAAAATATTTTATTGCTTCTAAGCACCAATAAATTTTAAAAATCTGTTTATTAATCGTATATTTTTTATCTCTAAATGTGAATTTTGAAATCTCATCAAGAGCTGTTTCGATAATATTATTCAAGCCTTCTGCATAATATTTTGAAAATTCTACACTATATTTTAAATAAATACTTGCTTCAATTACTTTTCTACAAACATTTCCGTCTATATCAATAGTTCCATTCACAAAATAATCAAAGTTTTCAACATTCAAAAACAGCTCTGGTTTTACTTTTATAAATTCAACCAGTTTAAACGCAACAGCTTCTCTAATTTTGCCGTCAACACCTACAAGGTGAGATATTAGCAAATGAGCTTCATTTTCGTTGTTTAAGTCTTTCAAATTAAGCGTTGCAAACTGTTTTTCTACAACATTACCATTTTGTAGTAAATTAACTAAATCTGCATGCGAAAACTCTCGTTCAAACAGTTCTACCGCATTGTTAAAATGTGTCATATCATTTTGCATAAAAAAATTATAGCATAATAAAAGACTAAAAAATCAAGAAAAATAGTATTTATGTACGATAAAAAAGTAAAGTAAACCTAATATACTTATTTACGAGAAGGAGGTTCTATGGGACTTTTAGATGTATTTAAAACAGCTTTAGCATTAAAAAACGAAGATACAATGAGAGTTGGTTTATCTGGCTTCAAATCATCAGCAAAGAAAGTTGAAGACGCAAGAGCAGGTATTCCTTCAATTAGCAACAAGGACATTAAGCTTTCTGATTTAATGCGAAGAACAAACATTTACTAAAATGTAAATTGATTATTTTAGAGGCTCGGTTGCCTTGCAACCGAGCCTCATTTCATCTTTACAGCTCTAATGAATAATTATAATCAGAGATTCTGAAACAAGTTCAGAATGACATTTTATCAAAAACTTTTAGTACATTCCGATAATATTTCTTACATCTGTCAAAATTTTTGCTGAAACTGCTCTTGATTTTTCAGACCCTTCGGCAAGAATAGCCTTAACCTCGTCTAAATGATTTTCATAGTATTTTCTACGTTCACGAATTTCTTTAAAGTGTTCATTAACTTTTTGTGCTAATTGACGTTTGCAATCTGCACAACCACGTTTTCCTGCTTTACATTCAGCTTCAACTTGTGCAATTTCTTCAGGTGTTCCAAAAATTTGCCAATATTTGAAAGCAACTTCGCATTTGTCAGGATGTCCTAAATCATCTTTTCTCGCACGAGAGCGGTCTGTAATGCATTGCATAATACGTTTTGTCGTTGTTTCTTCATCATCAGAAATTTTAATGTCATTATTAAATGATTTGCCCATTTTGGCACCGTCTACACCTGGCAATAAAGGACAGTTATTAAGTTTTGGAGATGGCTCAACAAAATAGTCTGTGTGATAAACATTGTTAAAGCGTCTTGCCATGTCACGAGTTAATTCTACGTGTGCAACTTGGTCAATGCCAACAGGCACGTAATGAGCATTTACAGCCAAAATATCCGCAGTCATTAGTACAGGATAGCCCATCAACCCAAAACCGATTTGAGAGTTTGTTCCCTCTTTCGATTTTAAAATTTTTGCCATATCCTTTAATGTTGGGTCACGTTCTACCCAGTTTTGAGGTGTAACCATACCTAAATATATGTTTAATTCAGCAATTTCTGGAATAGTCGATTGAACAAAAATCGTAGCTTTTTTAGGGTCAATGCCACAAGCAAGCCAATCTATTACAACATTATAGACATTATCTTTTAGTTGTTCAGTTTTATCATAACCTGTTGTTAGGGCATGCCAATCGGCAACAGAAAAGTAACAATCATAATCATTTTGAAGTTTTACCCAATTTGTAATAACTCCTAAGTAATGACCTAAGTGAAGTCTACCTGTCGGACGCATTCCCGACATAATCCTTTTCTTTTCTTCCATAAAATACCTCCGAAAGTATTGTATCAATTTTATTTTAAGTTTGCAATATAATCAGCAATTTTATCTATGCACCAATTCATTGACCAATGACTGCCACGTGGCGCTAAATATAATTCCGCATTTTCGTTAACTAAAGCTAAAATTCTTGCATTTTTTGATGGTGCAACTCTGTCTGTTTTTGAGTGAACCAACAGAATTGGACATTTAACCTTTGGTAAGTTTTTAAAATTATCAAATTTTTGAATAAATTCAACATCTTTAAAATGTTTTTTGATATATTTTTTTAATGTTCTAATCCTTAAACGCCTTAAGTAAAAATTAGCCATATCAATCGCAGAGTAATGCATATTTAAGACTGCTGATTGAAGAATAAGTGCCTTAACTTCATTGTTAATTGCAGTATGTGTAGCAACAGTTGTACCTAAAGAGTGTCCCCATAAAATGACGTCTTTTGCCTCAATACCCATGTCTTTTAGTTTATTAATTGCAGTTTGTGCATCTGTATAAATACCCTTTTCAGAAGGCAAACCCCAACTTCTATAATGTCCACGATATGAAAGCATAAATAAACCATAACCATTTTTTAGTGCAAATTCTGCAATATCTTGGTGATTTAAGATTGATTCCGCTTGACCATGAAAATACAAAATCGTTGGTTTATTTTCTTTTGGCTCTATAAACCACGCAAAAAGTCTTGCGCCATCTAATGTTACAAATCGAACGGTTTTAAATTTTCCCAATAATTCTCGTTTAATCCTTACAGCTCTTAATTTTGCAGGTTGAAAAATTAAATAATTTTCCATACCCATTCTAAAAAAGCGCAAAAATCTAGAGTTACCCATAAAAAACGGATAAATTATAATATAGAATATTTTTTTAACCAACAATAGATAAAAAATAAACTTTCGCATGAATCTATTATAACACCACACACAAATATTTCAGTAGTTTATTAACCAATCGTAACGACTATTTTTCTAAATATGGTTTTAGGTATTGACCAGTATAAGAGTTTTTACACTTTACAATTTGCTTTGGAGTACCCTGTGCAACAATTTCTCCGCCAGCATTACCACCTTCAGGACCTAAATCAATTATATGGTCTGCAACTTTTATCAAATCCATATTGTGCTCAATAATCAAAATAGTATTACCGTTATCAGCAAGTTTGTGAATGATTTTTATTAATTTGTCTAAATCTGCCCAATGCAAGCCAACAGAAGGTTCATCCAGCAAGTAAAGAGTTTTACCCGTTGCTTTTTTATTAAGTTCTGATGCCAATTTAATACGTTGAGCTTCACCACCTGAAAGGGTTGTAGAGCTTTGACCTAATTTAATATAATCAAGCCCAACATCGTAAAGCGTTTGAAGTTTACGCTTAATTGGTGCTATATTTTCAAAAAACTCAAGAGCTTCGCCAACACTCATTTCTAAAACATCAGAAATAGATTTACCTTTGTATTTAACCTCTAAAGTCTCGTGGTTATAACGCTTACCCTTACAGACATCACACTTGACATATACATCAGATAAAAAGTTCATTTCTATCTTTTTAACACCATCACCTTTACAAGCCTCGCAACGACCTCCTTTTACGTTAAAACTAAATTGCCCTTGATTATACCCTCTAACTTTTGCCTCATTAGTTTTTGCAAACAAAGCACGAATTGGAGTAAAAATGTCTGTATAAGTTGCAGGATTTGAACGTGGAGTTCTACCAATTGGAGATTGATCAATAGAAATAACCTTATCAATGTTTTCAAAACCTAAAATTTCGTCTACTCCTTGAGGTTTTGGCTTATTATGATAAAGTTTATGAATAGCATATTGATTAATAATATCTTGCATCAAAGTAGATTTACCAGAGCCTGAAACACCTGTTAAAACTACAACTTTGCCCAATGGAATATCCACATCTATATTTTTCAAATTATTCAAACAAGCATTTTTTACGATTAAATGATTGCCGTTTCCCTCTCTTAATTTAGAAGGTACTGGGATAAAGCGTTCTCCGCTCAAATATTTACCTGTAATTGAATCCTCACAAGCAATAATATCTTTGACTTGCCCCTGAGCAATAATTTTACCACCATTTAAGCCTGCTTTTGGACCTATATCAACAATATAATCTGCATTTCTTATTGTATCCTCGTCATGTTCAACAACAATTAGCGTGTTGCCTAAATTACGCAATTTCATCAAGGTTTTTATTAATCTATCATTATCTCGCTGATGTAAGCCAATTGAAGGCTCATCTAAAACATACAGTACACCTGACAAGCCACTACCAATTTGTGTTGCTAGTCTAATTCTTTGAGCTTCACCACCAGAAAGAGTTCCTGA
Source organism: Candidatus Melainabacteria bacterium (assembly GCA_003258725.1). Classification (GTDB taxonomy): domain Bacteria; phylum Cyanobacteriota; class Vampirovibrionia; order Gastranaerophilales; family Gastranaerophilaceae; genus UBA6984. The sequence continues at coordinate 23,580 of QHMG01000014.1, forward strand.
CATACGAGCCAAGTCTAAATAGCCTAAGCCCACGTCTTGCAAGAATTTTAGACGAGCACGTACTTCATCAAGAATTTGCTTTGCAATTTGTAAGTCATAATCCTTTAATTCTAAGTAAAGCGAATCCACAAATGTTATACCGCAATCAACAGACATTTTAGTAAACTCATATATGTTTTTGCCCCCGATTGTAACTGCTAACGGAAAAGGCTTTAATCTTGCACCACCGCAAGCAGTGCATGGCTTTGTAACCATATATTTTTCAATTTCAGCTTGCCAATATTCACCGTTTGCTTCATGATATTTGCGTTCTAAAAATGGTATAACTCCTAAATATCTGGTATATTGCGATTTATAGCGTTGAGTACCAAATTGCTTTACTGAAATTTTTAAAATATCATTAGAACCATATAGAATTACACTCTGTTGGTCTGCAGGCAAATCCTTAAACGGAGTTTCCATATCAATTCCATAATGCTTGCAAACCGAACTCAAAAGATCTTCATAATAATCCGTAGTCGATTTAGCCCAAGGATAAATTGCACCGTCTTTTATTGATAATGACCTATCTGGCACAACTAAATCAGGGTCAATTATAAAGTCTGCCCCTAAACCTGAACATCTTTCACAAGCTCCATAAGGACTGTTAAAACTGAAGGTTCTTGGGGCTAGTTCTTCAAAACTCAAGCCACATTTTTCACAAGAAAATTTTTCAGAATATAAAATTTCTTCTTTACTTTGAACTAAATCAACAATAACTACGCCATTAGCCTTTTTTAACGCTGTTGAAATACTATCCGTCAATCGAGAACGAATTGAAGGCTTAATAATAAGTCTATCAACAACAACTGAAATGTCGTGTTTTTTTGTTTTAGAGAGTTCGACGTCTTCTTCATCTAAATTATAAACATCTCCGTCAACCTTTACCCTTACAAAACCTTCTTGTTGAAGCTCTTGGAATAAATTTTGATATTCGCCTTTTTTGCCAACAATAACAGGTGCTAAAAGTTGAATTTTAGTACCTTCTTCTAGTTTTAAGACTGAATTTACAATTTCATCAATACTTTGAGGTTTAATTTCATCACCACATTTAGGGCAATGAGGAACACCAATCCTAGCATACAAAAGTCTTAAATAATCATAAATTTCTGTAACAGTTCCAACAGTTGAACGAGGATTGTTGCTAGTTGTTTTCTGATCAATTGAAATTGCTGGAGAAAGTCCATCTATGCTTTCAACATTAGGTTTATCCATTTGCCCTAAAAATTGACGAGCATAAACAGAAAGGCTTTCTACATAACGTCTTTGACCTTCTGCAAAAATTGTATCAAAAGCAAGAGAACTTTTACCAGAACCAGAAACTCCTGTAAATACGACAAGTTCGTCCTTTGGAATTTCCAAAGAAACATCTTGTAAATTATTCTCCTTTGCACCCCTAACTATAATTTTATCGTTCATAGCAAAATTATGGCACATAATAAAAATTTATGCTACCGAAATTATATTTGTAAATAAATGTTACAATAAGGTCAAAATATGAGCAATTTTTAACCTTTAGGCAAATTTAACAGAATGTGGAGGTAAAACTTTGAAAATTCAAGGTAGTAACAATGTAAACTTCGGCTGGAGTTGCGAAACTCATAAACAAATTATGAGAACTGCAATTAAAGATATGCCTCAATTTGCAAAATACCAAGACCTTATGGAAGATTACGTTCAAAGACCTGACCACGATGATATTGGGTTCTTAGCCAATAAGCATTTCTATTTTGGTGAAAAAATGCATACTGACACTTTCAACCGAGAAAAGTTTGACAATGTTGATGAGTTTTACACACCGACAGCAGAACCACAAGAAAATAATCCAGAGCAAAAGAAAATTGATTTATCAAAATCGGCATTAGCTTTAGGCAAATCTATGACAGGCGGAGTAATCAATGCTTTTAGTAAAATTTTCAACACAAATGCTGTAAGCTTTATGGATTATAACGGAAAAAATAACGCAAAATACGCATATAAAGAGCAAATTGAAAAAATGGACGAAGCAATTGAAGATGAAGATGACGAATTAGCACTTCAAAATGCTGCAAGAGCTTGCCACTTTTTACAAGATGTTTCTCAACCTCAACATATAGAAGAAACTTCTACTTTAGGTAAAGCTGTTGATTTAAAAATCCATACTGATTACGAAAAATTTGCAGAAGCTCACTCTGAGGAATTAGGTAATCAATTCGTTAAGACTGTAAGAAACCCTCGTTCTAGCATGAAGTTATTTACAGATACATTTATGGCAACAAAAGAAACAGGTAAAATTACTCGTCAAAACGAACCTCATTGGAACGAAATTACAAAAAAACAATTTGATATAGCAGTTCAAGCGACAAAAGAATTCTTACAAAACGTAAGCGATCAAATGGGGCTTGAATACAGAGAAATTTGTGCGCAAGAAGAACATCCTCACGAATAATCATTTTTTAGCTATTAAAATCTACCCTTAATATTGTAAACAAAAGGTTTGCAAATGTTTTTGTTCGTGCTACGATTATTACGGATATGCTGGTCGATAGGTTAAACCCTAGTTTGTCAAGGCAAATGGAACAGTATTTCCCGTAGTAAAACACATAACAAAAGGAGAAGGAAGATGCCAGTAGCATCAATGATTGAACTTTTAGAAGCAGGTGTACATTTCGGTCACCAAACACAAAGATGGAATCCAAAAATGAAACCGTATATTTACGGTGCAAGAAACGGTATTTACGTAATTGACTTGAGAAAAACAAGCGATTTATTAGATGCAGCTTACGACGTTGTAAGAGAATATGCAGCTAAAGGTAAAAATGTTTTATTTGTTGGTACAAAAAAACAAGCATCAGAAGTAGTTGCTCAAGAAGCAACAAGAGCAGGTGCTTATTATGTTAACAGAAGATGGTTAGGTGGAATGATGACTAACTTTGAAACTATCAAAACTCGTGTTAACAAATTAAAAGAATATGAAAGCTTTATTGAAAGCGGTCAAATCGAAAAATTACCTAAAAAAGAACAAGCTCAAATTAACAAACAAATTGCTAAATTGAGCAAAACTTTAGGCGGTATTAAAGAAATGAGAGGTTTACCAGATATTTTATTCATCGTAGACCAACAAAAAGAAGATATCGCTATTCTTGAAGCTAAAAAATTAGGTGTTCCTGTAATTTGCTTAGCTGATACAAACGCTGATCCTGATAACATCGACTACATTATCCCTGGTAATGATGATGCTATTCGTTCAGTACAATTAATCGCATCTAAATTAGCTGACGCTGTTTTAGAAGGTAAAGAGCTTCGTGCAAACAAAGCTGTTAGCACTTCTAAAGTAGAAGAAATCAAAGCTGAAGATGCTGGTGTTACAGAAGAAGTTAAAGCATAATGGAGGAAACAATGAATATTACAGCTAGTATGGTAAAAGAACTTCGTGAGAAAACTGGCGCAGGCATGATGGACTGCAAAAAAGCTCTTACAGAAGCTGATGGTGATATGGAAAAAGCAACTGAAGCATTAAGACAAAAAGGTATTGCTTCTGCTGAAAAGAAAATGGGTAGAATCGCTGCTGAAGGTCTTGTAGCTTCTTACGTTAACGATTCAGTTGGCGCTATGATTGAAGTTAACTGCGAAACTGATTTCGTTGCTAAAAACGCAGAATTTAAAGAATTATGCCAAAACTTAGCAGAATTAGTTGCTGAAGAAAAACCAGCTGATGTTGACGCTTTACTTGCAACTACTTGCAAAAAATGTGGTAAAAAAATCGAAGATGTAATTAAAGAAAAAATCGCTTCAATCGGCGAAAAAATTACTATCAGAAGATTCGTTATCATGGAAGGTCACAACGCAACTTATATCCACAACGGTAAAATCGGTGTTCTTCTTAACACAGACAAAAAAGATGCTGAATTGATGAAAGATATCTGCTTACACATCGCATCTTGCGCTCCTGAATTCTTATCAAGCGAAGATATTCCAGCTGAAGTAAGAGAAGAAGAAAAACGTATCGAAATGGGTAAAGAAGATTTAGCTAAAAAACCTGAAAACATTAGAGAAAAAATTGTTGAAGGTCGTTTACACAAAATCTTAGCTCAAAAATGTTTGCTAGAACAAGCATTTGTTAAAGACCCAAGCCAAACAGTTGCTCAACTTATTGAAGGTAAATTAACTATCAACAAGTTCGTTAGATATACTTTAGGTGAAGGTTTAGAAAAACGTAACGAAAACTTCGCAGATGAAGTTATGAAACAAATCGGCTAATAACAACCATTTGAATTTTGTAATTATCAAAACGGCGGTTTAAGCAATGCTTAAACCGCCGTTTTATATATATATTAAATTTTAGAACAAATCAAACATTAAAAAAGAGGACTTAAAAAGTCCTCTAAATTTTCTTTTCCTTATGCGTTATAAAACTATACAGCTTTTTGAACTTTGTTTGCTTTTAAGCATGAAGAACATACTGTAATTTTCTTAACAGAACCATTCATAACAACTTTTACATTTTGTAAGTTTGGAGCTTGTCTATGAACGTTTTGTTTATGAGAGAAAGTTACTTTTGCTGATTTTAAAGGTGTTTTACCACATACTTCACATTTTCTTGACATAATTTTTTCCTTTTCTAGCTGTTATATGTTAATAGAATATACCAAATACATTTGATTTACAAGTGTTTATTAAAATTATTTAATAGAAAACTCTTTTAACAGTAATACTTGGACTTCACCAGGTGCTAAAATGCTATTAATTCTGCTTTTAGTAACAACTGGAATATCATCCATTTTAATTGGGACAATTGTTGTTCTTTCATTTAAGTGAGGAACAACAACTTTTACATTTTGCATGTTAGCAAAATCCATATTTCCTAAAACAATTACTGTGTTATTTCCACCTGAACGAGCATAAGCTATTACATTATCCGAATTTGCTTGAAGTGGCACAAAGTTTGCATTAGGAACATTTATGTTCATCATATATTTGAATTTATTTGCAAGAACGAAGTTTTGCATAACTCGTCCGTCATTACCTTCTGGCTTCCTTGAAAAATTAAAAATATCTAATTTTCCACGATGTACGAAGTAAAAATCATCATCAGTAAATGTTTTTTTAGCTCGTTTATTTTCCCAAGGATATAAATAGTCATCACCAAATTGAAAACCGTCTACAAAATAAGAATTTAAAGGTAATGTTGCATTTAACCAAGCAATCATGATTGAATATTGAGGTCCATTAATTAAGATTGGACTTACAGAATCAATAGTTGCAAAACTACCAATGCAAGATTTAATTAATTTATATTTTGAGAATAATTTTCGATTAAAAAATACTTGGTCATAAAGATTTTTGGCTAATTTCCAATCATTAAATCTTGAATAACCACCGTAATAGCCATCAAAACCAGCTTCTAATAACTTATTATAAGGCGTAAATTCAAAGTTTTTTGCCATTGGAGTATCAACATCTGTAGCTTGAGCTAAAAACAAGAATTGAGGGCTTTTAGCTCGTGCGTAAGAGATTAATTCTACCCAAAAATCATAAGGCTTCATTGCCGCATTATTTGCCACAACACCATCTGCCCCAATAGCAATCATCATGTCAATAAATTTTTTGTATTCATTTACAACATCTAAGTTTAAACGACCATTACGCCCAACATTTAAAACTCTAACATCTGTCCAATCCGCAGGAATTATTGGAGTGGCAATATCTTTTTTTAAGAACATATCAGAGTGTTTTAGGTAATAGTCATAAGAAGCACAAGACGGTAAATCAACAATAACTCTAATTTTTCGTCTATGAGCTTCATCAATAAATCTGATTGCTTGTTGTTTTGGTTTTAATCTTGATTTTTTACTTGCTAATTGAGGATTAATATCATCAAAACCATTTAGTGCGTACAAAGAGCCTGCTGTACCAATAGCTTTAATTTTTCCAACAGGTGTAATTGGTAACAAATGAATTGTATTAACACCTTGTAAAGACAATTGGTCTAGTCTATCAATTGCATTGATAAAATTACCTCTTTCTTCGCCCAAATTTTCTTCTATAATACCATTTTTGTTTAAATCTTTAGCATTAAAATTACGGATATTAACCGCCATAATTACTGCAGAATTTGCTTGAAAAATACTTCTCGCATCATTTAACCAAACAGTCGCCGCTTGAGCGTTAAGCCCTAGTGCAAATATAATCAAAGTTAATAATATTTTCTTCATTTGTCTATTTCCTCAATTTTCTCTCATTTTATCAGAAAACGAAAGCATGCTACAAACTTTTAACAATTCGTAGCATGCAATCAATAATATTAAACTTTAGCGTTTGTTACGCTCTTTTAGGTTGAGCTTTTTTATCTCTCCAAAAATCAATTAACATACTTGCAAAGAAAATACTTGAATAAGTACCAATTGCAATACCTAAAATCATTGCAAAAACGAAATCTCTAGTAGTTACCCCGCCAAAGAAATATAACGCCATTAATGTAATCAAGGTTGTTAATGATGTGTTAATACTTCTTGCCATTGTTTGAGTAACACTTGCGTTTACAATTTCACCGAATGACATTTTCTTAGCATAATATCTTAAGTTTTCACGAATACGGTCGAATACAACGATTGTGTCATGTACAGAAAAACCGATTACTGTCAAAATCGCAGTTAGGAATAAACCGTCTACTTGAACTCCACAGAACAAGCCTAATAAAGCAAATACACCGACTACAAACACAACGTCATGCATTAAGGCTAGAATTGCACATACAGCGAAATCAAACTGAAATCTTAATGACAAGTAAGCAACAATACCTAAACAAGCCAAACCTAATGCAATTAAAGAGTTTTTAAATAATTCTTTACCTAGTGTTGGTCCAATTGAGTTTGTTGAAAGCAATTCAGAATTCTTATATTCTTTTTGCATTACAGAAGTTACGTTAGAAACTACGTTTTCTTTGTCCATACCTTCTATGAACTTTGTTCTAATCGAAATAATATCCTTAGTTTTTGATTTTTTATCATCACTAACATTAATAATTTGCAATGCTGGAGAATCTACACCTGCGTTTACTAAGTTAGTTCTCAAATCTGCCAATTTGTTGTTATCAACTTTTTGGTCAACTGAATATTGAAGGATTGTACCACCAGTGTAGTCAATACCTAATTTTAATGGCGAATGGTTAGGGTTGATAGTTGCCGCATAAATCATTGCGATTATACCAGGTAATAACAAAATTGTTGTTAATCCCATCCAAACCCATCTATATTTTACAACGTTAATTATATGTCTGCCTTCCATTTTTACCTCACTAATCTAAAACGCCAAATTTTGCTTTTTCACGTTTAGTTTCTTCTGCAACATAAGCCTTACCGATTTCGTTTTTGCTTAAACCGAATAAAGCTGGATATTTTAATTCGCCTGTACCAAAGATTAAGTGCATAAAGTTTTTAGTAATCGTAATTGCACTAAACATTGATACTGCAGTACCTAAAGCAAGTGTTAAAGCAAAACCCTTAACAACACTTGTACCTAAGCAATAAAGAATTACACAAGTGATAATTGTTGACATATTTGAGTCAAAAATACTTGTAAACGCTCTATCAAAACCTGCATTGATTGCAGTAAACAAAGTTCTACCCGCTCTTAATTCTTCTTTTGTTCTTTCAAAAATAAGAATGTTAGCATCAACAGCCATACCTATTGATAGGATAAAACCAGCGATACCAGCTAATGTAAGAGTTACTGGAATTTGTTTAAATAACGCAAACAACATCAAACTGTATAGAATTAATGCAATGTCAGCGATTACACCAGGTAAGCGATAGTAGAATGCCATAAATAACATTACAAAACCTAAGCCGATTACACCTGCAATTTTAGATTTTTCAATACTGTCAGCCCCTAAAGTTGGTCCAACGGTGTTTTCTTCAATAATCTTTGCTGGAACAGGCAACGCACCTGCGTTTAATAAATCCACCATTTCTTTTGCTTCTTCTAAAGCAAAACCATTGTCGCCACCTGAAATTTGAGCTCTACCACCAATAATTGGTTCTCTAATTACAGGAGCTGAAGTTAATTCACCATTAAAGAAAATTGCCATAGGTTTGCCAACCAATTGTTGAGTTAAATCAGCAAATTTTCTTGTACCCTTATCGTTAAATTCCAAGTCAACAACCCATTGTCCGTTTGAGCTTGTGCTTAATGATGCACGATTTAAATCGTTACCAGTTAAGCCTGTATCTACCCATTTACCAGAGTTGTCTGGAACTTCTTTTTTAAATGCTAATTCAGCAGTTTCACCCAAGAATTTTTTAGCTTGTTTTAAGTCTTTAACTGCTGGAATTTCTACTACTAATCTTTTTTCGCCTTGTCTTTGAACTACTGTTTCAGCAACACCAAGTTTATTAACACGGTTTTCAATCGCAAATTGCAAACTATCCATCATTTCAGGAGTAATTTTTGCAACAGTTGCTGAAGTTTGAGCTTCTAATACAAGTCTTGAACCACCAACTAGGTCTAAGCCTAATTTTGTTGGTTTTAAGCAAATAATAGCAATTGATACGATTGCAATCACTACGATAGCCCAAAATAATAAAATTTTATTCTTCATTTCCTTTTCCTTATATATATTATATAAATATAAATTTGTATAACTCTATTTTAGCAAAAATATTTTTTGTAAAATAACCTAACTGTCTATTCTTTTTCGATTGTATCCATTAATGCAAATAATTCAGCTTTTTGTTCATAATTTAAAATTACAAGCGGTTGTCTTACATAGTCTTTAATAATACCCATTTTTGACAAAGCAGCTTTTACAGGTACTGGATTTGGAGCCATAAATAATTTTTTAAACATTGGATATAAAATCATGTGCATATTTAATGCTGACTTAATATTACCTTCGTTAAAGTCCTCAATCATGCTCTTAATTTCTTCGCCATAAATGTGAGAAGCTACAGAAACAACACCTGTTGCACCTAGCGACAACATTGGTAAAATTAAACTGTCATCTCCACAGTAGATAGAAAAATCTTCTGGGCATAAGTCTTTCATTTCTGAAACCATATCCATGTCAGGATAGCTTTGTTTAATACCGACAATGTTATTGTATTTTTTTGCTAAATAAGCAACAGTCTCTGGTAACATATTTACACCAGTCCTAGAAGGAATATTGTAAATAATTACAGGAATTTTAACAGCTTCTGCAATCGCAGAAAAATGAGCCTTCATACCTTCTTGCGACGGTTTATTGTAGTAAGGTACAACAGAAAGAATTGCATCTGCACCTTCTTTTTCCGCCATTTTTGCATATTTAACAGCTTCAATTGTTGAATTTGAACCAGCACTCATAATAACCTTGCAATCATTTCTAACTGCCCTTTTTACAGTGCTTAATAGCTCAACTTCTTCTTCGTTTGTCAATGTCGGACATTCTCCAGTTGTTGCAGCAACTAACAAGGAATCCGAACCGTTATCTAATAAATATTCAGCTAACTCAGCCGCTTTATCATAATCAACATTACCTTCTTTATTAAAAGGTGTTACCATTGCCGTTATAACTTCACCGGCATCGAAACGTGAACTCATAATATTTCCTCCTTATAGTTTTAATTATAAAACAAATTAATAAAATAAGGTTAAAATCATAAATTTCGTAATTAATTCTTAACAATACAATTCAAAACTTTAATTCATGATAAAATTTATACTATGAAAAGATTTTTGGTATACCTACGTAAAATGAAAAGCATGAGTGCCAAGAAAAAAGCCTATGTTGTTGGCTTTTTAATACTTGCATGCATTCTACTTTGGGCATTTTTAAGTGCAGGTTTTATGACCAATGGATTTTCACGTTCTCAAATCAAAAAAGGTGATGAACGTCAAGAAGTTGATGTTGAAAGCATGATTTTAACTGAGACTAAAAATGATACAAAATATTGGGAAATCTATGGAGAAACAGGTTCTTACAATAGTGATGAAAAAATTGCAATGTTAAGTAATGTCATAGGCAATTTTTACAAAGATAACGAAGTTGCAATGAGTTTTGAATCAACTCAAGGAACTTATAACGAAGAAAAAAATCAAATTATTTTATATGAAAACACTTATATTGTTTTGAAAGACGGTACTTCACTAAAATGTGACAGACTTGTTTGGTCTGGCTCTGACAAAGACATTATTGCAGAAGGTAATGTAAAAATTAACAGAGGTTCTGAGCTTGATGCTCAAGGTGATAAAGTTATTATTAGCTCATCTTACGACCATTTCAAACTTATTGGACATACAATTTCAAAAGTATTTGACAAAAACAATAACACTGCTAAAAAGGGGACTTTACTTCAATGAAGAAATATTTAATTATAGTTGCAATAGTAATATTTGGTTTAGGTGCTGCAACAATCGCATCAGACTTGGTAATTGAGTCAAAAACTCAAAGTTTTAGCGAATCTGATAACAAAATTCACTTTGACGGAGATGTTAAAGTAAAACTTGATGACTTGCACGTAGTTGGCGATAGAGCTGATATTACAACTAAAAATAACAAACTAGATACTGCAACCTTCTATGACAAACCTTATGCATACCAAGTTCAAAACAACAAAAAACGTGAAGTAAAAGCTAACATTTTAAAATTATCATTAATCACAAAAGTTGTTAGAGCTGAAGGTGATACACAAACAACAGTTATGGACGGAAAAAATCCAATTGCAGTTATTACTGCAAACTCGCAAGAATATGACACAAAATCAAATGTCATGACTGCTATTGGGGGCGTTATTATTAAATATCAAGACATTAACACCTTTTCTGATAAAGCTGTTATAAGGACTGATAAAAAAGGTGACTTAAAAAGAATTGATTTATACGGAAATGCTAAAGTCAACGAAAAAACCAATAAGGCTGAAGCTGACCACTTTATTTATGATTTAGTAAATGAAGAACTAATTTCTGAAGGTCACACAATGTCTCATACTGAAATGGACGACGGTAAAACCCTTACTATTAAGGGTAATCGCCAACAATATAGCAAAAAACAAAATACCTTTAATTGTAGTGGAAACATTCAAGTATGGTTTGACGATTACTATGCAAAAGGACCTAAGATGTCTGTGTTCCCTGATAAAGCAACAAATAAATTCAACGAAATTTACTTTACAGGTCGTTCTTTTATCAATCAAGGCGAAAAAACAATCTATGCAGACAAAATTAAAATGCAGTTAAAACCAAAAGACTTCTACGCTGAAGGTAATGCAAAAACGGTAATTAAAAACATTCAATCTCAACAATTAGAGGAACAATAACATGTCAGAAATGTTAGATAAAGCACTTGAATTATTTAAAGAACGCAAATACAAAGAAGCTATTGATGCTTTTCATGTTGTTCTTGAGAATGGAGACGAAAGTGCTGAAATTTACAATAATATCGCAGTTTCTTATTCAAATTTAGGAGATTTACCAAGTGCTGAAAAATTCTGTCATAAAGCATTAAAAATCAATCCTAACTTACCGCAATTGTACCTAAATCTATCTGATATTTATTACAGAATGAAGGAAATTGCTCTTGCGATTGATTGCTTGCAAGCTGGAGAATTGGCACTTCCTGATAACACAGTTATTCCACATTATTTAGCACGAATGTATATGGAAGATACTCAAATTGACCTTGCAATAGATGAATTGGAAAGAATTTTAGATAAAGAACCTGAAAACTATGATGCTTACTACGATTTAGCTAGAGCTTATTATGAAATGGGGAATTATGAAGCAGCAATTGCAAACTTTGAAAATATATTAGAATTCAAAGACCAAAATGAACTTATTTACTTCTTTTTAGCCGAAGCCTATGAAGCAAATGATGAAATTGATAAAGCTATTTCAAATTACTTAAAAGCAACTGCTGTAAATGACAAATTTCACCCTGCATTCAAAAAATTAGGCATGCTATTCATGGCAAGAGGCGATTTTGACGATGCGATTGAATATTTTGAAGATTATATAAACTTTGATATTCCACAAGAAGAAAAAGACAGCGTAAACAAATTAATTGCTAGAATTCAGGCGAAGAAGGGCAATTAAGGTTAATGAAAAAGTATTGGGTAGGATTATCAAGTCTAGAAGATTTAGGTAGTAACTTTATTTTAAAGTTATATGAGCATTTTTTTGATATTGAAAAAGCATTCAATGCAGGACGTGATGAACTCCTTCAAATTGAGGGATTAAGCCTAAAAAAAATTGAAAACTTTTTAAAATTAAGAGACAAAATAAAACTTGATGCCGCACTTTCTCGGGTTGAAGAAAACAATATCCATGTTGTAACTTTCGAGGACGAAGAATACCCAAATTTATTAAAAGAAATTTCAAACCCACCAGCAGTTTTATATGTAAAAGGAAATTTGAAGCGCTGTAATTTAAACAAAACTGTTGCGGTGGTAGGCTCTAGACGTGCTAGCACAAACGGAAAAATGGCATTAGAAAAAATTATAAAAGATTTAGCTAATACTGATCTTTGCATAGTTTCTGGGCTAGCAGCAGGAATTGATTCAACGGCTCACTATTGCGCATTACAAAACAATTTAAAGACAATTGGCGTAATAGCAAGCGGTTTTGATTTCACATATCCTGAAAGCAACCGAGAATTATACAAGATGATTTCAAATGAAGGTGGGGCTATTCTTAGCGAATATTACCCAACTTTTGAGCCATTAAAATTCAGATTTCCAGAACGTAATCGAATTGTTACGGGCATAAGCTATGGAACTCTTGTCGTTGAAGCCGCTTTAAAAAGCGGAGCTTTAATCAGTGCAAATTTAACTTTAGAACAAGGCAGAGAACTTATGTGTGTGCCTGGATTAATTACAAATCCTAACACAGAGGGAATTTATAAATTATTAAAAAATGGCGCAACTCTTGTAACAGAAGGTGCAGACATTTTAAACGCTTTAGGTTGGGAAGTTAAACAACCTGAACAACAAAAGCTAGATTTAATTAATTTAGAAAACGAAGAAAGTATGATATTATCTGCAATTGAAATTGAGCCTAAAAGTTTTGATTGCATACAAAATGAGACAAAACTATCAACTGACGACTTGTTGACTAACTTGACAACATTAGAGCTTAAAGGCATAATAAAACAAGTAGAAGGCGATAGATACACGAAGGTTTAATAAAAATGCCAAGAACAGCAACAAAAGAGAAAAAAGAAACAAAAGCTAAAACTTCCACTAAAAAAAGTGCAGAAAAAGAAGGTAAAGCACTTGTTATCGTGGAATCTCCCGCAAAATCTAAAACTATCAAAAAGATTTTAGGGGATAACTACACAATTGAAGCAAGTTTTGGACATATCAGAGATTTTCCTAAAAATGTTTTAGGATTTGATGTTACCAAAAATTTTGAGCCTAGTTTTGTTGTAATTCCAGAAAAGAAAAAAGTTGTTGATAAATTAAACGAAATTGCAAAAAAATGCGCAAAAGTTTATCTGGCTTCCGATCCTGACCGTGAAGGAGAAGCTATCGCATGGCATGTTAGGCAAGTATTAAAAGTTGATGATGATAAAATTCAACGTATTGAATTTAACGAAATTACACCAAAAGCTGTTAAATATGCAGTTGAACACCCTCGAGAAATAGATATAGATAGGGTTAAAGCTCAACAAACGAGACAAATTCTTGACCGTCTTGTAGGTTATAAAATCAGCCCAGTTTTATGGGAAAAATTAAGAAATAACCATCTTTCTGCAGGTCGTGTTCAATCGGTTGCGCTTCGCATGATTTGCGAAAGAGAAGACGAAATTGAATCATTCAAACCTGTTGAATATTGGACAATCTCCGCAGAATTACAAAAAGAAGACGCAACTTTTGAAGCTGAATTACAAAAATATTTAGACAAAAAAATTGAACTTAAAAATGAAGAGGATTCAAACAAAGCTGTTGAGTACTTGAATGATAAATCAACAAAATTTATTGTTGATAAAATTTCTAAACGTGAAACAACAAGAAAGCCTTCACCACCATTTATAACTTCAACACTTCAACGAGAAGCATCTTCAAAATTAGGCTACGGTGTTGCAAAAACAATGCAAATAGCTCAAAAACTTTATGAAGGTATTGAACTAGGCTCTGACGGTGCAGTCGGTTTAATTACATATATGAGAACCGATTCCGTTCGTATTTCTGACGATGCTCAAGTTGCGGCAAAAGAATTTATCGTAGAAAATTATGGTGAAAAGTATTATCCAGAAACACCTAACGACTATGTAAAAGCAGGTAAAAAGAATGTACAAGACGCCCACGAAGCGATTAGACCTTCTTATCCAAGCCGTACACCTCAAAGTATAAAATCTTACTTAACATCTGAACAATATCGTTTGTACAAGCTAATTTGGGATAGATTTATGTCTTCTCAAATGCAAAACGCTTCAATTGCAAACACATCAATTGATATTAAAGCTGGTGATTATACATTTAAAGCAGGTACAAGCTCAATTATCTTTGATGGTTTCTTAAAACTTTATTCTGAAGAAGACGATGACGCAAAAAAATCAATACCAGAAATGAAAAAAGGTGATGTGTTAAAACGAAATAAAATAAATCCAAAACAACATTTTACACAACCTCCACCAAGATACAGCGAAGCCTCTTTAGTAAAAGCCCTTGAAGAACACGGAATTGGTCGTCCTTCAACTTATGCACCAATTATTACTAAAATTCAAACAAAAGGCTATGTAGAAAAAATTGAAAAAGCTCTTGCTCCGACACTTTTAGGACGCACAGTTTCAAAACAACTTGTTGAACACTTTAAAGAGGTTATGGACTATGATTTCACTGCTGGCATGGAAAACCAACTTGACGAAATTGCAGATAAAAAAGCGAAAAGCGAAAAAGTCCTAAAAGATTTTTATGATCCATTCGTAAAAATTGTTGCAGCTGCAAAACAAAACATGGAACGTATTAATATTGAAAGCGACATCAAATGTCCAAATTGCGGAAAGCCAATGGTTGTAAGAACAAGCCGTTTTGGCTCTCAATTCTTAGGTTGCTCGGGTTATCCAGAATGTAAGACAATGATGCCACTAAACGCAACTCAAGAAAGCGCTCAACAAGAACCAGAAGTTTGCGAAGAAAAATGCGAAAAATGCGGTTCTGATATGATATTCAAAGTTGGACCTTACGGCAAATATATGGAATGTACAAATGCTGATTGCAAAAACAGGAAACGTGTAGTCATTTCAACAGGCGTAAAATGTCCAAAATGTGGTGGTGAAATCGTTCAAAGAAAATCAAAATATGGAAAAATTTTCTACGGTTGCAACAAGTATCCTGATTGCGATTTTGTGTTATGGAATGAACCAACTGGTGACGTTTGCCCAGATTGCGGATCTTTATTAGTTAAAAAAGTATTGAAAAAAGGTACATTCATCGAATGTTCATCTAAAACATGCAAATATTCAAAGGAGCTTGAAAATGTATAAATTAGGCTTAATTGGTTATCCTTTAGGACACTCAATGTCTGCGGTTATTCAACAAGCAGGTTTTAAAAGCATAGGAGAAACTGGTTCTTATGATATTTTAGAAACTCCCCCTAATGAATTAATTGATAGAGTTAAGTTTCTAAAAGTTAATAATTATGACGGGTTTAACGTAACAATACCTTTAAAGGTGCCAATTTCTCTATTCTTAGATGAAATTGATGAAACAGCAAACATTGCAGGCTGTGCAAACACTGTAAAAATAATGCCAGACAAAAGTTTTAAAGGATATAACACTGATATTTATGGTTTTAGAGCTGCAATTCCAAACTCATCAAGGCTAGTTGGTAAAACTGCGGGTATTATCGGTACAGGAGGAGCTTCTAGAGCCGCAACGGTTGGACTTATACAAGCTGGCATAAAAGTTGTTAATTACTATTCAAGAAATATTATTAATTCTTCAGCAATGATTAACTCAATGAGAAACTCATTTCCTGAAATTACATTTAATAACTACCAATTACAAAATATTAGGAATTTATCAGATATATCTATCCTTGTAAACTGTACGCCAGTTGGCATGCGTGGAAACTCAATGGATATGATGCCAATTACAAGATTGTCACTTGAAGAACTACCTAAAGATGCCCTTGTATATGATGTAATCTATAATCCAATGAAAACATTACTATTAAAAGAAGCTGAAAGCTTAGGTTTAGAAACCGTATCGGGCTTAGACATGTTAATTTATCAAGGAGCAAAAGCTCTTGAAATTTGGACAGGAAAAATGCCTGACGTGCAAACAATGAAAATTGCAGCATTGGAAGAATTATACTAGAATACAAAACGAAGTTTTGTCAAAAAAAAGCCACCTTGCTGGTGGCTTAGAAATTTTGTGTATAGGGAAGGAAATAAGGAAATTTTTTAGGGAAACATCAACTATTATGAGAATAAGTTGAATGATTTGCTTACGTTATCACTAATTA
>QHMG01000023.1 GCA_003258725.1 Candidatus Melainabacteria bacterium
ATATACTCAATTATATATGGGATAAAAAAAATTATAGTAGTGGCGCAGGTTTCAGCTGAAACCTGCGCCACTACATGGTTTTATTAATTTTATAAATTTAGCCTTTTACAGCTCCATCATTTTCGCCAGAAATAAAATATCTTTGCATTGCTAAAAAGAAAATCAAAATCGGAATAGTTGATAATATAGAACCTGCGGCAATAAATCTCCAATTTGAACTAAACATGCCCTGCAAGTTATTAACACCAACAGGAAGTGTATACATAGATTCTTTTGTCAAAACGATACTTGGCCATAAAAATTCGCCCCATGAACCTATAAATGTAAATATTGCCAATACAGCTAATGAAGGTTTTACCATAGGTAAAATTACTCGCCAAAAGACTTGAAAAACATTACAGCCGTCTACAATTGCAGCTTCTTCCATTTCTCGAGGAATAGTCATAAACGCTTGACGCATCAAAAATATACCAAAAGCGCTTACTGCAAACGGCATTACAAGCCCGATATAGCCCATAAAATTATTTACGGTATCCATCATATTCAGTTTTATAGTAATAAGGTATACTGGCAACATAATTGCCTGAAATGGAACCATTATTGTTGCTAGTATCGCAAAAAAAGTTATTTTTTTTCCCGCAAAATTCATTCTTGCCAAAGGATATGCAGCAAGAGAAGATAAAATCAAGTTTAACAGCACAGTAAAACCTGCGACAATCATACTATTCCAGAAGTATGCCATAAAGTCCACTTTTTGCCATACTCCAATATAATTTTCCCATGTAAAATCTGTCGGAATAATTACAGGTGGATAAGCAAAAATATTCTCATTTGCACCCTTTAATGATGTCGAAATTAACCAAATAAATGGAAAAAGAGACAACAATGACACAAATATTAACACCGCATGAGATGATGCTTTCTCAACAAAACGTCTTAACATAGCAATTAACCACCAGGGCAAAGGCTTTCCCAATCCACATCGTCATCGTCATCACCAGGTTCTGGGATTTCATCACCATCTTCAAGCATCAACATTAATTGCAATTTTAGTTGGTGTTTATAGTTTTCTCTAGCTTTTTCAATAGTTTTTGCGCAAAATGCAAAACTTGGAATTTCTTTAATTTCAATATAATAATATGGATTGCCATTGAAGTCCAAATCTGTTCCTTCAATTAGTGTCCAATCTAAATTTAAGTAATAATCTAAATCTTTATTCATTTGCAAAATCCTCTGTTAAAGGTTGGTTTATCATAATGCCTTCTCCACCAATTACGTCTACTTGTTTACCATTAAGCTGTAAGTATATTGGCAAGTTTGAATTTTTCTTTGATGTTTTAATCAATTGAAATAATCTTTTATAAAGTCCGTCTGTACCACCGCCTAGTTCAAATTCATCACTTAAGTTAATAACAACCTTTGAAGGAGTTTCAGTAATGGAAATAAGCCTTGTACCTGCTGGAACTTCTGTGTATACACCTAATTTCTTTTCTTTTGCAGATGGGCCATTAACTAAAGATTTTAAAGCAAACTTCAAACGAGAAGTTCCATCTACTTCAGGAACATATTCACGTTTAACAGCTCGATAAACTTCTTCGCCCTTTGCATTATGTGCGATAAAGAAAATATATACATAGTCTTTTGTTTGTTTCGGTTTGTCTTGTTCCGTTGGTTCTGCTGTTGGCACTTGAGTTTCTGTTGGAGTTTGATTCTCATCAACTATTACGTCTTGGCTTCCGAAAAATGCCATTTTAACGTAAACTACAAGCAATATTGCAACTATTAATAACCCAATTTTTTGAAACGCATTCATAATCTCACACTATTTCTTTTGTTCTGTATTCTTAGGTATAAATACTGTACCGTCTAACATAATATTGTTACCTTTAATATCAAAATTATTAAGAGCAACTTTTGTATTCTTATTATTTAACACATCAACAGTAAAATTCAATGGATTTATTAAATTTAATACATTTGTTAACTGTGTTAGGCTAACCTTTTGATTTAAGTTTTCTAAAGTAACTTCTGATGCTTTAAATTGTCCGTTTTCAATCTTCATTTTTGAAGATAAATTCAAGTTTACAGGAATATTTCTACCAAAAATTTGATTATTCATTTTTAAAGTAAAATAAAATTTATCCCCCTTCAATTTAACATTTACATCTTTTAATTCCATTAAATTCAAAGCTCCAACTTTAACATTTAATGAATTTAAGAAAGTTAAATAATTTTTAGACAATAAGGTCTTTCT
Source organism: Candidatus Melainabacteria bacterium (assembly GCA_003258725.1). Taxonomy (GTDB): domain Bacteria; phylum Cyanobacteriota; class Vampirovibrionia; order Gastranaerophilales; family Gastranaerophilaceae; genus UBA6984. Next base: position 2,255 of record QHMG01000023.1, read on the forward strand.
CAAATCTACATCTGAAATAATCATATTGTATTTCATTATGAAGTTTTCTTTAAATTTAACATCTTTTGTTGTAGCTTTTACATAATTGAAGTCACAAACAGTATTCGCATTAAATTTTGAAACATAAACTCCATCAAAATCTAAGTTTTCACCTGAAATATCAAGTCCTTTAAAACGACCGTTTGCTAAATCCTTAGCGCTAAATGAGTTCATTTTAACCTTAAACCCTTTTGCACCTGTTGATTTTTTCAATTCTTTCTTAATAATTGAATTAGCAACGGCTTTTGAAATAAAGTTCATACCTGTAATAGCAGTTAACACTTTTGTTGGTGTTTTTGACATATCATAAGGTTGAGCACAATATGTTGTTAAATCACTTGCAAAAACAAGTGATGATGTCATCATCAATGTAATTCCAAGCGATAATATTTTTTTAATCATTATTAAATACCTTTTTGACTTTGATACACCCGTTACAAGAACTTGCAACAGCCTTTATACTATCATTATAAACCAAAATTATATTTTCGGCATTATTAATACTTTTGTTAAGAAGTGGTTTACCATTAGATATATCAAGTTTTTCAGAAGTATTCAAATTATATAAAGGATAGTTTAGCATGCTTATTGGTTCAATTAAATGCTTTTCAACAAATTCGATTGATTTGTAGTCTTGCATTTTTATTGAATCCTCAACTAAAAATTTTCCAGCTTTTGTTCGAATTAATCTTGTTAAATACCCTCCACAGCACAAATTTTGACCCAAATCATTCGCAATTGAACGAATATACGTTCCTTTTGAACATTCTATATAAACTTGAGCTTCTTGCTTTTCTTCGTCAAAGTTTTTTAATTCTATTTTATGAATAGTTACTTGTCTGGGGGCAACACTTATTGTTTTGCCTTCTCTTGCATATTCATACAACTTTTTGCCCTTAACTTTAATCGCTGAATACATTGGAGGAAGTTGTTCTATTTCACCCTCAAAAGAAGTTAGAGCATTTACAAGTTGCTCTTTGGTAACTTTTTTATCGCTTTCAAAAATTACGTTTCCCTCTGTATCATACGAATCTGTAGCTTTTCCTAGTTGCACAAAAGCCAAGTAAGCTTTATCATCGGGCAAATATTCAATTAAGCGAGTAGAATTGCCAACACAAATAGGTAAAACACCCTCTGCAAAAGGGTCTAAAGTTCCAGTATGTCCAATTTTCTTTATCTTCAAAAGTTTACGAAAATAAGCAACAACATCATGCGAAGTTTTGCCAACTGGTTTATATACGTTCAAAAAGCCGAACAATTAAACTTCTCCACGTGAAATTTTATTCAAAATTTCAGTAACTCTTGAACCACGTTCAATAGAATCATCTGGAATAAATCTTAATTCAGGTGTTAATCTTAAGCGAATACGTCTGCCAACCTCGTATCTAATTTTTGAAACGCTTGCATTGATTGTATCAATAGATTTTTTCTTTTGTTCTTCTGAACCAAAAACGCTATAAAAAACTTTTGCAAAAGAGTTATCATGGCTAACTTCTACATCTGTAATTGATACAACACCAGCCAATCCACGAATTTCCTTACGCAAGATGTCCGAAATTTCTCGCATTAACTCTTTTCTAACTCGTTCGTTTCGTAAATTGCTACTCATTAGACACCTACTTTATTTAAAATTACAAACTCTTACGTTCAACTTCTTCAGTTGTTGAAACTTCAATAATATCACCCTCTTTAAGGTCATTAAACTTGGCAAAGGAAATACCACATTCAAAACCTTGAGCAACCTCTTTAACGTCGTCTTTAAAACGTTTCAATTGATCAATTGCACCTCTAAAGATTTCAACTCCATCACGTTTAAGCACGGCAGTTTTGCTACGTACAATCTTACCTTCTGTAACATAACATCCGGCAATCTTAGTTGTTTTACCGATTGTAAATACTTGACGAACTTCGGCTTTACCAAGTTCAACTTCTTTAACTTCAGGTTCAAGTAATGATAACATTGTTTTTTCCATATCTTCTAAGATTTGGTAAATAATATCATATTTCTTGATAATTACATGTTCTCTTTCAGCTGCTGCCATAGCGTTTGAATCTTCTTTAACGGTAAAACCTAAAATTAACGCCTTTGAAGCAGATGCTAACATAACATCAGCTTCTGAAATATCACCAACACCAACATGAATAATCTTTGTATCAATTTCATCAGAATCCATTTGGGCAATTGCTTGAGAAACAGCTTCTGCGGCACCATGTGTATTCGCTTTGATAATTAAATTCAATTGAGGAACATCAGCTTCGCCAGAAACAGCTTCTTTTCTAATGTGAGCTGGTAGCATTTCATCTAAACGTTTTGTTCTTTCAGTTTCTTTACGTTTTTCGATAATAGATTTCATTTCTTTTTCGTTTGCAACAACTTCAAACTTATCACCAGCTTGAGGTACTTCTGTCAAACCTAAAATTTCAACAGGAGTCGATGGTTCTGCACTCTTAATCTTTTCACCAGAATCAGAAATTAAAGCCCTTACACGTCCGCAAGCCGTACCAACAACAACGCAGTTACCTGTGTGTAAAGTACCATTTTGAACTAATAATGTTGCAACAGGTCCTTTACCTTTATCTAAGTTTGCCTCAATAACAACACCTGATGCTTTAGTGTTCGGATTTGCTTTCAAATCTTGCATATCAGCAACTAATAAAATATATTCTAATAATTCGTCAATACCTTGTCTTTGTAAAGCTGAAACCTTGCAAGTAATAGTGTCACCACCCCATGCTTCTGGAACTAGACCATGTTCAGTTAATTGAGTTAAAACTCTGTCTGGATCAGCGCCAGCCTTATCAATTTTGTTCACTGCGACAATAATTGGAATTTCAGCAGCTTTTGCATGGTTAATAGCTTCAATGGTTTGAGGCATAATACCGTCATCTGCAGCAACTACAAGAATTGCGATATCAGTTGCTTTTGCACCTCTAGCACGCATTTCAGTAAACGCTTCGTGACCTGGGGTATCTAAGAATACAACCTTTTTGCCATCGTGAAGATAAATTGTATACGCACCGATTGATTGAGTAATACCACCAACCTCTGTATTTACAATTTTGTGTTTTGAAGCACGAATACTATCTAACAATGTTGTTTTACCGTGGTCTACGTGTCCCATAATACTGATTACAGGAGCTCTACGAACCATGTTCTTTTCATCAGCTTTCAAGGCTTCTTTTTGTTCTTCTTTTGCCATTTCTTGTTGAATATAAGCATCTAAATCTTCATCAAGAACTTCTAAGCCATATTCAGCACAAACTTTTTTAATTACGTCAACATCAATCAATTGGTTAACTGTTGCCATAATACCGTTTAACATCAAGAATTTAACAATTTCCGCAGGAGTTTTTTGAATTTTATCAGCTAACTCTTGAATTGTCATAGCTGTTGTTACAACTAATTTGGTTACAGCTTCTTTTTCTTCCTCTTTGTGAACATGTTTTTTATGTTTTTGAGCTGCGGCTTTTTCTAGCGAAATTCTTTCTTGTTCTTCTTCTTTAGAAATTTTATCTTTTCTTTTTGAGTCAGGTTTATGTTTTGAGCCATAATTACCCTTGTTTTCATAAATATCTTGAGGAATAATATGACGTTCAATAGGTTTGTTATTGTTATCAAAAGGCTTTTTATTACCTGATTTATCACCAGATTTTGAGTTTCTTTCAGGTTTTCCTGCAGGTTTTGCAGTTCCTTCTTGAGGTCTTGCTGCACGTCTTACAATCTCAAGACGATTTACAGGCTGAACTCTTTTTACAACTTGAACTCTTGGTTGGTCAGTTTGAGCAGTTTTTTCTTGAGTAGCTTCTGTTTTAGCAGGTTCAGCTTTTTTTTCAACACGTTCAATAAGTGGTTTTTCTTCTGCCTTTGGAGCTTCTTTTTCTACCACTTGAACTTCAGGTTTAGCTTCTGCCTTAGCTTTTTTAACAATGAATGCCTTTGGTTTTTTAACTTCAACTTTAGAGCCACCCGCAATGAAATCCTTTAATCTCTTACATTGTTCAGGGGTTACCGAACTTGAGTGGGTTTTTACGACAATCTGAATTTGAGCTAATTTTTCAATTACCTCTTTGCTTGTTAAACCTACTTCTTTTGCTAATTCACTTACTCTAATATTACTCAATTTTAACCAATTTTCCTTTCAGTTCTTCTGAAACGTTATGTTTCAAGACTTTTGATATTTTATCTTTTTTTAATGCGTTTTCAATACACAATTTATTATAACAAAGATATACTGATCTGCCAAATATTTTAGAATCTGGATTTATAACAACTTGATTATTAATTCTATCATTTGTTATTTTTATCAGCTGAGATGCGCTTTTTAACTTACCACAACCGATACATTTTCTCATCTTTTCCATTTTTAATTTACTTCTGCCAATTTTTCTAGTTTCAATTTTTGGTCATATTCAATCAACAAATGTAAAAGTTCGTCTAAATCACCATCAATTACAGTCCAAACATTTAAGTTTTGACCAATGCGGTGGTCAGTTAAACGACCTTGAGGGAAGTTATACGTTCTAATACGTTCACTTCTATCGCCTGAACCCACTTGAGAACGACGTAAGTCTGTGATTTCTTTTGTTTGTTTTTGAACTTCTAAATCATACAATTTAGCTTTCAAGATTTGCATTGCACGTTCTTTGTTTTGTAATTGAGAACGTTCTTCAGTACAGAAAATCATAATGCCTGTTGGTTTGTGAAACAAACGAGCTGCAGTTTCAACCTTATTAACATTTTGACCACCAGCACCACCTGAACGAGCAGTAGACATTTCAATATCTTCTGGTTTAATTTCAATTTCAACATCATCCACTTCCGGCATTACGGCAACTGTTGCAGTTGAAGTGTGAACTCTACCTTGAGATTCTGTTTGAGGAACACGTTGTACACGGTGTACACCTGATTCATATTTTAATTTTGAATATACAGCATCACCTTTAATAGAAATGATAATTTCAGAATAACCACCAGCTTCACATTCAGTTTTTGAAAGAATTTGAGTAGTCCATCCTTGCTTATCCGCAAATTTTAAGTACATACGTGCTAAGTCACCAGCAAAAATGTTTGCTTCATCACCACCTGCACCACCACGAATTTCAAGCATAATGTCTTTGTCATCCATAGGGTCACGAGGAAGAAGTAAAATTTTCATTTTTTCTTCGTACTCGGCAATTTTTGCTTCATTTTCCTCAATATCTGATTTTAAAAATGCTTTCATTTCTTCATCAGATTCAGATTTAATCATTTCTTTTGCATCGTTAATAGCATCAACAGCTTTTTTCCAAGCGTAATAAAGTTCAACAGTTTCTTCCATTGACTTTCTTTGCTTAGACAATTCTTTAAATCTATTATAGTCCTGAATTACCGCAGGATCAGAAAGAGTTAGACCTAACTCATTATACTTTTCTTCAATTTGCTTAATTTTATCCAACATATCATTCATAACAAGAAACCTCGCTTTTAGTAAAATTATACCAAAAACAAGATTTCTTGCAATTAAGCCTTTAAAAATCAGTTACAATGCTAACTAAAATATGAAAAATCTTTTTGTGTATGATTGTCAATAATTGTTTTTATTGAGTTATATTCATTTGTTAGCGCAGAATATTCTGTATCCAAGCGTTTTGCTTGCATATCTAATATTTTTTCTTTTCTGTTAATTTTATTCATTTGTGCGTTGTATTCGGCTTCAGCTGCTGCATCATCAGTTTTATCATAACTTTCAATGATGTCGGTTGCTGAAGATAATGAAACTTGTTGACCGTCTTTTACCAATACTAAAT
>QHMG01000015.1 GCA_003258725.1 Candidatus Melainabacteria bacterium
CTTATGGTTCACAAATTCCAGCAGGTACAAGTGCAGAAGATAGACAAGCTCAAATTAAGGCTTATGCAGAAAGATTGTACGCCCAACAAACAGGCTCATATATTTCAGATGATATCAGAAGCAACTCATCAAACTCATTTATGTCAGGTTTGAAACAAGTATTATCATTCGGTTTTGCAAGCAATACAACTGCAGATGAAAACATTTCAAACATTGAAGGCACAGCTCAAACAAAGAAATCAAAAGGTGCAAAAATCGCAGGTAACATCGTAGGTGGCTTGTTAGGTGGTGCAGTTGCAATCGGAGCTTTCTTATTAGGCAAAGGCTTATTTAAAAAAGCATAAAACTTTAAAACATAACAAAAAGGCTCTATTTCTAGAGCCTTTTTTATTTGTGATAAAGAATTAATTTCTTGTGTGAAGTTCGTTATCAAGATTAAATAAAGCGCTTTTACATTCATTTAACATTCTAAATTTTTCGTAAATATCGTAAGCGACTTCTTCTTCTTCGATTTGTTCTTCTAACATTTTTTCTAAGAAGTGAAAGGTTGTAAATGCATTTTCGTCTTTTGCGATTACAGCAATTGTGTGAAGTGAGCCTGTAATGTATTTTTCGTGGTTAAGCATATCTTTAATCGTGTCGATTGGAGATGTAAAGTTAGTTTCAGGCTCGTTAATTTCAAGTAATTGGATTTTAGAGTTTAATCTGTTCATAAATTCTAAAATCGCCATACCGTGTTCAACTTCTTCGTGAGCCTGTTTTTTACACCAATGCTCAAAGCCGTGTAGATTATTTTCGTGGAAATAATTTGCCATAGAAAGATATAAATAGCCCGAATAAAATTCCCTGTTAATTTGTGCGTTAAGTTCCTTGTTAAGTTTTTCACTAAGCATCGAATTCTCCTTTAAATAGTCCGTGAATGTTACATAAAGCTCTTGCCCAAATGTCAGAGCAATTGCATTTCAAATTTAGTTCTGCCTCGTCTTTATTCGCCTCTAGATATTTGGTTTTAATGTATTTTTTATCCTTAGAGATTGCTTGAATAAAGATTATATGATGTTCGTCTGTCATAGGGTGCTTAACTGCGCCAACTCTGACGTTAAATCCTTCGATAGTTTTTTCAATAACAGGAACATGTTTGTCGTTAAGCTCTTTTACGTCGCTTTCGTGTTCTGTAATTAATTCCATGGGTTGACCACAACAAACGAGTTCGCCTTTACCTTCAATTAAAACTTCAACTAAGTTGTTGCAGATGTTGCATCTATAAAGTTGTAATTTTTCAGTCATAAATTTCTCCTTTCCTTTTTAGGTAAGTATTATTTAGAAATGCTAAAATTTACATTGGTAAGTTCGCTAATTTGTGTTACTATGAGACTATGGATAATTTGAAAGAACATTACGAACAGTTGGTGAAAAGGTACAGAGAAATTTTTGTGTCTGTATTGAGCGCAATGCAAGGTGAAATAAATTCATTAAAACCCGAAGAAGTAAAGAATTATTTGGAAGTTGAAGTAGAAAAACATATTCAATTCCAAAGGAATTTAATTTTAGAACGAAAAAAGAATTTTCACTGCAAAATGTGTGGTGCTTGTTGCAGATTGGCAATTAGCGAATTTTCACCTGTTGAATTACTGGATAAAGCCTCTAGAGGTGATAATTATGCAAAAGAATTTATTGCCACCTTTAAACCCTATGAACACGAAGAAGATGCTGAAAAAGAATTCAAATTATATGTCGATTTGATTAAAGAATCGGGAGAAAAAGTTTATTACTATCACTGTGACAAAGTGACAGAGGAGAATAAGTGTTCTTGCTATGAAAACAGACCAAGAATTTGTCGAGATTATCCCGATAACCCAATTCAAATGCTTCACCCAACTTGCTCGTTTATAGGCTGGCATGAAAGTATTCAAACTATTGTTTTGACAATTCGTGCGATGACGGAAATTAGACAACACTTTTTAAATGAATATCAAAAGGAGAAATAAATAATGTTTGTAAAATCATTACCCAAATATAATATGCCAGATGAAAATGGCTATTTTGGACAATTTGGCGGTGCTTATGTTGGTGAGGATTTTAGACCAATTTTAACAAGATTGGACGAAGAATTTGAAAAAGCTATAAATGACGAAAATTTTATAAAAGAATTATATGACTTATTAGTTGATTATTCAGGACGTCCGACACCATTGTATCTTGCAAAAAGATTAACTGAACATTATGGAAAGGGTAAAATTTACTTAAAACGTGAAGACTTAAATCACACAGGTGCACATAAAATTAATAATGTTTTAGGTCAAGCTCTTTTGGCAAAAAGAATGGGTGCAAAAAGGGTAATTGCTGAAACTGGTGCAGGTCAACATGGCGTAGCAACAGCAACAGTAGCAGCACTTTTAGGCTTAGAGTGTGAAATCTTTATGGGCGAAATAGACATTAACCGTCAACATTTGAATGTTGAACGTATGAAACTTTTGGGTGCGAAAATTCATAGTGTAGATACAGGTTCAAAAACTTTGGCTGATGCATGTGAAGCTGCAAGTAACTATTGGGAAAGACATAGAGACGTATTTTATATACTAGGTTCAGCCGTTGGTCCTCATCCATATCCAAAAATGGTGAGATTTTTCCAATCAATTATTGGTTCAGAAATTAAAGAACAAATTTTGAAAAAAGAAAACAGATTGCCAAACTATGTGCTTGCCTGTATCGGAGGAGGTAGTAATGCAATCGGTACTTTTTATGCGTTTTTAGATGATGAAGATGTAAACTTAATCGGTCTAGAAGCGGCTGGAGAAGGTGTTGACTCTAAAAAAACTGCTGCAAGTCTAAATACTGGTAAAATTAAATTATTCAATGGTTTTAAACAATATGTTTTGGTTGATGAAAACGATAATGTGAAAGAATCTTACTCAATTTCAGCGGGTTTAGATTATCCAGGATGCGGACCAGAACATTGTTATTTGTTTGAAACCGGTCGAGTTAAATATGAACCAATTACAGATGATGAAGCTGTTCAAGCGTTTGCAAGACTTTCAAAATATGAAGGTATTATCCCTGCAATTGAAAGTTCTCATGCGGTTGCATATTTAGAAAAACTAATGCCAACAACTTCAAAAGAAGATTTAGTTGTTGTAAATATCTCTGGTCGTGGAGATAAGGATACAGAAAGATTATTACAATTATTGGTGTAGAAAATGGAAAAAACAGTTCTTGCAGGTTTAAGACTTGATGAAATAGAAAAAATTGCAGATGATTTAAAGGCTTCAAAATTTAGAGCAAAACAAATTCATAATTGGATTTACATAAAATCAGTTTCAGACATTTCTCAAATGACAGATTTGTCTCTAAAGTTTAGAGAACAATTAGAGGAAATGGCGACTGTAACAGAAACAAAAATTAAGAAAAAACAAGTTAGTTCAGATGGAACAATCAAATATTTGGTTGAATATCCTGATGGTGAATGTGTAGAAACTGTATTGATGCGCTTTGATAACCGTGCAAATTTGACAGCTTGCGTAAGTTCTCAAGTTGGTTGTGCTGTAAATTGTTCTTTTTGCGCAACAGGTAAACGAGGTTTTATTAGAAACTTAACGTATAAGGAAATTATAGAGCAAGTTTTGACAATTCAAAGAGATACAGGCTTGAAGGTTACAAATGTTGTGTTTATGGGACAAGGCGAACCCTTGTTAAATCTTGAAAACGTAAACAAAGCGATTGAACTTTTAAATACTTCTTTCCAGATTGGTGCAAGAAGAATTACTGTTTCAACAAGCGGAATTGCAACAAAAATTGCTGATTTTGCAAAGGCTAATAACCAATCTACACTAGCTTGGTCTCTTCACGCACCAACAAACGAAATTAGAAATAAAATAATGCCAATTAATAAAAAATATCCAATTGAAGATGTTAAAAAAGCCTTGAATAAGTATTTTGAAATTGCAGGACGTCGTATCACAATTGAATATTTGCTAATTAAAGATTTAACAGACACTTTAGAATGTGCTAAAAAGTTGGTAGAGCTTCTAAAAGATGTAAAATGTAATATCAACTTAATTCCTTATAATCCAGTTGTAGAAAACGATTACAAGAAACCTTCTAATAATGAAATTATGAAGTTTAAATACATTCTTGAACATTCAGGCAAAAAAGTTACAATAAGACTTGAAAGAGGGGCGGATATTGATGCCGCTTGTGGGCAACTTAGAGGAAAAGTAGTTGAAAAATAACCCAATATTAGATGCTAATTTAAAACAAATAGCTCGTTATAATCCAGAGTTATGTGAAAAACTTATGAAACTTGAAAGTCTAACTCAAGATATTCAGTTTTCAAATACCGCAATGCAAGAGGCTAATTTAAGTTATAACGGTGTACCTTTACATGATTTAATTGGCGCAGAAATAGAGGCGAGAAATATTTTTTCAAAAGTTAAAAATAATCGTCTTATGATGCATATTGTCTATGGCTTTGGAATTGGATATTTAGTTCAACAATTTGCCCTAAAATCAAAAGGTATTGTTTTGATTTACGAACCAAGTTTGGAAATTCTTGCATCAACTTTGGAAGTTGCGGATTTATCTAAGGAACTTTCTAATCCTGATGTATATGTATTCAACGATTTTGAAAATTTAAAAAAGGCTTATGATAAGCTAAGAATTTCAAATTCGGACACAGTTATCTCATTCTTGCCTGCTTATGCAAAAATATTTGGCGAGGATTTGAAAAAATTTGCATCTGAAATGCAAAATGTTATGGGGCGTTCAATTTTAAACGAAAATTATTTCAAAACAAGATTGAGACCAGCAGTTAAATTTGTGTGTGAAAATATTTCATACTTGCTAGATGAACCGTTGTTGTTAGATTTTAAAGATATTTACAAAGATAAAACAGCGGTTGTTGTTTCAGCAGGACCAAGTTTGGATAGAAATATTGAAACTTTAAAAAAATATAAAGATAATGTTGTAATTATAGCTGTATCTCAAGCCACAAGAGCTTTGACGCAAAATGGAATTACTCCAGATTTTGTAGTTTGTATTGAACAATTTGATTCTTCAACCCAATTAGACGGAGTTGATATTTCAAATTCGTACTTGATTTTAGAGCCATACACTAATACGGCTATGCACAAAATGAATTTTAAACGAAAAATTTCTTATCCGTCTTGTACTTCTATTGCAAATTTAGTATGGACAAATTTTGCAAAAATTGATGCAACACCTTATGTATCAAGCGGAACAGTTTCTTATACTGCCTTGTATTCAGCAATGTATTTGGGCTGTAAAGATATAATATTGATAGGTCAAGATTTGGCATATTGTGACGGAAAATGCTATTCAAATGGTACAAACAGAGGGTTAATTTGTAAAGAAAACCCTAAAACTGGTAAAGTTGAAATTGTAGTCGCAAACGGTGCAGAAGATAAATTAAAACAAGCATTGTATGGTCATTCTGCGCTAAATGAGGAAGATAAAGACAGATTGTTGCAAAAATACGTAGCAAATATAAATTCCAAATTGTACTATGTTGAAGGTATTAAAGGTAATAAACTTCCAACAACGGCAGATTATGGCTCTTTTATCTCTCAATTTGAAGAATTTGCAAAAGATTATGGAGACAAATTGAATCTTTATAATACTTCTTTGGAAGGTGCTAAAATCAAAGGTTTTAAAGACCTACCTTTGGAAAACTTATTAGAAAAAACTGAAAAACTTGAAAAAGTTACTTTAACGAAAGCTCCTAAATACAATTTAAATGAAATAAAAACTTCAATACAAAAGGAAATAGAAACCCTTAATAACGTTCAAAGATTAATGTTAAAAGCGGAAAAGTTAATAGGCAGTTACGAACGAGAATTAGAGAAAAACAAAAATACTCTAACTCATCAAGCGGGTGCTTATTTTAAACAATTGATGATTTTATATGTGGATATCTCAGAAAATTATTCAAAAAAATCTTTGATTTACAAATTTATAAATAAATCAGCAAGTTATACAATTTTGTACAATTTAAGACTTAATCCTATTAGTGATGTAAAATCTATTGTGTTGATTTTTGATAACTTAAAGCAATATTTTACAGGGGTTTCAAAAGACATTAAAATTATCACAGATACTTTAGAAAAGAAGGTAGAATATATAAATGAAATGCTTGATTCAAAGAGTTAAAAATGCGTCATGCACAATAGATAACAAACTTTATTCTTCAATAGATAAAGGAATTTTGGCACTTGTCGGTATCGAAAAAGGAGATACAAGAGAACAAGTCGAATGGGTTGCTCAAAAAGTTGTAAATTTACGAATTTTTGAAGACGAAAACGGTAAAATGAATAAATCCTTGAAAGATATTAATGGAGAAATGTTGATTGTTTCTCAATTCACATTATGCGGAAATTGTAAAAAAGGAACTCGTCCAAGTTTTGATAAATCGGAAAAACCAGAGCTTGCAAATGAATTATATGAAGAATTCGTTACGATTGTAAAAGAACTTGATGTCCAAGTAGGGACAGGAAAATTCGGTGCAATGATGGAGATTTCTTTAATTAATGATGGTCCTGTAACTTTCATGGTAGAAAAATAATTTTTTTTTTGCTATAATACATGTAAAAGATTAGAAATTTTGAAAGTAGTATAATATTCTAAATTAGTCCGTTATTATTGTTAGGATTAGGAATTAAAAGAATTAGAAAGAAAAGAAAACCCAATAAAAAGAGGCATGTCTTATGTATGTAAACAAATGTATTAAGTGTGGTGTAGAATTTGAAACAAAAAATCCCAAAAGGGTTATTTGTCCAAATTGTTTGTATCCTGATAAAAGCATGATGCCATCAGGTGGTAATTCTGACTCACAAGATAATCAACACCAACATCAAGAACAAGAACAACAAGATAATCAAAATAACCAAGAACAACAAAATTATAGTTCAGAGAATGGTTCATATACAACAGGTGGTTACTCATCTGGCGGATATTCTGCGGGCGGTTACTCTGCAGGTGGATATTCGGCTGGTGGCTATTCAGCTGGCGGATATGATAGACCACAACGAAATAATTACGACAGAAATCAAGGCGGTTACCAATCAAGAGGTGGCTATCAACAACGTGGTGGCTATGACCGTAATCAAGGTGGATACCAACAAAGAGGTGGATACGACAGAAATCAAGGCGGTTATCAACAAAGAAGCGGATATGACCGCAATCAAGGAGGCTATCAACAACGTCGTCCACAACAAGGTGGTTTCCAACAAAGACGCCCTCAAGGTGGCGGATTCCAACAACGTAGACCAATGGGCGGTGGCAGACCTCAAAAGCCACAAAAACAACTTTTAATAAGTAAGGAGCAATTGGAACAAATTGAAGCATTGTATAAAGCAATGCTACCATTGCCAAACCCAGATGCCCATGAAGTAATCGGTGAAAAAATTGGTTTAGAACCAAGAAAAGTATTCTTTGGTATAAATTTAGTTCGTCAAAAAATGATGTTACCTAAATTGCCATTCCCTAAACGTAAATTAGCAATTTCACCAGACCAATTAATGGCTATCAGAAGTCTTTATGAACCATTGTTGCCACTACCTCCAATTGGTTGTCACAAAATTATAGCAGTTCAATTGAAAATGGATGAATGGCGTGTTCACGTAGGTATAGGCTTAATAAGAGCTCAAATGGGCTTGGATAGATGGAATCCTGATAGAGAAGATGCTCCTGAAGAATTCAAAAATCAAAAAAAAGAAGCTGAAACTACAGAAGAAAAACCTAAAAAGTCTCGTGCCAAAAAGGCAAAAGCTGACGATGAAACAACAGAAGTAGAAACTGAAGTTGAAGAAAAGCCAAAGAAAACAACAAGAGCAAAAAAGGTTAAAGAAGAAGTAGTGGAAGAAGTTGAAGCTACAGAAGCAGAAGAAAAACCTGAAAAGAAAACTCGTGGTAGAAAACCTAAAAAAGTTGAAGATGCAGAATAGTAAGTATATTTCAATAGGTAAAATATTAAATTTTCACGGAGTACAAGGTGAAGCTAAGGTTGGCTATTCAAAAAATCAAGCTGATTTTTTGAGGACTCTTTCGCACGTTTATATTTATTTTGAAAACGAGTACAAAAAAGTTAAAGTTAAATCAATCAAATTTAATAACAAGTTCGCAATTTTGAAATTTGAAGGTATTAACTCGATTAACGACATTTTAGTTTACAAAAACTGTTTACTTTACGTACCTCAAGAGGAATTTGAAGAAGCTCTAGATGAGGGTGAATACTTGATTGACGACTTGGTTGGCTTAGATGTTTATTCAAATGACAAAAAAGTCGGCGTTGTTGTAGGTGTTTCAAATAACGGTGCAAACGACTTATTGTCGGTAAGAGGCTTGTCAAAGAAAATTTCGTTAATTCCTTTTGTTGATGAACTTGTTCCAGAGGTCGATTTAGACAATAAAAAAGTTTATATCAATGAAATTCAGGGGTTAATAGAGTAATGCAATTTGATGTATTAACCCTGTTTCCTGAAATGATAGACTCTTACTGTAATTGCAGTATCTTGAAACGTGCAACATCAGCAAATGTGATTTCTGTAAATTCCGTAAATCCGAGAGATTTTACCCTTGATAAGCACAAAAAAGTAGATGATACTCCATACGGTGGTGGTGCTGGAATGGTTTTGATGGCACAACCTTATGTTGATGCTTACGAAAGTATTGAAAAGTTAGAAAACTCTTGTACAATAATGATGACGCCTCAAGGGCAACCATTTGATAATGATGTCGCAAAAGAGTTGGCAACTTTTAATCAGGTTGTAATTCTTTGCGGGCACTACGAGGGTTATGATGAGAGGATAAGAGAGATTATTAAACCTCGAGAAATTTCAATTGGCGATTTTGTTTTAACTGGTGGTGAATTACCTGCGCTTTGCGTAATTGATTGCGTCAGCCGTAAATTAGAAGGTGTTTTAGGTAAAATTGAATCTGCTGATTGCGATAGTTTTGAAGAAGGCTTGCTTGAATATCCTCAATATACAAAGCCTAGAGAGTATCTTGGATTAGAAGTTCCTGCCGTTTTGTTAAACGGAAATCATAAAGAAATTAGTGAGTTTAGACATCAAAAAATGCTAGAACGCACAAAAGAACGTCGTCCTGATTTGTTTGAAAAATACAATAAAAAATCTTAGTTGTCTGAATATGTTGCGTATTTTGGATTTACGGCAACCCATTCAAATGGTTGAGTTGAAGGCGATTTAGGCATTGCTTTTACAAAAGTTCCACCATAGCGTCCTCTTGTGAAGGTCAAATATCCTTCATCTGCAAGGTTTGCAAAGGCTTTTCTAATTGTATTCGGACTAACATCCATTAAATTCGCCATTTCCATAATTGACGGAAGTTTTGAATGAAGCGAATATTTTTCAATAATCATATTTTTTATTGCATCTTGGATTCGTTCGTAGTGGTATCTTGCTGTAATTTGTGACTTTGCAAAAATTGAAGTTTCAATTTGTGGTTGAAGTTTTGAGTCATTTGGCATTTTTACGACACAAGTTCCATAACGACCTCGTTTTGGTAGCAATACACCTTCGTTTATAAGGATTTCTAAACTGTCGTGAATTGTTTTTACACTAACCTTTAGCGCTTTTGCAAGTTGTGCATGCGTAGGCATTTTGTCACCAATTCGCATGTTTAGTGTAATGTATTTTTTTATATCTGCAACAATGTTTGAAATCAAGGATTTTGAATTGTTTTGTGAAATTTCAAATTTGTTTGTTTTTAAAATCCAATTTAGGTCTTTATTATCAGTTTTTTCAATAATTCCCTGTATAATAAGATTTTCAATTGCAACTCTTGTTGTGTTTGTTGGAATACCTATGTATTGAGAAATTGCACGAGCAGAAGGCAGTTGTTCACCCGCTTTAAACTTGTTTTTTGCAATGAAGGTTTTTATTAATTCAATTGCATAATCTTTTTTTGAAACAGATTTTCTAAGTTTTACGTTTTTATTGTTTATATCGGCAATCATGGTACCAATGCATTGTTTTGAATATAAAAGTCCTTTGTCCTCAAGTGTTCTGTAAATGTTTTGAACCGTACCTGTGCTGATATCAAGCAAATCTGACATAAGTTTTTTTGTTGGCATCAAGTCGTTTGCATGAATTGTTTTGTCATAATTATCCAAAATCCACTTTTCAATGTGTTTAACGAGGTATTCAGTCTTAGAGCCTTCATAATCTTGATGGATAAAATCGGCAAATTCGCTAATTGGAATGTGGATAAGTTTAGTTTTATCAAGTTGAACGAATTTTTCCATAATTTAATTATAGCCTATTTATAGAAAAACAATCAGTTCTTAATAAAATATTTACAAATGAAATAATCGTAATAAATTTGATTTTAATTGGTATTTGGTTTACGATACTAGAAGTAAGTATGCCGGGTCGGAATTAAAAAACTTACCGGCGCAGATATAAATTAAGGAGATATGCTATGACAGCAAAAAATTTTTTATTTACTTCTGAATCAGTAACAGAAGGACACCCAGACAAGGTATGTGATCAAATTTCAGACGCAATCTTAGACGAGTTTTTAACTAAGGACAACAAATCGAGAGTAGCAGCAGAAACAACTGTTACAACTGGTATGGCTTTAGTTTGTGGGGAAATTACATCAGATTGTTATGTAGATATCCCGTCAGTAGTTAGACAAACAATCAAAAATATTGGCTATGTTGGTGAAAACGGTGGCGGTTTTGATTATAAAACTTGCGCAGTTTTAACAAGCATTGATGAGCAATCATCAGATATCGCAGGCGGTGTAAACAAGGCGTTAGAAGCAAGAAACGAAAACGCTGATACATCAGCTATGGAAACAGAAGAAATCGGTGCTGGCGATCAAGGTATTATGTTTGGTTACGCATGTGACGAAACGCCAGAATTAATGCCTTTACCAATCAGCTTGGCGCACAAATTATCATATAGATTGTCAAGAGTTAGAAAAAAAGGCATTGTAGATTATTTACGACCAGACGGAAAATCTCAAGTTACAGTTGAATATAAAGACGGAAAACCTTCTAGAATTCATACAATCTTAATCTCAACTCAACACGATCCTGTAATTGGTACAATAAGTGATAATTCAAAGGTTCAAGAAATTATAAAAAATGATATTAGACAAAACGTAATTGATTTTGTGTTTAAGAACGAAAGAATTAAACCCGACGAAAACACAATTATTTTAGTGAACCCTTCTGGACGTTTCGTAATTGGCGGACCACAGGGTGATGCTGGTGTTACAGGTAGAAAAATTATTGTAGATACTTATGGTGGCTACTCTAGACATGGTGGAGGTGCTTTCTCTGGTAAAGACCCAACAAAAGTTGACCGTTCAGCAGCTTATGCCGCAAGATATGTTGCTAAAAACATTGTAAAAGCTGGCTTGGCTGAAAAATGTGAAATTGAATTAGCTTATGCAATCGGTGTTGCTGAACCAATTTCTGTTTTGGTTGATACTTTTGGAACAGGCAAAATTTCAGATGAGGACTTGGCAGAATTAGTAAACAATAATTTTGACTTAAGACCAGTTGGCATTATTAAAAAGTTTGATTTAAGAAACTTACCAGCTAAAAATGGTGGTAAATTCTATCAAAAACTTGCTGCTTATGGTCACATGGGCCGAACTGACATTGAAGTTCCATGGGAAGAAACAGATAAAGCAGAAGCATTAAAAACTCAAGCTGAAAAATATACAGCTTTAGTTTAATGTTAAATTATAAAGGGCGCTTTTTTAAACGCCCTTTTTTAGTACAAATTAGTAAAGGGATTTTTTATGTTTTTAAACGCAATAGCTGTATTTATCGGAGGCGGAGTCGGGGCTGTTTTGCGCTTTCTTACAAGTTTGGCATACTTAAGATTTTATAATTTTAACTTGCCTTTAGCTACTTTAACTGTAAACTTAATCGGTTCTTTTTTATTAGGTTTGTTAATTGCATATTTTGATGGTGCAAGTGATATTCCAGAAAATGTAAAATGTGCAATGACAATAGGTTTGTGTGGCGGTTTTACAACCTTTAGTACTTTTGCTTTTGAAGTGTTTGATATTATCAAACGTGGAGAATACTTTATTGCAATTTTTTATACAATATTAAGCGTATTTTTATGCGTTTTAGTTGCAGCAGCAGGTTATTATTGGGCTAAAAATTATGTTTACTACTAATCAACAACAATTTACAAAACGAGTTTTATTTGTCGGTATTCCAGATATGGCGTATGTTTGCCTTGACGGTTTACTTCAAGCTGGAGTAAATATTGTAGGTGTTATGGGTCCTAAAAAAACTCATGGTACTTATGAACCTTTTAAGCGTTTTGCTTTGTCTAGAAATATGAATTTTATTGAATGGGACGACTTGAAAACGCCTATGTTTATTGATTATATTAAATCTTTAGATATTGATGTTGCAGTTGTTTCGTCGTTTAATTATAAAATTCCAAAAGAGTTGCTTGAAGCGACAAAAGCTGGTTTTATAAATATTCACCCATCTCTACTCCCAAAATATAGAGGGGGAAACCCTTATTCAACAGTAATTATGAACGGTGAAAAAGAAACAGGTGTAACGCTTCATTTTATGGACGAAGGGTTTGATACTGGTGATATTATTGCTCAAAAAACGGTTCAAATTGCACCACTAGAGACAATGGGAACTTTGTTTAATCGCTTGAATTTCTTAGGTATGCAAATGCTTGTTGCCGTTTTGGCTCAATTTGAAAAAGGTAATTTGCCAAGACGAAAACAACCTGAAGGTGAATTTATTGAAGGTAAAAGCATAAAAGAGAATGACTTGTTCATTGATTACACAAAATCTGCCCTTGAAGTTGATAGATTTATAAGAGCTTTAAACCCTTTCTTGATTGCCTCTACGACATTTAGAGACAATATGATTAAGATATTTATGTCAGAGGTTGTAAAAGGTAATTCTTCAAAATATAAAGCCGGAGAAATTGCAAAAGTTGAAAAAGACAAGTTTCTTATCGCAACTGGTAATGGCTTTATAAGCCCGACTGCAATTCAATTTGGCAGTTTTTTTGTAGGTAACGCTCAAGATTTTATAAAAATTCTTGCGCCAAAAGTTGGTGAGGTATTCAAATAATGGACGAATTAAAATTTTTAACAGCAGGTATGCCGCTAAGAACAGATAAAAAAAGAGGGTATGAAAACGCTCTTGAAATTTTAGACGAGATGAATTTAGACGGTATAGAAGTCGAATTTGTACAAGGTGTTAGAATGAGTGAAAAATCTCGCCAAGTGGTTAAAGATGCGTCTAAAAAATACGTCTTTACTGCACATGGACCATTCTTCATTAATTTAAACGCAAGAGAACAAGAAAAAATTGATGCAAGTATTACAAGAATTATAGATACGGCAACTGTTGCAAATGAGTTTGGTGGTTATAGCATAACTTACCACGCAGCGTTTTATTTAGGCAATGACAAAGACGTGGTGTTTAAACGTGTTGCTGATAGAACGGCTCAAATTATTGAAATCCTAGAAAAAGACAATAATAAAATTTGGATTAGACCTGAAACAACGGGTAAAGCAACTCAATGGGGCGATATTGACGAAATTATTAAATTGTCAAAAGAGTTTAAACAAGTGCTTCCATGTGTTGATTTCTCGCATATTCACGCAAGAAGTGGCGGTGCTTTTAATACTTATGACGAATTTTGTGAAATTTTAGAAAAAATAGCAACTAACTTGGGTGATGAGGCAATAAACAATTTCCACGCTCACTTAGCAGGTATCGCTTATACTGCAAAAGGTGAAAAAAATCACTTGCCACTAGAGGAGTCGGATATGAATTACAAAGACCTACTAAAAGCGATGAAAATTTTTAATGTAAAAGGCGTTGTAGTCTGCGAATCTCCAAATATTGAAGACGATTGTAAATTAATTAGTGATTACTATAAATCCTTATAATAGGTTCGTGTTATAATGATTACAAACATTTAGTTTTAAACTCTAGATGACAAGGAGATAATTATGATTAATGAACAATCACCATTTTTCTTTACACAAGATTATCAAGTAAGATACAGCGAGATGGATTACAAAAAAGCCTTGAAACCTTCTGCTTTGTTCAATTTTTTGCAAGATGTTGCTACAAATGCTGCTAATAAAGGTCATTTTGGCTATTATGAAGTTACAGAACGAAACTTAGCTTGGTTTTTGTTGAAATACCACATGGAATTTAGTAATTATCCTGTAGACATAAAGGATTTGTTTATTAAGACTGAGGCAAGAGGCTACAATAAACTTTTTGCTCATCGTGATTTTGAACTTTATAACGAAAACAAAGAACTTGTCGGCAGAGTTTTGAGCTATTGGTCATTGGTTAATGTTAATGATCGCTCAATGTTAGCTCCGCAAACTGTATTTACTCAATTTGAAAAGGTTGAAAAACGAGAAGACGATATGTCCTTCAAAAAGGTTCACGAACCTGAAAGAATTGATTATACTGAGGAATTTAAAATTAGATTTGATGATATAGATGTAAATCAACACGTAAACAATGCAAACTATATTGTTTGGGCGTTTGAAACATTGCCAAAAGAATTTAAAGATACTCATAAAATTAAAACACTTGATATGGTCTTTAAGAAAGAAATTAAATTTGGAAATACAGTTGTTTCAGAAGCACAAATTGATGGCAACTTAGCAAAAATTGTTGTAAAAAATAAAAATACAAACGACGAACTTTGCGCAGTAAATGTAGAATTTGTATAAAGATAACTCAAAAATCATTATGTCAGCCTAATCTACTTTTTGTGTGGCAGAATCTCATGTTGAAGAGACCCTGAAATAAATTCAGGGTGACATTGAGATTAAATATTAAACCTTCTGTCATTCTGAACTTGTTTCAGAATCTCATAAATTTTCCGATAAAAAATAAAATTTTTAAACAGGTATTGCCCCCTCAATTATAACAGATTTTGTTTATAAAAAATGACTGTTTTAAAACGTACGTACTTATACGTACGCTTTTTTACGGACAAATAACCCTGTATTGCAATATAATTAGTCTTTTGCTAATAAAAAATATAGAAATGACAGGTATATCATACTTTTCACTTGTTAAGTGTGGCTAAAAAGTCCTATTTGACAATCATAAACGATTTTAGGCTTCTGCCTGTGTCATTTGCTTCAATAGAAGTTACGTGAATTTTCTTGTAATCAAGTGAGGTCGAACTGCCACCGTCAAAAGCCATAGCCTTTTCAAACCCGTAGCTTTTGCACAAATCCCTTGCTTCAAAGATGTTTTTAGGGTTTTTATTGGTAATAATCAAAATGTGCATTTCATTATTTTTAATACCTACAATAGTTCTAGGCACACGATCAAGCATTGATGCAGACTGTCTTATGATGTTGCCTTCTTCATTTTTTAGGATAAAGAATTCTTCTTCTAATCTAAGCTCTGGCAATAGCTGTGGACCGCCTTGAGCTGATGTTTTAACACTACACATAAAGTTTACGGGCGTATTGTGTGGCACAATTTCGTATCGCAACTTCTTGTTACATTCTACAATCCTAAATTCAGAACGGTTTAAGATTTTCTTCATATGCAATCTTAAAAGCGGATTAAGCATTAAATTATCGTTCATTAAAGGGTCTGCTACTGTTTGACCGTCGGTTACTATGTATGAAATAGTTTTACCGTTTTTAGGGTCAAAAAATCCTGTATTGATTGTCAACAAAGATTTTGATGCGTCGTGAACTTCTTTGTTTGTCATTAAAGAATCCGTTGCAATAAAGTTAATGCGCTTTTTAACTGCGTTTCCGCTTAAGGTAATATGATAAATTCCGTTATCTTCTTTTATTGATACGGGTGAAGCTAACACGCTAGAACCTAACAATAGTAAACATACTAATAATGCTATTTTTTTCATTTTGTTTATCCTTATAAATCTTTTGATTTGTAAAATGCTATAATTGCAAGCAAGAAAGCAATTGGCGGTGTAGCTGCTGTAACAAGTGGTGGTAATACATTCTTTTCAGCCAATAAATCAAAGAATGGTAATGTGATGTAATATAAGAAAATACAACCAATTGCTATAGTGAAGCCAATTAAACGTTGTTCACGAGGCTTGCTGAAGCCCAACAAACAGCCCATAATAGCCAATAAGACACATACAAACGGGTGGAAAAATCGTTGATAGTACTTATTCAACATATAGTGATAATCCTCGTCAAGGTTTTCGTGTTTAAGTAGTTTTACATATTTCCAAAGATTTGCATTTGTAATTTGACGTTCTTTTTTTACTGAATATGTCATAAGCATAAATGCGCTTTCAGCGTCTTTTCCTTTTAGAATGTCATATTTATCTTTTTGGTCAATTTTAATAAAAATTCCATCATTTGAAATTGTGTATTCTGTAACGTCATTCAATTCCCAATGGTCTGGATATGTTTTACCGTGCTGAGATACAAGAATATGAGTTAAGCCGTGCAAGTCATCATAAACCTTTCTTGAAAAGTCTAAAACAATTACGTTGCCAAGGTTTCCGCCTTGATATCTAGATACGATTACTGCCAATAGTGGCTGGTTCTTTTCGTTCTTTTTTGTGTACATATACTCAATTGTAGGGTTGTAACCTTCGATTTCTAAGTTTTTGTTTTGTGAGTACGGAATTAAGATGTCTCCAGTAACAAAACATAACGCTGTAACGATAAGGCTTAACACTACAACTGGTGCAATAATTCGGCTGAATGATAAGCCGATTGCACGAAATATTGTTAATTCGCTGTCTTTACTTAATTTATCAAAAGTAAACAAGGTACCAAGCAACAAACCTACAGGAAAAGCCTTACCAAAAATCATTGGTAGTTGCATAATTAAGTACAAAATACCATTTACAAGTGTTGTTTTACCTGCAAGGATATCTTTAATTGTGTTTAACAACATCTCTGGCGCAATCCAAACGATTGTAAATAATAAAATTGCAGCCAAAGTTGCAAATAATACTTGTTTAAAAATATATTTATCGTAAATAGTTGGTCTGAATGCAAGAATTTTTTTTAGCATTATAGTTGGAAGTCCTTTCCTAAATAAAATTCTTTAGCAACTGGGTCAACAGCAACATCTGCACTCTTACCTTGAATTTTAATCTTACCGTCAAAGATTACATACGCTCTATCTGTAATAGAAAGAGTCGCTTTAGGGTTATGGTCAGTAATCAATACGCCCAAGCCTTTATCTTCTGAAAGTTTTCTGATATTATCTTTGATTTCTCCAATAGCAATAGGGTCAATACCCGTAAATGGTTCATCTAGCAAAATGAAGTCAGGGCTTGCTGCAAGTGCACGAGCTAATTCAACCCTTCTTCTTTCTCCACCGGATAAAGAAATTGCAGATTCGCTACGAAGTCTTGTAACGCCAAATTCGTCTAAAAGTTCTTCTAATTTTCTTTTCTTTTCATTTACAGTTAACTTATCATTCATTTCCAGAACAAGTTTTATGTTATCATCAACTGTTAATTTTCTAAAAATAGATGCTTCTTGTGGTAAGTAGCCAATACCAGCTTTAGAACGCAAATTCATTGGCCAAGTAGAAATATCTTTGCCGTCTAGAAGCACTTGACCTTTATTGGGTTTTACAAGCCCTACAACCATATAGAAGGTTGTAGTTTTACCTGCACCGTTAGGTCCTAATAAACCAACAACTTCACCTTTATTAACATCAAAAGAAATGTCATTTACAACACTTCTATCGCCATATATTTTAACTAAATTTTTTGCTTCGATTCTCATACAATATCCTCTTTAATAATAATTATTGTACGAAAAACATGGCTTATAAACAATAAATGTTAAAGTAATTTAAGTATAAATCTTAGATTACAAAATCATATCTTCAAAGTTCATAGTATCGTTGTAGCTAAACATGTGAATAAATGTGTAAAGCGCTTCAGGCATGAAACTTTTTGTACCCATTTCCAACAAAGCTCTAATTGCGTCTTTGCTATTTTTTACAAGGTGTGGAGTTCTGTTGAAGGATAAGTTATCAAAGCTGTTGCAAATGCTGATTACTTGGCTTTCTTTTGCAATTAAATCACCAGATTTACCCATTGGATAACCTGAACCATCATTTTTTTCGTGGTGTTCAAGTGCCACCAACGCAATGTTTTCAGGCATTCTCATATCAATTTTTAAAATTTTGTAACCAATTCTTGTATGTTCATGTAAGGCTTTTTGCTCTTGATTAGACAAGGTTTGTTTATTTACTAATTTTGGGTCAAGTTTAGTTTTGCCAATGTCGTGTAATAATGCAGCTAAAACAATGTCTGAAATCATAGTTTCTTTCATTTCTAGTTTTTTAGCAATTAAGCCAGCAAGAATAGCAACGTTAAGAGCATGGCATTTGTCATATTCACCGATAAGTTTTACTTGTGATGAAAATACAAGTTTGTCTTGTCTAAAAATAATATCTTGTAATAGCTTGTCACGAATATTAAAGAACAAGTTTGCGGTTTCTGTCATTGGGCGAGAATAAAGCCCTGTAATAGTTTCGTGATAGAATGCTTTTAATTTAATTTGATTTTGAGGGTCAATTTTCGCCTTTTTATTGATAGGACCTTTGTAGTTTAAGATACTTGTTTCATCAACAATCGTGTTACTTTTCAACACTTGGTTTGGATTCATGTCGAACTTTTCAAGAACACGATCCTTAGTTTTTGATTGTTCTGAAAAGTCATCAAAAATTTTGTTTAAATCTTCTTTTGTATATTCTTCTCTTTCTTCGTGAGGAATAACGATAGGCTCTGGAATTTCCTCTTCCGGAAGAATATCTAATTCTTCTTCATCGTCTCTATAGATAACGTTCAAGTGCTTTAATTGAAGCAACTTACCAGGAGTAAGGATTTCGCCCGATACAAATAGCTTTTCTCCAAACTCTGAATATAAGTTAAACGGCAATATTTTGTAGTTTACTAATTCTTCTGTAGTAATTGTCTTCATGCTTTTTATTATTGCACAAATTTCAAAAAATGTGAATACTTATACATAAAAAAAAGCCATGTACTTTCGTGCATAGCTATTGATTAGGGATATGTGTATCGTCGTCTCTAAGGAGTATAGTGTTATATTAGCAGTGCTTTACGAAAAATAAATCATTTTAAAGTATGAGATTTTGAATTTCTTCTCGTATATTAAGTTTATATAAAGATACATTAAATTTATGGTAAACTTTTCTTGTCAAATAGATTTATGGAGATTTGGAATTTATGACAACAGAATTTAAGCATGTTCCGCAAGACGGAAAAGATATCACAGAAGCTGATATTAAGAAAATTATTAAAGAAGAAAATGTTAAATTCATTGAACTTCAATTCGTTGATATTAACGGTCAGGTTAAAAGTTTAACAATTCCATCTGAGCATATTGATAAAGCATTAGAAAATGAAATGATGCTAGATGGTTCATCTATCAAAGGTTTTAGAAGTATTGAAACTTCTGATATGTTGTTCTTCCCTGATAAAAATACATTCAAAATTCTACCTTGGAGAGAATTTGACGGGGTTAACACTGCAAGATTGATTTGCGACATTCACAATGCTGATGGAACTCCATTTGAAGGTTGCCCTCGTTGTAACTTAAAAAGAATGATGGCAGAAGCTAAAAAACTTGGTTATACAATGAATGTAGGTCCAGAAGTTGAATTCTTCTTATTTAAGCGAGATGAAGAAAATCATCCAACAAAAGAAACTATTGACAGAGCTGGTTACTACGATATCGGACCTGATGATTTAGGCGAAGATATTCGTGCAGAAATCGCATTAACACTTCAAGCTATGGATTTTGATATAGAAGCATTACATCATGAAGTAGCAGACAGTCAACATGAAATTGATTTTAAATATGCAGATATCTTAACTGCTGCTGATAATGTAGCAACATTTAAAGTTGCAGTTAAATCAATAGCCGCTCAATATGGTTTACATGCAACATTTATGGCTAAACCTATTTTCGGAATTAATGGCTCAGGTATGCACTGTAACATTTCATTGTTCAAAAATGGTAAAAATGCATTTTATGACGCAAAGACAGAAACTCAACTGTCAGATGTTGCGATGCACTCAATTGGTGGCTTGTTGAAACATGTTAAAGGTATTACAGCTGTATGTAATCCAACAGTAAACAGCTACAAGCGTTTAGTTCCAGGTTACGAAGCTCCTGTTTACTTAGCTTGGTCATTAGCTAACAGAAGTGCTTTGTTAAGAGTTCCAGCAAAACGTGGTAACGCAACTCGTGTAGAACTTCGTTCACCTGATCCATCTTGCAATCCATACTTAGCATTTGCAGTAATTTTAGGTGCTTGTGTTGACGGTGTTAAAAACGAAATTAAACCGCCAAAACAAGTTGAAGCAAACATTTATGCATTATCTCCAGAAGAAAGAAAGAAAAAGAAAATTGATTCACTTCCTGGCAGTTTAGCAGAAGCATTAGTTGCTCTTGATGCGTCGAAAGTAGCTAAAGAGGCTTTAGGTCCTCACGTATACAAAGAGTTCTCTGACACTAAAAATAAAGAATGGGACGATTTCAGAATAGATGTTTCTCAATGGGAACTAGATAGATATTTTGAAAGAAGCTAATTTTATTTTATAAGATAAGCAAAATAGAGGCGCTTGCGTGAAACGCAAGCGCCTCTATTACTTTGTAAAATATTTTTGTAGTAAAATATAGCTAAGGAAAAGGATTGGAATTATGTTAGCAGATTATCATTTACACACTCATAATAGCGAAGATTCAAATGTATCAATGGCGGAATATGTAAAACGTGCGTTAGTGCTTGGTTTTAAAGATATTTGTTTTACAGATCATGTAGAATATGCAATGATAAGTCCCATTGCAAAAGGCGAAAAAGATTATTATGGCGAATATAAGCAAGTTTTGACTGAATACGGCGATAAATTAAACATAAAATTTGGGGCTGAATTTGGTGTGCAAAAAGATAATATAGACTTTTTTAATGAATTTTTTACAAAATATCCTTTTGATTTTGTACTTTTATCTTGCCATACAATTGACGGTTTAGGACTTTTTGACGGTGGGTATTTGGTAGGTAAAACTCAAAAAGAATATAATGAAGCATATTATAACGAAATTTTGAATGTGGTTAAAAACTTTAAAAACTACTCTGTTTTAGCACATTTAGATTTAATTAGAAGATATGATAGTGCTTATTATGGTTTTGAAAAAACAAAAGATATAGTTGCCGAAATCTTGACTCAAACGATAAATGACGGTAAGGGTATTGAGGTCAATACTTCTTGCTTTAGATATCATATTCCAGATTTGACACCTTCAGTTGATATTTTAAAATTATACAAAGATTTAGGTGGCGAAATTATTACAATTGGGTCTGATGCTCATGCTGTAAATCAGTTTGGTTATGAAATAGCAGATGTAAGAGAGCAGTTGGCAGAATTAGGTTTTGAACATTTTTACACCTTTGATAAAATGCAACCTACAAAACATAGTATGCGTGTGATTCAAAATGTTTAAAAACTTGACATTTTTTGGTTTTGATTTACTATATCGGTATATTTAGGGATAAATTTATGGTTCATGAAAATTATTCAGCTATCATTATAGGAAGCGGTTTAGCAGGATTATATTCCGCAATAAAATTAAGTCAGGTTATGCCAAATGGTAAAATCTTGATGGTTACAAAGTGTGAACTTGGTGAAAGCAATTCAAGATATGCTCAAGGCGGAATTGTTGGCGTGTTAAAAGAAAACACAGCGGATTCTGTGGCGTCTCACGTTAGCGATACGCTTAATGCAGGTGCAGGTTTAAGTGATTTTAATGTAGTTAAATATATCTCTGAAAAATCAAATGACGTAATTCACGACTTGATTAATTTGGGCGTGCCTTTTGATAGAGATGAAAACGGCGAATTGTTGTTCACTCTTGAGGGAGCGCATAGTGTAAGAAGAATTTTACATTGTAATGGTGATGCAACTGGTCGTGGCATTGAAAAAAGATTATCTGAATTAGTTGCACAAAATGAACAAGTTATTTTAAAAGAAAACACAATTGCAGTTGAAATTTTAAAGGAAAATGATGCTTGTAAAGGTGTAGTTTTATTTGACGGTTCAAATTATTCGGTAGCATTTTCAAATGTTGTTGTATTGGCTACGGGTGGTATCGGTCAATTATATAAAAATACAACAAATCCTCAATGTGCAACCGGCGACGGCTTTGCTTTAGCTTATAATGCGGGTGCAATTTTGCAGGATTTGGAATTTGTTCAATTTCACCCAACAGCTCTTGCCGTTCAAGGTGAAGATGCGAATCATTTAATTAGTGAATCTGTTCGTGGAGAAGGTGCAATTTTAGTTGATGAAAATGGTAAACCCTTTATGCAAAAATACCACGAATTAAAAGATTTAGCGCCAAGAGATGTTGTTGCAAGAGCAAATTTTGAAGAAATGAAATTGAGCGGAAAAGATTATGTTTTCTTAAATGCGACAGTTATTCCAAAAGAAGTTCAAGAAAAGCGTTTCCCATCAATTTCAGCAATGTGTTTGAAGAATAATATTGATATGACAAAAGATTTTATTCCTGTACACCCTGCTGCACACTATTTTATGGGTGGTATAAAAGTAAATTATGATGGAAGAACCTCTATAAAAGGCTTGTTTGCTTTGGGAGAAGTTTCTTCAACAGGTTTACAAGGGGCAAACAGATTAGCTAGTAATTCATTGTTAGAGTGTGTTGTAAGCGCTTATGCAATGTCTGAATTTGTTCAAAAAAATATTGATGATGAACTTATTGAAATGTCTGATGAATTAAACAAAGTTCTGAAAAAATACTCTCAAGAACTCGGTTTTATTGAGTATGATACTGATGTTTTAAAATCAGAATTGCAAAGTTTGATGTGGGACGGAGTTGGAATCATTCGTTCAGAAGCCTCATTAAAAGATGCTCAAAGTCGCTTAAATGACTTAAAATCTCAATTTTTGCGTAATGAAAAATGCTTAAGCGTTCAAGAATATGAATTTAAAAATATGTTGACAGTGGCTCAACTAATCATAACCTCTGCACTTCAAAGAAAAGAATCTCGTGGTGCTCATTATCGTGAAGATTATCCTATGACTAAAGAAATTGCAGAACATAATTGTATTATAAAAGAACAAGGAGAACTAAGTTTTGTTAGATAGATTTTTAATTGATAAATATGTGCTTTCAGCATTAGAAGAAGATATCGGTTTTGGAGATATTACAACTGATAACCTAGCAACAGAAAAAGATGTTTTAGAAGCTAAATTAAACACTCGTTCTGAGGGTATTGTATGCGGTTTAAAAGTTTTTGAAAGAGTTTTTAAAAATCTTTCTGATGATGTAGAAATTAAATTTTATTTTAAAGACGGAGATAAAATTAAAGCTGGTGATACAATTGCGGAATTAAAAGGTTCAGCATCTGCAATTCTTAAAGGTGAAAGGACTGCTTTAAATTTTGCTCAAAGAATGAGTGGTATTGCAACCGAAACAAGAAAGTATCAAGATGCAATTGGTGAAGGCTTAAAGGCTAGAATATCTGATACAAGAAAAACAACTCCAAACTTTAGAGTATTTGAAAAATATGCTGTATATGTTGGTGGGGCTTGTATTCACAGATTTAACCTTGCCGATTGTGCAATGATTAAGGATAATCACATAAAATTAGCTGGTTCTTTAACAAAAGCAGTGGAAAAAATTAGAAAAAATATTTCTCACACACACAAAATAGAAGTTGAATGTGATACTTTAGATCAGGTTAAAGAGGCAGTAGCATGTGGTGCTGATATTATTATGCTAGATAACATGTCATGTGAAACAATGAAGAAAGCTGTTGAAATCATTAATGGAAAGGCAATTACAGAGGCTAGTGGTAATGTAAATTTATCAACAGTTCATGCTATTGCAGAAGTTGGTGTTGATATTATTTCATCAAGCGCAATTGTTGCAAAAGCTCCAACACTAGATTTAGCGCTAGATATGTAAGAATATTACGTAATGTAACATTTTTTATCTTTATTGAAATCGACAATCAAAAATTGTTTTTATATAAATGTAAGTGATAAAAAACACGAGATTGGTTTAGAATGGAGTGATGATATATGGCATTAGGTTTTAATTCAAATTTATTTAATACAAATACTCAAGCAAGAGGTGCTGAAACAGCAGGTTCGTTAGCATCAGTAAATACTGAAACAGCTGGAACGTTAGCTAGCAATGTTGAAACTGCTGGTACTATCGCATTTGTAAACTCTGATAATCAAATTGATAGTTTCCAATCTAGCAATCCTTTTGCTCCACAAATTGATTATAGTCAATTTGCTAACATCGAAACAGCTGGAAGCGTTGCAGACGCAGGTATTGAAACAGCAGGCTCTTTAGCATTTGATGCAGAAACTGCAGGTTCTTTGGCTTTCTCAGGCGCAGAAACAGCAGGCTCTGTTGCTTCAAGTGATGGCGGTGCAAGTTTCAGCTCTTCTGATGGTGGCTTTGTTTGCTAGTCAACCTATAATCAATTTTACAAAATTTTTATCACATATCTAAATCAATCACAATTAAAAGCAAGTCTATGACTTGCTTTTTTAATCTTTTATTTTGCTTTTTTTAAAGTTTCTTTTACGGTGTTTATAGGAATTGCAAATCCAATTCCAATGTTTGAGATGTTGTTGTCTGGATTGTAAATTGCTTGGTTTATCCCAATTACTTCACCGTCGGTTGTAATTAATGGTCCACCAGAATTACCAGGATTTATCGAAGCATCAGTCTGAATTTTGTCTTTTGCATAATCAATTCTTGAAATTATTCCTTGAGTTAGTGTTCCATTAAAACCAAATGGACTGCCTATGGCAAGCACTTTTTGCCCAACTTTAGCTTTTCCAGAGTCTCCTAGCAATACTGTTGAAAGTTCTTCTTTTGTTTTTATCTGAATTAAGGCGATATCTTTGTTTGATGAGTATAGAACTTTAGCCTTATAAATATGTCCATTATGAAGTGTAACTTCAATATTTTTCCCATCATCAACAACATGTGAACTTGTTAAAATAATTCCCGTTTTATCAATAATACACCCACTACCACTTGATACACCAAGAGGAAGCTCAGCATCAATAGACACAATAGCAGGATTTAATTTTTCATAAACATTCATGTAAATCATTTCTTCATTGTCGTAGGCAATAACTGCGATATTTGTAACAAAAGATAGACTAATTGCAATAATAAACTTTTTAAACATAACCTTGAAAGCTCCATTCCTGCTGTATTATGTACGAGCTTTAAAATTTTTACTACTAGCTTTGTAACAAAAGTTTGTATATTTCTTGCCAGCATTAAACCTTTATTCTATAATTACAATGAAATCTAGTATCAGATTTTAAAAGAGATATGAGTAAGGAAAGGAAATTAAGAATGAACAGTATTGAGTTATTCAAACAAGCATTAAGCGAAAAAAGAGCATTAAAAGTTATTTCAGGTATCAACAACTTAAACTTAGAAAAAGTTGAAATGGTTGTTTCTTCAGCTATCGAAGCAAAAGCTACAGCTATCGACGTTGCAGCTAATGAAGAAGTTTTATCTTTAGCAACAAGATTAATCTCTGAATCTAACTCAGATATTACATTATTTGCATCTTCAATCAGCGCTATGGAATTAGCAAACGCAGTTAACAACTTCCACGTTAACGCTATCGAATTAGGCAACTTTGATGCATTATATAATCAAGGTATTACAATGTCATCAATTCAAATTTTAGACATTGTTAAAGAAACATTATCATTAATTAGCAACGAAATGAGATCTCAAATCTTATTCTCAGTTACTATCCCTGGTTCATTAGCTATTAACGAACAAATTTCATTAGCTAGAGAATTAGAATCATTAGGCATTGACTTAATTCAAACAGAAGGTTTTGTTTCTCAAGCTAGCAATTTTGAAGGCGCAAGAGCTTGGTTAAACAGAGCTGAATTAACAATCTCTAACACATTAGAATTATCAAAAAATATTGAATTACCAATTATGACAGCTTCAAACATCAACACAACAACTGCTCAATTTGCATTTGCTGCTGGTGCTAGTGCTATCGGTTGTGGTTCTTGCATTAATAGATTAGAATCAAAAATTTCTATGTTGGCTGTAATCAGCAACTTAGTTGAAATTGCTAACAGAAACTCAATCATGATTTCTGCATTGAAAAATTCAAAAATGATGCAATCTCAAGAAATATCTTCTTTAGTTTAATTTCATATTAAACAATAAAAGAGGCGGTTAGCTTTGCTAACCGCCTCTTTCTTTATAAAAATAAAATTTATAATCCTAATTTTTTCAAAATTTTATTTAAATCTTTTTCAAGTTCTTTGTTTGTTTTTAGAGCTTTTTTAATTTTTTCGGCTGAATACATAACCGTTTGGTGCTTTTTGTTTAGGAAGTTTCCAATGCTTTCGTAACTAAGTTGAAGATGTTCTCTTGCAATGTAGCAAACAATTGCACGAGCATTTGAAATTGCTTGAACTCTAGCTGAACTCAAGAAGTTTTCTACTGTAACATCAAAGTAATCTGCAACAACACTTGCAACTTTGTCAATTGTAGGTTTATTTTCTAGTTCTTCAAGTTTTAAAACTTTTTGAGCATATTTTAAAGTTATAGGTTCTTGTTCAATATTTGAAAATGCGCTAACTTTAGTAAAAGCGCCTTCAAGTTCTCGTACATTATCTTTTTTATACTTTGCAATGTACTCAAAAACATCTTGCGGAAGATTTTCAAATCCTTTTTCTTTTGCGAAATTCTCAAGAATTTTAACCCTAGTTTCATACTTTGGAGGTTTTATTTCAACAACTAAACCTTGTTCAAATCGTGTTCGCAAACGGGTTGGAATTTCAGGTAAATCTTTTGGTAATTTGTCTGAGGTTAAAACGATTTGTTTATTTGCGTTGTAAAGTGTATCAAAGGTATTGAACAACTCATCCATACATTTCTTTTTATTCTCAATAAATTGAATGTCATCAATTAAAAGAATGTCAATATTTCTGTATTTGTTTCTGAATTTGTTCATTGAACTTGTTGTGCTTTTGCCCTTAGTAAAGGTTGAGCAAGTACTGTTGATGTAATCATTGATGAAATCTTCAGTTTTTATACAACGAACTTTTAAATTCCCCTTCATAATTACGTGGTGTCCAATGGCTTGCATTAAATGGGTTTTGCCTAAACCAGAGCCACCTTGAATGTAAAGAGGATTATATAAATTTGTCGGATTTTCAGCAACTTGCTGTGCTGCAGCTTTTGCAATTTTGTTGTTTTCGTCAGTAACAAAATTGTCAAATCTGTAGCGAAGATTGATGTTCATGGAGTTTAAATAAGATAAGTTGTCAAGAGCTTGTTTATGTTCAACTTCCTCTTGCTTTTTCTTTTCAATTTTCTTTAGTTCAGTAGCTTTTTCTTTTTTTATTTTTTTAGCTAAATCTTCATCAACCTCAAAATTTACAATAATATCTTGATTTAAAACTTTTTTAAAAGTTTCTAAAAATGCTTGGTATTGAGTTCTTTTTAAGTAGTCAATACCAAAAGATTCACCAGAAATAAGCGTAAATTGATTATCCTCAAACGAAATTGCTTCAAGTGGTTCAATCCAAGGTTCAAAAGTTGACGCAGGTACAACCTGTTTCAATTCTTCCTTTACATTTTCCCAAATCTTTTTTACTTTGCTAGTGTTCATAAGTCTATTTTACAACAAAAATAACTTGTAGAAAATAATTCCGGCAGACATGCTTAAGTTTAAGGATTCTACTTTGCTATCCATTTCAATAGTAACTTTGTCTGTTGCAAAATTAATCAATTCTTTGCTAAGCCCGTCAGCTTCAGCCCCAAACATTACTAGGACTTTGTCTTGAGGTTTAAAATCTTTTAAAAATACGCTGTCATCTGATTTTGGCAAAGTGGCGATTCTTGTGTAATCTTTAAAATATTCTTGTAAAACTGAAAAATCTTTTATTTGAATAACAGGAGTTTTCCATAAGTTGCCAACAGAAGCTCTTACACATTTTGGGTTGTATAAGTCAACCGTATTGCCGTAAAGAATAATTCCGTCAAGAGAAAATGCGGTCGCAGTTCGTAAGATTGTGCCTAAGTTGCCTAAATCTTTGATGTTTTCAAATAATGCAACTCTTTTGGCATCTTTAAGACAAGTAATGTCATAAATTTTTTGCTTGCCGACTGCTACTGCGTCAGGCGCTGAGTCTGTTGTAGAAAGTTTTTTTAATACTGGTTCAGTAACGTAGACAATTTTTTCTTCTAAAAAATCATAATGAAATGCTTTTTCTTTTAATACAAAAATTTGTTCAATTTCAATGTCAGCGTTGAAAGCTTCTTCAATGGCTTTTAACCCCTCTAATAAAAATTTTTTAGACTCGTCTCTGTATTTTTTTTGTTGAAGTTTTACGATTTCTTTTACAGTTTCATTGTTTACGCTTGTAATTTCCATTATTTTACCTCAAAGTAGCTTAACCATTCTTTTTCTTGCTCGTCAAGAAGTGAAAAATCAATAAGTTTCTTTTCATAATGCATTTTTACAAAAGATTCAATCTTTCCGTTTTGTAAATAGCAAGAGTTTTCTAATCTTACACCGAAAGAGCCTTGCTTGTAAAGTCCAGGTTCGATTGTAAAGCACATGTTATTTTGAAGTGGAATTTTTGAATCCCAAGTTCCTTGACTCAATCTAGGTGGTGCTTCGTGAACACTAACCCCAATACCGTGTCCTAAGCCGTGATTGAATACAAACCCTGCGGGTGCATTTTCTTCTAAAAATTCACGAGCAACTCTGTCAATATCTTGTCCAATCTCAAATTTTGCGGTGTTGAAGGCTCTTAAGAATGCTTTTAAAACTGTCGTGTATACAGTTCTTTGTAACTTATTTGGTTCGCCCTTAACAAAAACCCTTGTGATGTCTGTTGCTAAACCACCTTCGTAGTATCCGCCACAGTCAATTAATACAAGTGAACCTTCTTTTATAATCTCGTCTTTTGAGGACTTTGAATAGTGTGCTAAGGCTGAGTTTTCGTCTTTTGCGACTATTGATGTAAAGGATTGTCCAATTGCACCATATTTTTTAAAGTTCTTTTCTAATTCTTCTTTTATGTCAAATTCTGAAATGTTGTCGTTTTCCGCTATAAATTTTCCTGTGTCAGCCAATGCCATGTCTGTTTTTGCAAACGCATCTTTGTAATGTTCTAATTCTGCATCTGTTTTAATACATTTTGTGTTTGATATTGGATTCCATTTGATTTTGCTTGCTTTTGAACCTAAAAGAGCGTAATCGTGGGCTGTAACTGTCATTTCATCAACGTAAACTGTATCAAACTTACAATTTTTGATAAATTCGTCAAAATTTGCAAGTGTCTCATCTTTGAATAGATAATTGTTTTTGTGCGTAAATAATGCCTTACCTTCAATTGAACAAGAGTTTATTTTGTCGAAGTTTCTCAAGTTGTAAATGTATGACAGTTCTTCTAGGTTTGTAACTAAGAGCGCTTCATTAGCTTTCAAATCAAGGTCTTTTATCTTTTCTTCGGTTGTTTTTCCTGTTAAATTTAGTGGAATTTCTGTTAAGTTTTGAGACTTAATTTCTATTTTTTCTTCAATGGGGTCTATGTCAAAAAGTTTAACCGAAACATTCTTTTCCCCCATTTTTTTTGTTAAATTTTCGTACCTAAATTGTGAATTTTTCTTTGAGCAAATGCCTAATATTGAATGCTCGTCCATTCTTTTTGCAAGTTCGTCGATTACTTTGTCGCCCATTTGAAGTTTTACAACAGTTATGTCATTATGATTGACTTCAAGGTCTGCTTGTACGTGATATCGTCCATCAACAAATAGATATACGTTGTCTTTTGTAACTAGAGCATCACCTGTTGAGCCTGAAAATCCTGTTAGATGATATCTGGAATTTTTTGATAATTCATTGTATTCTACCAAAAATTCATTGGTAGAATTTACTAATAAGTAATCAATTTTCTCTTGCTCTAAGAAGGTACGAGCTTTTTCAATATATTTATTCATTATTCAATAACGCCTGTAACTAGGATTAAATGCCAGCCAAATTGTGTTTGAACAGGTTCTGATAATTCGCCTTGTTTTAGTGAAAACGCTGCATCTTCAAAAGGTTTAACCATAACTCCACGAGGGAAGAAACCTAAGTCTCCGCCTGCTTGACCTGACGGACATTTTGAGTATTCTTTTGCTGCTTCGGCAAAATCCTTGCCATTTTTAATTTCGTTGTATAACGCTTTTGCTTCTTCTTCAGTTGCTACTAAAATGTGTGAAGCTTTAACTTCTGTTGCCATATTTTCTCCTTTTTGTTTAAATTTTCATCATTATTATAGCAAAAATATGAATAAAAATAAGTAAAAATAAAAAGTCCTTGACAACATGTAAAGCCCTTGTCACGTCTATCATGCCATGACTTTAGAAAGCTAATTGTAAATTTTTGTTACGGTTTTTGGCATGGAACTAACAAAAAATAATTTGTTGAGTTATTATTCATGTACAACTATCCCCAAATCTCCTCCCAAGATTATGAAGTATATCAAGCAGCAATAGCTGCTTTTTTTTTGATTTTGCGTATTAATTACTTTTTAAATGACAACAAATTATCCAATTTTTCAATAATTTGCATAAATAAAAATCCATAAGATTTTTTTATAATGTCTCGATGAACCTTATGTGGAATGATTTTTAAAGTTTCGTGTCTAATGATAAAATTATTTTTAATGTTTGTCAAAAATCTAAATGGACGCTTTCCTGCGTTGTCTAGGTGATTTCTTTTGTGAACAAGTATGTCTGTCACATTCATTGAATTACCTAAAAGGTGTGCAAGGTTGAATAAAAATTTGTCCGGACAAATTTTCCAAGCGTTGGTGTTTGTATATTTTAAAACGTCTGTTAAAACTTCTCGTTTGAACATTCCACAACTCATAGGTTGCCACCACCAACCGCCAAAAGAGTGTGTTTGAGGTGTTAAAATTTCATTTTTCTTAGCATTACAAACAACAAGTGCAACTGCGTTATTTGTAATGTGTTCGAGCATTCGTTCTGCAAAATTTGGTGTAATTGTATCATCAGAATCAATTATGCTGATGTATTGTCCTTGTGCTTCTTTTAGACCTGTTATGATTGACGCAAGCTGACCTTTGTTTGTGCAATGTTTTATTAGTTTTATTCCAATTTGTTGTTCAAGTATTTCTGCGGAGTTGTCTTTTGAGCAGTCGTCAACAACAATTATTTCAAAGTCATTAATTGTTTGATTTTTTAAACTTTTAATTGTTTCTAAAACGTATTGTGAATAGTTATATGAAGTTACGATGAAACTTACTAACATTCTTTTTTACTCTTTTTGTTGTATATGATTGAAGAAGCTAGAGCAGCAAGGATAAATCCTAGTCCTAAAAGTCCTGTAATAACTTCAGGAACTTCTTTTATTGTAGATATGAACATTATAATTGCTAAAGCTCCGATTGCCCAATGAGCACCGTGTTCTAAGTAAATGTATTGGTCTAAAGTTTTCTTTTCAACAAGCATAATTGTTAAAGAACGAACAAACATTGCACCGATAGATAATCCAATTGTAATGATTAAAATATCTTGGCTTAGTGCGAATGCCCCTAAAACACCATCAAGTGAGAAGGAAGCATCAATAAGTTCTAAATATAAGAATGCAACGAGTCCGCCACCTTTTGCAACTTGTGCAAGTTCTTTTGCTCGTTGAGCCTCATGTTTTTCAAGCCAATGAGTAATGCCATCAATTAGCAAGTATATAACAACACCAATTACCCCAGATGAAAGCACTGAGGCTTTGTATTCTGCTAGAACATAGTGGTGTGTTACAAGTACCAAAATTAAAGTTAAAATAGTTTCTAAACCTTTTATGTTACCTAAATGAGAACAATATTTTTCTACACCTTTAATCCAATGAACTTCTTTTTCGCAGTTAAACATATATGAGAAAAATAACATTGCAAGAAATGCTCCGCCGAAGGCAACAATTGGTGCGTGTGTTTGGTGTAGATAGTGTGCATATTGATTTGAATCTGTAAGCGCTATTGTTGCAACCTTTATAATGCTAATTTTTGCAAAGATTGCGACTACAAGTAGCGGAAACAAAAATCTCATACCAAAAACGGCGATTATAATACCCCAAGTTAAAAAGCGATGTTGCCAGATATGCTCCATTTTTTCTAATTTTACGGCATTTACGACTGCGTTATCAAAAGACAAACTCACTTCCAGAATACCTAAAATTAAGGCTATAAACACGCATAAAAGACCAGTTCCAGAATGTACGTGTTCTCCCCAAAGGTAAGCAAGTATTATACCTACAACTGTTACAATAAATGAGCCTGTAAAATATTTTATCATTTCAATTTTTCCATTAATTCTTCTGCTTTTTTGTGTAAACTTTCAAGGTCAGAATCGTTGTAAATCACGAAATCCCAATCTAGAACATTATCTAACCCTGTTTCTGTAATGTCGTCCTCTCCAATTAATTCGCCTCTTTGGGCTCTAATTTCTCGAGGACATTCAATTCTAATTGATGTTGCGCCAGCTTTTTTGAAGGTTTCATATTCAAATGGTACTCTAACGTCAGTAACCATAATATTTCCTTCTTCTGCG
The DNA here is from genome assembly GCA_003258725.1 of Candidatus Melainabacteria bacterium. Lineage (GTDB taxonomy): Bacteria > Cyanobacteriota > Vampirovibrionia > Gastranaerophilales > Gastranaerophilaceae > UBA6984. Next base: position 32,674 of record QHMG01000015.1, read on the forward strand.
ATAATTTTCTTTAACCAATAATCATCGCTTTGACATCTGCCCCAATTGCCTAAATTTATTAAACCTTGACGATATTTAGCCTTGTTGTTTTCTATTTCTTCATAGGTCAAATTATGTTCACGACCATATTCAAGTTTAATGATGTCACCCATTGCGCATCTGTGGTAATCAGGCATATTTTCTAGCAAAATCTTTGCTAAAGTATCTTTTCCTGAATATTGTTTACCTGAAAAAATAATAATTTTATCTGCCATTTAGATTACCTCACGTATTTAGTTTGACCCAATTTCTTTAATATGTCAATAAATTAATAATTATGCAATTCGTTCTTGATTTTTAGCTTGCTTTTGCCTATAATGAACAAAGTTACAATAGTTGGAAAGTCGGAAACACAAAATGGCATTGAATTTTCAAGAATTAATATTTAACTTACAAAAATATTGGGCAGATCAAGGTTGTATAATTCAACAACCTTATGATATAGAAAAAGGCGCATCTACAATGAATCCTGCGACCTTCTTAAAGGCTTTAGGTCCAGAACCTTGGCATACTGCAATGGTTGAACCTTGCAGAAGACCAACAGATGCAAGATATGGTGAAAACCCTAACAGACTTGGACATTATTATCAATTCCAAGTTATTATGAAACCAACACCAAAAGATGCGCAAGAACTTTATTTAAAGAGTTTGGAAGCTATTGGTATAGATTTAACAAAACATGATGTGCGTTTTGTTGAAGATAATTGGGAATCTCCGACTCTAGGTGCTGCTGGTGTAGGTTGGGAAGTTTGGCTTGACGGTATGGAAATTACTCAATTTACATACTTCCAACAAGTTGGCGGTTTAGAAGTGAAACCTGTCGCATTAGAATTGACTTATGGTGTAGAACGTATTGCAATGTATTTACAAAATGTTCAACACTTCAAAGATATTAAATGGAATGAAAATTACAACTACGGCGAAATTTTCATGCAAAACGAAGTAGAACAATCAAAATATAATTTTGAAGTCTCAAATGCAGAAGCATTGTTCAAAATGTTTGATTTGTTTCAAGGTGAAGTAGATAACTGCGTTGAGTCAGAGCTTGTATTGCCTGCTTATGACTACGTTTTAAAGTGTTCTCATACCTTCAACTTACTAGATGCAAGAGGTGTTATCAGTAAGGACGAACGTAATAACTTCATCAACCGTATTAGAACGATGGCTTCAAAAGTAGCCAAATTATATGTTCAACAAAGAGAAAAAATGGGCTTCCCTCTTTGTAAATAGCCCCAAGCGACTACAGATAAAGAAATTATAGGAAAATGGCAACAAAAAAGGAATTTAGATTTAATTTTTCATCTTCTGGATTGATGAAATTAGTTAGAAGAAAAAATCCAGATGAGATGATTAAAGACGCAAAGCGTAACGGTTTAAAGAAAACTTTAAACGCAATGGATTTGATAATACTTGGTATCGGTATTCTTATCGGTTCTGGGATTTTTGCTGTTGTTGGTATTGCAGCTGCAACTCCAGAAACAGGTGCTGGACCTGCATTAGTTTTATCAATGGTAATTGCTGCATTTGCTTGCGTATTCTCAGCACTTTGCTATTGTGAATTTGCTGCAATGTTACCTGTTGCAGGTGGTGCTTATGTCTATACCTTCGCAACTTTAGGTGAATTTATGGCATGGATGGTTGGTTGCGTGTTAATGTTAGAATACGGAATTGGCTTTATCGGTGTTGCGTGCGCTTGGTCGAATTACTTTGTCCAATTTATGAAAGGGTTTGAGGGGCATTTACCAGCTTTACTTACAAATCCTCCAATTTGGTTGATATCAGATTATCGCTCAACAGTTGCATTGTTGGGGGATAGCGCAAATAGTGTAATGCCTCACATTTTCGGTATTCCTATTTCAATAAATTTACCAGCAATTTTAATCATTATCATAATCGCTTGGATTTTAAAAAGCGGAACTAAAGATTCGACAATTATGGCAACAATAATGGTAGTTATCAAGTTGGCTGTAATTGCTGCTTTTGTGCTTGTTGGTGCTTTTTATGTTGACCCAAACAATTGGGTTCCTTTTGCACCAAATGGTTTTAATGGTATTTTTAACGGTGCATTTATAATTTTCTTCGCTTATATCGGTTTTGATGCTTTGGCAACGACAGCTGAAGAATGTAAAAATCCACAAAGAGATTTGCCGATAGGGATTATTGGTTCTTTAGCAGTAACAACAATTGTTTATGTCTCAGTGGCACTAGTTTTGACAGGTATGCAACCAACAAGTGGAGTTGCAATTCCTCAAGAATTTTTGAAAGCTCCAATGGTATTTGTTATGAATATGGTGCATCAAGATTTAGTTGCTAGAATTATTGCAGTTGGTTCTCTTGCAGGTTTAACATCAGTTTTACTTGTAATGCTAATGGCTACAACTCGTATTTTATATGCAATGAGCCGTGATAATTTCTTACCTTCAATTTTTAGAAAATTGAACAGAAAAACAAGAACTCCAAATCTTTTAACTTATACAGTTGCATTTATTGCTATACTAGGAGTTTTGTCAATGGATTTAAACGCAGCTGCAGAACTTTGTAATTATGGTGCATTTACATCATTTATTATAGTTTGCGTTGCAGTATTAATATTAAGAAAAGTTGATCCAAATCGAAAACGTCCATTTAAGGTTCCATTTTCACCTTGGTTTCCATTAATTGGTATTTTTTGCTTGTTAGGCTTAATGATATATTTCTTAATTACCTCTGCAAGCATTTTGTCAGCAATTTTATTCCCAATATGGATTGGATTAAGCGCATTAATATACTTCCACTACGGATATAAGAAAAACCGTAAAAAAGAAGCTAAAATGCTTGAAATTAAACTTAAAGCGATAGAAAAAACAAGATTGAAAGAACAAAATAATGGCAAATAAATTAACATTAAAAGATAAAATATCGACTGTAATTAAACAGATGTTTACTGTAAAAAGCGCTGATGAATTAATTTCAGCGAGTAAACATTCTGAATTAAAGAAAACCTTAAATGCTTTTGATTTAATAATTTTAGGTATTGGGGCAGTTGTAGGTACAGGTATCTTTACAATTATCGGTATTGCTGCACAAGGCGGAGACGGTGGTGTTGCCGCTGGACCATCTCTTACCATTTCAATGGTAATTGCAGCAATTGCTTGTGTATTCTCAGCACTTTGTTACAGTGAATTTGCCTCAATGATTCCTGTTGCAGGTAGTGCTTATACTTATACTTATGCAACAATGGGCGAATTTATGGCATGGATGGTAGGTTGGATTTTAATGCTTGAGTATGCCATTGGTAATATTACAGTTGCAAGTGCTTGGACAGGTTACTTTATGCAATTGTTAAAAGGTTTTGATCATGTTCTTCCTAATTGGCTTGTAAATCCACCAATTTGGTTGATTAATGATTACAGAACATCTTTAGCAATTTGTTCAAAAGAGGGTTTAAATCCACACGATGTTATGCCTTATTTGTTTGGTGTAGTTCCTGTTTCAATTAACATTCCAGCAATTGCTATTGTATTAATTTTAACTTTACTTTTGGTTAAAGGCGTTAAAGAATCGACAAAAGTTGCAACAATTATGGTTGGTGTAAATTTGTTTATAATTATGTCCTTCATTATTGTAGGTTCTTTTTATGTAAAACCTGAAAATTGGACACCATTTGCACCAAATGGATTTGAAGGTATATTTATGGGTGCCTTTATAATTTTCTTTGCATATATTGGATTTGATGCAATTTCAACAGCTGCAGAGGAAACTAAAAATCCGCAAAGAGATTTACCTATTGGTATTTTAGGCACATTATTTTTATGTACAGTTTTGTACGTATCAGCAGCCTTAGTTTTAACAGGTATGGTAAATTATCAGGCAATTGATATTCAAGCTCCGATTGCATCAGCAATGAGATTTGTCGGTCATAACAAACTTGCAGGGCTTATTTCAGTAGGTGCGTTGGCAGGCTTAACTTCAGTATTGTTAGTTTACCAATTGGGTACAACCCGTATTTTGTATGCGATAAGCAGAGATAGATTTATTCCAAAAGGTCTAAGACGTGTTCATAGACACAACAGAACTCCTTATGTTTTAACTTGGTTGTCAGCAATTGTAGTTATTTTAGGCTCATTGGTTATGGACTTAAAAATTTCAGCAGAGCTTTGTAACTTTGGTACATTCTTGTCATTTATTATCGTATGTGCAGCAGTTATGATTTTAAGAAAGACAGAACCAGACAAACCAAGAGCGTTTAAAGTACCTTGTGTGCCATTGTTCCCAATTTTAGGTATTTTAATGAGTGGAGGCTTGATGTTGTATTCAATGACATCTCTAAAAACATCTTCAATATGGTTTGTTGCTTGGTTAGTAGGTGGTCTCCTAATATATGCGTTTTATGGTTATGGTCAAAAACGATTAGAAGAAAAACGAAAGAAATTTTATTTAAGAGAAAAAGATAATTAATAAATTTTATAAGGCGCTTGCGGAACACCGCAAGCGCCTTATTTTTATACTGTTAACATGTTGTAACATGAATATAATATTCATGGCAATAAATTTTTCCAAAAATACTTTATATAAATACGAGAGATTATTTTGGAGAGTTAAATTTAATGACATCAATAAATGGTATAAATCCATATATGTTAAACGCATTAAATGCAGGCAATCCATTTGGCAGTGCAGAATTTTCATCTTGCATGGCTAGTATTTTTAGTAATCTTTCATCATTAAACTCA
>QHMG01000016.1 GCA_003258725.1 Candidatus Melainabacteria bacterium
AAATAAACAGCTAAATAGTGCTTGTTCACGACTAAACGCCAGAACAGCCAGATATTCAACATCGCCAATTACTCAAAATAGATTGGCTGCATAGGTAAGTTTTAATGTCACCCTGAATTTATTTCAGGGTCTCTGAAACATGAGATTCTGAAACAAGTTCAGAATGACATAATATTAAAAATGTGTGTGAAATAAAAATAAATCGTACAGCCGTAAAGGTTGTGCGATGTATTTTTTAAGTGTATACAATCTTCAATAGCCGTAATATAGTAGTCAAATTCCATTTTTTATTGAAGCAAGTGTTTATTTTATTGAGTTTCAATGTGCTTTGTCCGTAAAAAAGCGTACGTAATAATACGTACGTCTTAAAACAGACAAAATTTTACATAAAAAATTGTATAATAATATCTGTAAAAAGATACCGCAACAAGTGCGGTATGACGATTCATTTAGCACAATTAGATTTTTTTAAGACGGGCATATTGGGCGTCCATAGCTTTTTTGCCTTTTGTTCCAAAATCAATTGTGTACATTGTGCTGTCTCCAACTTGCATAACGTCTACAACTTCGCCTGCGCCTAACATATCGTGAAAAACTTTTTCTCCTTTATTGAAAAAATAATCAACAGTTTGTGCTTTTATAATTTCTTCTTGTTTTTGGCGTTGTTGTTCTTCGACCTGTTTTCTATTTTCTTCAATTTTTCGTTTAATTTTATTATTTTCAAAGAACGCTTTAATTTTTTCTTCTTCTTTTTGTTTGTTAATTGTTGATTTTTTAATAAAAGCCTTCGGTGCTGTGCGTTTTGGTGCGCTATATTGAGGCGCTTCGTATTTTTTTCTTGAAGGTGCAACAAAATTTGCCCCAAATCCGCTTGTTGGCTTAACATATCCATCTGAATTTGAAGTTGCATAACTTGATGAAGATGATTTCATTTTTTGAACAGCACTTCTAAATGTTGATTGCGACGTAAAGGTTTCTGAAGATGTAGTTGAGTCAAGCAATTGAGGAGGAATTTCTTCCAAAAAACGGCTTGGATTGTAATATTTATATTCACCCCACATTTGACGGCGTTTCGCTGATGACAAATACAATTCTTCCTCTGCTCGAGTTACACCAACGTACATCAAACGGCGTTCTTCCTCTAATTCGCTTGCTGAATTAAAGGTTCTTTGATGTGGAAAAGTTCCTTCTTCAAGCCCAGCAAGGAATACAATTGGAAACTCTAGACCTTTTGCAGAATGTAAAGTCATTAGAGTTACGTTATTTGCAATTTCGTCCATTCCGTCAATATCAGAAACCAAAGCTACTTGAGACAAAAATTCACCTAATATATTATCAGGTTCTTCTGGTTCAAATTCGCTTGCTACGTTTACTAACTCTTGCAAGTTTTCAATTCTAGCCTCATCTTCAGGAGTATTTTCAGCCTGTAACATTCTGATATAGCCAGTATGTTCAAGAACAAGTCCTAAAAACTCAGCCAATTCATAATTTGTAGATGCTTCTCTAAACTTGTCAATTAGTGCCTTAAAGTCTTTTAGCTTTGTTTGAGTTTTTGAGTTTAAGTCAGATTCTTCAATAATTTCAATCGCTTCCATTAAGCTGATATCGTGTTGGTCAGCGAATTTTTGAAGATTTGCAATTGAAGTTTCACCGATTGCACGTTTTGGAACATTTACAATACGTTTAAAACTTTGAGAATCGTTTGGGTTATAAATTAATTTTAAATACGCAATCGCATCTTTAATTTCTTGTCTATCATAAAACTTCATACCGCCGTAAACCTTGTATGGAATTGAGTTTGCCATACACGCTTCTTCAATTGCACGAGATTGAGCATTAGTACGGTAAAGAATTGCATATTTGTTGTAATCACCATCACAAGAGGCTTTTATGGTTGTTGCAATATAATTTGCTTCATCGGAATCGTCTTGAGCTTCGTAATAATGGATTTTTTCACCATCGCCTTTGTTTGAGAAAAGAACCTTGTCTACACGTTCTTCGTTGTTTTCAATAATTGCGTTTGCCGCTTTTAATATATTTTCTGTTGAACGGTAATTTTGTTCCAATTTAATTACTTTAGAGTTCATAAAATCTTTTTGAAAACCTAAAATAATTTTGTAATCTGCACCACGCCAACTATAAATTGATTGGTCAACATCTCCTACAACACAAAGAGAACGACTTTCTGAAATTTTATCTGACAAATTTGTATAAAGCATGTTCACTAATTTATACTGTGCGATGTTTGTATCTTGAAACTCATCGACTAAAATATGCTCAAAGCGAGAGAAATATTTTTCTCTAACCTCAGGGTTTTGTTCAAACAATTTAACGGCAAGCATAAGCATGTCGTCAAAGTCAATTGCATTGTTATTATTTAATGTATTTTCGTATTCTTCAAAAACAGCGGCAATCTTTTGAGCCTTAAAATCTCTTGCAAAAGTTGCAAAACGATGAGCATCTTCCATTTTATTTTTAGCGTTAGAAATAACTGTTCTCACATATTTTGGTTGGTAAACTTTATCATCTAAATTAAGTTTTTTCAGCGCATTTTTGACAACAGCCATGCAGTCAGAATCATCATAAATAGTAAAGTTATGATCTAATTTTTTGCCAGATTGGAAAGCATAATTTTCGATATCTTGGCGTAAAATTCTACCGCAAATACTGTGAAATGTACCTACCCACATATATTTTACAGTTTCTTCACCTAAAATATTACCTAAGCGTTCTCGCATTTCTTTTGCGGCTTTGTTTGTAAATGTTACAGCCAAAATTTCACGAGGCTTCACGCCATTTTGAACCAAATAAGCAATACGAGAGGTTAGCACTTTTGTTTTGCCCGAACCTGCACCTGCTAAAATCAACAAAGGTCCTTTAGTTGTTTTAACCGCCTCAACTTGGCGTTCATTAAGATTGTTTAATATGTTTTCCATATCCCCTGTTCAAAAAAAATATATTTGTGATAATATGATTATACTATAACATAATATTTTGTAAAAGGTAGAGGAAAATATGGCAGACATCGAAACAATTAAATTATTAGGTGAAGACAACGAAGGTTCAAATCAAGGTTCAATCATGGTACCTCTTGACGATTTAGACTCAGTTTCAAGTGATTCTCCTGATACAGTCGATGAATTGGCTATGGAATTGGCTACAATCCAACAATCTGCTAAAAGAATTGCAGTTATCGGCAGCAGAAACTTAGCAATTACTCACCAACAAATTATTGAAACACTTGTTACAGCTTTGGCTCAACAAGGTAACACAATTATTACATCAGGCGGTTCTTCTGGTACAAACGCAGCTACAATTCGTGGCGCAATGAAGGCTAACCCTGATAAATTAAAGGTAATTTTACCTCAAACTATCGGTCAACAACCTTCTGACGTTCAAGACCAATTAATCGGTGTTCCAAATATTGTTGAACACCCAGATAGAGCAATGATGACTCTTGCTGATGCATCTAGAGTTTGTAACAGAGAAATTATTGATGATTGCAACCAATTAATATGTTTCTTATCTCATACAAGTAAAACTCTTCATGGTGCTATTGAATATGCAGAAGAAGGTCACAAGGTTATTACAGCTTTCTACCTAGACTAATCTTTATGGATTTAATAAAAAAACTTACAGGTAAAAACCAAGCTGATTATGAGCAAGCTGCTGCGCATATTATTAATAATGCAGACAGCAAATCTTTTGAAGAACTTGTTTCAAAAGAAGATTTTTTATTTGATTTTATCAAGCAAAATGTTTCAAAACGTCTAGAATACGCTTGCAACAAAGATAATTTCAAAAATCTTTTATCATTTTTAAGCTACTATTCACCATCTTATGCAGATTTTATTGCTAAAACATTAGCAAAATACGCTGATGATGAAGTTTTGAGCAAGATGAAGGAGTTATTAACAAACGGCAACGACAGCGAAAAATGTTATGCGGTAAAATTCTATTCTTATTATAAAGATAATGAAGTATTAGAAATCTTAAAGCAATACGCTTTTTCAGAAGATGAACAACTAGCCTTCAATTCGGCTCTTGCACTTTCTTCAATGGGCGACAAATCTTCACTTGATTTCGCGGTTGAAAAAATGAACTCTGATGATGATTTTGAAGTTTTATCAGGGGTAAAATTTATTTCTGCTTACGGCGAAAAAAGTTTGTTAACCAAAATCTTTGAAATCATGAAGAAATCTTCTGTTTCAGAATATATTGCAAGTGAAATTGGCTATATGGAAAGCCTTTTAAAACTTTTAAACTCTGAATACTATTCAGATACTTTGCTTGCAATCTACAACATTTTACAAGGTTTAGGCGAAATCGTTCCATTATCAAACGTGTTCACCTTCCAATTGTACGAAGTGTTTGAACGCTTAATTTTCTGCGAGCCTAATTCTAAAAATGCGGTAATTCTTTTAACTGCAAAAAACAAATTTAATCAACTTACAGAAAATGACGAATATCTTTTTGACGAAGATAAAAATACCAAAGAAGAAGTTAAGGCGATAAAAGCGCTTTTAAATGACAATTTAGACGAGGATTTAGACAACTTTATTGCACCAGAGCTTAACGAAAACAGCGATTTTGTTTATCCAGCTTTAGACTTAATCAAGCATGGCAACTTAATCCGCAATTTGTTATCGTCAAAAAATCAAACTATAATATTAAAAACATTAGAAACTTTAAAATCAATAAACGAGTTGTCACACGAGGACAAAAATAAAGCATTAGAATACATTACAGATGAAAATATAAAAGCGATTGTTTTAGCGCTTTAAGGGGTATGAAAATGGAATTTACAGAAAAAACATTATCTAGCAAAGTTGCTTATGACGGCAAAGTTGTTCACGTTGAGTACGATGAAATTGAAACAGCAGACGGACATAAAAGTTTTAGAGAAGTTGTTAGACATCCTGGTGGAGTCGTAATCGTTGCAGAAACAAACGAAGGTAAGGTTTTGCTAGTTAAACAATATCGTTATCCATTGGCAAAAACAAACTTAGAGCTTCCTGCTGGTAAACTTGAATACGGTGAAAATCCTGATGAAGCGTGCAAAAGAGAACTTGAAGAAGAAACAGGTTACGATGCAGGAACTTGGAAATCATTAGGTTACATCAACACAACTCCAGGAATTTGCGATGAAAAATTATATTTATACTACGCAAAAGATTTAACCTACAACAAACCACACCCAGACGAGGGTGAAATTTTACAACTTTTTGAATATACTAAAGATGAAGTTTTCGCTATGATAAAAAATGGCGAAATTAATGATTCAAAAACACTTTGTGCTTTGCTAAGAGCTTACAAAATTGATTAAGGAATAAAAAATGACAATTAAAATGATTGCAACAGACGTTGACGGAACAATTTTGAAATATACAGGCGAATTTAACCCTGAAGTTGTTGAATGTATCCACGAACTTGACGAAAGCGGTATAAAAGTCGTTATTGTAACAGGCAGAATGCACAAGTCTGCAAAGAAAATAGCAGACCAATTAGGACTTAAAAATGCTGTTGTATCTTATCAAGGAGCTTTAGTTCGTGACAACACACCTGAGCAAAATATTCTTTATGAAAGATACATTCCAACTGAAACAGCAAAAAAAATTATTGATTGGGGACACAACGAAAATATTCACATGAATTTATATATGAATGATGATTTATACGTTGAAAAAGAAAATGAATTTACGCATAAATACGTTGACCACCAAAAAATTCCATTTACAGTAAAACCTTTTTCAGAAATTGAATTAGAGAACGTAAATAAAATTTTATTAATTGATTACGCAGACCCAGAACGCATTACACGCTTAACAAAAAAACTTCAAGAGGATTTTCCAGAATTATTCATTGTAAAATCTTGCGATTACTTCTGCGAGGTTTGTCATAAAGAAGCTACAAAGGGCGACGGCTTAAAATATTTACAAAAGTTGTATGGTATTTCTCAAGAAGAAACGCTTACAATCGGAGACCACAACAACGACATAGATTTACTTAAAGCGGGCGGAGTTAAAGTTGCAATGGGTAACGGCACAGACGAATTAAAAGCAATCGCAGATTACGTTACAGACTCAGTTGACAACAACGGCTTTGTAAAAGCTATCGAAAAATTTGTAAAAGTAGGTGCAAATGTATAGAATTGGCTTAGGTTACGATATTCACAGACTTGATGTAGACAGAGATTTGATTATTGGCGGAGTTAAAATTCCTCACGTTACAGGACTTGTAGGTCATTCAGATGCAGACGTTTTAATTCATGCTATTATTGATGCGATGTTTGGCGCTCTTGCTCTTGGTGACATTGGAACACATTTTCCTGATACTGATGAAAAATATAAAGGAATTTCAAGCATTTTATTACTGCAACACGCTTACAGACTAATTCAAGAGGAAGGTTATGTTATCAACAACCTTGATTGCAACATCATTGCACAAGCGCCAAAGATGAAGCCACACATTCCAGCTATGCAAAAAGAACTTGCAAAACATCTAGGGATTGATGTAAACTTGATTTCAATAAAAGCAAAAACTAACGAGCAAATGGACGCTGTTGGTGAGAAAAAAGCTATTGAAGCAAACGCTGTCGTTATGCTTAGAAAGAAGGACTAAAATGAAATTTTTACACGCTATGATTAGGGTTAAAGATGTAGAAAAATCTTTAGAATTTTATCAAAATTTGTTAAATATGACTATCGCAAAGAAAAAAAGACTTGATGATTGCGAATTAATTTACCTAGAAGACGAAGAACACACAGCTCAAATCGAATTGACAGTAAATGATGAAATTCCAGCTGAAGGCTACAAAAACGGTAATGCCTTTGGACACTTCGCTTTTTCAGTAGACGCAATGGACAAATTTACAGAAAAATTGCACTCGCTAGGTTACGAATACCTGTATGAACCTTATACAGTATTTGAAGGAACAACTAAAATTGCCTTTGTAAAAGATCCAGACGGCAACGAAATTGAATTTATTGAGCAACATTAATAAAATGGATAACCAAATTAAAGCATACATTCAAAATTCAATTGACATTCGCAAAAATATTCTTGCGAATGAGTTTATGCTTGAACAAATTAAAGAAATTAGTAATAATATTGTTTCAGCTCTAAAATCAGAAAACAAGATTTTGTTTATCGGAAATGGCGGTTCAGCCAGTGATTGCGACCACTTAGCAACAGAATTTGTTTCTCAATTCTTTAAAGAAAGACACGCATTTAGTGCTATTTCTTTGACTTCAAATAATGCACTAATTACGGCACTTTCAAATGATTTTGGCTACGATAAAGCGTTCTCAAGACAAATTGAAGCAATCGGTAAAAAAGGCGACGTTTTGATTGCGCTTTCTACCTCTGGCAATTCAAAAAACATTATTGATGCAATAAAAGTTGCAAACGAAATCGGACTTGTCACAGTCGGCTTAACAGGCGAAAAACCTTGCGATATGGACGGAATTTGTAAGATTTTGGTAAAAATTCCATCATCTGAAACTCCTGCAATTCAAGAAGCTCAAGTAATGCTAGGTCATTTAATCTGCAAAATCGTTGAAGACGAATTGCTTTCTTAAAATTTTAAATTATTTTGTTAACAAAACTTCATATTTCAATCCATGCTCGCAATTTTTCATGAGAAAAATACTTTATATATGTGTAAGAGATATTTAAAAACACAGAGGAGAAATTGAGATGTTCGGATTAAATGGATTAAACAACGGTATTAACGGTATCAACGGTATCGACGAAAATAAAAAGAAAGTAGATAATGTTCAACAACCTCAAGTTGCATTTATCAACACAATTTTTGAAGGCTTCGGCGGAGCTAACAGCAACTCAGGTTCTGAAGCTGCATTCAACGCTTAATCTTTAAGTGTTACTTGATTTGGGGACTAAAAAAGACTTCATCTTTTTTGATGAAGTCTTTTTGCGTTTAAATTTAATCTATTAAGCCCTAGCGTGAGAGTTCTTAGCCAACCAAGATACCTGCGATACAAGCTGACATAAAGCAAGTGAACACACCGCAAATCAATGCTCGCATACCCAATCTTGCCAAGTTCTTTCTTTGGTTTGGTGCTAAACCACCAATTGCACCGATTTGTGTTGCGATAGAACCGAAGTTACCGAATGAACAAATTGCGAATGATGCAATTACAAAGGCTTTATTTGAAATAATATTTTGGATTGCTACCAAGTCTGTATAACCGTAAACTTCGTTTGAAACGATTTTCAAACCGATTACACCACCTACGTTAAAGATATCTTGAACAGGTACACCCATAATCAATGCGAAGATTGCAAAGAATTTACCTAAAATCATCTTTAATGATAACGCTTGGAAGTCAAAGCCTAAAACAGGTCCAGTTAAGTGGAACAAGTTAGCGATACAACCACCGAAAGCTGCTAAGATGTAATCAATCATTGCAATTAAAGCTACGATTGCAAGTAACATTGCAACTACGTTTAAAGAAACCATCATACCTTCAGAAGCGCCTGATGCAATTGCATCAAATACGTTTGAGTGAGTTTTACGACGGCTTAATTTAATATTTTCCATTGTTTCAGGTTCGCCTGTTTCTGGGTAAACAAGTTTTGTCATAACCAATGCACCTGGAATTGCCATAATAGCTGAAGCTAAAACATAAACGATTGGAATACCCATCATTGCGTAAACAGGCATCATAGCACCTGATGTACAAGCCATTGAACCTGCCATTGAAGCAAGTAATTCAGAACGAGTTAATTTTGCCAAGTATGGTTTAATCATAATTTGTGCTGTAACTTGACCTACAAAAGCACTCGCTACGTTTGATAACGCTTCTGCACCACTAACCTTCATCAGTTTGTTCATCGCTTTACCTAAAACAGTTACAACTCTTTGCATGATTCCGTAGTAGTAAAGAATATTTACTATCATCATCATAAATACAGTTGCACTAATCAATTGAAATGCAAATGGAATTGAGCAACCAAATACAGTTCCCATTTGTTTATCATCTAGTAATGGACCATAAACGAATTTACCACCTACGTTAGCAAATTCTAAAAGTTTAACGATAACTTCGCCTAACCATAAAAATATTTTTTGACCAACAGGCACCTTAAAAATAAAAATACCAAAAATGATTTGTAGAGCTAAGCCTACACCTACTGTCTTGTAGTTAATAGCCTTTTTGTTATTTGACAATGCAAATGCAATTACTAACAAAATGACCATACCAATGATGCCAATAAAACGTTCCATTACTTCTCCTTATAAAATAATATTCTATATATCAATTGTACTAAAAAGGAATTTAAAAAGATTATTTTGTAAAAGGAATGTTTACAAATGGATTTATTTTTCAAAATAAATATAATAGTTAGTATGGTTAGATGTAAACAGCTTTTAGCGAGTGCTATATTAAGTTCATATTTTTTAAGCAGTGGATTGGCTTTTGCTGATACATATCAAGGTCATGCGGAAATGTTTGACCAAAAAACTTTAGACCAATCAGAACTTTTTACTGGGAAAGTTGACATTATTGACCAAAAAGATGTAATCAAAATGACTGTTTCACAAGTAATTGACGGTAACATTTCGATTGAAGGCGATGAGTTTTTCGCAGAAGTTGTAAGCGATGTTTCTGGCGATAGTGGTGTAATTTTGCCTAAAGGAACAATTGCACATGGCATTATCAAGGAGCAGTCTGGCGCAAAACGATTAGGGCGTAACGGTTACATAAGTTTAGATTTTGATTATCTTGTAACTCCAGACGGCAGAGAAATTCCTATTGAAGGTAAGATGTCCACAAGAATGCACCCGATTGTTGAGGCTGGAAAAATTGTAGCGCAAGATGTTGGCTACACAGCTGCAGGAGGCGTAGTTGGCGGATTTTTGGCACTTAACCTATTTGGTATTGAGGCTGCCATTGCATCACAAGGTTACACAGTTTTGGGTGGTGCTGCAGTTGGCGGAACTGTTGGCTTAGGCATGTCTTTATGGCGCAAGGGAAAAGACGTTTTAATCGCACCTGGTGACGAAATCAGAGTAAAAATTAACGGAAAAATTGAACTTCCTGTTTACAAAGACACAGCCCTAAAACAACACGAGATGTTTTATCCAGGGCTAAAAGTTAAAATTACAAACATTGTTCACGAAAAAGATCCATTTGGCGAAGCTAACACAATTACGCTAACTCTATCTATCTCTAACCTTACAGATAAAACACTTTCAGGCATGGATTTAGCGCTTGTAAACGATTACAACAATGTTTTTCACCCTTCTATTTTCGGTGATACAAACTTAATGTTCAAGCAAATTAAACCTGGCGATAGAGTTGCGGGTAGAATTTCCTTTAATGTTGATAACATCAATAGAAGTTTTTGGCTAACTTGTTACGACATTCGCTCTAAAAAAACATTAATGAAAATGTCTGTCGATAACGCATACAAAAATGTGCCAGAAAAAGTTAAAAAGAAAAATGACAAATTAAAGAAAAAACCAAACTACTACAAAAAACGAGACCCGTTTGAAGTGTAGTAAATTTAATACTTGTCAGGCATTGCAGTTTAAGAGATTCTGAAACAAGTTCAGAATGACATTAGGTTTAGCATTGTAGGTTTGGGTTTCTACCCCAACAGAATTAAAAAGGAAAGGTTTTACAAAATAGCTCTATTTAACCCATTTAGCTTTTAGCTTGTTCATTTCACCGTTTGATTTTGAATTAGAAATAAAGCCGTCTAAGATTTCTAAAACTCTTGTGCTTTCTGTTCCTTTTCTAAGAGCAATGCCATAAGGTTCTTGGGAATATTTTTGACTAATTGAAGTTAGTGAAGAATCTTTTAATTTATATCCCATTAAAACAGTATCGTCCATTGCTACACCGTCAACAAGACCTTGTTTTAATGCGTCTACTGCCTCATCATAAGTTTTGAAGCCTGCGACTAATGCTGCTGGCGCAACCGTTCTTATAGCCTCGTTTGCAGTTGTTCCAAAAACTACACCAATTTTTTTAGCATTAAAATCATACAAAGATTTTATTTTGCTAGATTTTTTAACCATTACTGTTTGACCAGCAATATAGTATGGCTCTGTAAAATCAACCATTGCCAATCTTGATGTATTGATTGTCATTGTCGCAATAATCATATCTGCTTGACCAGAATTTAAGATTGAAATTCTGTTTGCTGGTGTTACAGCAATAAATTCAACAGCATTTTCATCTTGCAAAAGTTTTGATGCAATTTTCTTTGCTAAATCAATTTCTAGCCCAACATAATTGCCGTCTTTATCTTTTGAGCTGAATGGTGGAACATTATCTTTTACACCTACAACTATTTTTCCACGTTGTTGAATTACATCATACAAATCCATTGGTTGTTGCTTTTTACCGCACGCTACGGCAAAAACAGATATTAAAATTATTATTAATAAGTTAGCTAAAATCTTTTTCATAACAATTTAAATAAATCATAAATAAATTATTTTGTAAATCATTTTTGCTATATAATGTAAATACTCAAATTTACATTCAGGCATTAGGATTAATTATGAAAAAGAAAATTAGTATTATTGGCTCAACAGGTTCTATCGGAACTCAATCTTTAGAAGTAATAGAAAAACTTCGAGATAAATTTGAAATTATTGCGCTTGCAGGAGGTTCTAATGTTGAACTTCTTAACAAGCAAATTGAAAAATTTAGACCTAAATATGTTTGCTTAGGCAAAGAAAATAGTGAACTTAACCCACTTGGCGCAAAAACTCTTTATGGTGATGAAGGCTTGCAAGAAATTTGTTCTAACAAAGAAAACGATATTATTTTAGTTGCCGTATCAGGAAAAATTGGTTTAAAACCAACTCTTTCTGCCATTGCTAACGGCATTGATATAGCTTTAGCCAACAAGGAAACCCTTGTAATGGCAGGCGATATCGTTATGAAAAAAGCAAAAGAAGCCGGCGTTAAAATTTTGCCTGTTGATAGCGAACACTCTGCTATTTTCCAATGTATTCATGGTGAATTAGAAAAGGTTGATAACTTAATCATTACTGCCTCAGGCGGTCCTTTTTTACACAAGTCTATTGATGAAATTAAACACGCAACAGTTGAACAAGCTCTTGCACATCCTCGCTGGAACATGGGTAAAAAAATTACAGTTGACAGCGCAACTCTTATGAACAAAGGGTTAGAGATAATTGAAGCTCATCACTTATTTGGTATGGATTACGACCACATAAAGGTTGTTGTACACCCTCAAAGCTACGTACATTCTGCAGTTGAATGGAAAGACGGAAGCATAATGGCGCAAATTGGTGTTCCTAGCATGCACATTCCAATTCAATATGCCATCTGCTATCCTGAAAGACCTGAAGGTATAAAATCTCGTAGCTTCAGTTTTGCTGATGCGGTTAAATTTGATTTTCTAAAACCTGATTTTGAAAAATTTCCTTGCATGGCTTTAGCTTACGAGGCAGGTAGAACAGGCGGAAGCGCAACAACTTGTATGAATGCCGCTAACGAAGAAGCTGTATTTGCATTCTTAAACGGTAAAATTACGCTTTACGACATCTACACAACCGTTGAAAAGATTTACCGCCAACACAAAGTGGTTCAAAATCCAAACATCGACGAAATCTTTGCTATTGACAAAGAAATTAGAGAAAAAACAAAAGAACTATTCAAATAATGAAATAAATTTAATAAGTAGCTCGCCATTCGTCAAGACGAATGGCGAGCTTTTATTAACTATGCAAAAATATTATTAACTTTTGTAACACAAATTAAGCAAAACTCTAAAGATTTTTTCTCGACATGTCGATGTATAAAATGTGAGAGATATGTGAAAACAAAAAGGAGTATTAATATGAGACAAACTAATTATACAAGATTTAAAAATGCTTTAGAAGAACAAAAAACATTGAACTTTGTTAATTTGAAAAAAGATATTTATTCAATTAAAAGCTTTATTGAAAAGGCATTAACAATGGCAATGGAATCAACACAAACAACTGTTGAACGTGATTACAATGTTACTTCACTTTAAAGTTTAGCTATTAGATTAGGGGTAATCTGCCTTAAAAAGTTTAAGGTACACAAAAAGCGCCGAGTTTCAAATGAAACTCGGCGCTTTTTTTATTATAAGGTTATTATTAAGCTAAACCGTTAATTGCTGCCATAAAGTCTTTGTTGTAAAAATCTACGTTGCTGTTACCTTGAAAACTTGGAGTTGCAGTTGCTCTTGTTGTGAATGGGTTTGAAGTACCATATACACTTTGAGCAGTTTGTGATTGTAAACCTTGGCTTGCTTGAGATTGTAATTGTTGAGGCATTGCTTGTGTCATTGTTGAAGTTGAAGTACCTGATGCTACTGAAGCTAAGCTGTTATATGCAATTCTTGAATCACCGTCAGTTACGCCTTCTGCATTCAATCTTTCTGAAGCTGCACCAACTACTTGATTTAATACAGTGCCGTTTGTTTGAGCTGCTTGAGCTAATTGTTTAGCTTGTCTTTCTTGAGCTAAAACTAATTCGTCTTTACCAACAACTGCTTCAGCACCTTTCTTAGCAAGTTTACTACCTAAAGTACCACCAACTAATGAACAAATTGTACCAATTGCTGCACCTGCGATTGCGCCGATTGCTGTACCTGCTCCTGGGATAATAGAACCGATTGCTGCACCGATTTTAGTACCTAAAGCTGCACCTGCAACCCAACCACCAACTGAAGCTACAGTTTTAACTGCTGATTTACCAACTTGTTTCATACCAGCTTTAACACCTAATTGTTTAAAAGTTGGAACAACGTTTGTAATTGTTTCTGTAGCACCTTCTAAAACTAACATTGCAGGACCACCTTGAGATTTAAATGTGTTCCAGCAAGCGCTTCCTACTTTGCTACCTGCTGCAGCTGTATTAATAGCTGCTGATGCTTTATTAATTCCGAAAAAGTTTTTAACTTTGCCCCACCAGCCTGTTGCTGTTGTTGCTGCTTCTTTAGCTGCTGCTGCATTTGCTTTACATAATAATTGGTTTGCAGTTGTATAAGCATGAGCAGAACCAGTTTGACCTAATGTTTCAGCTGCAATTTTTGCTTGGTTAAATAAACCTTGAGTTGATTTTGACATTTTAGCCAAATTTTCAGCTGATGGCATTGCTGCTAACAAGTCTGCTGAAGATGTAGCATGAGTAACTGCGCTGATTCCTTTTGTAAATGAATCTTGAGTTCTATATAAATTTGATAATTGTCTAGCTGTTTCAGCTTGAGCTTTTAAAGTTGCTGCATAGTTACCTTTGTTATTTTTCAACCATTGAGCGCCTTGAACAACCAAGTTACCTGCGCAACCTGCCATTAAATCAGAACCATTAATAGTTGGTTGGTGAGAAATTGCAACACCAGTAGCATATTTTGCTAGGTTTTCTATATCACGTGGTGAATAGTAAGTATTTCCTGTAAAGTTTACATTCACGTTGCCAGTCATTTTAATTAATCCTCTTCTAATAGCTCGTACTTATATAAAGTATTTTTTTTGAAAAAAATTGCCTTTTTAAAAAGAGAATTGTAAACTTTTATTAACAATTAAATAAATTTACGTATTTTTCTAAAAAACAATGAAACCCTGAAATAAATTCAGGGTTTCATTAAGATTATAATTATATTTTGTAAATTGTTATTACACTTTTTCTTTAGAAGATTCTTCAATACATTTTTTAATTTGAGAAACCATTACATTTTCAAAGCGTTCACATTCTTCTTGAGTTTTTGCTTCGAAACGCAATGTAAATACAGGTTCTGTGTTACTTTGACGAATTAGAGCGAAACCACCATCAAATACAACTCTCATTCCATCTATTGTAATAATATCCTTTATTTCAGCGCCAAACATGTCTTTGTGATTGTTAACATATCCTTTTAACATTTCCAATGCTGGCTTTTTCAATTCGTTTGGACATTCTAGACGAACTTCTTGAGATGTGAAAACTTTATTAAATGGAGTCAACAAGTCTTCAATTTTAAAACTTGGATTTTGTTTTTTGTTTTTAGATAGAATTTCAATAATTCTGCAACCTGCATAAACAGCGTCATCGAATCCATAATATTTGTCTTTAAAGAAGGTATGACCGCTCATTTCACCACCTAGTAAAGCGTTTGTTTCTTTCATTTTCGCTTTAATATAGCCATGACCAGTTCTGCACATAATAGCTTCGCCACCTTCTTTGTTAATTGTATCAAATAGAACTTGTGAGCATTTTACTTCTGAAACTACAACTGGTTTAACGCCTGTACCTTCGTATTTTTCAATCAAATCAAGTGCATAAATTAACAATAATTTATCCCCAGACATTGAGTTACCTTTTGAATCAATAACACCGATTCTATCGCTGTCACCGTCAAATGCAATACCAATATCTGCACCATTTTCAACAACTGCACGTTTAATATCGTTCAAAGTTTTTTCATCGCTTGGGTTTGGGTGATGATTTGGAAATTTACCGTCTGGATTTGAGTATAATTCAATCACATTGCAACCTATTGAGCGATATAAAGCTGGTGCAACAATACCACCTGTACCATTCGCACTATCTACAACAACTTTAATACCTTCGCCTACTCTGCCAAAGTTCATTTTCATAACTTCAATGTAATCAGGAATAACATCGTATTGTTTTTCTTGTCCAAAAGTGTGTGATAATAAAGATTCTTTAGAAATTGTAGCAACTAATTTCAATAATTCTTGAATTGGCTTTTCATCTAATAGCTGACCGTTAAAAGTCATCTTCAAACCATTGTATTGGCTTGGGTTGTGACTTGCCGTAACAATTAATGCACCGTCAATATCATGCCCGTCTGTAACATTTTCGTTTACGCCAACAACATTTGAATAGTAACCGATTGGAGTAGGCGCTAAGCCTAAATCAACTACGTTTGCACCAGCAGAAGTTAAACCTTGAATTAGGGCTTTTGCTAAAGCTGGAGAGTGAGTCCTTGCGTCTCTACAAACTGTTAGCCACAAGTCTTTTGCTTCTTTTTCATGAACTTGTGAAACATATCTTACATAGGCTTTACCAACAAAGAAATATAATTCTTCAGTTACGTCTTGTCCGTAAATTCCTCTAATATCATTTTTACCGAATGCGTTATCCCATTTTGTTAACATTTAAATATTTCTCCTTTTTTTAATATAATATTATCATAAATAACATAGTTGTCATGAGTATGAAGGAATTTTTATCAAAATTAGCTAATCAACAGAATTTTGCAGGAGTATTGTTTATACTCCCAGCCTTGCTTGGCACAATTGTTTTCATAATTATTCCAATCATTTGCTCTTTTGGTTTAAGTTTTGCAAAATGGGATTTGCTTAACCCAATTCAGTATGTAGGTTTAGAAAATTACAAGGTTGTGCTAACAGAGCCTGTATTTGTAAAAATAATTATAAACACTTTTGTATATGCAATTGCAACTTCAATATTTGGAGTAATTATTCCTTTAATACTTGCTTGCATAATTAACACAAAAATTAAAGGGGCTGACTTTTTTAAAACCGCCTACTTTTTGCCCTTTGTAACCCCAATGATTGTAATTGGTATCATTTGGGAATGGATTTTTGACCCTAACATCGGTTGTTTAAACCACTTTTTACACTTACACATAAATTGGCTTTATGACACAAATTTCGCCATGCCGGCATTAATCATAGTTTCTGTATGGAAGCTAATCGGTTACAATATGATTTTGTTCTTAACAGGATTAAGTACAATCAACCAAGAGCTTTTAGAAGCCTCAAAAATTGACGGGGCAAACGCATATAATACGTTTAAAAACATAACTATTCCGCTTTTATCACCGACTATATTTTTCGTAACAATTATTACTGCAATAACTTCCTTCCAAGTGTTTGATTTAATTTACGTTATGACTCAAGGCGGACCTTTAGATAGCACGAATGTTCTTGTATATGCAATTTACAAAAACGCTTTTGAATATTTTAATGTTGGTAAAGCAAGCGCTCTTGCGTACGTTTTATTTGCTATAATATTTATATTAACTCTCATTCAATGGAAATTGAAAAGCAAACTTGTATATTTGGAGAAGGATTAATGAAAAAGATATTTTTAGTTTTAGCAATTCTTTTATTTGGTAACTTTGTACTTGCTAGTGAAGTCGTGATTTTACACACAAGCGACACACATGGCAGAATTTCACCAATAGAATATAAAGGGCGCAAGAATGTTGCTGGGATTTCTAGACGTAGCACTTATATTAATCAAATGCGAGCAACAAACAAAAATGTCTTACTATTAGATAGTGGTGATGTTTTTCAAGGTTCGCTTTATTACAGACACGATTACGGAAAACTTAACGCAAAGCTATTGAGATATTTAAAATACGATGCCATAGCACTAGGAAATCACGAATTTGATAACGGAGTACGAGTTCTTAGACGCAATGTTAAAAATTCTAAAACACAATTTCTATCTGCAAATGTTCATTTTGATGATTACTACTTAAAAAAAGCTGTAAAACCTTACATTATAAAAGAAATTGACGGAGAAAAATATTTAATTATCGGTGTTACAACTTCTGACCTTGCAAACCTTTCTGATACAAGTTATGCAAAAGTAACCGATGCAACAGAAGAAATTAAAAAGATTGTAAAAACAGTTAAATATGACCATTTAATAATACTTTCTCACTGCGGACTTGACGAAGACAGAAAAATTGCAAAAGAAGTTCCTAACATTGATTTAATCGTTGGTGGTCACAATCACTTTTTCTTTGAAACTCCAACTTATGTCGGTTCAACTCCTATCGTTCAAGATGGCGAGTTCGGTGTAAGGGTAGGCGTTTTAGACTTTGATAAGAAATTAAAACACTATATTCATACAAACATAACTCCAGAATTGAACTCTGACACAAAAATTGATAAAATTATTGCTCAAACTGACAAACGAATTGCACACTCTACAAAAAAAGTAATCGCAAAAACTAATGTTACACTTATTGGAGACCAATACATAATTGAACATAATCAAACCAACTTGGGCAAGTTGGTACTTTTATCAATGACAAAAGCATTTCCTTGCTATGATGCAGTAATGACAAATTCAGGTTCAATAAGAGTGAACAGAAATATCAAAAATCAAGTAACCTATGGTGATGCTTTAGAAATTTTACCGTTTGAAAACAAAGTCGTTTTGGTTGAACTTCAAGGAAAATATTTGAAGGAAGCACTACAAAAAGGTCAAACTACAACTCGAAGATATTTACAATATCACTTAAATATTGACAAAATTGATGACAATAAAATTTATAACGTAATTACAAATGAATACGTTGCTAGTGGAAAAGACGGTTATGAGCCATTTGTACACGGTAAAATTGTAAAAATTTCAAGACGTTCACAAATAAATCTATTCTGCGATTTATTACAAAGTATGAAAGTAATCACAAACGATAATATTAAGTTTTAGCAATGTCTTTGTATTTCAATATCTTTATAATATAATTAATTTGTAATTAATAATTAACGGGTAGTTGAAGTGGAAAAAGAAAAATATCATTTTATCGCCATTGGCGGAATTGGAATGAGCGGACTTGCAAAATACTTGCTACAAGAAGGTTTTGAAGTTTCTGGCTCTGACATAAACGATAGCAAATATATTGATGAAATTAGAAATTTAGGCGCAAAAGTTTATATTGGACACGATGAAAAGAATGTTCCTGAAAAATGCGTTGTTGTTGCAAGTTCTGCAATTAGAGAAAGCAACCCAGAAATTCAAAAGGCTAAAAGATTAGGTTTACCTATCTTACATCGTTCTGATGTTTTGAAAATTCTTTCTGAACGCTCAAAATGTTTCATCGGCTACGCTGGAACACACGGTAAAACTACAACAAGCGGTCTTTCTTCTTACGTTATGGAGAAAGCTGGTTTAGAACCTTCTTACGTTGTTGGCGGTATTATTCCTGAACTTCATACTAACGCTAATTACAAAACTGACAACTATTTTATTGCCGAGCTTGACGAAAGCGACGGCACAATTGTTAAATATAATCCTCAAATTTTGGTTATCAACAACCTTGAAGCTGACCATTTGGATTTTTACAAAAATGGCTTAGACTCACTTGTTGAAACCTTTGAACAACTTTTATCAAAGTTTGACGGTTCTCAAAAAGTTTTAATTAACAACGATTCAGCAGGAAATTTAAAGTTAAAAGGTTATAATTTCATTACTTTTGGCTTAAATGATGCAGATTATGTAGCTAAAAATATTAATTTGACACCAACAGGAAGCACATTTGATATTTACTACAAGGGTGAAAAATTAGTTTCATTACGCATCAAATTGTTAGGACGCCACAATGTTTCAAATGCTTTAGGCGTATTAGCAAGTTTACATCAAGCTGGTGTTGATATAGAAAAAGTTGCGGAACACTTTGCAACCTTTACAGGTATGGGCAGACGTTTTCAACACGTTGGAGATATCAACGGCGCTGTAATTTACGATGATTACGCTCACCACCCAACTGAAATTAAAGCAACTCTTTCAGCCTTAACAGAATTTCCTGACAAACACGTTATTGCAGTATTTCAACCTCATAGATATACTCGTTTAAAATCTTTGTGGAACAACTTTATTGATGCGTTTGAAAATGTTCCGCAAGTGGTTGTTACAGATGTTTACGCTGCTTCAGAAGATCCAATTGAAGGTATTACATCTGAAAACTTCATCAAGGATTTAAAAAAACATTGTGCAAACTGTGAATATGTTTCTGGCTCAATGAAGGAAGTTGCTCAAAAGATTTATCCACAACTAAAAAAAGACGACATATTAGTAGGCTTAGGCGCTGGAACTATTACAGAACTTGGCAAAGAACTTTTAAAACTTGCAGGTAAATAGTTATGACAATTGAAGTTAGGGAAAATTTTGATGCCAAAAATTTAACTTCCTTCAAGGTTAGCGGTTTAATTGAACACGCTTATTTTCCTAAAAACTCAGATGAATTAGTTGAAATACTAAAAACTGTTGAAAAACCCATTGTTTTAGGCAACTGTTCTAACATTTTACTGTCATCTTGTGGAATTAAGGGCAATGTAATTTTCACTCAAAAATGTAAGGCAATAAAAATTGATGGCAATAAAGTTTACGCTGAATGTGGCTTAAAAGGTCCTATGGCATCAAATGAAGCCTTAAAACATTCTCTTAGCGGTTTTGAATTTATGATTGGCTTTCCTGGCTCAATAGGGGGCGAAGTTTATATGAACGCTTCTGCTAAAGAGCAAGCAATTAGCGATTATTTAAAATGCGCAAAAGTGTTTGATTTAGATACAAAAGAAGTTTTAACACTTTCTAAAAAAGATCTTGGATTTGGTTATAGAAGTTCAATTTGCCAAAGAAAAAATTACATTGTTTTATCAGCAGAATTTGAGTTAGAAGAAAAACCTCAAGAAGAAATTAAAGCAAGAATGAATTTTAACCTAACTTTTAGAAAAAATCATCAACCGTCTTTAGCTTTGCCTAATTGTGGAAGTGTATTTAAAAACCCAGAGAATAATTCAGCGGGAAAACTTTTAGACAGCATTGGGGCAAAAAATTTAACAGTTGGTGGAGCAAAAGTTTGGGATAATCACGCAAATTTTATTATAAATTTTGACAATGCAACCTCAGAAGATATTCTAAATTTGATGTTGTTGATGTACAATAAAGTTAAAGAAAAATATGACATAAAGCTAAGTCCCGAAGTTGTTTATTTGGGAAATAATTCGGAAATCGAGGAAAAAATATGGAAAACATTAAAACAAAAATAGATAAAAATGCTCGCATTGGTGTACTTTGTGGCGGTATGTCTTCTGAAAAAGATGTTTCTTTGCGCTCTGGCAAAAACTGTTTTGAAGCATTAAAAAGACTAGGTTACAAAAATGCAGAATTAGTAGTTGTAGACGAAAATATTTCTGAAACACTTAAAGAAAAGAAAATTGAATACGCATACATTGCACTTCACGGCAAATACGGCGAAGATGGCTGTATTCAAGGCTTATTAGAAATTTTAAAAATACCTTATACCGGCTGTGGCGTAATGGCATCTTCAATTTGTATGAACAAGGAATACACAAAACGTATCCTTTCAACTTGTCCACAAATTCCATTAGTTAAATCAGCTTTTGTGCAAAAAGGCGACAATTTACAAGAAAAAGTTTACGGTTTGAAATACCCATTAATTACAAAACCTGTTTGCGAAGGCTCAAGTTTTGGTATGACAAAAGTAAATAAACCTGAAGAACTTGAGAAGGCTTATGACGAAGCTATTAAATTCAATAACGATGTATTAATTGAAGAATTTATTGACGGTTTCTTCGTTACTGTCGGAGTTTTAGAAAACGAAGGCAATACCTTTGCAACAGAAATTCTAGAAATTAGACCAAAAACAGAATGGTATGATTTTGAAGCAAAATATACACAAGGTATGTCAGAATTTATTCTTCCAGCAAACTTAGACGAAAAAACAACCAATATGATTAAAAATGTTGCTGTTCAAGCTCATTTGACAGCGGGTTGTAGCGGTGTTTCTAGGGTTGATTTCATGATTATGGACAACAAGCCTTATTTCTTAGAAATTAACACAAGTCCAGGAATGACTGATGTAAGCGACTTACCAGCTCAAGCTAAAGCTATGGGCATTGATTACGACAACTTAGTATTACTTATTTTAAACAGCGCAGGATTAAATAAATAATGGCTAACGAAGAAAACGAGTTAGATGATGAACTTAGTAGCATCGAGCATATAAAAACTCGCATAAAACGTAATAAACAAGAACGACATGTCCGTAAAACAAACATGTGGATGCGTCGTTTAAGAATGCTTTTGCGTTTTTTGTTCATTTTATTTCTAATGTTTCTTTGTTACAAATTAATTAGAATGCACCAATGGTATATGTCACCAAAGGCGTTTGATTCAGCTGATAGCCCTTATTTAGAAATTACGAATAACAAAATTGTTCCAAATTATTACATCATTGCAGCGTTGAGAAAATCAGAAGTTCCCAAAATTCCAATTTATATGTACAGAACTGATGAGATAGAAGAAAATTTAAAATCTTTACCACCTGTTGAAAACGTATATATTCGTAGATTTTGGTTTCCTGCGAGGTTACAAATCATTATCCAAGAAGATACACCTTTAATTACAATCGCACCTGATGAAAAGGTCGAACCAATTGCATTTTTCACTAAAACAGGCAAACTAATTGGACGTGATTACTTGCCTTTAGATAAATCTTTTAAAACAATAAAAGTTTTAACCTATGGCACTCAAGGCGATGATTACAGACATTGGGACATGGCAAAAATTGAACTTATTGAAAAATTAGCTAAAACAATAAAATCTGGAACAAAAGTTCCACTTGAATATATTGATTTAAGAACTCCAAACGATGTTTATATCCAATTAAAGGATATTAGAATTCGTCTTGGTGAACTTGACGATACAGCACCTGACAGAGTAAAGCGCTTACCTTCAATTATGCCTCAGGTACAAACTTTAGATAAAAAAATCAAGTACATTGATTTACGTTGGAAAGATACAAACTACATTAAGCTAGACGAATAGTAAGGACGGTGGGAAATTATGAACATTAAACTAGCACAAATCAAATACAGAAACGCAAATTTCGATTACAATTACGAAAATATTATAAAAAACTTCGATACAAACTCGGATTTAATGATATATCCTGATTTTGAAGCAAATACTTCAATGTATTTTGACAGCAATTATCAAAAGCAAAAAGAAGAATTTTTCTCTAAACTTTGCAAAGAGTTTGCTAAAAATACCGTTTTAATTGGCAAAACTTTAATCAAAGACGGTAAAAAATACAATTTAACAGATGGTTTCTTTGATTGTTGCGGTAAAAAAGTTTATGTGTCAAAAGAATTTAAAGATAACGTAAAATGTGATTTATATATTTTAGTTAAAAATAGCTATTACGCAATGAAATCACACAAAGAATTCATTGAAAACACAGTTACAACAACTGATTTTATCTATGCAAATTCAATTATGTTAAATGATGAAGAAGTTTATGCTGGTCAAAGTTTTGCGAAAAATGCAAAAAATGAATTAGTTTTAGGCTTACCTCTTTTAGAAGAAATGGTTGCCGACATTGATTTTTCAAAAACAACTGAATATAAAGAACTTGTTCAAGAAGAAGAAATTTACAACGTAACAACTTATGCATTAAAAGAATATTGCGACATTTGTGGATTTAAACAAGTCGTTTTAGGACTTTCTGGCGGTATTGATTCAGCACTTGTAGCAACTCTTGCAACAAAGGCTTTAGGTGCAAAAAATGTTAAAACAATAATGCTTCCAAGCAAATATTCTTCAACAGGAAGCATTACAGATGCTGAAAAATTAGCTAAAACTTTGGAAATTGAAAACATTACAGTTCCAATCAAATCTTTATTTGACAACTTTATGGAGAATGTTGCAAAAGAAAGTAAAATGGATTTAGCAGAAGAAAATTTACAATCACGTCTTAGAGGTGTAATTTTAATGTTCTTTTCTAACCGTGAAAACAGATTGCTTTTATCAACAGGCAACAAATCTGAAGTAGCTTGCGGTTACGGCACTTTATACGGTGATATGTGCGGTGGTTTCAATCCTATTGCAGATTTAACAAAAACAAATGTTTATAAATTATCAAATTGGATTAACAGAAACGGTGAAATAATTCCACAAGAAATTATTGATAAAGCACCTTCTGCTGAGCTTCGCCCAAACCAAAAAGACCAAGATTCGCTTCCTGAATACGCAGTTTTAGATGGAATTATTGAAGATTACATTGAAAATCAAATGTCTTATGAAGATTTAACTTCAAAATACGACAAACAAACTGTTGATAAGACATTAAAATTAATTTACAGAGCTCAATTCAAACGTAATCAAGGTTGTATGGGCGTTCGTTTGACAGAAAACGCTTTCTGTGCAAATGTAAAACTACCTGTTCTTCAAAAATGCTACTAAATATTTTGTAAAATATAATATGAATTATTTGTATTTTTGATAATAAAGTATTACAATTATCACAAATAAGAAAGATAAAAGGGATATCTCAAATATGAAAATACACATGCAAGTACTAATTGCAGTCGGTTTAGGGCTAAAACGAAATTGGCATATATTCTTCGGGATTATTGCCGGTATTATCGTGGGCTTTTTACTTCATGGTCACGAACATACAACGATTTTTAACATTTTGAACTTTATCGGACAAGCGTTTATTCGCTTAATCCAAATGGTTGTAATTCCACTTGTTGTATCTGCTGTAATTATTGGTATTGCTAGTATTGGAGATAACAAACAACTTGGCAAATTCGGCAAAAAAATGGTTATTTATTATGGTATAATTACCGTTTGTGCCGTTTTGATTGGCTTAACTCTAGCACTTACTGTTAAACCAGGATTGGGCGCAACTCAATACATAGATACTGAAGCAGCCGTAGAAATTCAACAACAAGTTGCGGCAACCATTGATAATCAAAGAAACAATGTTTGGAATATATTGCTAGACTTTATGCCTCGCAACCCAATTTCATCTCTTGCAACTGGTGATATGGTGCCAATTTTAATCTTTGTATTAATCTTTGCAATAGCACTTTCTAAAATTGGTGAAGTTAGCCGTCCTGTTACTTCCTTCTTTGAATCTGTATTTGCAGCAACAATGAAGGTTACAGATTGGATTATGTACCTTGCAGCTCCTGGTGTATTCGCATTAACTGCAACCTCTATTTCTGCATTTGGTATTGACGTATTTTCAAGCATTTCAAAATATTTATTTGTAATACTTGCGGGCTTAGCAATCCAGCTATTTATTGTTTATCCTGTATTTTTACACATTGTTTCAAAAGTACCAGTATTAAAACTTTATGCAGCAATGACAGAAGCTATGATGGTTGCGTTTGGTACAGCAAGTTCTTCGGCGACACTACCTTTAACAATTGCTTGCTGTGAAAAGAGGGGTATTTCGCATAAAATTTCAAGTTTTGTATTACCTTTAGGGGCAACACTTAACATGGACGGCACAGCACTTGCTCAAACCGTTGCAGTAATCTTTTTGGCACAGGCTTATGGCGTAACCTTAACTCCATTTTTGTTAATTCAAATTTGTATTTTAACCATTATTGCATCAAGTACTTGTGCTGGCATTCCAGGAACAGGCTTAATCACAATCGTTTTAGTACTTAATGGTATGGGCTTAACTCCAGAACAACTAATTGCGGGCTTTGCTCTATTATTCACAATAGACAGATTTACAGAAATGGCTAGAACAATGATTAACGTAACCTCTGATGCGGTTGTCGCTGCGGCCATTGCGGATAACGAAAACGAAATTAATTACGACCTGTTAAACAATCCAGGTGCTTATAATGAAATCATCTAATCGCAAATTAGGCAACTATGGCGAAGATTTAGCGTGCAAATTTTTAGAGAAAAATGGCTACAAAATTATTGAGCGAAACAAAAGTTTTTCTCGTTTTTGTGAGATAGATATTATTGCGCAAATAAAAAATACACTTGTATTTATTGAGGTTAAAACACGTAAAACAAACTCTTTTGGCTCTCCTCTTGAAGCAATTACAAAAACAAAATATGAACACATAAGACAAGGCGCTTTGACCTATTTAAGCGAAAATAAAAAGCCTTTTTCAAACTTTCGCATTGATGCTATTGGAATAACTTTAGAGCCAAAACTTGAAATTAAGCATTTGCAAAATATATAAATTTTCAGAACATTACCTGTTCAGTTACAAAATTGGAAGGTTTATAAGATTCTGAAACCGTCTTGGTTTATTCGGGGCGTCGGCAGAGTAACGTCTGACCGACACCTTACGGGCTTGGTTCGTTTACACTCACACGGCGCCCTACCGAAAAACCACTAGTGCGGTATGACATTGTATTTTGTATTTAATCTTAATGTCGCCATGAATTTGCGGTTGTCATACATTGTTACATTAACACTAAATATAGCAATTATTTTTAGCGCTTTGACTTTATATGAATGTAAAATAGGGAAATTGGTACAAGTATAATGAATATTCCAAATCTTTTGAATATAAACTTTTCAGGCAAAGTTGAAGATAAAAAAAACACAGCAAGAAGGCCTTATTTAGCACCTCAAAAGCCTGATACATTTGAACATACAAACATTAATAAGCAAGAATCAAAGAAGGATAGTCTTTTAACTAAAATTTCAAATTTGTATAGCCAAGCTACTCCTGCAAAATTAGACGTATTCGGCGAAAATTTAGCCAAAGATGAAAAACTTGATGAAAAAAAACTTCAAGGTTTAATGAATGACATGTCTACAAGTGACACTCTTTATTTTACATTAGAAAGAGCAAAATATGATGATAAAAACAATTATCTTCTTAGAGGAATAATTACAGAAGATGATGAGGCTGATGAAAATATTAAACTTTTAGATAAAGATTTGAATGTTTTAGAACAAGAATCAAGAAGAGTTAATGTTGACGATGAAGGTTATCCAGTTTCTAAAAAAATTCTAACGCAAGATTTTAGAACAAACACTTTCTGTGAAACAAAATTTGAATATACTCCTGAGGGTTATCCTATAATGAGTAAAGCAGTAAAAATAAAACGTGATGCTCAAAACAGATTGTTAAGAAAAGAAACTTATGAAAAATCTGACGTTGAAGGCATGTTCAACGTTAAATACGAATTTCCTAACGGAAAATCAAGACAAATTTCTAAGGCTTATATTGATAAAAATGGACACACCATTGTAGAAAAAGACATGCGTTCATCTGATATGACTAGAACTCAATACCGTTACGAAGATGACCCAAAAGGTAACAGAATTGTTGATTACAAAATTACAACTGCTGATGGCAAAGTTTTAATGAATCAATCTCAGTCTTTTGAGGTGCTTGGTGAAAATAAGTTCCGTTCGTCAAGAAATGATAAAACATATATGATTGAGTTTAACAAAAAGAATAACTCAATTGATATTACAGATGAAAAGAAAAAAGAAACCTCTCAAATTGAATTAACCGACTATATTGATGGCAATGAAGAAAAAATTATCAATGTTTTGAAAAAATTTCCTGGTGACGAACTTATTAATTTAGGAAACAAAGTTTCTTGTATCAACGAAATAGAAAATAAATTGGACGGTCTTTGCGTAACTCACATGTTTGACTCAGACAACGGAATTTGGACAACGGGCTTTTTAACAGTTTCAGATGATCCATTTATTTTCTTACATGAATTGGGACATGCTACTGACTCTTGCGATAAAAACGTAAAACTTGTAAGAAACGAAGATGGTAACCTTGAAAAGAAAGTTATTGGTATGATTAGCGACGACGACAATTTCAAGAAAATATATTCTGAAGAAAGCAAAAATTTCTTAAAAGAATTTCCAACAAATGAACGTGAACACATTGACTACTTTTTAAATAACAACATCGACGGAGCAAAGAATCAAGGCAAAAAAGAAACTGTTGCTGAAACTAACGCTATACTAAATACATACCAATCAACTGGTTTGTTAGGTATTAGAACACAATATTTACAACAACATTTTCCTAAAACAATCGCATATTTGAGTGAAAAACTAGTGCCAAGTAAATAAATATAAGATTTAAAAGAGATTCTGAAACAAGTTCAGAATGACACAACATTTTACTTTGAACATTTCAAGTTCAAATAATTATTTTTTAACAAAATGCGGATAATTTTCTTCATAGAATTTATCAAACTCGTCATTCAAAATTGCTTTTCTACAAGATTTTGCAAAATCAATTAAGAATTTGATATTATGAATAGACATTAATGCCGCTGCAGTCGCCTCTTGGCATCTAAACAGGTGTCTTATATATGCTCTTGAGTGGTTTTTACAAGCATAACAATCACAAGCTGAATCTAATGGTGCTGGATCAGCTTGGAATTGTTGATTTTTGATACATCTTTTACCATCGTGAGTGAAGAACGAACCATGTCTTGCGTTTCTTGTTGGTAAAACGCAATCGAACATGTCTATACCTCGTTTTATGCCGTCTAACAAGTCCTCTGGAGTTCCTACCCCCATTAAATATCTCGGTTTATTTGCAGGCAACAATGGAGCAGTAAATTCTGTAAAGTGATTCATTGTTTCTTTATCTTCACCAACAGACAGTCCACCAATTGCATATCCAACTGCATCATAAGAAGATATTACACTTGCACTTTCACGTCTTAAATCGTCAAAAAAAGCACCTTGAACAATTGGGAATAACGCTTGACGAGGGTTAGTTTTTGCTTTAAAACATCTTTCTAACCAACGATGAGTTTGTTCCATTGCCTTTTTGGCCTCTTGATAAGTACAAGGGAATGGTGAACATACGTCAAACGCCATCATAATATCAGCGCCAATATCTTCTTGAATTTCCATTGAAATTTCTGGAGAAATAAAGTGTTCTTTTCCGTCTTTAGGGTCACGGAATTTAACACCGTCCTCTGTAATCTTTCTCAAATCAGCAAGAGAAAAGACTTGAAATCCTCCAGAATCTGTTAAAACAGGTTTGTGCCAATTCATCCAACCATGAATACCGCCAAACTGCCTGATTAACTTTGAACCTGCACGCAAATACAAATGGTAAGAATTTGCCAAAATAATTTGAGCGCCTGTATGTTCAATATCATGATTTGTAAGCATTTTTACAGACGAATTAGTACCAACGGGCATGAAGATAGGTGTTTCGATATCACCGTGTGGTGTGTGTAAAACCCCAGCTCTTGCGCCTGTATTTTTATCAACATGTACTAAATCATAGCTAAAATACTTATTGCAATCCATCTAATACAACTTCCATCATTGTTTTCCAATTAGTGCAAAGTTCTTTTTCTACATCAAAGTAGATTCTCATTTCTCTTTCAGCTGAAGCAACTGAATCTGAAGCATGAATACAATTACATTTCATTAAAGGAGAATAATCTGCTCTGATAGAGCCAACGTCAGCTTTATCTGGGTTTGTTGCACCAACAATGTGTCTAATTTCTTCAATAGCATCAATACCTTCAACAACCATTGCAACAATTGGAGCTGAAGTAATAAATTGAATTAAACCATCATAAAATGGTTTGCCGACATGCTCAGCGTAATGAGCAGCAGCTTGTTCTGGAGTAACATCTAACATTTTCATAGCAAGGATTTTGAAACCTTTTTCTTCAAAGCGAGTAATAATCTTACCGATTAAACCTCTTTGAACTGCGTCAGGCTTTAATGCTACAAATGTTCTTTCAATATTCATTTTAATATCCTCTCAAAAATTTGATACCTTATTTATTAGAACACAAATATAACTTTTTTAAAAGTCCGAGAAGAAATTCCGCCTTTGCATGTTACAGATTTCGTTACAACTTGCAATTATAACGCAATTGTTCTAGAATATTTTATTATGAATATATTAGAAAAGAGTACAAAAACATTAGAATTTGACAAAATTTTAGAAAGATTGGCAACTTTTGCAAGAACAAAGCAAAGTCAAGCATTATGCCTTAATCTTCAATTAGAAACAGACTACGATAGAATTCAAGATGCTATCACTTTTACAAAAGAAGCAAAACTTCTTATTGATAAACTTCAAGAATTGCCTATCGACCATTTGACAGATTTGTCTGCAATTACATCAGAACAACTTAACAGCTACCTAACTGAAAGAGAGCTTTTAAGTTTAGCAAAGAGTTTGCGTTCTGCTCGTTTAGTTAAAAACTTTATGCGAGAAAATACAACTGGCGATATGTTATTGAGCAAATTATCAATGCAAATTTGCCCAAATAAAGATTTAGAAGACAAGATTTTCTCTAAATTTGATGAAGCTGATAATATCAAAAAAGATGCAACAGACACACTTTCAGGCTTGTATTCAGCTTTAAAAGACGCTGAAAGAGATATTAAGGCTAAAATTAATGAATTATTAAATTCCTCAGAATTTGCACAATATTTGCAAGAGCCAATTTATACAATTCGTGACAACAGAATTGTATTCCCTATTATGGCTAGTGCAAAAAATCGTATTTCGGGTATTACACACGATGTTTCAGCAACAAACAAAACCGCTTATATTGAACCGGCTCAACTAGTTGCAATGAACAACAAAATTAGAGAATTGAAGGTTAAAATTCATGACGAAATCGTTAAAATTTTGGCTGAATTAACACGTAGTGTAAAAGCCTCTTATGGTTCATTCCAAACAAACGAAAGAGTTTTAAGTGAACTTGATTTTCACTTTGCAAAAGCGAGATATGCAGTAAAAATGCACGCTGAACAACCAGAATTGACAAAAAATAAGGTTCTAAAGTTAGAAGGTATCAAACACCCATTACTACTTACAAGAGTTCCAGACATTGTAAAAAATGACTTCTCATTAGGTGATGGCTATACTTCATTAATCATCACAGGCTCAAATACTGGTGGTAAAACTGTTACATTGAAAACAGTCGGACTATTTGTTTTAATGACTAGAGCTGGTATGTTCTTACCTTGCGACAGCGCAAAACTTTACCCATTTGCAAAAGTTTTGGCTGATATTGGCGATGAACAAGATATTATGCAAAATTTATCAACATTTTCATCTCACATGAATAATATTATTAATATTCTAAAAGAAGCTGATGAAAACACAATTGTTTTACTTGATGAAATTTGTGCAGGTACAGACCCACAAGAAGGTGCTTCTCTTGCTGAGGTAATTCTTGATGATATAGCAACAAAAGGTGCTTTAAGCGTTACAACAACTCACTTTGGAGAATTAAAGTCTCTTGAATACTCGAATGCAAAATTTAAAAATGCATGTGTAGAATTCGACAAAGAAACTCTACAACCAACCTACAAATTAACAATAGGTATACCAGGAGCCAGCAACGCTATATTTATTGCTGGTAACTTAGGTTTAGACCCAGAACTTGTTGAAAGAGCTAAAACAACTCTTCATATTCAACGTGACCCATCTGCTGTAATTATTGAAAAATTACAAGAAACTCAACAAAAATTAACTAAGAACTTGCAAGATGTTGAAATGCTAAAAATTACATCTCAAAAAGCGCAAGACGAATATGAAAATAAATTGGCAGAGCTTCGCAGAGATAAACGCAAAACAATCAAAGCTATCGAAAGCAAATTCTCAGAAGAATTTGACAATGTTCGCTTAGAAATCAAAGATATCATGAATGAACTTAGAAAAGACAAGTCTGAAAAAGTTGCAAGACGTTCTTACACAAGATTGTCTTATCTTGAAAATGACTTGAAAGACCAAATTGATAATGCAATGGACAAACAAACTTATGATGAATTAATTTGGGATTCTATCAAAATCGGCGATACTGTTATGATTAAAGAATTGAACCAACCTGTAACAGTTGTTTCACTTCCAGACAAAAACAACAACTTGACAGTTCAAATGGGCTTGATTAAAACAAAAATTAGCAAAGACCAAGTTGCAAAACTTGATAAATCATTAACTAAAAAACCTCAATTAAAATTGAGACCGCTAGAATCTTTTGAACTAAAAAGAAGCGGTATGTCTAACACTCTTGATTTAAGAGGTTACAAAGTTGATGAAGCTCTAGATTCAGTTGAAGCATACTTGGACAAAGCGAGTTTGGCTAATTTAACACCTGTTTATGTCGTTCACGGCAATGGCACAGGTGCATTAAGAAACTACATTCGAGATTACGTATCAACATCACCTTATGTAGCTAAGTACAGACCTGGTGAACCTGCCGAAGGCGGTGACGGTGTAACAGTTATTGACTTAAATTAGTCAAAATGTAACAATATCGACATAAAGCACTCGTTTTTCGAGTGCTTTTGTTTTATAATCTGTGTGTAAATGGTCTTTTAATTATATAGAATAAACACGGAGTACTTATGTCAGAAAAACAAAATTATTCAGACGTAGAGTTTGAAGCCTTGTTAGGCAATTATGATTACAATTTTAAAAAAGGAGATTTAGTAAAAGGTAGAATTTGTGGTTACGATTCAGACGGCGCAATCGTTGATATCGGCGCAAAAACATCTGCTTATGTTTCTGCAAAAGAAGCTATTCAAGATAAGTCTAAATCTTTAGAATCAGTTCTTGAAAAAGGCAACGAATATGAATTTTTAATCATATCAGACGAAGATTCAGAAGGCAAAATGGCTTTATCGTACGTTAAAGTTCAACAAGCTTACACTATGAAAGAATTAGAAAAATTAAAAGAAGCTAACGAAACTATTTTAGGTGAAATTAGCTCAGTAGTTAGAGGAGGTTTAATCGTTGATATTCTTGGTATCAAAGGTTTTGTTCCTTCAAGCCAATTGAGAAGCAAAGATCAAGATTACAAAGCTGGTGACAAGATTGAATTAAAAATCTTAACATTAGATAATCAACAAAACAGCTTTATTTTATCTAACAAGAAGGTATATTCAGAAGTTAGCGAAGAAGAAAAGAAAAACTTATTTGCGCAAATTGAAGTTGGTCAAGTTGTTAAGGGTGATGTTGTTAGAATTACTGACTTCGGCGCATTCGTTGATATTGGGGGCGTTGATGGCTTGCTACCATTATCTCAAATTTCTTGGAAATGGATTGACCACCCATCAGATAGACTTTCTATCGGCGAAAAAATTGAGGTTGAAATTATCAGCATAGACCAAGATAAACAAAGAGTTTCATTGAGCCTTAAAAACTTAGAAGCTGACCCTTGGATTGAGGCGGAAAAAGAAATTAAAGAAGGCGAATTGAGAGAAGGTGTTATCACAAGAATCAAGCCTTTTGGCGCTTTCGTTGAAATCTACCCTGGTGTTGAAGCATTACTTCCTCAAAACGAATTAATGGATTATCAAAGCCAAAACAATGTTATCGCAAAAGTTGGCGAAACAATCAAAACTTATGTTTTGAAGTTCAATCCACAAGATAAACGTATTGCTCTAAGTGTTACACAACCAGAAATGGCTACTGTTTAAACACAGACAAAGTCTTAATTAATGCTTTAGGGCAAAGACCAATAATATTTTCAAAACTGCCACCGATGTTTTTAACAAAACCTTGTGGCAGTTCTTGTATTCCATAAGAACCTGCTTTATCTAGTGGATTAAAGTCATTGATGTAATTATGTATCATAGCATCAGAAAGCTCATTAAAGGTTACATAGCTAGTTGTAGAATGAATTTTCTTACGCATTTGAGGAGTTTCAATTGCGCAAATTGAAGTTACAACAAAATGCTCTTTGTTTGATAATGCTTTTAACATTTTGTAGGCTTCTTCTTTGTCCTTAGGTTTACCTAAAATTTGATTATCTAAAACTACAATTGTGTCCGCACCAACAACAATAGCATCGTCTTTAATGTTTTTTGCAACTTCATAGGCTTTGTTATACGCAAGATTTTCAATTTTTTCATAAGTAAAATTGTGATTATCTAAAACCTCCTCGTAGGGTGATTTTATAATCTCAAAATCCAATCCTAAATCTTCAAAAATCTTTTTTCTTCTTGGTGAACCCGATGCTAAAATTAATCTTTTCATAACGGATTCATTATAACATTTTATTTATAGATGTAAAGATTTTGCATCAATTATGCAGCCAATCTGTTTTGAGTAATTGGCGATGTTGAATATCTGGCTGTTCTGGCGTTTAGTCGTGAACAAGCACTATTTAGCTGTTTATTTAGAACAAACATATTGCGACTCATTGCGGCGTAATCATTCATGGCTGACATCATCTTCTCTGGATTTACCATTGAGATGGTGTTTTCGTGGTTATCTACTTTTTCTTGAGCATATTTCTTT
>QHMG01000024.1 GCA_003258725.1 Candidatus Melainabacteria bacterium
TGAGTTGATGTTTTGTAAGCGTCTGCTGCAACTTGTGAAAATAACATTGACATCTTTTAAAAAATCCTCTCTTGCTCTCGTACTTATATAAAGAATTTCTTTCTTAAAAAATTGCTTTTTTTGTTTTATTTGTATTTACAAAACTTAACACAATGGAGTATTAGCACGTCGTTATTGACGTTCTAAGGTGTGTTAAGTGACATAACGATATTTTTTTATTCCTATATATAATTTAAGTTTATTTATTCCTAAAAATTGCCAAGCCAATATTTACAAGTATTTAAACATTTTTTATAATATAATTTATAAATTAAAGTGTGATTTTTATAATACTTTAGTATAATCTTTTTAAAAAAGATTAAATTTTTTAAAATAAATGCCGATATATATCATATAGAGTAGACAAAAAAGGATATTAATTGTCATGGAAGAAAAAAAATTAGAAGAAAATATTGAATCAGGAGTTTCTCTGTTTGGTCGTAGTATGGAATTAATGAATGATGACCCTTTAGAAGAAATTTTTGCTTTAAATCTTGGCGACTTCTTATCTGAATGTCTTATTTCTGATGATTTAGCTCAAAAAATTGGCAAATCTGAAAAAGAGAAAAAAGATAAAAACGAAAGTCTTAAAAATCAATTAAAAGAACTTGTTTCTATCTATTCTTTAGATAACACTCTTTGCGTTTTAGGATTTAATTCTAAAGAAGATTATGTTATTTACAATTCTATTGCAAAAACTATTTCTCAAATGTTAGATGTAGATGCTTGTCATGTATATTTAACTAAAGAATTTGCAAAAGGGTTAGGAACAGAAGACCACGACCTACTTTTAGTTGGTTCTTCTATTGATTTTAAAGACGACATTTACAAAGAAAATATTGGTTATAACTTAAATGAACATGCCTTTGTTGCTGATGCTTTCAATACTCGTGATATCATTGAGATTAAAGTATTAGAAAATCCGCAAGATTTTGTTCCACAAAAATCTTTAAACGAAGACAAAGTTCAAATTGTAAGTGCAATTCCTATGAGTAACAATGCCTATAATGTTGGTGTTGTTGTAGTTGAAAGTTATACAGACAAGAAGTTTAAACCAGAATTATCTAAGTTAATCATCTCTATGGCAAGATTATTTGCAACTTCTATGTCTTTACAAAAGACTATTGATGAAGTTAACAAATTACTTGCTAATGAAAATGCTGGAACTATAGATTTACAACACATGAGAGCCGAATTAACAGCTTTAATCGGTGATTTAGGAGATGAACAACAAATCTTTGTAAACTTGCTTGCAAAAGCTGTTGATGCAAAAGGCGAATACAAAGTTGCACACTCTCAATTGACCGCAGATTTATCTAGGTTAATTTGCAAAAACTTGAAATTGAATGAAAAAACTAGTGATTTAATTTACTATGCTGGTTTATTACAAAATGTTGGAAAAATTACTTTACCTGAAGAATTATTTAATCATAGCGGTAAATTAAACAAAGAAGATTGGGAAAGATTACAAAATCACCCTAATGTTGGCGTTAACTTGTTAATGAATATCAACTTTTTATCAGAAGTTATTCCATATATTCATTACCATAAAGAGCGCTGGGACGGCAAGGGTGAACCTGAAGGCTTAAAAGGAATGTCAATTCCACTAGGTTCAAGAATTATTGCTATTGCTGATGCTTACACAGCTTTAACTTCTGAAAGACCTTTTAGAAAAGCTATGCCAAAAGAAAAAGCGTTAGAAATTCTAAAAGAAGAAGCTGGAGTAAAATGGGATCCTGTAATTTATGAAGCATTAACAAAAGTTGTATAATCTTTACTTAAAAAGACCTCTTTAAAAGAGGTCTTTTTTATTTTTATTCTTGATTTACGTCATAATTTTTAACTACTTTTTTATCAAAGTAACCAACTATTGAGCGAAAATCTTTCATAAAATCATCATAGCTTAAGCAAATTTCTTTAGGTTTTGATTTCGCTTTATCAATAGCTTTTTGAGCTTTCTTTTCAGTATCAATTCTTGAATCTATTTTACAAGAATCTTTAATATATTGTTGCATATCTTCTTGAGAAAGATCAGAATATCTTGGATCTCTTAAATATACTTTCTTTTCTTTATTATCAACTTTATTCAATACATAATAATGAGAAGAACCTACATTTTTAGTACCCATAATTTTTGAACCAGCAACAAAACTATGTCTATTCATTGGAAATTCACCAATTTTATCTAACAATTTTGTAGCTTGTTCTTTATTACTGTGAGACAAAGACATTAAACCTTCATCACCTATGCTAATAGGTTCAACACCTGTTAAATTTCGCATAAAATAGCTTGCTTGATTACCTTCCAAATTTGTACCGTATTTATTAAATACTTTTAAATACCAAGGTTTAGCATCGCTTTTTTCGCCATTCATATCAGAAGTTGCTTTTTCAACAGCACCAATTGTTCTAAAATCAGGTCTGCCTGTTGCTACTTCAAAAGCAATTGAGCTATTTTCATCATTTTTATGTACATTATAAGTGTCTTTATCTGAATTTTCATAATGTTTAAATTGAACATTAAAAGCTGTTCTATCTTGATTTGAGCTTACACTATTTTTAAGCATTTGTTGTCCAAATCCAGATTTTGCAAGTGATTTAAGGCTTGCAACTAAATAACAATCAGAACGTGCAAATTGGGGATATTTTTTTATATCTCTAATTTGACCTTTAGTAATACGTTTAAATTCATCTTTTTGAGGTTGTGTTTGTAAAGAAACACCTGTATTACTTTTATTATCTGTATTTGAAGTATTAAAACTTGGTCTACTAGAAACCACACTACCTGTAAAACTAACTTGCATATTTCATGTAAAACATGTGAATAAAAAAAATTGCTTAATTTACAAATTAATATATTATTTTGTAAAAAATAAAATTATAACAATTGACTTTTTGAGTGTTATAGCACACAATATTAATATGAAAGAAATTAAATATTTTATTGATTGGAAAGTACGTGAAAATGAAAAATAATTATATAAATTTTAAAGATGATTTAATTGAAAGATTACAAGACCCAGAATATCAAAAAGAATTTTTAAATGTTTCACTTGAAGAATACATTGAAGACGGATATTTTAAAAGTTTCTTTAAATCACTAGAATATGTTATCAAAGCAAGAGGTAGCGTTACTGAATTTGCTCAAAAAGTAAATTTGAATAGAAGAAATCTTTATGAATTATTCAAAGGTGAACAAAAACCTCAACTAGATACAGTTATAAAAATTTTAAAAGAACTTGGATATTCATTAAAAGTTGCTTAATAAAAAAGACCTCTTAAAAGAGGTCTTTTTATTATCTTAAACTCATTACTCTGCTTAGGCTTATCTAATTTGAACAGGCATGATTAATGAGATATAATCTTCTTCGCTATTTGGCATAAATACTGTTGCTGAAAGGTTTGTATTCAAACCAATTTTAACTTCATCAGTATCCATGTTTTTTAAGCCATCAATTACATATTTGTAATTAAATGCAATTGTCAAATCTTCTGAATTATATTCAATTTCAAAACTTTCTTCAGAAGCACCGGCATCAGGAGTATCAGCTTTTAAAGTTAATTTATTTTCTATAAATTCAAACTTAATAAAACTCTTATCGTTAACCATAATTGATACACGTTCTAGAGCTGAAATAAGTTTGTTTTTATTAACGATAGCTGTTTTAGGGCTTTCTTTTGGAATTAATTGGTTATATTTTGGATATTGACCTTCCATAATTCTTGAAATCATCATTGATTTTTCTGTTTTTATAACTAATTTTGTTTTATCAGTATAAATTTTAACTGATTCATCATCAATTAAAGAACTCATTTTCATAAATTCTGTTGTTGTTTTTGATGGGATAATTAATTGGCTTGTTTTGTGTTCAATATTATTAATTTTTTCTCTTACACGAGCAAGTCTATTACCGTCTGTTGAAGCCATTTCTATCATTTCTTCACTGATATCACATACAACACCTGATAACAAATTATTAGCTTCAAAATTTGCAGCTGCAAAACTTGCTTGACGCATTGCTTTTACAAAAGGTTTCATATCAATATCAATAGCATTTTCTTCTGAAATACTAATATTTTCCATTACATTAGGAAATTCATCTGCTGAAATACCAATAATATCAAATTTTGTATTATCACAAGTAATATTCATTGAATTTGTTTCTGGATTTAGTTCAAAAGTTATTAATTTATCTGATAATCTTGAAACAATATCATTCAATTTTTTTGCTGGAAGTGTAATTTTACCTGCGTTTTCAACTTTTGCATCAACTGTAGTTGAAATTGTTAAATCAAAATCAGTTGCTGTTAATTTTACTGCATTATCATCAACTGTTTCAATTAAAATATTTGCTAAAACAGGTTGTAAACTTTTCATTGCTGCAACATTTGCAACTAATCTAATACCATTAAAAATATCTTCTTTTTTAGCTAAAAATTTCATATTACCCTAATCTCCAATTTATATATTTTGTGAAAGTTTTATTTTCTATAATTATAATATAAATATATTTAAAAATATATTATATATAAATAATCATAGTAGTAAGTTACGATTTTTTGCAGATAATGAAAAATATGTCATTCTGAACTTGTTTCAGAATCTATATAATTAAATAATAGTAAGAAAAAATAAAAATAAAGTATTAATAATACTCATAATCGTAGTGTAGAAAATTTTGCAGAAAACTTTTTTACTTTTTTACATTAAATCTTATAATTTTATCTAGTTTAAACTTTTTGCAGAAAGTTGCAGAAAACTATAAAAGTTTTTTACATGTACTTTTTTATACTGTATAATTGCAATATGAAGCTAAAAAGTTTGAAATTGATAAATTATAGAAATTGCGAAAATGTAGAATTGAATTTTTGTGATTTTAAAAACTTAATTATTGGTAAAAATGCACAAGGTAAAACAAATATTTTAGAAAGTATTTATTTTTTATCTAATTTAAAATCTGTTAGAACTTCAAATAATTTGGATTTAATATTTTTTGATAAACCACAAATGGAAATTTCTGCTATTTTAGAAAAAAATAATACAGAAATAGAAATGGATTTTGCTTATACTGAAGAAAAGAAAAAGAGCTTTAAGTTAAATAAGGTTAAATCTACACAAAAAGATTTTAAACAAGTTGTTAAGACTGTTTTGTTTTCAACAGAAGATTTGTTATTACTTCGAGGAGCACCAGAAGATAGAAGGAAATGGCTTGATAGAGCAATTTCGCAAATTTATCCTGTGTATGATGAAAGAATTTCTAAATATGAAAAAATTAGGGCGCAAAAAAATAATTTATTAAAAGATGAAAAATTTAATTATTCTCTTTTGCAAGTTTATAACGAACAGTTAGCTATAGCAGGTTCAAATATAATATATTTACGAAAAAAATTCTTATCTGAAATTGAAAAAATTGCAATGCAAAAACATTCAAGCATATCAGAAGAAGAAATACTTAAAATATACTATTCTTCTACTTTTGAACTAGGTGATTCTGTTGAAGAAATTGCTCAAAATTATAAAATTGCGCTTGAAGAAAATTATGAAGACGAAAGACGTCGCTGTCAATCTCTTGTCGGTCCTCATAGAGATGATATTATATTTTTTATAAATGATAAAGAGTCAACAAAATTTGCATCACAAGGTCAACAAAGAACTATTGTCTTGGCTCTTAAAATGGCTGAAATAGATATTATTAAAGAAAAAGCTGGAACATCTCCAATACTTTTACTTGATGATGTTTTGGCAGAATTAGATGATTTAAGACAAAATTATTTATTAAATTCAATAGACAGAGAAACTCAAACGATAATAACATCAGTTGATACGTTATTTTTCAATGAAGAATTTTTACGTGATGTGAAAATATTTAAAATAAACAATGGAAAGGTTGTTGAATAGTGGATTTTGAATTAATTTTAGGCTCAATAGAAATGGTTATATCTTTAATATTAATAATTGCATTTATTGTTATTTTACTAAAAGATAAAAAATGGTGGGGACTATTAATAATTAT
Organism: Candidatus Melainabacteria bacterium; assembly: GCA_003258725.1. Taxonomy (GTDB): domain Bacteria; phylum Cyanobacteriota; class Vampirovibrionia; order Gastranaerophilales; family Gastranaerophilaceae; genus UBA6984. The sequence continues at coordinate 6,054 of QHMG01000024.1, forward strand.
ATCTATTTGTTTTTGCGGTTATTTGTTAGACAAATTTGAATCTTGGTTTGAAGATTTTTTAAATGAAGGTTTTAATGTTGTTTCATGGCAAATTATAGGTCTATTATTTGCGTTAATTGTAATCTCAATTATGATAGATATATCTATAAGATATGATGTTTTATATAAGGATAAACTGCAAAAGAAAAAATATATAAATGAGCAAATAAAAAATGTGTTAATTTTAATTTTAGGTGGTTTGTTAATATTAGGAATAATAGTTGGAATTTGTTCTATAAAATAAAGGAGATAAATATTGAAAAAATATAACTATTTAATATTTTTTTTAAGTTTAAGTATAATATCCTTTTTATTGGTTTTATTGTGGAATTTTATAGAAGACAATATAGTAGATTATGTTGGTAATATTTCGCCTCTGATAATGTTTTTGACAGTTGTATTTTTAGTAATAATGTTTTTTGTTATTCAAATTAATAATGTTTCTAAAAAAAAGCAAAGTAGATAAGAAAACTGCGTTTAAATATGTATTAAAAAAATTTATAAAAGGAAAATATTAATATGGATAAGATTATATATTTAGCAGTAATAGTAATATTTGTTTTTTTATCTTTTAAATTTGAAAAATTAATATACTGGGCAATGGATAATATCCCATGGATAGTAATTGGCCTTTTAATTATTTCAGGTATTTTTATAGCTTTTGCAACGATTAAAAATTTAATTTCAAGTTATAAACAAAATCCAGTAAAAACAAAAAAATATATAATTAAGAACTTAAAAGCATTAATATTTTCATTATTTATTGCACTCTTGATACTAGGTGTAATTATCTTAAATGTATTTGAAAATAATTAATAAAAAGTCTAAAAATCCTATTAATAAAACAAAGGCAATTTTTAGGAATAAATAAACTTAAATTATATATAGGAATAAAAAAATATCGTTATGTCACTTAACACATCTTAGAACGTCAATAACGACGTGCTAATACTCCATTGTGTTAAGTTTTGTAAATACAAATAAAACAAAAAAAGCAATTTTTTAAGAAAGAAATCCTTTATATAAGTACGAGAGCAAGAGAGGATTTTTTAAAAGATGTCAATGTTATTTT
>QHMG01000006.1 GCA_003258725.1 Candidatus Melainabacteria bacterium
AACAAAGCGCTATTACTACTGAATTAGAATCTGTTTCTTCTGTAATCAAAAAGAACTCTGAAGATTCTTTCAAAACTTTCGCTTAATAAAAAAACTCGGACAATGTCCGAGTTTTTTTATTGAATATATAAACCTTATTTTTTTGTCCGTAAAAATACGTACGTATTTTTACGGACGTATTTTACCTACAAAATACTCAAAAGGCTTAATATAAAACACTTTCGTCTTTAAAATCGGTAAAGTGACAGGCTATAAGCTGATTGTAGCAAAAAACATTTAAAATAAATTCTTGGCAATTTTTATTGTATAATTAAATCATGACAAATAGAGAAAAGATAGCAATAATTATTGGTGCAGGTCCAGCGGGGCTTACAGCCGCTTATGAACTTTTAACACAAACAGAAGATGTAAAACCGATTATATTCGAGGAATTGGACTGTGTTGGCGGAATTTCAAGAACAGTATTCTTTGAAGGCAATGGAATTGATATTGGCGGACATCGAATGTTCTCGAAAAGCCCACAAATATTGGATTTGTGGGAAACTTTTTTGCCTAAAGGTAAAAATCCTGAAGAAGAAGATGCTGTAATGATGACAAGACAACGCTTTTCAGAGATTTTATACTCTCGAAAACTGTTTAATTATCCGATTTCTATGTCGTTTAAAACTTTTAAGAACATGGGGCTGAAACGCACATTTAAAGCTGGTTTTAGCTACTTGAAGTCGTGTTTTGTAAAACGTAATGAAGTAACCCTAGAAGACTTCATGGTTAACCGTTTCGGACGTGTTTTATACGAAATGTTCTTTGAAAAATACACCGAAAAGGTTTGGGGACGCCATCCTCGTGATATTTCAAAAGAATGGGGCGAGCAAAGAATTAAGGGGCTTTCCTTGATTAAAGCTGTTTTAAACGCACTACACCTTACTAAAAAGAAGGAAACAACGCTAATTGACGAGTTTTTATACCCAAAATACGGTTGTGGACAGCTTTGGAACTTAATGGCTGATAAAATTACTCAATTGGGTGGCGAAATCCATTACCGTTCTAGGGTTTTGGACTTTGAAAATGATGAAAATTCAATAAAATCAGTAAAAATAGAATATAATGGCGAAATTCAAACATATCAAGGGGATTACGTATTTTCTTCAATGCCAATAAAGGATTTAATTGCAGGATTACAAAATCTGCCAGAACAAGTAAATGACGTTGCAAAAGCCTTACCATATAGGGATTATATGCTTGTTGGTTTATATGTTGATGACATAAACTTAAAAGAAAACGGTAAAATCACAAAAGACTGCTGGATTTACATTCAAGAAGATGACGTAAAAGTAGGCAGAATGCAGATTATGAATAATTGGTCACCATATCTTGTAAAAGACAAAAATAAAGTCTTTATAAGCCTAGAGTACTTCTGTAACGAGGGTGACAGCTATTGGAATATGTCAGATGAAGATTTTATAAAATTTGCTATTTCAGAAGTGGTTAAGTTAGACATTATTGATGAAGATAAGGTTATTGCTTCTACTCGTCTAAGGGTTAAAAAGGCTTATCCAGCTTACTTTGACAGTTATGAACATTTCGATTTGGTTAAAGCTCAATTAGATAAATTTGAAAACTTGTATTGTATTGGTAGAAATGGTCAACATCGTTATAACAATATGGATCACTCGATGCTTACTGCAATTGAGGCTGTTAAAATTCTTAAAGGTCAATCAAATAAAGAAAATTTATGGAATATAAATGCGGAAAAAGAATACCATGAAAGCAAATAAATTTGCGATAATTTCAATATTTTTTTTCGTGTTAATTACGCTATTACGTGTTTTTAACCATATTCCATGGTATGATGAAGCTCATGCTTGGACTATTGCTCAACAATTAAATTTTGTGGATATGTTTTGGTATGTAAAATCAGAAGGGCATTTGTTTTTATGGCAACTGATTTTGATGCCTTTTGCCAAGACTAATTTTATGTATCCATATTCAATGTTGTTGCTAAATTGGGCATTTTGTCTGTTAGCAGTGTGTTTGCTATGGTGGAAAGCGCCGTTTAACAATTGGATAAAGTTTTTTATAACTTTTTCGTTTCCATTTTTAGGCTGTTATTCAGTTGTTGCAAGGTGTTACGCAATTGGAATTTTGTTATTGTTTGCTTTAACAGCGATGTTTAAAGACAAGTTAAAACATCCTGTATGGTATTCTGTTTTACTTGTATTGTGTGCAAATACTAGCGTTATGGCATTGTTTGGTGCTACAATGTTTGGAGTTTTATTCTTATGTGATTGGTATAAAAACAAACCAAAAATTGAACGAAAAAGCCTAATTGCGACAGTTGCTATTCTTCTTATTGGCGTTATCCTAGTTGGATTGCAGATGTTTACTATTGATTATAGTATAATTACTGAGCGCCAACCTGATAGCCCAATGTTGTTGCTTAGAAATGTATTTATTTATCATCAACCAATCCTAAATTCTATATTACTTGTAATCTTTGCGATACCTATGTTTTGGTACTTGGCAAAGTCTAAAAAGGTTTTATGCTTTATAATTCCTGTATATGCAATGATGTTATACCTTACATTTGCTCGTTACGGATGTAATTTTTGGCATTCATATTTTTACTACATATATTTGATAATTGCACTTTGGCTTGTTGAAGTTTTAAATCCTGTTAAAGCGAAGTCTAAAAAGGTTGCAATGATTGTGTTTGCGATTATATCGTTGTTGTTATTTAGACCTGTTATGGAGCAAAAAAATTATCAATATGTATACAATAATATAGAATCTAAACAGTTGTTGTATTTGATAAAGAACGATAATGAGCTTAGAAACGCTCAAATTTTACACAATAATTCAGAGATGTATACTCTTTTGCCATACGCAAAAAAAAGTAATTTAAAAATAAAAAATTACTGTTCTTACGAAAATGATGATTATGATTTGCTATATATCGTAAAAGGGAATGCGTGTGTAAGGGGGAACGCTATTGGGCAAGCGATGAAGTATCCAGAGCAGTTTAAGGCTTTTTTAAATCAACCGTCTTACGCTTTTATTTCAAAAACAAAAAATCCAAAAACTAAATCCTCACTTGTTTTAGGTGATGCTTTTATGATATATTTTTCAATTTATAAATGCAGTGATAAATATTGTTTTTGGAAGATTAATTTAATCCAAAAATAATGTTAAAAATGTTACAAAAATGGTTAAAAAATAGCAAAAATCATGCTTTAGGTGTGTTGTATGTCGTGTGTAGGTCAATAAATTTAGAGGCAAATTGTGAAAATTAATCCAATCACAAACAATAAGGTAGTAAATTTACAACAAGTTAAAAATGTTAAGCAAGCACCAAAATTAAGCTATGCAACAGACGTTATAAATATTTCAAAGAACACTATTGGCGTTGAACGTCAAGGTAAAAATCTTCACGTATCTTTTACTGGCAAATTCGCTAATCCAATTGACGCCGGTGTTCAATTTAAAATTGCAGGCGTAACTCGTCATCAAAAAGGTATGGCAGGCGCTCATGCAGAAGCTACTGATGACAATCTTGTAAAATTAGCAAAATCTGATTGGAAAGACGGACAAAAATTAGACTACACATACAATGAAGAAACAAAAACTTTAGCCTTAAAAGACCCACAATATGGCGAAATTGGTACAGTTCCAAGTCCTGTCGCTGAAAAATTTATGAATGTTATCAATACTGACAAAGATAACTTTCAATTTGAATTAACAAACGTAACAGGTGGCGTAACTTCTGATTTTCCAATTATCGCTGCTAAAGCAAATTTGAGATATGTCGGCAAAGATGATAAAGTAAAAGAAAATGCCAGAAATGAATTCAACGCAATGATGGATTCAAAAGATGCTAAAGTAGCATCTTCAGTAACACCTTATCAACCTAAGTTTTCACCTAAACAAGTTTTAGAAACAATCTTTGATGTAGAAGGTAAAAGAAACGGCTTAGGCGAAGTAAGAAAGATTAAAGATGCCGTTGACACAATCGTTAAAGAGTTAAAAGACCCTAAAAATAAAAATATCTTGGTTGTAGGTCACTGCTCTCCTGACGGCGATGCTGTTGGTTGTGTAATCGGTATGACATCAGCATTGAAAGGTGCTTATCCTGATAGAAACATTGATGCATCAATTGATGACGATATTCCAAATTCATTCATTCACGTTCCTGGCGTAGAAGATATAAAACGTCCTTACAATGCTAAAGCTGTAAATTCTGTTAAAAAGAATATTGAAATGCTTGAAAAAAGCTCTGAACCTTCAGCAAAACAACAAATTGAAATGTTGAATAAGGAAGTTAATCGTTTACAGGACAAATCTAAATTATTTGACCCTAACACAGTAGACGGCGGCGAAGCTAAAAAATATGACTTAGTAATTATGGTTGATACTCCAACTTCAGGGCGTTCAAGCAGAGCTTACAAACCTTATTTTGAAAACGCTGGCAAAACAATATTTATTGACCACCACCCATTAAAAGAAGCTGAATGGGCTGATTCTAAAGATAAATTAGGTTTTGATATGGGTAAGGCTATTCAAGAAAAGTTAGCATTGGTAGTTGATTCTGTTCCAGCTGCAACTCAAATTGTCACTGCTGTTTGTGATAAAGCAGGCATGTTAGGTGAAATGTTTAAAAATTCAGCTGAAAACGCTAGAAAGTTTGTAGCGGGTATTATTACAGGTACTCAAACTGATACTTGCGCATACAAAAATCAAGCAAATTATCACCCATCAGAAGCTAAATTGCCTCAATCTCAAAAGGCTAATTATTACCCAGAAGGTATGTCAAATTACTTGATTGATGAGTTAAATGGCGATATCAATAAAAAATGGATGAGAGAAAACTTGTTCTATGAATTGCCAAACAACCCAATTACAAATAATTTAGGACCAAAAGATGCAGTATTAAAAATGGCTCTAAGAGGTCGTGAAATGTACCCAGAAATTGGCTTAGGCATTATGAAGGTTAGATATGATGTTATGGATAACATTTTGCAAGAAGCTAAAAAGCAAGACAAAAATGTTACTATGACTGATGTTTATAACTCATTTAAAAATTCAGAAGTAAATGCAGCATTAAAAGCAGATCCTAAATTTTCAAAATCTAATCCAAATCCTGTAACAGATTCTGAAAAGGCAGCTGAAACTTACCGCTCACCTTATGATTCAGACAGAGTTGCTGTATTTATGGCACAAAATCAAAAACAAGGTACTTTGAATAAATTCTCTCAAATTGCTGATAAAAATATGATTAGCTTCTCTTTCCGTTCAGGTGGAAAAACTAACGCAGCGCAAGTTTTAGCAACTGTATTTGGCGGTGGCGGTCACGCAGCAGCAGCTGGTGCAAATATTTCAATGCGAGATTTGAATTTCAACTCTAAGTTAACTGTAAAAGTTGATGGGCAAGTTGCAAATGATGCAAAAACAATTTATGATGCAGCTAATAATAACGTAAATGTTTCAAATAATAACAAAATTAATTTCAAAGATAAAGCTAAAATGATGAAGAAAATTGAAATTGAAATGAGTCAAGACGGCACAGGCAGAACTTGTTCAGAATTGATTAGAGATGTACTGACTGAAATGAGAAAGGCAACTCCAATGCCTCAAGCAAGACCTCGTTATCCAAGACACATCGCAGAAGATAACGTAATTCAATTTCCGCAACAAGTAGCGAATAAGTAAAAATAAAGTCGGTTTAAATACCGACTTTTATTTGTTCAAAAACTTGTACATAAAACGTTAAAAACGATAATTTTAATGATAAAATAACTATATGGATTTGATAAAGAAGAATTGGCAAACAATAATATTTTTGGGCTTATGGTGTGGAATTACTTTTTTTAATTTGTTTAACCACACTCCTTGGTATGACGAAGCGCATGCTTGGAATATTGCACAAGGTTTAAATTTTATCGAAATACTAGATTTTATGCATATAGAAGGACATACTTTTCTTTGGTATTTATGCCTAATGCCCTTTGCAAAATTAAATATTGGTTATCCATATTCAATGCTATTGATAAATTGGCTATTCTGTTTTACTGCAATATTAATTTTATGGTTTAAAGCACCGTTTCCAAATTGGTTAAAATTTTTAATTGCATTTTCTTTTCCTTTTTTACAATATTATCCAATTGTCGCAAGATGTTATTCAATAGGAATAATGTTTTTGTTTCTAGTGGCAATGTATGAGAAGGTTAAGCTGAAACGGCCTAATTTGTATGCCTTTCTACTTGTAATGTTAGCCAATACAAGTGTGGTTGCTTTGTTTGGTGCAACAATTTTAGGGGCGCTTTTTCTTTTTGAATTAATTAAAAACAAAATTAAAAATAGTTCTCCATATTTAATCTTGTTTATTGGTAGTGTGTTGATTTTGTATCAGCAAGGAAATAACCTAAAATATGCTGATGTTTCAGGTTTTGATGTTCCGGCAAATGCTTTATCAATGATTTTAGAGGGACTTAAAGTTTTATACAAAACCAATTTTATTTTAGTTTTAATTCTAGTTTTTATAATAATTCTATCGGTGTTCTATTTGAAAAATAAGGTTTTTCCTACACTTTTAGTGTTTACAACCTTGTGTATGGTCCTTATGTTTATTTTTATCTATAAGGGTTTTTTCTGGCATAAATTTTTTATTTATTTTTATTTTATAACTTCCTTGTGGATTTTGTTTAATAAATTCAATAACCTAAAACTTAAATTTATACCAATTACACTGTTAACAATAGTCTCTATAATGTTTATTTTTTGGAGACCTTCAAGTTTTATGTATAATAAAGTGTACTTAAATAATTCAGGGGCAATTGCCAATTTTATACTAAAACATAGTAGCTTAAAAACTGCAAATCTTGTTGCTGCAGGGTATTACGCAAATACAGTAGGTCCATATTTAAGGAAAGAAAATGTAGATATAAAAATTTTATGTTCAGGATTTTCATACAACTCATATCCTCAAAACTGGTATTTTTGTGGTATGGCAACCCCTTTATACATTTATTTGGACAAGTTTTATAATGAAAATACATATTCAAATACATATTTTCTATTGTATAAGGAAACATTACCTAATTTGTCATCAATTAAAATCTATTCTCAAGATAAAAAGAATTATTATGATTTAGTTGTTTATGCAAATCTTGGCGATGTCTTAATATATAAATTTAGAAATGCGAAATAAACATATAAAAGTTTAGCTTTAATTAAAATTCTAAAAGATACATCTTTTGGTCTATTTTTTTGACGAAATATCAACCGTTTAATGTATGGTAAATAATAAATAAATATTGTAATCTTGTACCGTGATAGATGTGTAAATCTATCGGGGCAAAGAGGTAAGACTTGATGAAAAAATATTCATTCAGATTACAACCGGTCTTGGATATCCGTGAAAAAACATTGGAAGACAAAAGATTGGAAATGGCACAAGTTATCCAATTGCTAAATGAACAGCAAGAAGGACTTGAAAGGCTTATCGCAAAACAAACATCTTATAAAGATGAACTAGAAAGCCTATCTCTAGAAGATGATTTGAATGTATTTGCCCTAGCAAATTTTAAAAACTATATGGTAAATCTTCAAGAGCAAATAACTCAACAAGAACACAATATAGAAAATACTAAAAAGGCTTTAAGAGTGAAACAAGAGGCGGTAAACGAAGCATTAAAAGACGTTAAAGTTTTGGAAAAACTCAAAGAAAAACAATCTCAAAAATTCTATAAAGATATAGAAATGAAAGAGGCAAACGAGATAGACGATATCTCAACAGCAAGATATAGACTAAAAAGAGCATAACAAAAGGTAAAAATGACACAACAACTAGACTTAACTTTCAATACAGCAAATACAATGGATAAGATGATGACTCAATCTCAATCAAAATCTTATTCTAGCTCTTCTTATGCAAATGCAGATAAGTTTGACAATTTCTTGAATAATGCAAACAAAAGTTATACTCAAGAAAGTAACAAAAATTTTAATGATAACAAAACTCAAACAAAAACAGATTACAAAAACGAGTCTAATAAATCTAACGTGACAGACAGCAAGACTGATTACAAAGAGTCAACAAAATATGATGAGTCTTCAAATACAGTTACCGAAGAAAAAACTTCTCAAACAGAGGAAAATTCAAAAGAAACTAAAGCTAATACAAAAACAGATGTAGCTGAAGAAACTTCAAATGTAATTGTTCCAGAAACAGTTGTAGACAATAATGAAGTTGATGTTAAAGAAATGATGTTAGTAAGTAACGTTCAAATGGCTAACCTTGATGTATCAAAAGAAGAAGTTTCAAATCAAGGAAAAACATTGACAGTAGCTGATGCCGTTGTTGATGAAGAAATTCCAGCTGAAGCTATAAAATCTGGTATTAATTTAGAAACTTTAGCAAATGCAGTAGAAACAACTGTTGAAGATACAACTGGTGTTGATATGCAAGCAGTTGAAAATGCTGTTAAAGATACTGTTTCAAAAGAAGATACAATTGCAGCTCTATATAAAGTTGGTGCTGATAAGGTAGAAGAAGTAAAAGACGTTAATGTAGATACAGAAAAATTGACAAATGTTGATATAAAAGTTGATACAAATGTTGATACAAAAGTTGAAGCTAATGTTACGGAAACAAACGTTAAAGACGATACTAAAATTGTATTAAATGATGATGTAAAAGTTGCAGATAAAATCAGTGATGATGTTAAAAATGTTGATGATAAACAAATTGTTGATATTAAAAATGATGTAATTACTGATGATTTAAAAGTTGACGTTAAAGATGTTGACAATAAGGCTGATAAAAAAGAAGAAACAAACAATTTAGCAATTAATCTTCAAGACGTTAAAGAAAATGTTGAAAATAAAGTAAATGTAATTAACGTTAATGAAGTTGTTGATAACAAAACTCAAAAAGTTGAAACAAAAGCTGATGTAAAAACTACTCCAGACAAAATGACTGAATTAAAAGAAGAAGTTCAATCGGCAAAAGCTGAAAATGCTTATGAAACCTTGAGTTCTCAAAATGAAAAATCTGTTAAAAATGACAACAAAATTGATGACAAATTTGCAAAAACAAATGTTCAAGCAGAAGAAACAATAAAAATTAAAGACGATACAAAAGGCATTGAATTTGTTTCTCAAAAGCAAGACAAAGTTGTAGATAAAAATGACGTTCAAGATAAACATTTAGCAAACGCAAAAGAAAAATTTGAAAATGTTAAAATTCAAGTTGAAGACAACGTAAAAGTTAATGTAAACAACCAAGTTCAAGATAGTGCTAAAGTTGAAAAAGCAAATGAAACAATGAATAAAGCAGGTTTATCAACTCAAACTTTACGTGAAATGAACGGTAAAGTTACAGCTATGGAAACAGGTAATCAAACAGGCGCTCAATTTGGAGAAACATCTCAAGAAATGTTAATGCGTGATATGTTATCTCAAAATGCAACAACTCAAACAACAGATGCAAAAACAACAGTAGATTTTGCTCAAACTATGAACAAAACAACTGTTACTCAGCAACCACAAGCTCAACAAAATACTCAAGAAGCGCAAGAAGTTAATATTTTAGATCAAATTAGAGCAAAATTTGCAGTTTCAAAACAAAATGGCTTGCAAAAAATTACAATCGGTTTAACTCCAGAAAGTTTAGGCAAGGTGACTGTTGAAATTGTGAAGGGTCAAAACGGAATTTCGGCTCATTTATTGGCAGACAATCCGCAAGCGAAGGAAATTTTAGACAAAAATCTTGACGGTTTGAAATCAGTACTTCAGTCGCAAGGTGTAAATGTTAACAACGTAAACGTAAAAGTTGCAGAAGCAGGTCGTTCTTCAGATAGCAACAATAACATGTTCCAAAATGAAGACGGACAGTTTAATCAAGGTTCAAACGGTGAACATTCAAGAGGTGATAATTCATCAAATCAAGAAAGACGTTCTGAATATGAATTTATGCAAAATAACGCAATGCAAGCAGATAATTCAGAGGTCGAAGAAACAACGAACACCGTTCAAATGGAAAAAACTATAAGTATCAAAGGCGGAAATGGCAAGATAAGTTATAAATTATAGTATGTGAAATAAATGGAGAGGTAGGTAAAGTAAATGTCAAGTATTACATCGCAGTTGACTCAATTGCAAACAAATACGGCAATTAACGAAAGTAAACAAGAGAAAAAGGGTACAAATGACGTAACTGATGCGAATATGTTTCTAAAGCTAATGTTGAAACAAATGGAGCAACAAGACCCAACAGAACCAACAGATAACTCACAATGGTTGGCACAAATGGCTCAATATTCATCATTAGAAGCAATGAACAATTTGAACTCAAGTTTTGGTGAAGTTGCAAATCAATTAAAAACAATGAATGAAACAATTTCATCAAACGCATCAATTACTCAAACACTGTCATTAGTGGGTAAAAATGTAACCTTGAATGTACCAAAAACTGATGAAAAAGGTAAAATTATAACTGACGAAAAAGGAAATATTCAATACGATAAAGTAGAGGGTACAGTTTCAGAAGCATCATTTACAGATGGTACAGGATACATTAAAGTTGGTGATAAATCTTATCCAATCGGATACGTAGATTCAATTAAAAACCCACAATAAATATAAAACATAATGAATTAAAAATAGTCAAAAAGACTACAAGACTTGGGAAAGTCCTCAACGGAATGAGGCAAACAAAGATATTCTGAACTTATTTCAGAAATAAAAATGAAAATAATAATTATTCATAAAAGGACATAGAGGAGGAAACATGTCACAAGCTTTATACACATCAATGACAGGGTTGAACGTAGCTCAGCAGTCAATCAACGTAGTATCAAACAATGTAGCAAACATTAATACTACAGCTTTCAAATCTGCTGATGCTAGATTTGCAACTTTGTTCTCAAACACATTAACAGCAGGTAATGCTCCTTCAGCAACTGCAGGTGGTACAAATCCTAAGCAAATCGGTTTAGGTGTAAAATTGGAAGCGATTACTAGAAACTTCACAATTGGTTCTTATTTATCAACAGGTAACTCAGACGATTCAATGATTTCAGGTCGTGGATATTATACAGTAATGGATCCATCAGGTAACGTATTCTTAACTCGTGATGGCGGTTTCACTCTAGATGCTAACGGCGATATGATTACCGCTAGTGGTAACAAGGTTTTAGGTGCAGCAAGATTAACTAGTGAAGAAGCATCTCAAGTTCCAATTCATGTTCCAAGAGCAATCACTACAACTGTTAGTGGTGCTGATTTAACAAAAAAATCATTAGGTGAATTAAACAATGCAGAATTTACTGCTGGTCGATTAGATATGAATATTACTAGTGGTGGCGAACTTGCAAAAATTCAAATTGAAATTACGCAAGATATGATTGATGATGCTCAAAGTGTAAATGAACTTTGTACTAAAATTAATGATAAAATTAAAGATGCAATTGCAAATACAAATTGTGATGCAACAGGTGCTCCTTTAGCTGATCCACCAACAGTTACATTTACTCCGGGCACAGATGGCACAATCAAATATAAAATTACAGGTGGTACAGATTCAACTGCAGCAATGCAAGCAACTTCAACTGCTAACTTTGCAAAAGTTTTAAGTTTAGATACAGTAAAACTTTCTGATATGGCTACAAATCCAGACGGTATTTCATCAAAAACTTTATCTTATGTAGTACAAGTTGACCCGGAAGCATCACCTGAAACAAGAACATCTTTATCTGGTTATACAATTGGTGCAGACGGTACTATTGAAGCATCATACGATAATGGTGATAAATTAACAGTAGTATTAAACGATACAACTCACGCATTTGAATTTCAATATGTAACGTCATCAGGCGTTTACATTCTTGGAGATGACGTTACAATGAACCCTAACGTATGTTCTGAAAGTAGTTTGGTTATGCAAATTGCAACAGTTACAAACGAGGCAGGTTTAGTATCTCAAGCAAGCAACTTATGGACAATCGGACCTGATACAGGTGACGTTTCTTACACAGTTGCAGGTCAAATGGGTACAGGTAAAATTGTAACAGGCGGTTTAGAAGGTTCTAATGTTGACCTTGCAAGAGAATTATCAAACATGATTGTTGCTCAACGTGCAATTAATGCTAACTCTCGTGTATTCGGTACAGCAAGTTCAGTATTAGAAACATTATCTCAACTAGGTAGATAATAAATTATGATTGGTAAAGGGCGTACCTGATACGCCCAACGCCAATTATAACTAGAGATTTTAGTATTGTTAAGCAATGTTAATTATCTCAAAACATGCTAAAAGCATGATATATCATGGTTTTAGGCGTAACACGATAGGATAGGAAATAAAAAGTTGTCCTAATCATGAACAAGGTTTATAATAGATTTATGTTCATTCCTTAAAGGACATCTCTTGTAGAGGTTATACCTTATGGTTGAAAAAATTAAACAAGTTTTATCACAAATACAAGAGCAAATCGCACCTTATACACCAAATATAGTCGCAGTTACCAAGTACTTCGGTAGGGAAGCAATCCTAGATGCTTATCAAGTAGGATTGAGAAACTTCGGAGAGTCAAGAGCGGTAGAGGCAATAGAAAAGATTAACTCGTTACCTGAAGAAGTTAAAGAAAATTCTAAATTTCACTTTATTGGACATCTTCAAAGTAATAAGGTTAACAAAGTTGTTAAGAACTTCGATGTTATACATTCGGTTGATTCTTTAAAACTTGCCCAAGCCATTTCTGATGAGGCGATAAAAGAAGGGAAAGCTCAAGATGTATTTCTTCAATTGAATAATGCGAACGAAGAACAAAAGTTCGGGTTCTCAAAAGAAGAATTGTTTGAAAACTTCTCAAAAATCAAAGATTTAAAAGGTTTAAATATCTTAGGTCTTATGAATATCGCTCCACTTGGGTTAAGTGAAAATGAATTAGATATACTTTTTGAAGATGTGAGACAAACTCAAAATGAATTAGTGAACAAGTTTAACTGCGAAATGAAAGAGCTATCAATGGGTATGAGTCAAGACTATCAAATCGCAGTGCGACATGGAGCAACCATGTTACGTATAGGTAGAAAATTATTTAGTAATTAATATATTGGAGGACGAATTAGTGGCTATTACAGAAAAAATCAAAGGTATTGTAGACTTTTTAACACAAGGATTAGAACAACGTGATGACGTTTTTGAAGATATGATGGATGAAGCAGGCGATGAATATGAAACAGATGACAATTTAGCATTAGCACCTTCATATCAACAATCACCATTCACTCAAAAAAATGATAAAGCAGATTTGAAAGTAGTTGCACATCCAAACATGAGAGGCTCAGAAGTTATGATTATTGAACCTCGTTCATTCGGTGAAGCAGGTCAAATTGTTCAAAATTTGAAAGATAGAAAAACTATTGTTTTGAACTTACATTTGTTAGACAAAGAACAATCTCAAAGAACAATTGACTTTGTTTGCGGTGCTGCAAGTGCATTAGGCGGTCAACCTCAAAAAGTTGGTGATATGGTATTCGTATTCACTCCAAACAACGTAACACTAACTGTTGATGCAGCTAAAACTCAAGCTCAACTTAATGATTCTTTATGGACAGGTAGAGCATTCTAAATTTTAAAATATGATTTGTGATAGTTGGATTTTTAGGGTACTTCGGGTACCCTTTTTTTTAGCCCGAGCAGAGGCACGAGCGAAGCGAGAGGTGAACAAGAGTCAACGTAAACGTTGAGTTTGCGTTGCGATTGTGAACGTTGCCGTTTAATGCGAGGGCGTACATGAGCAGAGATACAACTATAAACTATGTGTCACAGCACTTGTTGCGGTATCTTTTAATATCTTTAGAAAAGATGCCGTAATAAATACGGCATGACGGAATATTAAGAGTCCGGTCAAGGCATTTGCCTTGACCGGACTCTTAATAACCATTATATTTATTTAATGTTTTATTTCTTTTCTGGTTGTTTTTCCATAAACGCATTTCTGTTTTGTACCATTCTAGCTGCCGCAACAATAACCGCTGCACCTAGAGCACATTTGCCAGCAACTCCTTTAGGTGTTTGACCGCAAGTATGTTCAATCATATCATTAGCACCTAAAACTGCACAAGCTGTTAATAAACCATCAAAAGCTGCTTTTGCAACAACTTTAACTTGTTTTGGGTTATTTTTTAAATGAGTAAATGCTTTTTTTGCGCCATTTACAATTTTTTTTCCAAAACTTGTAGTTTTGTCCGCAACGTCTTTACTAAGTTCCAATGTGTCTTTGGGTGCATCTTTTGTTGATACAATGCCTGCTTGGCACTTGCAATTAGGGTCAGAGCAACCAAAACTTGTTGCTGGAGTTATAAAATTTGCGTTAATTGAAGATACGTTCATGATAGTTCCTTATTTTCCTGATACCTATTAAAGCGTCGTGAAAATAAAAATTGCTATAATTTTGCCAAATGTTAAGAATCTGTTACTTCAATAAACGAGGTTTTGTCAGTTCCGCACACTGGGCAAGTATAATCTTCGGGTTGGTCAGCAAATTTTATACCTTCTTTTTCTTCATCGTAAATCCAACCGCAAGGAATACATTTGTATTTCATAATTTTCTCCTTTCTATTTCTTCTAAATTATTAGTACTAAAGTTTTCGCTTTTAAATTGTCATGGTTGGCAATTTATGCTAATATTTTTGTATTATGAAACACGAATTTGAACAAAAAGTATTTTATTCTGACACCGATGCTTATGGTGTCGTATGGCACGGCTCTTACCTTCGTTGGATGGAGATGGGGCGAATTGAGTTGTGTGAAAAAGCAGGGTACTCCTTAACAAAATTGTTTGAAGGTGATATAACTTTGCCTGTTGCAGAAATTAATATTAGATATAAATCTCCAGCTAAATTAGAAGAAAATCTTTTAATTGAAACTGAATTATTAGAAGCAACAAGGATTTCAATGACTTTTGGTCAAAAAATTTATAATGCTGAAAACAAAAAACTTCACATAGATGCAAAAGTTAAAGTTGTTGCAACACACAATGACGGTAATCTATACAGAAATTTACCTAAAGATTTAGTAGATTTTATTGAAAAGGTTAAAGACTAATGGCAAAAGTTAGATTAAATAAATACATTGCATCTGCAGGAATTTGCTCTCGTCGAAAAGCTGATGAAATGATAGAACAAGGTCTTGTAAATGTTAATGGAAAAAGAGTTTCAGAGTTAGGTTATTTAGTTTCCGAAAAAGATAAAGTTTTTATCGAAGGCAAGTTAATTCACCCTCTAAAACACGAATATTACCGTTTTTACAAGCCCGCTGGATACATTACAACTGCAGATGATGAAAAAGGTAGAAAAACTATTTATGATATTTTGCCAGAAGAATTGCATAAATTGAACCCTGTAGGACGCTTAGATAGAGAGTCAACAGGCTTGATTATTCTAACAAACGATGGAGAATTAATAAATGAATTAACTCACCCTTCTGTAAAAATTCAAAAGGTTTATATTGTAAGCATTAACGGCAGAATTAATCAAAATCATATTGACCAAATGGCTGCAGGTATTGAGATTGAACCTAACAAAAAGGCTTATGCTGAAGTTGAAGTTTTAGAAATTTCTAATAAATCAACATTAATGGAAGTAGTTTTATATCAAGGTTTGAACCGTCAAATTAGAAAGATGTTTGATTATTTAGGTTTTGAAGTAGAATCCTTAAAGAGAGTTCAACATGCAACAATTACACTAGACGGTTTAAAACGTGGTGAATTTAAACCAATAAAACCAAAACAAGTTAAAGAATTGAAAGCATATATCGAGAAGGCTGCAAAAAAATAATGATTAGTATAGCTATTGTCGGAAATATTGCCTCTGGAAAGTCAACCGTAGAAAACGTTTTGCGAAAAAAAGGCTATAAAGTTTTTGATTCTGATATTATTGCACACGAAGTTTTAGAGGATTTGTCAGACAAAATATTTGAAGCCTTTAAAGATTATGATATTTCAGAAAATGGTAGGATTTCCCGTCAAAAGTTGGGTGCTCTTGTTTTTGATGATAAAAATTTAAAAGAAAAATTAGAAAATATTGTTCACCCCGAAATTAAAGACAGACTGAAGAAAATTTTTGAAGAAAACAAATTAGAGAAATATATTTTTGTATCAATTCCGTTACTTTTTGAGGTTGGGTGGCGCAATTTATTTGATAAAATATTGTTTATATATACAGAGGATAAAATTCGCTTAAATAGGTTAATGCAGCGGAATAATTTTACAAAAGATGAAGCATTAGCACGTATTAAATCACAACTACCACAAGAAGAAAAGGTGAAAGTATCTGACTTTATAATCAATAATAATCATAGTATTGATGTATTGCAAAAATATATTGAGCGGTTTATAATCCAACTAGAGGATAACGGAGAAACTTAGTGTCAGTTTACTTAGTGTCAAAACTAGAAGCCGAAAAAAAGAAACGTGCACAGGTTGTGTTAGGTGTTTCTCTGCTTGTCGTTGCGATTTTTTCAATAAGCGTTATCTTCTTCCAACTTTTACTAAGAAACGAAAGAATTGAGATTGAAAGTCATATTACAGAAGTTGCGAAACAAAGCGCACAAGCTGCAAATATTATGATTGCAGGCGATTTTCAAACTCTAGCTTTATATGCACATTTATTAGAAAAAAATCCTCAATCTATAGATAAAAGTAATGTAGACAAATGCTTAGAAAAAGCAATTGTAAACACAAGATTTTTATCAATGGCAATCGCTTATCCTGATGGTCAAGCAAGAATTTATGATTCGAGAAAAGGCTTCTTCCCGTATCAAAACGTAAAATCTTTCCGTTATTTCCAATCTGCCATAAAAGGCAAAAATTTTGTAGATTTTATTAACAACTACTATGATGAAGATAAGTTGATTGTATTATTCGCAATACCGTTAAAAAGCGATGGAAAAGTTATTGGTGTCTTAACCGCTTCACAAAGAGTTTCAGACTTTATTAATGCAATTGATATAACAGCATTTAATGATCAAGCTGTTGTTCACATCATTGATGACGAAGGTCATTTAATTTTACGTGATACAAGCCCTAAAACAGTTTTGAAATCTTCAATTTTTGAAAATGATGAAGTTAATGACAATGTTAGAAAAGAAGCATTAAAAGCAACAAATCCTGTAAGTTATTGGTTTAAAGATGAAAATGGTGTTAAAAAAGTTGCAGCCTTTGTTCCTTTGGGTTACAACAACTGGAAAGTGCTTGCAATCTTGCCATTTAGTTCAATCAATCATAATACAAAAATGGTTTTGAGATATGCTATTTTGTTTTTCTTATTAATAAATACGTTAGTTGTAATTGCGGCAAGATATAACTGGATTGTAAGACAACGTTCTGACAATATGATTATGGACTTAGCTTTGCAAGATGATGTTACAAACTCTTTGAACAAAGCAAGTTTTTATATTGAATCAGAAAAAATGCTTTTAAAAACTGATATTGAAGAAGAACCATTAGCGCTTTTAACTATGGATATTGATAACTTTAAGGTTATTAACGAAGTTTATAATGTTAAAAAAGGTGATAAAGTTTTACGTGATATTGCCAAAATTATATCAAAAGCAGTTGCTGAAAATGGTATTTATGCAAGACTTAATGATGACAACTTTGCTATTTTGATGAAATATGATTCAGATGAGGATTTAATTGATTTTGTAGATGGTATTACTGGTGAATTAGCAAATTATAAACTAAATATAAAATTGATTCCTTCATTTGGTATTTTCAAAATTTCGGATAGAAGTTTGACAATAAACGCTATGTGCGATAGGGCAAGCATTGCAAAACGCACGATAAAAGGTCTTGTTGGCGAAAGATATGCATTCTTTGATGAGAGTTTGAGTAAGGCAATATTGGAAGACAAGCAAATTGAAGATGAAATGAAACAGGCTCTTGAAGAACATCAATTTGAAATGTACTTGCAACCAAAAATTAGTATGGCAACAATGAAACCTTGTGGTTCAGAGGCATTAATCCGTTGGAATCACCCTAAAAAAGGTCTGATTCCACCATACAAATTTATTCCACTTTTTGAAAGAAATGGATTTGTTGTTGAGATTGACAAATACATTTGGGAAGAGGCTTGCAAAACTATTAGAAAATGGCTAGATGAAGGCAAAGAGCCTCTACCTATTTCTGTGAATTTGTCACGAATTCACTTCAAATATGATGATTTAGTAGATGTAATTCAAGGTTTGGTTCAAAAATATAATGTTCCTCAAAAATATTTTGAATTAGAACTTACAGAAAGTGCTTTCTTGGATAACGAAGGTGCAGTAAACTCAACATTAATCAGATTGCAACAACTAGGCTTTACTATTGCAATGGACGATTTTGGCGTAGGCTATTCTTCATTAAATATGTTAAGAAAACTTCCTGTAAATGTATTGAAACTTGATAGAGGATTTATTAACGAGGCAACTTGCACAGAAAGAGGCTTTATCGTTCTAAATCACGTAATTCACATGGCTAAAGATTTAAAAGCAACGGTTGTTTGCGAAGGTATTGAAACCGAAGAACAAGCAGAAACTTTGAAAAATGCTGGTTGCGATATTGCACAAGGGTTCTTGTATGCTAAGCCAATGCCAGTAAAAGATTACGAAGACTATGTTTACAATCACAAAGGTGCTTATAGTAAATAATGAATTTTGATGAATATTACTTAAATCAAAATCTTATATTTTTAAGAAAATCAATACCTGACATAGAAAAACGAATGAAAGATGTCGTTATTAAAAATGATTTTCGTATTGGTAGTGCACATACAGGTTATCCGATTTTGTTCCGTAATGATGTAGCCCTAAACGATCAATATGACCCCGTTGAGGAGTGTGTTAATGTTTTTGAGTCTGTTCCTCAGTCAAAATATAATTTGTATATAATTTGCGGACTTGAAATGGGACACTTGCTGAATTTCTTCAATAATAATTCTAAAGCTCATATCATTTTATTTGAAAACGACTTAGAATTGATGAAATATACTTTGTCAAAAGTTAGCATGATAAAAATTTTGGGCAATCCAAATATATATATGGTTTCAAATTATAATGAACTTGCCAACATAATGAAACATATAAAAACTTTGGATATTATCAATAGCACTTATGTCGTTTCAAACAAATTCTACTCAAAAGCCTATGGTAATGTTATGGCTATCCTTCAAGAGTCTTATTTATAATACCAATTTTATATAAGTAGTGCGCAATAAAATCAATTGATTTTATTGCGCACTACTTATTAATTTTTCCATAAAAAAAAGCCACCTAATCGGCGGCTACTAGACTTGGGGAGGAGGTAAGTAAACCTTTCGGTTTTCTTATGCCTTTTATATCGCACGTCAAAAAAATATCTTTAGGGCGTTTTTAAATTTATCCTCCATTTGGTTTATGTTAAAATTTTTATATGGATAAAATAGTTAGCAAAATTACATCAGGCTTGAAGGGCGAAATCGTTATCCCTTCCGATAAATCAATCTCTCATAGAGCAATTATGTTCTCATCTTTAGCAAAAGGTGAAACAAAAATTTCTAATTTTTCTCGTGGCGCAGATTGTCATTCAACATTAAAAGTATTCTCTCAACTAGGAATTGAGCATGAATTTTTATCAGAGCAAGAATTAATTCTTATATCTGATGGAAAACTTAAAGCACCGACAAAAGATTTAAACTGCGGAAACTCAGGTACAACAATGCGTTTAGTATCTGGAATTTTAGCAGGACAAAATTTTGATTCAGTTTTGTTTGGTGATGAAAGTCTTTCTAAAAGACCTATGAAACGTGTTATTGAACCGCTGTCATTAATGGGGGCTAAAATTGACTCTAATGAGTTTAAAGCGCCATTAAAAATTTATGGACAAAATTTGCATGGCATTGAATATAATTCAAAACTAGCATCTGCACAGGTTAAATCTTGCGTGCTACTTGCGGGTTTACATGCTGATGACGAAACTATTTTTATTGAACCTTATGTGTCACGAGATCATACAGAACGCATGCTTAAATATCTAGGCGCAGATATTCAATGCGACGGGGCAAAAACAACAATAAAACGCTCTGAATTAACGGCTCATGATATTTCAATTTGTGGGGATATTTCATCTGCAACTTTCTTTATTGTAGCAGGGTTGATTGTTCCAAATTCTGATTTTGTAATTAAAAATGTTGGTCTAAATCCTACACGTACAGGCATTTTAGACGTAGTTAAAATGATGGGCGGAGATGTCGAAATTCTTGATAAAAAATTAGTTTCAAATGAAGAAGTTGGTGATTTAAGAGTAAGAACTTCAGAATTGCATGCTTGCGAAATTTCAGGTAGTTTAATTCCTCGCTTAATCGACGAATTACCTGTAATTGCGGTACTTGCAACTCAAGCTGTAGGTACAACGGTGATTAAAGATGCTCAAGATTTGCGTAACAAAGAATCGGATAGAATTACTGCGGTTGTAAAAGAATTACGCAAATTTGGAGCAGATATTGATGAAACTCTAGACGGATTTATTATTAATGGCAAAACAACTTTAAAAGGTGATTGTGAAGTTGATACATATCATGACCATAGATTAGCAATGAGTATGTATATTGCAGGCTTAATTTCAGAAAGCCCTGTAAAAATCAATGAATTTCAATGGGTAGATATCTCATTCCCAGAATTTGAAAGCCTTGTAAATACACTTAT
Source organism: Candidatus Melainabacteria bacterium (assembly GCA_003258725.1). GTDB lineage: Bacteria > Cyanobacteriota > Vampirovibrionia > Gastranaerophilales > Gastranaerophilaceae > UBA6984. The sequence continues at coordinate 20,723 of QHMG01000006.1, forward strand.
AAAATAACAAAAATGTAAAAACACTTGCAGTTTGACATCTTTTAACAGTTGGTTTGATAGTACTCCCAGATGAATCCGAACCAAGTAAAAATTTTAATACTTGTTTTATAATAACATCATTTTAAATTTTTACAATTTATAATTGCCAAAATTTAAATTAGTTTATGCTAAAATTAACAAACAAGTATAATATGGGGAATTATGGCATGAAAAATCTTTTAAAATTTGTTTTGTTGCTTACGTTGTTAGTAATATGTCCTACGATTACTTTTGGAATTGAAAAGCAAACATTATCTCCACAAGAAATGGTAGATTCTTTTAACTTAGAAGTTAATAAATACAAAGAAATAAATTCTTTGAATAAATTTATTAAAAATATAAATGATACGAATTTAATTTATGATATACAAAAAACAATAGATAACCAAGATAAAGTGAGATTTAATCAATATATAAATATAATTGATAGAAATTATCTTAATTCCCATAATGGCTACATTTTTTATTTAATCAAAGCAGATTTGTATAGTGGATTTGAAGATGCTAATAACGCAATTCTAAATTACGAAAAATTCTTAGATAGTGCTAAAAATAGTTTAGATAAATCTGCATCAAAGTATCTTTATGATAGACTTGCAAGTTTATCTTTAGAACAAAAACAATATGATAAATTTTTAAATTATATTAAAAATTCTCTAAATATTGAACAAGAAAGTATTTCTTATATTTTATTGACAGAGTACTATGTTAACATTCAAAATGACAAAAAAGCTATTGAAGAAATAAATAATGCAATAAAATTGAGTAAATTCCCTCAAATGTCAAAAAAAGAAAGTTTAAATGCTTTAGCAAAAGCATATTCGCTTAGAGGATTACTTCAAGTTTCAAATGGTAAGTACCAACTTGGTATGGATGATTTGAAAATGGCTAAAAAAATATATATAAAAAATGATGAAAAAAAAGAACTGGCAACTCTTGAAAAGTTAATATTAACATATTTAAACGCAAAAGACGCCATATTCATAGATTATATCAATAAAACACAAAATCTTGATAGCGACTATTTATTTACTTCCTATCATTTCACTCAATACAATGATATTGATAAAGTGGCAAAACAGATTAAAACAAAAGATAAAGAAAAAATAGAAAAGGAATTATTTTGGGTCTTAAGTAATAATAAAAACACTGTAGAATATAATCTTTGTATTGGTGAATTTCAACTTCAAAAAGGTGATATAAATTTAGCAGAATTTTATTTAACGAAGGCATATAATTTAAGTGAGGATAAATATTATCTAAATCAAAATAAGTATTTAATATATAATGAACTTGCAAAAGTATATTTAAAAAAACAAAATTATATAAAAGCTTTAAAGTATTCAGACATGGCTATGAATTCTAAAAAACTTGAAAAAGAATTTATTGCAACAAGAATAGAAATTTATAAATTATCAAAACTATCAAGTAGTAGAAATATTGTAAAAAAAGACATATTTATAAATGATATACCTAATGCAATTAGTCTAAAAGATGATATTTCAGGTTGGAGTTTTATTTTGAAGCTATTGGAATATACTGATAATATAACTTCTGAGTATACTTGGGGTGAAGTTTTTGGTTTTACTAAAAAGCAAAGAGAATCTTCAAAAGAAAAAGATTCCTTTAAATCAAGTGCATATTTGTTAAAAATAAAAATATTGTCTGCCTTAGGCTATTATGAAGATGCATCATCTTTAATGGGAGATTTATTATATTCAATACAAGTAAATAATAGTAATGATAAATTATTGCGTTCAAAAGCATATTGGTTAAAGGGAATTATTTTATGTGAATACGACAATGACTACAAAAATAGTATTGTTGCTTTAACCAATGCAATAGAACAAGATCCGACAAATTATCAATACTACTTGTATCGCTCTTTGGCTTATCTAAAAAACCGTGAATTATCTTTTGCTGTATTAGATATTGACAAGTGTATTGAATTAAATCCAAATAATAACGTTCCTTATGAATATAAAGCTAACTATCTAGAGAGACTGGGAAAAAGAGGAGAAGCTTTAAATTTATATAAAAAGGCTTTAGCTCTAAATCCAGCAAGTTCTAGTGCCAAAAATAATATAAATAGAATTCAAAACAACATAAAAAAAGAACAAGATGAAATAAAGAAATACCCGAATGTTGATACTCACACAAGAACAAGATTACAAGTATCTGCTAATATGGTAGAAGAAATGAAAAATAGTGGTTTTATAAAAAAATTTCAAAGCAAGTCTAATATCATGGTATTTTTTGTTAGTGAAAAAATATGGTTAAACTTATCTGCTGAGGGCTTATATAATACAATAGATACAATTGAAGAATATTCATTATTAAGAGGTTGTGATTATTCTGAATTTAGAAGTAGTTCAAATGGTAGATTGTTATATAAACATAGAGCCAATGTTAGAGATTTAAACATTAACTAAAAAAGATATGAAGATATAATGAAGATAAAATTATTACTCATAATAAATGCAATATTTATTTTAGTTTTTTGTAGTGCTTGTAGTAAGCAAAATATTGATAATAAAAATGAAAATTTGGAATATGACAATATTGCATGGCACGCACAAAAAACATTTGGTTGGAATTGTAATAAAGTAATAGCTCTAGACGATAAAATAAATACAAATGGTTCTGAATTAGGTGATGCAAATTTGATAACTCAAATTAAAGGCTATTATCAAATCGCTACTTGTTCTTCTGGTTTAAAACTAAGAGTTTACCCCAGAAAAGACACTTATCCAACAATTACCAATATAAAGGTGGTTGGGATTAAAATTTTGCTTTAAACAATATATTTTTCCCATAAGGTTATTAACTTTGTTATTGCGAGGGCTTTCTCAATGTCAGTCTTAGTGTGATTTATTAATGTAGTAGAAGCATTAAATGTATCTACTATATTTTTACAAGTTTCAAAAATTTTTGTTTCTTCAACGGATAGCTCTTTTTTAAGAAATTTTGTTAAAAGACCTTTAACTATTTCAACAACAATTTTGCCAATTTCAGAATCTGGTACAAATTCTCGACAAATATTAGAGTAAAACATACAATTTACTTCCCTATAGTTTTTTAAATATTCGTCATTTTTGCCTAGATTTATAAATAAAGTTTTTATTTTATCAATATTTTCAGTCATTTGATTAAAACTATTAATATAATAAATTTCTTTTTGTATTTCATAATCATTAATTGTTTGATTTAAATAGGATTTAAAATTTTGTTGATGAGGACAATTTGGGCACTTACAATTTTCAAATTTACAAAATCTATTGTGATACATTATATACTTCCATTCTGATTATTCTATTATTTAAAAGTAAAATGAAATTATTAATTGCCTGTGATAGCACATATATTCATGCTAATTTTTCGGCACTCTTTCTGACTCAAATTCTCATTGCCGAACGTAATCAATTTATCCGTTCAAAGGTAAACAAACTCTAAAACACAGCCATAGTCTATATTTAAAACCATGAAAAATGTTGCCGAGACATGAGTACAAAATGGAACATTTTGAGTACTTTGGTGAACGGATAAAATGATTTTTCCGACCTCTGAAATGCCCTCACACAGCCAACTTTCACAAATTAATCAATCTAACCGTACAAAATCAGTTTACTCGTTAAATTACATCGTTAAATTATAACAAAAAAGCCACTCAATTGAGTGGCTTTTTAAATGGTACTCCCAGGCGAATTCGAATCGCCGTCGCCTCCGTGAAAGGGAAGTGTCCTAGGCCTCTAGACGATGGGAGCCTAACTGACTGTATTAATAATATAAACTAAGAAAAAAAATTTGTCAACAGTTTTGTTTAAAAAATTAAATTACTTGAAACTTTTTTATATTTCAGCTAAGATAAAATAAGGAAATTAAGAGGAAACAAAATATGTTCGAACGTTTTACAGAAAAGGCAATAAAAGTTATAATGCTTGCTCAAGAAGAAGCAAGACGTTTAGGTCATAACTTTGTTGGTACAGAACAAGTTTTACTTGGACTTATCGGTGAAGGTACAGGCGTTGCCGCAAAAACATTAAAATCTATGGGCGTAAATCTTAAAGATGCACGTGCTGAGGTTGAAAAAATTATTGGTAGAGGTACAGGTTTTGTAGCTGTTGAAATTCCTTTCACTCCTAGAGCAAAAAGAGTTTTAGAATTGTCATGGGATGAAGCTAGACAACTTGGACACAACTATATTGGTACTGAACACTTGCTTTTAGGTTTAATACGTGAAAGCGAAGGCGTTGCAGCTCGAGTATTAGAAAATTTAGGCGTTGACTTGAATAAAATTAGAAGCAATGTTGTTAAAATTCTTGGTGAATCTAAACCTCAAACTGTTTCATCAGGCGCTTCTTCAAGCTCTACATCTTCAACAACAAAGGCTAAAACTCCAAGTCTAGATGAATTTGGTACAGATTTAACTCTTGCCGCATCAGAACTTAGACTAGATCCTGTTATTGGTCGTGAAAAGGAAATTGAACGTGTAATTCAAATTCTTGCTCGTCGTACAAAAAACAACCCTGTTCTTTTAGGTGAACCTGGTGTTGGTAAAACAGCTGTTGTTGAAGGTTTAGCTTTACGTATCGTAAATTCAGAAGTTCCAGATATTTTAGATGGCAAAAAAGTTATCCAATTAGACATGGGTCTTTTAATCGCTGGTACAAAATATCGTGGTGAATTTGAAGAGCGTTTAAAGAAAATTATGGACGAAATTCGTCAAGCTGGAAATATCATTCTAGTTATTGATGAAATGCATACTTTAATTGGTGCGGGTGCTGCTGAAGGTGCAATTGACGCAGCAAATATTTTGAAACCAGCATTATCAAGAGGTGAAATCCAAGTTATTGGTGCCACAACTCTTGATGAATACAGAAAACACATTGAAAAAGATACAGCATTAGAAAGAAGATTTCAATCAGTTTTGATTGAAGAACCTTCAATTGACGATTCTATTGAAATTATTCGTGGTATTAAACCAAAATACGAAGAACACCACAGATTAATTATTTCTGATGAAGCAATCGTTTCTTCTGTTAAATTATCAAGTAAATATATTACAGACAGATTCTTACCGGATAAAGCAATCGACGTTTTAGATGAAGCTTGTTCAAAAGTTCGTTTAAAGGTTAGCTCTTTATCACCAGAAGGTAAAGAATTGGATAAAGAACTTAGATGCATTATCAAGGAAAAAGAAGAAGCAATTAGAAATCAAGAGTTCGAAAAAGCCTCTCAACTTCGTGATGATGAAGCTAATATGAAAGAAAAAATTAGAGAAGTTTCTGAAAAATGGCGTAACGAACACGATGCGAATAAACCAGTTGTTACAGAAGAAAATGTAGCAGAGGTTATTGGCATGATGACAGGTGTTCCTGTTACTAAGTTGACAGAAAGCGAAAGCGACAGATTGTTGAACTTGGAAAAAGTTCTTCATGAACGTGTAATCGGTCAAAATGATGCAATCGTTGCTATCTCAAAAGCAATCAGACGTGCAAGAGTTGGTTTGAAATCACCAAATAGACCTATTGGTAGTTTTATCTTCTGTGGTCCAACCGGTGTTGGTAAAACAGAACTTGCAAAAGCCTTGTCAGAAGCTGTATTTGGTTCTGAAGATAACATGGTTAGAGTCGATATGTCTGAATTTATGGAAAAACACTCTACATCTAAATTAATCGGTTCACCTCCAGGATATGTAGGTTACGATGATGGTGGTAGCTTAACTGAAACAATCAGAAAGAAACCATATTCAGTAATTCTTTTTGATGAAATTGAAAAAGCCCACCCAGATGTATTTAATATCATGTTACAAATCTTAGATGATGGTCGTTTGACAGATTCTAAAGGTAGACATGTAAACTTTAAAAATACAATTATCATCATGACATCTAACGTAGGTGCAAGCATGATTGCAACTCAATCTAAACTTGGTTTCGTTACAGCAGATGATGAAAAGAAAGATAAATACGAAAAATTAAAAGATACTGTAAATGAAGAAATGAAGAAAGCCTTTAGACCTGAATTTATTAACCGTATTGATGACATTATCGTATTTGCTCACTTGAGTAAGGAAGAAATCAGACAAATTGTTGATTTGATGATGAAAGACTTATTCAAACGTCTAGACGAACGTGGATTAACTATGGAAGTTACTGATGATGTTAAAGACTTCTTGGCAACTGACGGTTACAATGAAGCTTATGGTGCAAGACCATTGAGAAGACTAATTCAACGTAAAGTTGAAGATACTTTAGCAGAAGAAATCTTATCTGGTAAGTACCACGAAGGAGATACAATCGTTCTAGATATGAAAGACGGTAAAATGTTCTTCTCTAAGAAAGGTGACGAACCTAAAGCTGAAAAAACTGAAGAAAAAGTAGCAGCAACGGAAGAATAATTTAATAGATTAAATAAGGCGGCGGACATTTTAAAATGTCCGCCGCCTTATTATATATAATATTAAGAGATAATAAGAATTTAAAAAAGTCATGGTTTGTGCAAAGTTTTATGTGCTATAAAGAATAGTAGGGTATTTTACAATCATACTTGGGGATATAAATATGAAAAAGGTTATTATTATAACACTATCAATTGCGATAGTAGCAGTATTAGCAAGATTTTTGACTTACCAATTTCAAGGTTTTCAAGCTGCAAAAAGAATGAAAATGGCAGGTGCGCCTGGAGTTACAATACAAGCTATTGAAGCTCGTGATGTTACCAAAAAATTTGAAGCTCCTGGCAGAATTCAGTCTGTTTCAAGGATTGACATTGTAGCAAGGGTAAGTGGATATTTAACAAAATCTTACTTTAAAGAAGGTGATGTAGTTAAAAAAGGTCAAATTTTGTTTGAAATTGAACCACAAGAATATCAATTGGCTGCAAATAAAGCAAAAGCCAATTTAGATAATGCTCAAGCACAATTGATTTATTATGAAAAACAATTGACTCGTGCAAAAGAACTTGTAAAACAAGATTACATTGCAAAGGCTAAGTATGATGAAGTTTTAGCGCAAAGAGATTCATATAAAGCGCAAGTTTCTATGTATAGAAGCGCATATCAAGATGCTTTAAGAAATTTATCTTATACAAGAGTTAAAGCTCCTGTAGATGGTCAAGTTGGTATGATTAAAGTTACTGTTGGTAACTATGTAACAGCTCAAAGCGGTGCGTTGACAACATTAAATAGTGTAGACCCAATTTATGTAACATTCCCACTTGACGCTAAAAATTATACAGAATTGTTGAGAATTGATAAAACATCAGCAGTAAATCGTAATGTTGATTTGTATTTCTCAACAGGTTCAAAATATGAATTTAGCGGTATTCAAAACTTCCATGACAATAATGTAGATCCTACAACAGGTTCTATTTTGATGCGTGCAACCTTCCCTAATCCAAAAGGATTGTTAATTAATGGTAACTACGCAACAGTTTACATTTATTCAAAAGAAAAAGAAAATGTTCCTGTAGTTCCTCAAATTGCAGTTTTAGAAAATCCACAATACAAATATGTATATAAAATTGATGAAAAAGGACTTCCTCAAATTCAAAAAATTGAAACCTTCGGTCAAGATGGCAAGGATTGGGTGGTTAAATCTGGTTTAAAAGCAGGTGATAAAGTTATTGTTTTAGGTATTCAAGGCGTAATTCCTTCAAGACCTGTTAGAGAATTAACTCAAGAGGAAATTAAAGCAATTGATGCATCTGCAAATGCAAAAAAGGAAAGTGATTCTAAAAAATAATTAGGTAATATAAAATGGCAGAATATAACGAAAAAGATATTAACTTATTCATTAGACGACCAAAATTTGCGATTGTAATTTCACTTGCAATCGTTTTGGCGGGCTTAATTATGATGTGTGGCTTGCCTCTAGAAGATTATCCGTCAATCACGCCACCTCAAGTTGTAGTAAGTGCAACATATACAGGTGCAAGTGCTGATGTAGTAAGGGATACTATCGCAGCTCCAATTGAGGCTCAATTAAATGGTGTTGAAGATATGATTTATATGACTTCAACGTCTCAAAATGGTTCTTATGAATTGAGTGTATATTTTGAAGTAGGTACAGACCCTGATATGGCGGTAATTAACGTAAACAACCGTTTACAACTTGTTACTCCACGTTTACCAAGTGATGTTAGAAACTATGGTTTAACTGTACGTAAGAGAACAGGTGGTCCTGGTATTTTGATGATTGCTGTAAACTCACCTACAAATGCGTTTGATACTTTATATATTACAAATTATGCATCTATTTATATTAAAGATGAATTAGCTCGTATTAAGGGTGTTTCAAGCGTTAATGTTTATGGGGCTGCTGAATATTCAATGCGTATATGGTTAGATCCTGTAAAAATGGCTAACTACAAGATTTCAGCAACAGAAGTTAAAAATGCGATTATGGCTCAAAATACACAGGTTGCAGTAGGGGACTTGGGTGCAGAACCATTAAAAGATGCTCATGACGTTAAATTTACTTTACGAACAAAAGGCCGTTTGACTTCGGCTAGTGAATTTGAAAATATTGTTGTTTATTCAAATTCAGATGGTTCAAATGTAAAATTGAAAGATATTGCAAGAGTTGAATTAGGTGCGGAATCTTATTGGGGCGACTCATTTATTGGTGGTAAGCGTTCTTCGCTTATCGTAATTAGACAGTTACCTGAAGCTAACTCAATTGATTTGGCTAAAAAATGTGCTAAACGTATGGAAGAATTGAGTAAAGGTTTTCCTAAAGGTTTAGAATATCATATTGAACATGACGAAACAGAATTCGTACAAGAATCTATTAAAGAGGTAGAAAATGCAATTGGTTTGGCTATTTTGCTTGTAGCTTTGGTTACATATTTCTTCTTAGGTTCAAAACGTGCTGCATTCATTCCATTGTGTGCGATTCCGGTTTCATTAATTGGTGTATTTATATTCGTAGCGATGCTAGGATTTTCTATTAACCTGTTAATGCTATTTGGTTTGGTACTTGCCGTAGGTCTGGTAGTAGACGATGCGATTGTAGTACTTGAAAACGCACAAAGACACATTCAAGCAGGTAAAAATCCTCGAGAGGCTACAATTATTACAATGTATGAGGTTACAAGCCCTGTAATTGCAACATCATTGGTATTGATGGCGGTATTTGTTCCTGTATGCTTTATGCCAGGTGTAAATGGTAGAATGTATCAACAATTTGCCGTTTGTATCGCCTGCTCAATGGGCTTGTCAACATTAGTTGCGTTATCGTTAGCGCCAGCATTGTGTTCTACAATTTTGAAAGAACATGATGATGAAAAAGTTCCAGAAATTATTAAAAAATTTGACAATTGGTTTAATAGTATTCGTGATACATACTTGAAATGTGCTCATTACTTCGTAGAATCACCAAAAAGAACAATGATTACCTTAGGTGCTCTTACTTTAATGGCAATTATCATGGGTAACGTTATTCCAACAGGTTTTATTCCAACGGAAGATAAAGGTGCCGTAATGGTTCAAGTACAATTGCCAGACGGTGTTTCAACAGTTAGAACAAAACAAATTGCCGTTCAAATCGAAGATAAAATTAAGGTTATGGACGGGGTTCGTCAAACAATTAACATCATTGGTTTTTCTGGGGAAAATACAGCGTTTATCGTTGTACAATTGAAACCTTGGAGTCAAAGACATAAACCATCTCAACAAATGGACGCAATTATTGGAAAAATTAGAGCACAATTCTCTAATTATCCAGCAGCAAGAGTTGTAGCATTCTCTCCAACTCCAATTCCTGGTATGGGTAACTTCGGCGGTTTTGAATATCAGTTGCTTGATAAAGGTGATAGAAGCCCTCAAGAATTGTACGATCAAGCTCAAAAGTTGATTGCAGCAGCAAATTCAAATAAAAACTTAACATCAGTATTTACAACATATACAGCTACATTGCCACAAATTATCGTCAAGGTTGACGAGGAACAAGCAATGGCTCAAAAGGTTTCTATTAGTGAACTTTATACAACAATGTCAGCTATTTATGGTCAAACTTATGTAAATGACTTTAACAAATTTGGTCGTGTATATCGTGTAATGTTACAAGCTGATGCGGATTTCCGTTCAAAGGAAGCGGATTTGAAACGATTATTTATTAAAAATACAGAAGGTAAAATGGTTCCACTATCTTCAATGGTAAAATTTGAACCGATTGTAGGACCTTATAGTTTAACAAGATTTAATATGTACAATGCTGTTACTATAAATGGTAATGGTGCTGGAAGTGTTTCTTCTGGTCAAGCAATGAAGGAAATGGCAAAGGTTTCAAATGAAGTATTACCACGAGATATGGGCTTTGCATGGTCAGGTAGCTCGTTGCAAGAACAAGAATCAACAGGTCAAATCGTTGTAATTTTGATATTGTCATTAACCTTCGTATATTTGTTCTTGGTTGCACTTTATGAAAGTTGGACTTTGCCAATTGCCGTAATGTTGATTGCTCCAGTTTCCTTGATAGGTGCATTATTTGCTCAATATGTAGCTGGATATTCTTTAGACTTGTACTGTCAAATCGGTTTGATTATGTTAATTGGTTTAAGTACAAAGCAAGCTATTTTGATTATTGAGTTCGCAAAAGATGCTTATGATAGGAACGGTGGAGATGAAGTTGCAGCGGCAATGGAAGCGGCTAAATTGAGATTTAGAGCCGTAATGATGACAAACATTGCGTTTATCTTGGGCGTATTACCATTGGTATTTGCATTTGGTGCTGGTGCTGTAAGTCGTCACTCAGTTGGCATGACAGTATTTGGCGGAATGATGGCAGTAGCATTTATGGGTACCTTGTTAGTTCCAGGCTTCTTTGTATGTATTCAAAGAATGAAAAAAAACTCTCATAACGCTTTAAAAGACGATTCTAAAATGAAAAAGGTATTAGATGATATAAAATCTTTCTTACACGAAGGACTAGAAAAAATAAAAAACGTAGGTAAATAGAATGTATAAAAAGTTATTTTCATTAATTTTAATATGTTTATTGACTACAGCAAACCTTGCAGTTGCTGGTGAAGTTTCTGCTGTTGATAAAAAACAAGCAAAAACAGATGAATTAAATTCAATAGGTAATAAAATTATTACATCAGAATATCCTGATGCGGATAAGATTTCACCTCAAATTGAAGATATTAAAAAGGTTAATGATACGAAAGTGATTGAAGGCTCTGTTGAAAAAACAATTGATATCACTTTGGAAGATTGTATAAAATTTGCTTTAGGCAATAACCCTAAAATTCGTGCTGCAATTGAAGAAATTTCAGCATCTGATGCAAGAATAAAACAATCTTGGTCAAACTATTTTCCTAACTTAAATTGGACAACAAATGGTGCTAAAACTAGAAACTTATTATTTTCAGATGCAATCGGTGCTAGAGATGCAACATATACTTTGTATTACTTGGGGCAAATTTCAGTAAGCCAAATGATTTATGACTTTGGTGTTACACAAAACCAAGTTACAATTAAAAAATTAGCCTATAAATCGGCTCAAGAAACTTTGACAAGCGTTGTAAATGAGGTTATTAAACAAACCAAAGATGCGTACTATTCATTGTTATTGGCTTATGACGATAAAAAAGTTAAAGAGGATAATGTTCAAAAATTTGAATTATTTTATAATCAAGCAAGAGCTTACTATGAAATAGGCACAAATCCAAAAGTTGACGTTACTATTGCAGAAGTAAACTTAAGCAATGCTAAGTTACAATTAATTCAAGCTGACAACCAAATTAATGTAGCTATGGCAAACTTAAATAATGTCATGGGGCTACCTTATATGACAAAGTTTAATGTTCAAGAAAGATTGAAATATGCGGATTGTGATATTACATTAGAAGATGCAATGAGTATTGCTGATGAATCAAGACCCGACTTGAAGGTTGCAAAATTACAAGTTGAACAAGCTCGTCAACAATTAAAATTGATGAAAAAACAATATTTACCTAAGATTACTGCTCAAGGGAATTATGCAATTGGTGGTTCTCAACCAACAAAATCTTATGGTTATTCATTTGGTGGATATTTAGATTTTCCAACTGTCAATGGTATGTTGATTAACCAACAAATTAAAGAAGCTAAAGCTAATTATTCTAAACAAATGGCAAATGCTACAAGTACAGAAAATGATATTCGTCTAGAAATTCAAAAGGCATATTTAACACTTGTAGAGAAGAAAAATCAAATTCCTGTGGCATTTTTAGGTATGAAACAAGCAAAAGAAAACTATGACATTTCATTCGGACGTTATAAAGTTGGTGAAGCAAGCCCAACAGAAATGAAAGATGCGCAAGTTTCTTACTTGAATTCTCAAATTTCATACTACAATGCACTATACCAATTTAATTCTGCAAAAGCAGGTTTAGAAAAAGCAATTGGTAAGAACATTATGTTTGGTGAAGAGGTTGTTGATTTAACTCCATAAATGCTGTATCAACAATTTCTTTAATATTAAATTTAGGTGCATCTTGTTTTTCACTTGTTAAGTGAATTAAATATTCAATGTTTCCGCAAGGACCTTTTATTGCAGAATGAGTAAGATTTAAAACTGTGTAATCTAGACCTTTAGCGCACTCAATAACGCTTTCGATTACGCTGTAATGAGTATTTCTATTTCTAATTACGCCACCCTTCTCAACAAGCTCTTTACCTGCTTCAAATTGAGGTTTAATTAAACAAATTAATTCTTGCTTGTCGGCTAAAAGTGTTTTGAAATTAGGTAAAACCTTTTCTAATGAAATAAATGAAACATCACAAACTAACAAGTCGGCAATAGGCTCATTTTCAGCATAAATATCTTCTCTTGAGCAAATTTTAAGATTGGTTTTTTCAATGGGTTTTACATGTTCGTTGCTTCTGATTTTCCAATCAAGTTGCCCATAGCCAACATCAACTGCATAAACAAACCTTGCCCCATTTTGAAGTAAACAATCTGTAAATCCGCCTGTTGAAGCTCCCGCATCAAGACAAATTCTATCTTTAATTACTACATCAAATGTTTTTAATGCTTTTTCTAACTTAAATCCGCCTCTAGAAACGTAAGGCATTGATTTTATACGGATATTATATTCTTTTTGAGTGTTTATTTGATATCCAGCCTTTGTAATTCTTTCATCGTTTATTAGTACATCGCCCGCCAAAATTGAGGCTGCGGCTTTACTTTTATTTTCAAAGTAACCTAAATCTACAAGGTATTTGTCTAATCTTTCCTTTTTCAAATTCTGAAAACCTTTTCTGCATTTATAGTAGTAACATTTGTAACATTTCTTAATGATATTTCTTTTAAATCAGCAATTTCTTGTGCTATGTATGGAATGTATTTAGGTTCGTTTGTTTTACCTCTAAACGGAACAGGTGCAAGGTATGGAGCATCTGTTTCAAGCATTAGATGTTCAAGTGGAATTTCTTTTGCGACCTCTTTCATTTTTTTTGCATTTTTGAAGGTTACAACACCACCTAAAGATAAGTACCAGCCTTGCTTTATACATTCTTTTGCAAATTCAACACTACCAGAGAAACAGTGTAAAACGACATCTGAGCCTTTGTTATATTCTTTTAAAATGTCAAAAGTGTCCTTGTGAGCCTCTCTGTCGTGAACATCAATTGGTAAATTCAATTCGTTTGCAAGTTGAATTTGTTTTATAAAAATTTCTTTTTGAAGTTCTACGTATGTTGTATCCCAATAGTAATCTAAGCCAATTTCACCTATTGCAACGACTTTTGAGTTATTTTTTGCTAATTCTTTGATTTTTTCGTATGTTTTTTTATTCCAAGTTTTAGCTTCTTCTGGAAAAACACCTAACATGCAAAAAATATTTTCGTACCGATTGCAAATTTCAATTTTGTTTTCAAAATCTTGTTCGTTTACCGCTGGGATAATTATTTTTTTTACACCAACATCGTTTGCTGATTTGATAATTTCGTCAAGCGAAATATCATCAATCATATCAATATGAGAATGTGTATCAATAAAATAATTTTCCATAAAACGATTATAACATGACTTCATATTAATGCTAAAATATTTATATGGCACAAACTTTTGAGGAAGCACTATCACAAATTAAAAGTCAGATGGATATTGTTGATATCGTATCTGAAGAAGTAGTTTTGAAGAAAAAAGGCTCAAATTATTGGGGCTTGTGTCCTTTTCATGGTGAAAAAACACCGTCATTTTCAGTTAATGCAGAACGAGGATTTTTTAAATGTTTTGGTTGTGGCGTTGGTGGTGACGCTATTACATTCTTGATGAAAATTCATAATTGGGATTATATGCAAACCATCAAGTACTTGGCAGAGCGTTATAATGTTGAATTACCTGAATATAATGGAGATGGTGGCAAACACAAGGAAGAACGTACCTTGATGACAGAGGCTTGTAAAAAGGCTGTCGAATTTTATCAAGATATTTTGCTAAGCTCGCCTTCTGACAATATTGCCGTAAAGTACTTGAATAAACGTGATATTACACCTGCAATTATTTCAAAATTTTCTTTAGGCTTATCATTAAAAGAACCTAATATGCTTTACAACAAATTGAAACGAGATTATGATGATTCAATTTTAGAAAAAGCTGGTTTAATCTTAAAATCTAATCAAGGACGTTATGTAGATAGATTTAGAAACAGGATTATTATTCCAATTCAAAACGAACAAGGTGAATACATTGCCTTTGGTGCAAGAGCAATAGAAGAAGGTCAAAATCCAAAATACTTAAACTCATCTGACTCTCCAATTTATAACAAAAGCAGAATTTTATACGGTTTATATACTGCCAAAGAAGCTATTAAGCAAGAAGATTCAGTTGTAATTATGGAGGGGTATTTTGATGTAATTTCTGCCCAAGCTCACGGGATTCATAATGCAATTGCTTCTTGTGGAACTTCAATGACGCTTGAGCATGTTAAAATGCTTTCAAAATATACAAGAAGCAGAAGAATATATCTTTCATTTGATACGGATTTAGCAGGGCAAAATGCAACAAAACGTGGTGGAGAATTGATTAAATCTGCATTTAGCGGTTTGGGTAACATAAAACAATTTGATGAATCTCATATTTCTACAAATGACGACAAATACGCGTGCGAAATTAGAGTTGTTTCACCACCAGAAGGCAAAGATCCTGATGAATTTATTAGAAGCTCTGGAGCTGAGGCGTTTAAATCTTACATTGAACACGCTCCGTTACTACTAGATTTTGAACTAAATCAGTTACTAAAAAAGAAAAATGAAGTTACAACGCCACAAGAAAAATCAGAATTGGTTAAAGAAATTTTGCCTGTTTTGAATGATGTTCAAAATCCAATTATTCAATCAGAATACGTCAAAATTGTTGCAACAGCGTTATCTTTAGACGATAAGGCTTTACAACAAGACGTAAAAAAAGTAAGCCGTACAGATTTTATTGTTCCAGAGGTTTCATCTGTCAATGTAACAAAATCTTCACCAATTGAAGAAATTGCGCAAAAAAATTTATTGAGTTTATTTTTAGTAAATGTAAGTCCGTATTCTACGGACATGATTTCTGGAAGAATAAAAAGTGTAAATTTTACAAATAAAGCGTTAATAATTGTAAAAGATACAATTGACAAATTAATCAATACCGTAAATAATGTTAGTGACTTAACGAATAAATTATACACAGAGTTCTCTCAAAATCAAGAAATTAAATCCCTAATCACAGATTTGATTTGTATTTCGGAAACATTTAACAATCTAAAGGAAGCTGAATTTGATACAATTATAAGGGAAAACATAGAAACTTTAGAAAAATGTAGGTTAAATGAAGAACACTTGCAAATGAAAAAATTATATCAGGAAGCGAATGATGATGAAACTGAGTCGCTAAAGGTACAGATGCAACTCAGAGATAAAATAAAAAAATTAAGAACTGGAGATAATTAATGACAAAGAAAAGACAATCAAGTTCAATTGTTAACATTATGGAAGAAGAAAATTTAGATATTTTAGATATCGAATCAGAAAAAGATGTCGATGATGCTGGTGACGAATCTTACATGAACGTAGACATCAGTACAGACAATATCGAAGATATAGTTTCAGCGGGAAAAATTGAGTCAAAATCACCTTATGAAGATGTATATTTGATGGATTCTCAAGAAGAAAAAGCTGATGATTTAGAAGTACCAAAAGGTGTTGCTGTTGATGATCCAGTACGTTTGTATTTAAGAGAAATTGGACGTATTAAATTATTATCTGCCAATGAAGAAATTGAGCTTGCAAGAGCGATTATTCAAGGTGGCACTCCGGGAGCTATTGCAAAAAGAAAATTAGTTCAAGCAAACTTACGTTTGGTTGTAAGTATTGCAAAAAAATATGTTGGTCGTGGCATGTTGTTCTTAGACCTAATTCAAGAAGGTAACTTGGGTTTAATCAGAGCTGCTGAAAAATTCGACCACGAAAGAGGTTTCAAATTCTCAACTTATGCTACTTGGTGGATTAGACAAGCTATTACTCGTGCTATTGCAGACCAAGCAAGAACAATCCGTATTCCAGTTCACATGGTTGAAACAATTAATAAATTGAAAAAGGTTACAAGAAGACTTGCTCAAGAGTTTTCTCGTAAACCGACTGAAGAAGAATTGGCAATGGAAATGAATGTTTCTATTTCAAAACTTAGAGAAATCATTAAAATTGCACAAGAACCATTATCATTGGAAACTCCAATTGGTAAAGAAGAAGATTCTCGTTTAGGTGACTTTATTGAAGATAAAGAAGCTGACGCTCCAATTAAAACAGTTGCATCAGACTTGTTAAGAGAAGACTTAGCTGAGGTTTTATGCACATTGTCACCAAGAGAAAGAGATGTACTTAGATTACGTTTCGGTATGGACGATGGTCGCCAAAGAACTTTGGAAGAAGTAGGACAATTGTTTGGTGTAACTCGTGAACGTATCAGACAAATTGAAGCGAAAGCGCTTAGAAAATTAAGACATCCAAACAGAAGCAAACGCTTAAGAGAATATGTTGAAAGTTAAAAAAAGATTGAAAAAGGTATATTTTAAAATATGCCTTTTTTCTTGACTATAAGCATATTAAAGAGTAAACTTTAAATAATGAACAACAAAAATATTCAAAGAAATCAAATATTAATACTTTTAGCACTTTTGGTTATAATTTCTGTTGCAAATTATGTTAATTATTATGGTCCAAAGCGTGTAAAAGTTATGGAAGATTTTTCTACTCTTACAGATGACGAAAAACAATATTATATAGAGCATCACAAATTTGTAAAAATCTCTGATGATGCAACATTTGACGAAAATGGTCGCTTAATTGCTGAAAATCTGTCAAAAGATAGTATCACAAGCAAACAAAATTATTTGACTCACGCAGTAACTCAAGATAGCAAAATTGCACGTTGGAATAAAAAAACAATAAAATATTCTTATAATGATCCAACAAGAATCTACACTCAGGCAATTACGAATGCAGTTGAAACTTATAATGAACTCTTTGGTGGGTTGTTTAAGTTTCAATACACTAATAATAAAGACAAGGCTGACGTGAATATTATTGTAAAACCTTCTTTTGATGAAGACGAAAAATCAAACGAAGCCTTTATGTTGGGCTTAACTAATACATACTTAAATGAAAATAATAATAACATTGAAAAAGCAAAAATCACTTTGATATATAAACACCCAATTGATAAAAATAAAATAATTCCAAGTGAAGATATGTACAAAGTTATTTTGCATGAATTAGGTCATGCAGTCGGTATTTCCGGACATAGCGATAACGAGAATGATATTATGTATCCAGCTTTGGCAAAAGCTGATGAAAAATTATCTCAAAGAGATAGAATTACTATAAAATTATTGTATTCAAATAACACTAAAATCTTGAATAGACAGTTGAAAGATGCAAAACGTATAAAAATTGATGAAGCAAAAAAATATGCAAAAGTTGCTAATGGTTCAAACGAAACAAAAGCACTTGTAAACCTTGCTCAAACATATTTTGAAAACGGTCAAAAAGATAAAGCCTTAGCTACGTATAAAAAAGCAATCGAAAAAGACGCAAACAATTACATAATATACAAATCTATGGGTGAGTGTTACTATTTCTCTAAAAAATATGAACAAGCTTTGAAATTTTTGAAAAATGCTTATAGTCTTTCAAATGGTGCACATGATACAGGCGAAATCTTAAATATGATAGGTGTAACTTATGCTAAAATGGAAGATTTTGAAAATGCGTACAAATATTTTAAGTTAGCTTTAAATAAAGATGAAGAAAATTATGAAATTCTTCAAAATTTGGTTGCATCTTGTTTAAAAACTAACAAAAGGAAAGATGCTCTGTTCTATATAAATAGCTATATTAAAAGAGGTCATTCAATAGACGGTGATAATTTTATGAAAAAAGCCTACGCATGGGCAAAATCGTAAGAGGATAATTTAAATGTACGTCACCCTGAACTTGTTTCAGGGTCTCTATTTTTCTGAGATTCTGAAATAAATTCAGAATGACATAGGGTTGAGTATTTAGTTCTATAAACCTTTAAAAGAAAAAGAAGATGCGGATTGCTGAAAGCAATCCGCATCTTCTACAAACATTCATCCAAACAAATTATAAAATACTAGCAATAAAGCCAGTAAGGATAACTTGAAGGAATTGAAGAGCGATTAGCGCAACAATTGGAGAGAAGTCGATTCCGCCGAAGGGTGGAATAATTCTTCTAAACAAGTCTAAGTAAATGTCAGTTGCTTCTCTAATAAACTTGATAGGTTGAGCGTCCCAATCAATTGTTGGTATCCAAGTCAAAAATATTCTAATAATGATTAAAATATAGTAAAAATAGAATAGGTTGTTAATCGCTTTTAAAATCATTTTTTATCCTCACTAATTTTATACTTGAGAATCCTTTGAAGTGTTAGCACATTCACAATGAGCTCTTTCTGCAGGGATAGATTCAATAACTCGGAACAACAAGTTTTTAACTTTTTCAATGTTTTCGTCAAATACTCTGCAAACTTCATGGTGAGAAACAGGTGGAACGTCTCCAACAAGACCGCAGTCGTGGTCTGTAATTAAACAGATATTTAATGGGCACATATCCATTTCTCTAACAAGGTAATTTTCAGGGAATGCTGTCATACCGATTGTATCCCAACCTTGAGCAGTGAAGAATTTAGATTCAGCAGTTGTAGAGAATCTAGGTCCGTTAATAACAACCATAGTACCTGTTTCGTGAACCTTGATGCCTAATTGTTTAGCTGTATCAATCGCAATTTTTCTTAATTCTGGGCAGTACATGTTAGCTGCAGATGGGTGGTGAACAACAGGACCTTCAAAAAATGTAGATTTTCTTCCGTCAGTCCAATCAACGAATTGATCACAAATAACGAAGTCACCAGGGTTGATATGCTTTTGTAAGCTACCAGATGCGCAAGGTGAGATAACTCTCTCACAACCAACGTGTTTCATAGCCCAAACGTTAGCTCTATAATTGATTAAGTGAGGTAAAATAGTGTGGTTTCTACCGTGTCTAGGCATGAAAGCAACTTTGTGTTCACCGATTTGACCAATCATTAAGTTGTCACTAGGCATACCGTAAGGAGTTTCTACTTTAACTTCTTCAACATTGTCTAAGAATTTGTAAAAGCCAGAACCACCGAATACACCAATAGTAGCTAATTTTTTTTGTTCCATTTTTTAAATTTCCTTTCTTTTAATATAAATTTTATTTTGATTAATTTTGTTTTACGCCGAAATAGCCGTTTGCGTTCAAGAAATCTAATTGTTTCTGTTTAGATGAACCATAACCAGTAGAGTCTTTATTTACTTGGATAGTTCCATCTCTGTATACGTAGAAATCAAATCTGTCAGGATCTGGGCAACTAGCAGGTGTTGAACCAGGTCCAAAAGAGTTCGGACAGTTAGGTCCTTTATCTAGACCATTTACGTCAACTTCAATAATTTTTACATCATCAGTTAAACCAGAACCTTTAGCTTTGTTTGTAAATTGCCAAAACGACTTATCTTGAGCAATAAAGGCTTTTGAACTAGATACAGTTGGAGTAGTTGCAACAGCACCAAGAGTTCTTTTTCTAAACTCGTTGTAGAATTTGTCATTGTCAACGGTACCGTCTTCGTTGTAATTATTCATAAGCCCAATAAGAGTAAGGTTTGATTCAGATATTGGAATATCAGGATAAACTAATTTGTCGTTAAGCATATCTGTAACTGTTTGAGTCAAATGGCTGTAGCATTTTTGGAATGCTGGTCTGTTAGTGTATGAAGTCATACCTCTTAAACCACTAATAACCGCACCGGAAACAACAGCTACAATTATAAGTGCGATTAATATTTCTGCCAATGTGAATGCTTTAAATTTCATTTAAAAACTCCTTTAGGTTAATTATACCAAAAAGAATAAAACAATACAATAATGTAAAGAATGAGCGCAAAAAGGAAAATACAAAAAATAATGTCATTCAGAACTTGTTTCAGAATCTCATGTTCAAGAGACCCTGAACTAAATTCAGGGTCTCTTGAACATGAGTATCAGTTTTCCGTCATACCGCACTTGTTGCGGTATCTGATGAATTGTCCGAGTGTTTATTATGCGCCTTTTGTCATGCTTGATAGTTCGATTGTTGTCTGCTATAGTATTCAAAACAAGAATTGTTAGAACTATCTTTCGGAATTTTGTCGAATTTGTTCACTTTTTGAAATCTTAGGAATGAGCAGGCGATAGGGTCAATATCTGCGTCTGTATCTGCAGATACAAGAGGTGTAATTTTACCGCTGTTTGTAAGTTCAAATATGAATTTGTTTGGACGAGGGCAACTGCGTGAGTCGTAAGAGCAAGAGTTAGTATCGGCTCCGTCAAGGTATACCGTTATGTATGTCTTAGCATTTACTTTACCAGAAGTTTCATATTCGCTAAAGTGATCTTCTATTTCCCAATAGATACCGTCAGCAGTTTTTGCTGTGAAAACGTCAACTCCGTTTCTTTGTGTGCTAGCTTTACCATGAGATAATGGGTTAAGTCTAGTAATGAATGCTTCTGCAAATTTGTAATTACCGTCACCATTTAGGTTAAAGAAGCCAAGAGTGTTTCCTGGTATAGGGTTTGAGTTTATTTCAAAGGTGTAATCAACTCCACGATTAGGGGATGAGCTAGATGACGAACTACTAGAGCTTGATGATGAGCTAGATGACGAACTGCTAGAGCTTGATGATGAACTAGAAGATGAACTACTAGAACTTGATGATTTACATTTAGTACTTTTGACTTTGCAAAATGATAAAGTAGTTACTTCGCCCATTTCGTTAAAGCATTTGTCGCAGGTATCAGCCATACAGCCGTATACATTTGTGCCGACGATACTTTCTGATGTACAAGTTAGTAAAGTAATTCTATGATAGCCAGATGGACAGTTAGGTCTACAGTAGAATGATCTTTTATCCGTTTCTCCAATCTTTAAATTAGTGTAGCATGTTGGTCCTGTTGAACCTGAAGAACGCATACCGGCAGCATACCCTTCAGATGATTTGAGTAGTGTATCTGTACAGCTAGAGGTCTCTGTTGTACTACTGTTGTTACCTGTACTTAAAGTAAAAGTAGTATCAGGACAGTTCTCATTCCCATTAATATCTAACAAATAGCAGGTGCTAAGTGAAGTTACAGGTGTATTCCATCCATTATTTGTATTCATATTCAGACCAAGAGATAAGGTCTTCATTAAATTAAAAGCAAACGGAGAATCACTTTCTGCGTTCAATTTGGCTAAAATTTTTGTTCCGTCTGAATTGTAGGCAACTTCCATTGGGTCTGTTGCATTTGGATACAATTCTTTGTCATAGTACATGTTTTGTATAATATCTTGTGTTGTTTTATACGCTTTTTTGAACATTACGATTTCAGGGTCTGGCTTTGCATTTTGTACCGCAAGAACAGATAGTGTTGCGATTACTGCGATAATCCCTAAAACGATAAGTGCTTCTGACATTGTGAAGGCTTTTCTTATGTTCATATGTATTCTCCTTATTTTGTCTGTTTCTGTTGCTATTTTATCATGAATAATGCTCATTGTCATTCAGAACTTGTGTTCTACTTTATGTCATTCTGAACTCGGTTCAGAATCCTCTTTTTCATGAGACCCTGAACTAAATTCAGGGTGACATAGTGTTTTGTTTTTGTTTTCAGATGTTTTGTCATTCTGAACTTGTGTTCTACTTTATGTCATTCTGAACTTGTTTCAGAATCTCTAGAAATCATCCGATAAATCTCTATAAGTTGGGTTAAGCCCTTTTATAAGATTGATTTTCCAGTCTCTATGCCATCGTTTTAGTTGTTTTTCTCTGTTTAGAGCGTCTTCAACAAACGGTGTGCTTTCAACATAGACTAGTTTATTTAATTTGTATTTTGAAGTAAAGCCTTCAATTGCTTTTGTTTTGTGTTCAATTACTCTTCTTTTTATGTCGTTAGTTATACCAATGTAAAAAGTTGAGTTGGTCTTGTTTGTAAGAATGTATACGTAATATTCCTTTTGCATATTTTTTCCATTGTCACCCTGAATTTATTTCAGGGTCTCTGTTTTTTTTTTGAGATTCTGAACCAAGTTCAGAATGACATAAGGTTTTGTGTTTTCCCATTGTCACCCTGAATTTATTTCAGGGCCTCTGTTTTTTTTGAGATTCTGAACCAAGTTCAGAATGACATAAGGTTTTGTGTTTTCCCATTGTCACCCTGAATTTATTTCAGGGTCTCTGTTTTTTTTGAGATTCTGAACCAAGTTCAGAATGACATAAGGTTTTGTGTTTTCCCATTGTCACCCTGAATTTATTTCAGGGTCTCTGTTCTTATTGAGGTTCTGAACCGAGTTCAGAATGACATAAGGTTTGGTGTTCTATTTTCTTGATTGCAAATATTTTTGAGCAACAGCATCGTTTGCAGGAACTGTAACTTGACCGTTAGCACGTACTGTAAATGTGAACTGGTCTGGAGTTTTCACTTCTGTTGGCTTGTCAGGATTATAAGCCTTGTTAGGTTTTTTGTCACCATTGATATCAACCTTGATTGTTGCTGTTGAGTTTACGTTTCCAGCACTGAAGTTGTCAGTAACTGTCCAACTCATACCGTCAGAAGTATTAAATGTGCAAACCTTGTTGTTGCAAGATATATCTTTGCCAGAAGGTTGCATAATATGAGCGAACAAGTATGCAAATTTGTTTTCTGATGTATATTTTCCGCTGTCTCTTTTTGGTACGCTTCGGTCTGTTAATACAGCTGATGCAGGTGTAATTTTAACATTGCCAGAGGTTGTTGTTTCACCTACAGAACCTATGTTTGGCAATACTGAATCACTGTGACCGCCACCTGTTGGTTTTAGGATTTCGATGGTATTACTTCCTGTATTAACAGTATTACCAGTATTACCAGTATTAAAAGTAGATGTATCTATTGGATCTAAGGTTAGTTTTGGAGGGTTTTTTTTGCAGTCTGTTGTATAAACAAATTCAGTTAGCCCATCACTATTTAAACGTGTTACAGGATTTCCATTTGCATCTAATTTAGAGCACATAAGTTGTTTTGGTACTGTATCACCACCTGGAGTTCCATAAATGGTACAATCTAACTCCTCATCAGTTATTGCGTGTGTAAGGTCAGGTGTAAATAATGCCATTTCTACCTGTCTTCTAGCTGCAAATAATAGATGTCCTCTAAAACTTGCATCTGCTGATTGTAGTGGTGGATAAGCAACTGTGTCGTTTGCAATTTCAGCAACGGCTTCAAGGGTTGCTCTATGTGCTTTTTGCAACAATAGTTTATCCTTGTTTGGCTTTAATCCAGACAAAGAAACTAAGGTGATTACTGCGATTACACCAACAATCGCCATCATAATTAATGATTCTGATAACGTGAAGGCTTTGTGCGCACCGACTAATTCTCTGTCATTCGGAACTCGTTTCAAAATATCTTCTTCTTGAGATCCTGAAATAAATTCAGGGTGACATAAAGAATCAACAAAATTATTGTTATTCATACCATTATCATGAACAATGGAAAAATCTTCTAAATCTTTATTCATATTCATAAGCACTCCTTTTATTCTTAAAAATTTATATTCCGCAATTATCCTACCATTATAACACATGTAGCCATGGACTTGCAATATTTTTGCTTTTGTGTTAATATATTTTTACACATAGGGCATGGGTGTACTTAGTACATTTTTTATTAATTAACCATGACCGTACAATTTACCAACACACTAGGAAATTTTTATGATAAGAAAAACAGCAATACTCACTATTACAATAGTGCTAATGTTCTGTCAAAGTGTTCTAGCTTCAAACGTAAGTGAAAATGAAGTAAAAGCAACAATCGTAAAACACTCAATAGATTTAGGTATTGAACCAGCTCTAGCGTTAAGTATCGCTAAAACAGAATCTAAATTCAGACACAATGTAAGAAGCCCTTATGGCGCAGTAGGCGTTTTCCAACTTATGCCTTCTACTGCTCAAAGATTAGGAGTTAATCCATATTATCTTAGTGATAATATCAGGGGCGGTTTAATGTACTACAAAATGATGTACAAAATGTTTGGCTCTACTGAGCTTGCTCTTGCTGCATACAATGCAGGACCTGTAGCAGTAGCTAGACGAAAATCCGTTCCGGCTTCTAGCAGACAGTTCGTTAACTCAATCATGTCAGATTATCACTATTACAAGAAAAACCCTGACCAAGCAATAATTCAAGCAACAAGAAAAGCTCCTAAAGCTAATCACCAATTGCCAAAACCAAAAACTTCTATGAAGCCTGCAATTTCGACTTCTCCGGTTTCTATCAATGGCGGTAAAGATGCTGGGCTTGCTAAGCACACAACTAAAATGATTGACGTTTCTGCAACAAAAGCAGTTAAAGATTCTTTAATTTAACAAAAATTTACGTTACTTTTTATTTGGTTTAGGTTACAATTAACCTAAACTAAGCAAGAGGAATAAATGTATAACGAAACTAAAACGCACGAAATTACAGTAGATACGGTTATTTTAACTATCAAAAATAATGCTCTTCAAGCGCTGTTAATTAGACGTGATAGAGAACCTTTTAAAGATAAATGGGCTATTCCAGGTGGATATGTTCGCATGTCTGAAAATCTTGAACAAGCTGCTGTTCGTATTTTAAAAGAAAAAACAGACGTGGACAATGTTTATTTAGAACAGTTGTACACATTTGGCGATCCTCTTCGTCACCCTGACTCTCGTGTAATTACTTGCGTTTATTTCGCACTTGTTAGATACGAAGATGTTAAGGTTGTTGAATCGGAAGATGTTGCATGGTATCCGATTGATGATTTACCACCACTTGCTTTTGACCACAAAGAAATTATTGATTACACTAGAGCAAGAGTTAGATTATCTCTTAAAACTTGCCCTGTTGCGTATCAATTATTAAACGAAAAATTCACTCTAACTGAAATGCAAAAAGTTTATGAATTGATTATGGGCAAAAAGTTAGATAAGCGTAACTTTAGAAAAAAAGTTTTGGGTACAGAAGGTCTTATTACACTTGATGAATTTACAAAGGCATCTTCTAAAAGACCTGCTAGACTTTACCAATATAAACAATTATATAGTGGCGATTTAAAATCGTTCTTTATCGCTAACAAAGAGGATATTTAAAAATGTTATTAAGTTTAATTTGGATATTACAAGTAATTTCATCAGTTCTATTAATAGTTTTAATTCTTTTACATTCACCTAAAGGTGACGGTATCGCAGCTATTGGTGGAGCTTCTCAAATGTTCTCATCACAAAAGAGTGCAGAAAAGGGTTTGAATAAACTTACAGGTATTATCGCTGGTATCTTTATTGTTTGTACCTTCTTATTAGGCTTTGGCATTATCAAATAGTGAAGTTGGTTGTTTATGGAAGACGAACAACAAAAGCCTCGTTGGTACGAAAATCACCCTGAAATAAAAGAACTTATGTCTTTTATTCGCACGTTAGAGCGTGAAAAACAAATTTTTATTACACAGCAGATGTTACAAATCCTTATTAATGAGTGTGATATGGATTTGGATAGCGAATTAACCCGTATTTCAAAAAATAATTACACCTATAAACGTTGGTATGACAAAGATTATGGCTTGTCTGCCTCTTTTGAATTATTGAAGGATTTACCCGATATAAAGCGTAATTTTGTAGTGCGTAGAGTTTTGGCTGAAATTGTTATGGGATTTGCTAAAAAGGAAATTTAGTTATGAAAAATGTTCTAGTTACAGGCGCATCAAAAGGTATTGGTAAGTGCATTGCTCAAGAATTATCTAAAAGTTTTAATGTTTTTGTTACGGCAAGAACTGAAAAGGCTTTAAAAGAACTTAATGTGGCAGGGTATTATATCTGTGACTTAGAAAAATCAACTGATTTGGCAAAATTAAAAGAATTTATTATAGAAAACAAAATTGATATTTTAGTGAACAATGCGGGTGAATACATTTATAATCCTATTGAGAATATGGATTACTCACATATTTCAGAGATTTTCAAAATTAATTCAATAGCGCCAGCATTTTTATCTAGTGCTGTTGTGCCTTATATGAAATCTCAAAAATGGGGGCGAATTGTTAATATAGGCTCTATTAGTGGTGTTATGGGGGAAGCATTTGCAAGTATGTATTCTGCAACGAAAGCATCTTTGATAGGTATGACAAAAGCCTTAGCGCTTGAATTAGCGTCTGAAAATATTACTGTGAACACAATTAATCCAGGATGGGTTGATACAGGGCTTGGAAAAGATTCAATTGAAAGCAGTGAGTTTTCTGAAGATGAAATTTTAGAGTGTATTCCGCAAAGACGTTTTGTTGAACCAATAGAAGTAGCGAATTTAGTCAAGTATTTAATATCAGAGGAAGCAAAAGGCTTAACTGGTCAAGCAATTAACCTTTGTGCTGGGTTGAGTGTTGGAATATAAAGTTAAAAAAAACGAGGCGGATTGCAAAGCAATCCGCCTCGTTTTTTTATTATGTCATACCGCACTTGTTGCGGTATCTATGGACATGACCAAGAGCTTATTTATACCCTAATGTCATTCTGAACTTGTTTCAGAAACCCTTTACTTTATATCTGGAAATAATTGCAATTCGCCGTCGTCTGTTCTCCAACGGATATAACCAGTTTTGGCATTTTTATTTACGTCTAAAATAGTTACTAATGCCCAATTGCCTTTAATTGCAGTAAGTTTTATTTTTGAAACTTGTGCTGTAATTGAGTTTACAACCTGAGAATCTTCTGTTGTTCCACTATGCAATTCTTTTACGGTATCTTTTTTGTCATCAAATATGCTCAAACCGTACTTTCTGCCATAAGTTCCGTAGAAGTTACGCCACATCATAAAACGTAGTTCTTCAGCTTGAATCCAGCCTGTTAGGTGTCTTTCCTTGTTGTAAACAACATTAATCCAATCTTCTGTAAAATCTATAACTTGTATAAAACCTAACTCTTTTTTAGGAATAAATACGCTGAAAAATGAGTAATTAGTTCCGCTTGATGCTTTGAATTTTTCATAATCCCAATTAGCTTCATACACAATTTTTGATTTTGTATCAGCTTTTTCATAAACAACAACGTGTTTTGGCACTTGATACATACCAATTGCATTATGTTGAATAGATGAAGATAAAACAGGCATTATATCCGCATTTGCAGGTGTAATGAACCCGCAAATTATAAAAATAAATGTTAGAATTAGTTTTTTCATGTTTTATTACCTCTTTTTAGTAATAATAGGGCGCAACTGAATTTTATTCAGTTGCGCCCTATTGATTATTATTCTCTAAATGAAATTTCGCTATATGCTTTTTGCAAGCCTGTTTTAACTGCAGACATTTGTTTTTCGATAACGTCTTCTGTCAAAGTTGCGTTAGCATCTTGCATTTTAATTCTGAAAGCCACACTTTTGAATCCTTCTTTAATATGTTCGCCTTGATATACATCAAAGATTTCAGAACCTTTGAATAAATTACCTTGTGCTGATTTCTTTATAACTTTTTGAATGTCAGCAAAAGTAACATCTTCAGGGATTACGAAAGCCATATCTCGTTGTACTTCTGGGTGTTGTGGTAAAGGTTTGAATTTAGCCACAGTTTCGTGCATACAAGATAAGATTTCGTCTAAGTTTACTTCAAAGATATATGCGTCTTGGTTCAATTTCATTTTGTCTTTTAACAATGGGTGAATTTGACCGAAGAAACCAATGTCTTTAGGTTGTTTGCCTAACATAACAAGTTTTGCAGTCTTGTATGGGTGCATAAAGTTTACATCTTCGCAAGCGTGAATTTGAATTCTGTTTTCAAGTCCTAATTCTGACAACAATTTTTCAAACACGCCTTTTAATGTGTAGAAATCAGTTTTTTGAACATGTTGCCATTTAGAATTTTCAATGTCGCCAGAAATAATACCTGCAAGAGTTTTAATTTCAGAAACGCCAGCGTTTTCGTGAGTTGTTTCTTGGTCTTTTAAGTAAATTCTACCGATTTCATAAGCCCAATAGTTCTTTTGACCGTTGTCATAGTTATTTTTGAAACAGCTTAGAATGTTTGCTGACATACATTGACGAAGCATTGAGTAATCTTCGCTTGCCGCATTTGCAACTTTAACTGCTTTTGAATCATCGTAAGTCATCATAAATTGGTCTAATAGAGGTTTACCGATTAATGATGTTGTTGCAATCTCGTTTAAACCGCAAGAGCGCATAATATCGTGAATTTTTGCAGTTGTTTTTTCTTCTAATGTAATTGTTGGTGTCCCATTCTTTTCAGGAAGTGTTGGTGCAACTTTATCATAGCCGTAAATTCTTGAGATTTCTTCGATTAAGTCAATTTCTCTGTAAACGTCATCAACTCTGAAAGATGGAACTTCAATTTTTGCAGCAATTTCGTTTTTGCCTAAAATTGTAAATCCTAATTTTTCAAGAATAGTTAGAGCTTTTTCAGCAGGAATTTCAACACCTAAAATACGTTTAATTTCTGAAAATCTCAAGGTAATTGGTTCGATTTTATTTGTATCATCGCCTGTTTTTACAAGCCCGTCAACTTTCGCATCTGCATATTCAACCAATAATTGCATAGCACGCATTAAGGCTTGATTTACAGCACCAATATCAATACCACGTTCAAATCTAGCACTTGCTTCTGAACGGTAGCCAACGCTTCTTGCGCTCTTTCTGTTTGCAGAAGGTACAAAGTAAGCTGCTTCTAAGGCAATTGTTGTTGTATTATCGTCGATTTCTGAATTTGCACCGCCAAATACGCCACCTAAACAAACAGGAGCTTCTTTTGTTGCAATTAAAACGCTGTCATGAGTTAAATTTCTTTCAATTTCATCTAAAGTTACAAGTTTTTCGCCTTCGTTAGCACGTCTTACGCATAAGTAGTTGTTTAATTTGCTTCTATCAAATGCGTGTAGAGGTGTTCCAAGTTCTAAAAGCACGTAGTTTGTAATATCTACAACATTGTTTATGGCTCTCATGCCAGATGCAACAAGTCTTTTTTGCATCCAATCTGGAGATTTTTTGATGTTAACGTTGCTCAATAATCCTACTGAATAATATTTACAAACATCTGTATCTTTAATTTCAACCTCAAAATTATCGTTTCCGTATTCTACGGTTGCCTCAAGAGGTGAATATTTCAAGTGTCTATCAAAAATAGCGCACAATTCACGAGCTACACCGATAATTGACATTTGATCGCCTCTATTTGCAGTAGGTGCAACATTTAGAACGATATCTTCTTCAAGTCCCAAAACGTCTTCTAAGTTTTTGCCAAGTTCAAGGTTGTCAATAAATCTATTTAAGATTAAGATACCGTCTTCTTCTTGGTAATTTCTATCGCTTAAACCTAGCTCATCAGCTGAACATAACATACCTTGAGATTCTACACCTCTGATTACAGCAGGTGTTAGAGTGAAAGTTTCGCCTGTTTTGCGGTCTAAAACTTGAGAACCAACAGAAGCGTAAGGGATAATTTGACCTTCTTCAATATTTTGAGCGCCACAAACAACTGTTTTTACTGCACTACCAATATTTACATCAACTAAGTGAAGTTTATCAGCGTTTGGGTGTTGATTAATTTTTTCAATTTTAGCTGTAATAATGTTTGTGAATTTTGGCTTGATATAGTCAATTTCTTCAACTTCTAATCCGCTCATAGTAAGTTCATGAGCAATTTGTTTTTCATCAATTCCGTCTAAATCAACGAAATCTTTCAACCAATTAAGCGATACTTGCATTTCTTATATTCTCCTTAAATTCTTCTAATTTTTCTAAACTATCACATTCAATGTAAATTCTAAGTAAAGGTTCAGTTCCGCTAGGACGAACTAAAATCCAGCTTCCGTCGTCAAAGTATAGCTTTACTCCGTCAATTTTGTTGATGCGTACAACCTTGTGTTCGCCAAGTTCTTTTAGATTTTCAGCTTTTTCTAACTTTTCTTTTACTTGTTCTTGAGTGTCTAATTTGCTGTCAATTCTGTCGTTGTAGAATTTTGAGCCAATAAATTTGTATAAATCTTCTTGAAGTTGTACAAGAGTTTTGTGTTCATAAGCCATAGCTTCAAGAATTAATAAATTTGCTAAAATACCGTCTTTTTCTGGAATGTGACCTTGAATAGAAAGTCCGCCAGAATCCTCACCAGCAATGATTGGATTGAACTTTCTCATCGCTTCACCAACATGTTTAAAGCCAACGGCTGTTTCTACAAGTTCTGTATTTGTTTTTTGTGCCATTAAGTCTAAAAGTGTGCTACCGCCAACCGTTTTAACTAAAGAGCCTTTTAAACCTTTGTTTTTAGTCAAATGAAGCAATAAAATTGCCATAATTTCGTTAGGTGTAACGTAGTTACCCTTTTCATCAATAACGCCGTATCTGTCGCCGTCACCGTCGTTTGCAAAACCGACATAACCGTGTTTGCTTTTAATCATTTCGATTAATTCTTGCATGTATTGCGGTTTAGGTTCAGGCATACCTCCACCGAAATTAGGGTCGTGTTTCATGTGCAGACTTTTGAACTTGATGCCGTGAGCTTTTAAAATTTTGTCAAAATATCCGATAGTTGCTGAATATAAACCGTCAAAAATGATGTCTATTTTTGCTTTTTTTATTTTTTCAAAATCAATTAAAGTTTCTAAATGTTTAAAATAATCTTTTGAAAAATCATAATATTCAAAAGAACCGTCAATGCGATTTTCAAGGCTTTCGCCAATATTTTTAACGATTTCGTCTGTAATTTCGCTAGTTGCAGGCCCTGCATAATCTGGAATGAACTTCAAACCTAAATATTTAGGTGGGTTGTGGCTTGCTGTAAACATAATTGCACAAGCGTCTAAGTGTTTTGCGCTATAAGCTAAAACTGGTGTTGGAATAACTTTTTTGCTGTATAAAACTGAGAAGCCTTTTTGTACAAGCGTGTCTGCGCAAAGTTTTGAGAATACGTCAGCCATGTTTCTTGGGTCGTATCCAATAATAATTTTTTTGTTCAAACCGAAATTGTCTGAAATGTATTTTGCAATGGCATTGGTCGCAAGAGTAACATTTTCAGAGTTAAAGTCTTCACCAACAACGGCTCTCCAACCGTCTGTCCCAAATTTTATGTTTGTCATTTTTCTTCCCTTTTGGTAAAATTATAATAAAAACAAGGAGAATTATCAATGAATTTTTTATCAAATGTTATGCGAATTGCGTTTTTAGGACCTGGAGGGTCTTATGCTGAGATTGCAAAGGACGAATTTAAGGACAAATACGATATTTATCCGGAAGAACACCCTTTGAATATGATTAGCCGTGTGATTGATTATGTTGATGATAATCCTATGTCTATTGGAGTTATTCCGATTGAAAATTCAATTGAAGGTGCAGTTAGAGAATCAAGCGATTGTTTGATAAAGACAAAAAATCCTAATATAAAAATTTTAGCTGAGTTGGTTATTCCAATTCATCATTGCTTGTTGTCTAAAGTTACTGAATTATACAGCATAACAGGTGTAATTTCTCATCCACAAGCGCTTGCACAATGTCATAATTTTATTTCAACTCAACTTCCAATGAACTTGGATATCGTGAGAGCCTCAAGTACGGCAGAAGCTGCACGTATGCTTGATAGCTATAATCTTACTTATTCTGCAATTGGTAGCAAAAAAACAGCTCAATTGTACAATTTGAATATCATTTGTGAAAATATTAATGATGAGCCTAACAACCAAACTCGTTTTGCGTTGATTGGTGATTATGAAACACCTATTACGGGTAATGATAAGACAAGTATTGCATTTTCAACCGAAAATAAATCTGGGGCGTTGTTAGAAATGCTTGAAATCTTTTCAAAATATAATATCAACTTGTCATATATTGATTCTCGTCCTTCAAAAACTAAATTTGGCGAATATACTTTCTATGTTGATTTTGACGGACATTGTAAAGAGGAAAAAATTCATAATGCTTTAGAAGAAATTCAAGCTAAGGCTAAATTTTATAGATTTGTAGGTTCTTACGAAAAACACCACATGGCTGTATAGCTTGTGGTGTTTGAAAATAAAGATTTGAATGCTTGTTAGAACTTGTCGTAAACAGCTTTGACGATAAATTCTTCAAGCATTTTTTTGTTGCTTTCGCTTGATTTTCCGTCATTTATATAAATACTGAAGGCATAAGTTTTACCGCTCTTTGCTATCATTAAGCCAGTAATTCCGCTGATGTTTGAAAGAGTTCCAGTCTTAGCCCAAAGTCTACCTTGCATATTGAAAAATCTGTTAGTTAAAGTGCCTTCTTTAGGTTGTGTTAGCATTGCTTCAAGTTTTTCTTGACCGAAGATTTTAGTTGTTTTCACCATATAATCAGACATAAAATTAGCGGTTACAAGGTTGTTTTTAGAAACTCCGCTACCGTCTGTAAGTCTGATTTTTGAACAATCTAATTTGTTAATTGAACAGTAGGTGTTAAACATTGCAATTGCTGAAGGTGTGCTACCTGTGCCATTTACGTGTTTTCCGCCTGCAAGTTTGAAAACGGTTTCTGCTACTAAATTGTTACTATTTTTTAAAACGTCAATTGTAGCTTTGCTTATTGGGTGCTTAATTTCAGCAACTTTTACAGCCCCTTTTGGTAATTTTGCTCTTTGATATTTTCCGTAATAGCTTAATTTTGCTTTTGCAAAAGAATCGTCCATTCTTAATAAGAAATATCTTCTCAAATAGTTTACAGGAATTTGTACTTTAACTGTTTTTGCAACAGGTCCTAAAACTGTTAAAGAGTCTGGAGAAATATAATTTTCTCTAGAAAAATCAACTTTTGTTAAGTTTAAGGTTGTTTTTGTTTGGTTAATGAAAGTTGTTGGATAAAAAACATTTGCAAAAATGTCAGCTGGTGAACCTACCTTTGTCGGACTAACAACAATTGTATACAAGTTTTTATCCAAATTGTATGAACCAAATTTAGGCATTAAGATGTTTAAATCATCGTCCCATTGCCAACCTTCGCCCCAATTTTGATTATCAAGGACTGTATCATCTATGTATAAATTTTTAACTTCGCTTTTTTGTGGAAGTTTTAATTGTGAAATTAATTTATATAAGTCGGCAGATGTTAAATAAGGGTCTGCGCCTAAAACTAGGTAATAATCACCTGTTTTTGTCTTGTATATGCTTGTTGAAAAGTTATAATTTTCGCCAAGAACTGTTAAGGCTGGTAAATATGTCAATAATTTTTGAGTCGAAGCAGGAGAGGTTGGAATTTCAGAATTTAACTCAGCAACAGTTTTTCCAGTTGATAAATCTTTTACAGAAACTGATACTGCGCCCTTATGAATTCCAGAGTTGTGAATGGCTTTGTTAAAAATAGCGCTATCCATTGCATTTGCGCCTTGTACGAATAAAATTATTGAAAATAATGTAAATAAAATCTTTTTCATATCTAACATTCCTTTACCTCATAACTTGTATGAACATCTTTTAGGACTGTGCATTTTGCCCTAAATTCATTTTGCTCGTCAAAATTTAATGTTGCAGAAATTGCACCTTCTCCAGAGGTTATTTCTGCCAAGTTGTCACCTTTATAGTTAATTATTGTTGATTTTCCTAAGTTAAATTCACCATGTTCAATTGGACCAGATTGAGTTAGAGCCACAAAATAACATTGATTTTCAACAGCTCTTGAATGTGTCATTGAAACCCAAGGAATTTCTTTTTTAGAACCCCAAGCCGCCATATTAACCATTAAATCGACACCTTTGTACGCATAAGCCCTGTAAATTTCAGGAAATCTTATGTCGTAGCATATTGTTAAACCTATTCTAACACCTTCTAAATCTACGATTACAGGATTTGAACCTTCTGTAATGTATGTTCCTTCTTTATCTCCATAATATGAGAATAAATGACATTTGTCATAAGTTGCAATAAGTTCGCCGTTTCTGTTGATTACAGGGCAGGTGTTAAACATTTTATCATCTTTTTTTGTAATAAAACTTCCGCCAATAATGTTTACGTTATGCGCTTTTGCAAGTTCTGACAAGGTTCTAATAACTTCGCTATCTTCAAGGTATTCTGCGGATTGTGTAAAATAGTCGCAAGCCCAGCCCACAGTCCAAACCTCTGGTAAAACTATTACGTCGGTTTCTGGCTTAGCGTTGTCATTTATTAATTCTTGAATCTTTGTGATATTTTGTTGTTTATCCCCAAGTTCAGATGACATTTGAATTGCCATCACGTTAATTTTTTTTGTCATTTTTGTTTTTTGTATGCCTCTTTAAAAGCCTCAGGAGCTTTTCTATCCAAGTCTAGTAGCGCTTCTTTAAGTTGTTGCTTTACTCTAATATCTTCTTCAACATCTGCATCTTCTGAGATGTAAATTGGTTCTCCGTATAAGTTTACGATTTTTGTGAAACCCATTGGTATTTGAAATTTATCCCAAGTTGGTAAATTTAACATACTTTTGTTAGGAGAATACCATGTCATCGGAATTATTGCTGCGCCTGTTTTTTTAGCAACCTTGATAACTCCGTTTTTGACTTCGTGGAAAGGACCCGCAGGGCCGTCAACCATAATTGCAACATTTTGCCCATCTTTTAAGCGTTCAATCATTTGCAAAGTTGCTTGCATACCGCCTTTACGACGTTCGCCTTGATTATCCTTTGAACCCCTGATAGTGTTAAATCCCCATTTGTGTACTACTCTCGCAATAATTTCGCCGTCATCAGAACGGCTAATTAAGATGTTTACATTCTTTCTTTTTTCAAAAGGAATGCCGTGAAGAGAGCATTGTTGAGCATGCCACATCGCAAAAATAACGTTTTGTTCTTGTTTGGGATAGTTTACGTTTCTAATTTCAATCATTCTTTCAAGAACTCTGAATAGCTTATAAACTGCTTCAGATGCAAATCCCAATGCTTTATTATTGTCAATATGTAATGCTTTTAATATATCCATATCTGTATTATACTATAAAATTTAATTATTAGTGATTTTGTTAATATTAGGGATACGGATACAAAACTCTGTCCCGTGTCCTTCTTTACTATTTACAGTAATTTCGCCACCGTGTGATTTAGTAATTTGTTGAGCTAAATATAGTCCTAAACCTGTTCCAATCTTACGAAATTTCTTTGCTGTTGAATAATATTTTTTGAAAACCATTTTTAAATCATCTTCAGAAATACCTTTTCCGTGGTCTATTACTGAAATATTCACATCTGTTGCCGTTTTTACAACTTTTATATCAATGTTTTTGTCTGTATCACTATGTACAATTGCGTTTTGGATTAAGTTTTTAATAACACGTTTTAACTGCATTTTGTCAGCTGTAATCGTAATATTTTCGTACTCTTTAAACTTAATTTTCATATTGCTTTTCTCTGCAATAGAGTTCATTTCATTAACAATTTCCTTGATAAATGGGTTAATTTCAAATTCTTCAAGATATAAAACAACACCATTTTCTTTGATTTTGTATGTTTCAAGAAGAACCTGTACAAGTTCAATTAATTCTTGATTTGAAACCTGCATATTTTTAATGGCTTCTTTTTGTTTGTTATTAATTGGTCCAAATTTTTCATCAAGTAAAAATTCCAAGATATTTGATTCTGCGATTATTGGCACTTTTAAATCGTGAGTAAGCGTTGCAACAAAATCTTCTTTCAAATGTTCCAATTCTTTTTGGTTTGTAATATTTTTCAAAAGAACGATATAACGCTTCTTTTTATCTTCAAGTTGAAGTTTCATAGTTGTAGCTTCAAAGGCATCATCTGAATATGATTTTATAAACACTTCTGTATTTTCTAACTTTTCAACAGGAGTTTCATCGGGGATATGAATGTATTCCAAAATATTTTTTCTGATAATTTCTTTGCCTTTTACGTTAAACCATTGCAAAACTTTTGGAGTGGCTCTTAAAATTTTGTATTTTTTATCAACAATAAGCAAACCATCAGAAAGTGAGTTCAAAATAGCTTCTAAAAATTTATTTTGGTGAATTAATTCCGTTTGTTGTTGTGTAACTTCTCGTTCTTTTTCGTTTAAAGAGTCAATAAGTTGGTTTACGCTATCTGTCAAGGTTTCATAAGATTCAGGGTTGATTTTTTTTATCTTTTTGCCCAAATCTCCATATCTGACTGACATCAAGGTTTCATTTACAACTCCCAAATAATCGTTCATCTTCGACCAACGTTGTGTTGTCTTTTTTGACACAATCAACAGCATCAAAAATATGAATATTACGAATAAATTAAGTGCGAAGAACCAAATCATATATTATAAACCCTTATTGTATTTCTTTTCTGTTTTTATGTTACTATATTAATAATTCAAATTCAACGATTATTAAGTGAGGCACTTATGAAAAAGTATTATTTATTATTAATGACTCTAATTTTTGT
The DNA here is from genome assembly GCA_003258725.1 of Candidatus Melainabacteria bacterium. Classification (GTDB taxonomy): domain Bacteria; phylum Cyanobacteriota; class Vampirovibrionia; order Gastranaerophilales; family Gastranaerophilaceae; genus UBA6984. The sequence goes on from QHMG01000006.1 coordinate 57,678, forward strand.
AACACAGGCATCTTATGCGGATAGTATGTTTCCAGCTAGTATTAGAAGCGCATTGAAACATTCAACAGATGTAAACTATATTTCTGTTGTAATCGCTTTGGGTGTTGTGATTATGTTAATTTATATCACAGGTATTGTTTATGCAAAGTTAAATATAATTGGTCATAATGCAGTAAAAAAACAATATAAAGGGCTGGATAACGAAAGAATTTTTATTCATTCAACAACTCAAATAGGTAATAATAAAACTTTGCATGTAATTGAAATTGCGGGTAAAAAACTTTTAATCGGAGTTACAAACGAATCAATCAATTTGATTAAAGATTTAGATGAAAATTCAACTTCAGTTTCACCTGATGATATGCAATCACTTTTCCAAAAGGAATTGTCAAAAACAATGCCTTTAGATAAAATTTATCCTCAAAATGAAGATACTTACAAGGAAGAAGAAATTTCAATTGATAAAAAAATACCGGAAGAAATTGAAAATATAAACGATAATCCAACATGTAACAATAATAATGATGATTTTGGTTTATACAAAAAATACCTATAATTAACACATGGTGAATACGTGATACATGTAGGTATAAATATTACACAAAATTAGAAAGTGAAAATATGTCTAAAACAGTACAAATTGCAAATAAAACCATTGGTGAAAATCAAAATTGTTTTATAACGGCAGAAGTCGGAATTAATCATAATGGAAGCCTTGATTTAGCCAAAAAACTTATTGATATTGCAGTTGAAACAGGTTGTGATGCAGTAAAGTTTCAAAAAAGAACTGTTGATGTTGTTTATACAAAAGAAGAGTTAGAAAAAGAGCGTGAAAGTGTTTTCGGCTTTACAAACGGTGACTTAAAACGTGGTTTAGAATTTGGACTTGAGGAATACAAAGAAATAGATAACTATTGCAAGAAAAAAGGCATAATTTGGTATGCATCTTGTTGGGATAAAGGTTCAGTAGATTTTATTGAGCAATTTAATCCGCCTTGTTACAAAATTGCATCAGCCTCTTTAACAGATGACGAGCTTTTGAAATACACAAAATCAAAAGGTAAACCTATTTTCTTAGCAACTGGCATGAGTACTGTTGAACAAATTGATCATGCAGTCGAAATTTTAGGTACAGATAATTTGGTAATTTATCATTGCACTTCAACATATCCAACTGATAATACTGAAATTAATTTGAGAGTTATACCATTTTTGAAAGAACGTTATGGCTGTCCTGTAGGTTTTTCAGGGCATGAAAAAGGTATTTTGCCTACAATTTTGTCTGTTCAAATCGGTGCATGTGCCGTAGAACGTCATATTACCGTAGATAGAACTCTTTGGGGCTCTGATCAAGCTGCAAGTTTAGAAAAAGAAGGTTTGTTTAGAACTGTTCGTGATATTCGACAAATTAAAACCATAATTGGTGATGGCGTTAAAAGGGTTTATGATAGCGAATTACCAATTATTAAAAAATTGAGAAAGGTTTAATGTGAGTATTTCAAAAACAGTAAAAATGGTAGTTTCAGACTTTGATGGAATTTTTACAGATAATACTATAATTATTTCAGAAGATAAAAAAATCTCTAGGCGCATCAGTTTTAAAGATGTTATGGGAGTTTCTTTACTTGTGAAAAATGGATATCAAGTAGGGATTATTTCTGGTGAAAAAAATTCTGCAATTGAACTTATAGCAGAAACTTTTAAACTAAAAGAGGTTCATCAAGGGATTAGAAATAAAATTGAAGTTTTAAATGGAATATTGGAAAGAAATAATTTGACCCCAGAAGAAGTTTTGTATGTTGGTGATGATGTAAACGATGCAGAATGTCTTAAACTTGCAGGCACAAAATATACAGTTCCAAATGCAAATAAAAAGATTAAAACAATTGAAAATATACAAGTAACCTCTGTATGTGGTGGTGACGGTGCTTTTCGTGAAATCGCAGATGAAATTTTAGATGTAGAATAAAACACTTGCAAACCCTTTAATTTGTATTATAATTTTGAATGAATAAGGTTTATTATGCGAAATCTAGTAGTTCAAAAATTTGGAGGCACATCAGTTGCCGACACAGATAAAATTAAAAATGTTGCCAATTCAGTAATTAGAGAAAAGAAATTGGGCAATGATGTCGTGGTTGTCGTTTCAGCAATGGGGCATACAACGGACTATTTGATGAAAATGGCAAAAGATATTAGCGAAGTTCCATCATCTCGAGAATTAGATATGCTTTTATCAACAGGTGAAGGTGTTTCTATTGCATTGCTATCTATGGCTATTCAGGCTCAAGGATATGATGCAGTAAGTATGAACGCTATGCAAATTGGTATTATTACCGAAAATGTACACACAAAAGCAAGAATTATAGATATTAAAACTGATAAATTAAATAAATATTTGTCAGAGGGTAAAATTATTGTTGTTGCAGGATTTCAAGGCGTTACAGAGGACGGCGAAATTACAACACTAGGCAGAGGTGGTTCTGATACTTCCGCCGTTGCAATTGCGTCAGCACTTAATGCAATACGTTGTGATATTTATACAGATGTAGAAGGTGTTTATACAACAGACCCGAGAATTGTTCCAAACGCATCAAAACTAGATGTTGTAACTTATGACGAAATGTTGGAGTTGGCAAGTGTTGGAGCAAATGTTTTACACCCACGTTCAGTTGAAACAGCAAAGCAATTCAATATGCCATTGAGAGTTAGAAGCAGTTTCAATTTAGAAAACTTGGGTACTTTGATTAAAGGAGAGTATGAAGATATGGAAATATGCAGACCCGTTACAGGTGTGGCTGTTGATATGTCAAAGGTAAGGATTGTTGTTTGTGATGTTCCAGATGAACCAGGGGTTGCAGCGAAGATTTTTACAACTTTAGCAGATGAACATATTTCCGTTGATACAATCATTCAATCTTACGCAAGATTACATAATAATACTAATGACATTGCGTTTACTATTAATAAAACAGATTTGCCACGTGCAATGGAACTTTTTGATAAACTTAACGACGAAATTAAAGCCGATAAAATTCACATCGACGATAATATCGCTAAAGTTTCTATCGTTGGTGCGGGTATGATTGATAGACCAGGGGTTGCTGCCACTATGTTTGATACATTAGCAGGCCTAAATATTAATATCAAAATGATTTCTACAAGTGAAGTTAAAATTAGCTGTCTTGTAGATGCTGGCGTAGCAAATGACGCTTTAAAAGCTTTACACAAAGCCTTTAACTTAGGTTGTGACGTAATTGCAACAGTTAAAGGCGATTTACCAAATATTTAAGGAGTTTTTTAATGGAGAATATGCAAAATAACGATAACCAATTCGTAGGTACTTATGATATAAAAACATGGAAAAAATGGGCTATCGCTGGTGTTGCACTTGTTGGAGTTATAACTACTATCTACTTGGCAGTAGTTTATTATAAAGCTAACTTTATGGTTAATGCACACGCAAGTTTCTGCTCAATAAATGATTTTATTGATTGTGATTCTGTTGCAAAAACTAAAGATTCTCAATTTTTGGGTATTCCTTTAGCATTATGGGGAATGTTTTTGTATACCTTTATTGGCTTAATGATGGGCGCAAAAAAACTTGCTAAAACAAAACTGTTCAAATTTATGGAAGTTTTTAAAAATCCTTATGCTTACATTGCTGCATTAGGTGTAATTTCTTTTACAATTTCAATGGTTTTACTTTGTATTAGCTTGTTCCAAATTAAAAAACTTTGCATAATGTGCGTTTTGACATACATTTTGGACTTATTAATTGGTATTTTAGCAATGCAAGATTATACAAGAAAAGGTTTTGCTGAAATCTTCAAAATTTCTTTTTATGATTTCTTAAGCGCATTAAAAATTAAAAAATATTTAATTGCATTTTTAGTTGTCGCAGTTTGTGGCGTTGCTTTTTTAACTTATACATCAGTATCTTTAAAACTTGCACCACAAGTTAGACGTATAAATTCTATCCAAAAATTTATAAAAATGAATGAAAAAAAGGAAAATCCTTATGCACCAAAGAGCAATATTTTAGGTGATGAGAATGGTCAAGTTACATTAGAAGTTTATTCAGACTTCAGATGTCCAATTTGCCAAGTATTTAATATTATTATCTGTAAAACGGTTAGTGAACTTCAAAATGTAAAAGTAGTTCATCACCAATACCCACTAGATGCTGATTGTAATAAATATATTCCAGGACAAGTTCACCCAGGAGCTTGCGTAATGGCACTTTATGCGCTTGCAGCAGAACGTCAAAACAACTATTGGGGCTTTGGTTCTCAATTATACTTAAAGCAACCAATGACAGACTATGATGTTTGGGCAATCGCTTTAGAACAAGGTATGGATTTGGATAAATTGAAAGCAGATGTTCAAGACCCAGAATTAGTTAAAAAATTAGAAGCTGACATTGACTTAGCGCATCAATATGACCTTCATGGTACACCAGCATACTCAATTAATGGTGGAAAAGTGAATATGGGTATTTTACCTGACTTCCAATTAAAAGCTGAATTAATCAAAGTTGGTGCAAAGAGTAAATAATATCTTATGATTGCAAAAAAAATATTACTTCATGCGTGTTGCGGAATTTGTTCAGCATATCCAATTTTGAACTTGAGAGAATTGGGTTATGAGCCAGTAGTGTATTTTTTTAATCCGAATATTTACCCAGAAATGGAGTATCAAAAACGCTTGGAAATGGAGAAAATTCTATGCAAACACCACCAATGCGAACTCGTTGTAGGAGATTATGACCAACAATTCTATTTTGATACAGTAAAAGGACTTGAAAATGAGCCCGAAAGAGGCAAGCGTTGTGAGGTTTGCTTTAAACTTCGACTGGAAGAATCAGCAAAAAAGGCGAAAGAGCTTGGAATTGATACTTTTACGACATCAATTGTGATAAGCCCACATAAAAATTTTACTTTGCTATCTGAAATCGGTGAAAAAATCGCAAAAAAATATGAATTAGAATACTTGGCAGTAGATTTTAAGAAAAAAGATGGATTTTTGAAAACAAATCGAATTTCTCGTGAATTGAACTTATATCGTCAAAATTATTGTGGCTGTAAATTTAGTATTAGAACAGATACATAAAAACGATATTTTTTGCTTTACTTTAATATCATATTGCCAAAATAAAAATCCTTTTGTTATAATGTTTAATATTAAAAAAAGGAGTTTAGTTATGGAATGTAAAAAAGACGAAAACAAATTAGAATGTACTTGTACAAGCACAACTTGTAAGAATCGTGGCGTTTGCTGTGATTGTGTAAGACATCACCGAGAAAATGGCGAAATTCCAGGATGTTTCTTTACTGCCGCTGGGGAAGCCACTTATGATCGTTCAATCGCAAACTTTATAAAGGTAATGTCAAAACATGTTTAATTTTAAAAGACTTTTAGCTTTATTTACAATTTTAACTTTAATGGCTTTTATGCAGGCGAATGCAAAAGTTCTTGATGAAGTTTATTCAGGCGTTTCTGACGGACAAATGATATATTATTCATTTTGTTCTGATAAATGGTATTATCAACGACCAGACCAAAAGAAGAAGTGTATTTTAGAGGTTACACGCAGAGTTTCAGAAGGTTCTGGAAGCTACTCTGAGTACGTTTCTCCAATGTATGACGTTTATACACCGGCAGGTTCAAATTATGAATTTTTATACAAAGGACGCTTGATAACTTATCATATTTTTGATGTGAAATTCTATGAAATTGTTTATAATCATAGGAACAAACAATTCATTGAAGTTCCTCTAGAAGAAAATTTTATCAAAGAAATTTTTAAACACCCAAAAATAATTTATATTTCACAATTTAATGACAATCATGAATTAACAGTTAGAAAAAGACCTTTTAAAAAACAAAGATATTTGCTTTTGAATGATACTGATAAATATTTTTACAGATATACTCTTGAAACACCAAATAAGAGTAATGTGATAAAAAATCTGTTCTTTGTAAAAAAGCGTAGCGACATAGATTTTGCACACTTTATGGAGGATGTTGAAGAGTTTCCAATGTACAAAATTCACATCAAAAATGGTTTAAAATTTTAAGAAAAAAATCCGAGAATTTTCTCGGATTTTTTATTGTAACAAAATTATTAAGAAATCTATACAAACTAAAAATAACCGTGTTGACAGTAAATTTTGTTTGCTATATGATTTTTTTACACACTTAGCCGAGTGGCTTAGAGTCATGAGGTTGTGTAAGTAGAAATAGAGTAACCAGAAGGGTTACAGAAGTATAAAGGAAAAAGAAAAATGGCAACAGGACAAAGAATTAGAGTTTGTTTAAAAGCATACGATCACAAATTAATTGACGTATCAGCTGACAAAATCGTAGAAACAGCAAAAAGAACAGACGCAAAAGTTGCAGGACCAATTCCTTTACCTACAAAGAGACGTATTTATTGTGTATTGCGTTCACCACACGTAGATAAAAAATCACGTGAACACTTCGAAATGAGAACACACAAACGCATCATTGATATTTACGAAGCAACTCAACAAACAACTGAAGAGTTGAGTAGATTAGATTTACCAGCAGGTGTAGATATCGAAGTTAAGCTATAATTTCGTTCCCTGTAAAAATTAAATAAGCATTATGCAATATAATGCGATCTACGACTCTAAAAGGGTAAAAGGTAAGAGGCACAAAAGCAACGTAGCGCTCGCAAGCAGACGGACTAAAAGTTAACGCTTTTACGCTCCAAAAAAGAAAGGAAAAATTTATGACACTTGGTGTGATAGGTAAGAAAGTCGGAATGACTCAAATTTTCAACGAAGAAGGTTTGGCAGTTCCAGTTACCGTAATAAAAGTAGACCCAATCGTGGTTACACAAGTTAAAACTGTTGAAACAGACGGTTATAATGCAATTCAAGTAGGTACAGTAGCAGCAAAAGAAAAACATTTGACAAAAGCTCAAATTGGTCACTTTGCAAAAAACAAATTAGAAAACTTCCGTCACTTACAAGAATTCAGAGTTGACAATCCACAAGATTACACAGTAGGTCAACAAATCGAATTATCTGTATTAAGCGATGTTCAAAAAGTTGATGTAACAGGTACATCAATCGGTAAAGGATTTCAAGGTACAGTAAAAAGACACAACTTCTCAAGAGGACCAATGGCTCATGGTTCTAAAAACCACAGAGAACCTGGTTCAATCGGTGCAGGTACAACTCCATCAAGAGTAATCAAAGGTAAAAGAATGGCTGGCAACATGGGTAACGAAAGAGTTACAATTACTAAATTAAAATTAGTAAAAGTTGATTCAGAAAACAGCTTAATCTTAATCAAAGGTTCAGTACCTGGTTCAGAAGGCAAATTAGTAACAATCGTTCCTTCAAGAACAAAATGGAATGTATAATTTACACTCTGACAAACAAGAATAATACAAGATAAGGACTTATAAAAATGGCAAAAGCAAAAACACAAGAAAAAGAAATATTAAGCACAACAGGTGAATCACTTGGTGCAATTTCATTAAACGAAAGCGTTTTTGGTGTAGAACCAAATTTACACGTAATGCACTTAGCATTAAGACGTCAATTAAACAACGCAAGACAAGGTTCAGCTTGTACAAAAACAAGAGCTGAAGTTAGAGGCGGCGGTCGTAAACCTTGGAAACAAAAAGGTACTGGTAGAGCAAGAGCAGGTTCTTTAAGATCTCCATTGTTCGCTGGTGGTGGTGTTTCATTTGGACCAAAACCAAGAGATTATTCTTTCTCTATGCCTCAAAAAGCAAGACAACTTGCATTAAAATCTGCATTATCAGCAAGAAACGAACAATTAGTAGTTGTTAAAGATTTCTCAGGTATCGCAGAACCAAAAACAAAATTAATGATGTCAGTATTGGACTCATTAAAAGTTGCAGGTAAAATCTTAGTTATCGCTGATTACAGAGCTGACGAAAACAAAAACTTATCATTAGCTTCAAGAAACATTCCAAGCGTAAAACTATTATTACCAACAAACTTAAATGTAAAAGATTTACTAGAAGCTGATTCAGTAGTTATTACAGAAGCTGCAGTAAACGAAATTACAGAAAAATTAAGCTAATAAAAATCCGAGAAGAAAAGGAAAATATAAAATGAGTACATCAAGAACAAACCAAGAAAAATTATATGATATTGTAAAAAAACCTATCATTACAGAAAAATCATATAAAGCAATGCAAGACGGTCAATACACTTTTGAAGTTAATATGGACGCAACAAAAGTAGAAATCGCTCAAGCAATTGAAATGGCTTTTCCTGGAAGAAAAGTTAAAAAAGTAAGAACAGTTTACATGCCATCTCACGCAAAAAGAATGGGATACAAATTCGGCAGAACTGATTCTTCAAAAAAAGCAATCGTTACAATCGAAGGCGATCCAATTAAAGAACTTGTAGAAATATAGTATAAAAGGATAAATAAAAATGGCTATCAGAAAAATTAATCCGACATCTCCGGGACAAAGAGGTATGACAAAGAGTGATTATCAAGATATCACTACTTCAACACCTGAAAAGTCTTTATTAAAACCAATTAAAAAGACTGCAGGTCGTAACAACACAGGTAGAATTACATGTCGTCATAAAGGTGGCGGTGTAAAAAAACATTACAGAGTAATTGACTTCAAAAGAGAAAAATTCGGTGTACCTGCAACAGTTAAATCAGTAGAATACGATCCAAACAGAAACGTAAGAATTTCATTAGTATTTTATGCAGATGGTGAAAAAAGATATATCTTAACACCAGAAGGTTTAAATGTTGGCGATGTAATTGTATCAGGCCCAGAAGCTCCAATTCAAAACGGTAACGCATTACCATTAGAATTGATTCCTCTAGGTACAATCGTTCACAATATTGAATTAGAACCAGGCAGAGGTGCTAAAATGGTTCGTTCAGCTGGAAACTCAGCACAATTAATGGCTAAAGAAGGCAACTACGTAACAGTTAAATTACCATCAGGTGAAATGAGAATGGTAAGAAAAGAATGTATGGCTACAATCGGTACATTAGGTAATTCTGAATTCAAAAACATTCACATTGGTAAAGCTGGTCGTAAACGTTATATGGGCGTAAGACCAACAGTACGTGGTGTAACAATGAACCCTTGTGATCACCCACACGGTGGTGGTGAAGGTAAAACAGGTCCAGGCGGACACCCTAAAACACCTTGGGGCAAACCAGCACTTGGTTATAAGACTCGTAAGTCTAATAAAGCTTCTAACAAATTAATTGTAAGAAGAAGAACAAAATAACATAAGTGCAAGATAAAAAGATAACAATTAAAAGGAGAATATATTAATGGCACGTTCATTAAAAAAAGGACCATATATCGAAGAAGCATTAGCTAAGAAAATTGCTAAGATGAATGAAAATTCTGAAAAGAAAGTGGTAAAAACTTGGTCAAGAGCTTCAATGATTAGTCCTGATATGTTAGGACACACAATTGCTGTACATAACGGAAAAACTCACGTTCCTGTATATGTAACTGAACAAATGATTGGTCACAAATTGGGCGAATTCGCACCAACAAGACTATTCAGAGGTCACGCAGCAGACAAAACAGCTAAAAAATAGGCTGAATTAGTAAGAAAATTAACTTAAAAGGATAAAAACAATGGAAGCTAAAGCAAAACAATCAAATATTAAAATGACAGCTCGTAAACTTCGCAGAGTAATCAACGAAGTTCGTGGCAAGAAAGTCATTGACGCACAAGACATGTTACGTTTTATGCCATACTTTGCAGCAAGAGTTGTTGAAAAGAACTTAAAAGCTGCAGTGGCAAATGCTAAAGAACAATTCGGTGTAAATCCTGAACAATTAAAAATTTCAGAAATTTTTGCAGACGAAAGCGTTACTTACAAAAGAGCAAGACCAAGAGCACAAGGTCGTATGTACTCAAGAATGAAACGTACATCACATTTAACATTAAAAGTTAGCGACACAGTAAAATAGGAATTAGATAATATGGGACAAAAAACACATCCAACCGGATTTAGAGTAGGCGTAATTAAACCTTGGGTAAGCTCATGGTACGCTAAAATTAAAGAATACGGACAATTTGTAGCAGAAGACGCTAAAATTAGAAAATTCGTTAAGAAAAAATTATACACAGCAGGTGTATCAAGAATATTAATTGCTAGAAAAGCTCAAAATACAACAATTACAGTAGTAACAGCAAAACCTGGTATTGTAGTTGGACGTAACGGTCAAGGTATTGAAGAATTGAAAAAAGAAATTTCTGCATACATTAACCGTCAAGTAATTTTGAATGTAGTAGAAGTTGCAAGAATCAATACAGATGCTCAATTAGTATCAGAAGCTATTGCTCAACAACTTGAAAAACGTGTTGCATTCAGAAGAGCAATGAAACAAGCAATGCAAAGAACAATGCGTTCAGGCGCACAAGGTATCAAAGTTATGGTATCTGGTCGTTTAGGTGGTGCTGAAATCGCTCGTTCAGAATGGGCAAAAGAAGGAAGAATTCCTCTTCAAACATTAAGAGCAGATGTTGATTACGGTTTCGCAGAAGCAGATACAATGATGGGTAAAATCGGCGTAAAAGTTTGGGTATTCAAAGGAAACTTAATGCCAGGCGAAAAAGCTGATGAAAATATTAAAGCTAAATCATCAAAAGATGAAAAAGGTGGCACTAGACGTGGTAAACGTAGAACTGCCGAAGTTGCAGAATAAGAATAATTAATTACAGGAGTAAGATAAAATGTTACAACCTAAGAAAACAAAATACCGCAAAATGCAAAAAGGCAGAATGAAAGGACACGAAACAAGAGGTGTTAACTTTGAATTTGGCTCATACGCATTAAAAGCATTAGAACCAGGCTGGATTACTAGCCGTCAAATTGAAGCCGCACGTCGTGCAATGACTCGTGAAATTAAACGTGGCGGTAATGTATGGATTAAAATTTTCCCAGATAAACCAATTACAGCAAAACCTGCTGAAACTCGTATGGGTTCAGGTAAAGGTAACTTGGAATATTGGGTAGCAGTAGTAAAACCAAACAGAATTCTATTTGAATTAGAATACTTTGATAGAGCAACAGCTGTTCACGCTTTAGAATTAGCTGCACAAAAATTACCAATCAAAGTAAAAGTAATTGAAAAGAACCCTGTTCAATAATAAAGGAAAAAGCACATGAAATTACAAGAAATGCGTGAAAAAACAGTTGAAGAATTAAAAAATGCAGTAGTTGACTTCAAAAAACAGTTGTTAGATTTGAGAGTTCAAAAAGCAACTAACAAATTAGAAAACACAGCTTTAATTGCGAAGACAAAACACTACATTTCACAAATCAAGACAGTTATAAAAGAAAAAGAGGAAAAATAATGCCTAAGAAAGAAAAACAAGGTGTTGTAGTAAGCAGCAAAATGGATAAAACAGTTGTTGTAAAAGTAGCTGATTATGAACCACATCCTAAATACAAAAAAATCATGGAAAAAACAAAACATTACAAAGCTCACGATGAACAAAATCAATGTGAAGAAGGCGATGTAATCAGAATTGTAGAATCAAAACCAATTTCAGGCGGCAAACGCTGGAGCGTTTTGAACATTGTAGAAAAGAGAAAATAGTTCGGACACCCGACTAAAGATAAAAAGGTGAAAAAAAATGATACAACAAGAATCAAGATTAGTAGTAGCAGATAACACAGGTGCAAAAGAATTATTAACAATCCGTGTAATGGGTAGCTCTAATAAGAAATTTGCAGGTGTAGGCGACGTAATTATCGCAACAGTAAAAGATGCAACTCCAAACATGACAGTTAAAAAATCAGAAGTTGTACGTGCTGTTGTAGTAAGAACAAAAGCAGACATCAAACGTCAAGATGGTTCAGTAATCAGATTTGACGAAAATGCAGCAGTTATCATTAACAAAGATGGTAACCCAAGAGGAACTCGTGTATTCGGACCTGTTGCAAGAGAATTAAGAGACAAAAACTTCATGAAAATTGTTTCTTTAGCACCAGAAGTAATTTAGTTTACAACAAATTATGTTTGTAGTAGAGTAAAAGTAATAAGTAAGTGCTAAAGGAGAAAAATAAAAATGAAAAATAATAAAAAAAGTGCTTTACAAGTAAAAACAGGCGATAGAGTTATGGTTATTGCTGGTAAAGACAAAGGTAAAATCGGAAACGTTAAAAAAACACTTCCAGCTGAATCAAAAGTTTTAGTTGAAGGTGCAAACTTAGTAACAAAAGCGCAAAAAGCAAACCCAATGGCAAACATTCAAGGTGGCTTAGTAAAAGTTGAAGCTCCATTAGATAACTCAAATGTTATGATTGTATGCCCAGCATGTGAAAAAGTTACAAAAGTAAAACACGAAGAAAAAGACGGTAAAAAAGTTCGTGTTTGTAAAAAATGCGGAGAACAACTTGATGTATAGTGCAAGATAAGTCTTGGCACGAAATCATCTAAATTAGAGGACTAGAAAAATGACAAAAACTAAAAGTTTAAAAGCAAAGTATGTAGAAGATGTAAAAAAGGCAATGGTTGAAAAGTTCGGTTATAAAAACGACTTAACTATTCCAAGATTGCATAAAATCGTATTAAATATGGGTGTTGGTGAAGCTTCACACAATACAAAGATTGGTGATGTAATTCAAGGTCAATTAACAAAAATTGCTGGTCAAAAAGCAGTAATTACAAAGGCTAAGAAATCAATTGCTTCTTACAAATTAAGAGAAGGTATGCCAGTAGGTGCAATGGTTACATTACGTGGCGAAAGAATGTATGACTTCTTACAAAAATTAATTTGTGTTGTATTACCAAGAATTCGTGACTTCCGTGGTATCAGTGCAAAATCATTTGATGGACGTGGAAATTACACATTAGGTTTGAAAGAACAAACTTTATTCCCAGAAATCTCTTTCGAAGAAGTAGATTTAGTAAAGGGTATGAACGTATCAGTAATTACAACAGCAAAAACTGACGAAGAAGCAAGAGAATTGCTTAAATTGTTAGGAATGCCATTCAAAGGCTTAAAATAGGATATAATAATACAATACAGTATAAAGGAGAATATCGTGGCTAAAAAAGCGATGATTAACAAAGAAGCAAAAAGAGAAGCCCTAGCTGCTAAGGGAAAATACCCATCAGTTAGATTACATAACAGATGCAGTATTTGCGGACGTCCTCACGGATACCACAGAGATTTCGGTCTTTGCAGAATCTGCTTGAGAAAAATGGCACACCAAGGTTTATTACCAGGTGTTACAAAAGCTAGTTGGTAACAAAATTTTGATTCTTTAAGAAAAAGGCGTAGCAGAGATGTTACGCCTTTTTAATATTTGCGAAAAGATTTAAAATAATACTTGAAAACAAAAAATGTTTAGCTTATTATTAAGATATGAAAAATGTCTAACTACCGAAATACGCTTTAAGATGAGCAACAATTAGTTCGGCAAGAGACGAGTAGAAGGAAACTACCAGACGGATAGAGTTTGGCAAGTCCGCAATATAGAAAAGGATAAAAGAATGAACACAGATCCAATAGCAGATATGCTAACACGCATTAGAAATGCTAACATGGTTTCACACGAAACAGTTGAAATTCCAACATCAAAATTGAAAGTGGAATTGGCTAAATTGTTAAAATCAGAAGGTTACATTACTGATTATACAGTAGACAACTCTGGTAAATTTGGCAAAATCGTAATCACATTGAAATACGATGAAAAACGTAAACCTGTAATCACAAACTTACAAAGAGTTTCAACTCCAGGTTTGAAAACATACAGCAAATCTAAAAACTTACCAAAAGTTTTAGGCGGTATGGGTGTTGCAGTTATCTCTACAAGCAAAGGCTTAATGTCAGATAGAAAAGCTCGTAAAGAAAACATTGGCGGCGAAATTTTATGTTATGTATGGTAATAAAGTTCTAGCGAACTTTATTTAATAGTCGAGTTCAATTGACAGAAAAGCTCGAAGAAAGGATTTAATTATGTCAAGAATCGGTAAATTACCTATCGAACTTCCACAAGGTGTAGAAGTTAAGATAGAAGGACATACAGTTACAGTTAAAGGACCTTTAGGAACTGAAGTTGTTGAAGTACGTCCAGAAATCAGCGTAAAGGTTGAAGATAATCACGTTGTTTTAACACCAAACAACGATGAAAGAAAAACAAACGCATTACACGGCTTAATGAGAACATTAGTTGCAAATGCAGTTAAAGGTGTAAAAGACGGTTTTGAAAAGAAATTAGAAATCGTTGGTGTTGGTTACCGTGCTAACATGGAAGGTACAAAACTTAACATGGCATTAGGTTACTCTCACCCTGTAGTAATTGAACCACCTGCTGGAATCACAATTTCAGTAGAAGCTAATACAAAAGTTTCTGTAAAAGGTTCAAATAAACAAATGGTAGGCGATATCGCTGCATTGATTAGAAGCAAACGTCCACCAGAAGTTTACAAAGGAAAAGGTGTTAAATACGAAGGCGAATACATCAGACGTAAAGCTGGTAAAGCTGGTAAAAAATAATGCGTAACATAATATCAGCGACGTAGGAACGCAGGACGAAAGTCCGAGTACCACAGGAGCAAATATGCGAACAAGCTGATATAGCATTAAAAAGATACCGCATCAGTGCGGTATGACAGTTAAAAATTTAACACAAAAAGTAACACAGTAGCCCGCATAAACCCTTGAATAGTCAAGAAGGTTTGGGCAAAGGAGAAAAAAAAAATGATTAAACAAGAAATTAGAAAACCAAAAGTACAAAAAAGACACAAATCGCTAAGAGTTAAATTGGAAGGTACAACAGAATTTCCAAGATTAGCTGTTTATAGAAGTACAAAACACATTTATGCTCAAGTTATTGATGATGAAAAACATGTAACTGTATGTTCAGCTTCTTCATTAGACAAAGACTTAAAAGCACAATTAAAACACGGTGGCAACATTGAAGCTGCAAAAGTAGTTGGTGAAGCTGTTGCTAAGAAAGCATTAAAAGCTGGTGTTGAATGTGTAGTATTTGATAGAGGCGGTTTCTTATATCATGGTAGAGTAGAAGCATTAGCAGATGCTGCAAGAGAAGCAGGTTTGCAATTCTAATCTTTCCAGATAATGATACTTTTAAAGGTCGGTTTGAGCTTTGCTCAAACCGACCTTTTTTATTAAGCGAGGCGCTTGAAACTTTGTTTCAAGCGCCTCGCTGTTTGTTAATTATAATTAAACCGATTTTACATAAAGTTCAATATCTTCAGGTGAATTCATTTCAGTTGCACAGACTAGGATTGTTTTTTCGTCTACCTTGTAACCACCAATAATGTTTTGTTCTTTCAATTTAGTTAGGAATGAATCAGCGTGTTCAACATTAAGCAAAAATTCATTGTAAAAGTCTTTAGAAAGAACCTTGTAGCCTTTTTGTTCAAGTTTTTTTGCTAAATCGTGAGCATTTTTGCTTGATAGGTAACTTGCTTGTTTAAAGCCTTTTTCGCCTAAAAGACTAAGATATAAAGTTGCACAAAGTGCAATTAAGGCTTGGTTAGAGCAAATATTGCTAGTTGCTTTTTCACGTTTAATGTGTTGTTCACGAGTTTGAATTGTTAATGTGTAAGCTATTTTTCCATCAGCATCAACGGTTTTACCTGCAAGTCGTCCAGGAAGTTGGCGCATAAGTTTTTCAGTACAAGACATAAAACCTGCGTGAGGACCGCCAAAGGACATTGGAATACCAAGAGTTTGAATATCTCCTACGACAATGTCTGCTCCGTATTCAGCTGGTGGGGTTAAAATCGCCAATGATGAAACATCTGTAATTACGATTAACAACGCACCTTCTGATTTCTTAATTTCTTTGATTTCACCAAAGAAATTAGGATTTTGAACAACAACGCCAGCGTAGTCCGAAACATTTTCTGGCATTGTATCAAACATTTCAAGCTCAATTTCGTTTGCCCAAGCGTAAGTTTGAATTACCTTTATGTATTCAGGATTAATGGTATCAGAGATTAGAACTTTGTTCTTTTTCGTAACTCTTTTTGCCATTATAACTGCTTCTGCTGCCGCAGAAGCGCCGTCATACATTGAAGCATTTGAAACGGGCATACCTGTAAGTCTGCAAATTAAAGATTGAAATTCATACATAATTTGCAATGTACCTTGCGCAATTTCAGGTTGGTAAGGTGTGTAAGCTGTTAAAAATTCAAATCTTTGTGCAACTTGAGATACTGCCGCAGGAATAAATTTGTTGTAAGTACCAGCACCAACAAAGTAGATGTAATCCGAGTTATTCGCTTTTGCTAAGTCTTTAACGACTCTTTGAGCCTGCATTTCGTTTAAAGCGTTAGGCAGGTCAAGTGATTGCATTCGAGCATTTTGTGGAATTTCCTCAAAAAGCTCATCTATGTTGCTTTTTGAAATGCTTTCAAGCATTTCTTTTCTAGTTTCTTCGTTTAGTGCTGTAAAATTGTTCATTATTGTACTTCTTCTATATAATCATTATATTCTAATAGGTCTGATAATTCGATTTCGTTGCCTGTAAATTCAACTTTAACAAGCCAACCTTGTTCGTAGTTGTTCTCGTTTAAAGTTTCTGGAGCGTCAACAGCGTTTTCATTAATTTCTGTGATTGTGCCAGAAATAGGCATATAAATTTCTGATGCGGCTTTTACTGATTCAATTGTTGCAAAAACATCGCCTTTATTGAATGATGCGCCAACTTCAGGTAATTCTAAAAATACGATATCGCCTAATTGTTCAATTGCATAGTCTGTTAAACCTATTTTGTAGTTTTTTCCGTCTTCAGATACGATGTATTCATGAGTTTTAGAACATAGCATATTCTCAGTATTACTCATTTGTCCTCCTTTATTTATTTTTTTTCACTATTATGTTTTTTTACAAATGGTCTTTTAACGACAACAGCATCGTGTAGTTTTTCTCTAATCATAACTTGAACAGGTGCGCCTGTGCAAATTTCTTTAATGTTTTTTACATAACACAAGGCAATAGTTTCGTTTAAAGACGGTGCAAAACCACCACTTGTAACGTGTCCAACTTTTTCGTTGTTAAAATAAACCTCGCATTCGTGTCTAGGAACTGCACGTGTAGTCATTTTTATACCAATTAATTTTTTATCAACACCGTTTGCAATTTGAGCCATAATAACTTCCTTGCCGTTGTAATCTTCTGGCTTATCTTTTGGTATAGACCAAGAAAGCCCAGCTTCGATAGGTGTTGTGTCCTCTGTTAAATCATTTCCATAAAGGTGCAGAGCAGATTCAAGACGTAATGTGTCTCTTGCGCCTAAACCGATTGGAAGAATTGAGAATTCTTTTCCTACTTCTAATATTTTATCCCATAACATTTGTGCAGCTGCGTTTTTCATCATAACTTCATAACCATCTTCGCCAGTGTAGCCTGTTCTTGAAACGTAAACTTCCACTCCAGCAAGAGTCATTTTCTTGATAGTGAAGAAATCTTGATGTCCAGTATAACCCAGTTTTTCCATAACATTAATTGCTTTAGGTCCTTGAATTGCAAGCAAAGAGTAGTTATGAGATTGGTTGTCTATGTATAAATCTTTAAATTCAAGGCTGTTGCGCACAAACCAATTAACATCTTCATCAATACGAGAGGCGTTTACGATTAGAAGATATTTGTTATCTTCTAATTTGTAAATAATTAAATCGTCAATAAGACCGCCATTTTTGTTTGGTAATTGGCAGTAAACAGCTTTTGAATCATATAACTTTCCAATTTCTTGTGGAACAAGTTTGTTTAAAAAAGCAAGAGCATCTTTACCTGAAACAAAAACTTCGCCCATGTGTGAAACGTCAAACAATCCAACATTTTGACGAACATTTTTATGTTCTTCAATAATTGATGTAAACTGAACAGGCATATGCCAACCTGCAAAGTCTACCATTTTAGCGCCTAAAGCGACTTGTTTGTCGTGCAATAATGTTTCTTTCATAATTCTAACCTCGTTCCCTATATGATTGTGACCGTAAAACGTAATCATGTCAAGAAAAAGTTAAACTTTTTGTAATATTTTTGTACATGACTAGAAACAATGATATTATAATGAATTAATAGGGGATTTTTATGGCAGAAAACTTATTTAATTTAGATTTATTTTTGGAAAAGGCTGTTAAAACAGACTCATCTGATATTCACTTGAAGGTGGGTGAAAAACCAATGTTACGCCGTGACGGTGTGATTTTGAAAATAGATTTGCCACCTATAACAAGAGAAGATATGAAAGCTATGGTGCAAAAAATTGTGCCTGAATTTATTAAGGATAGATTGGCAACTGCTACAGACTTAGACTTTTCTTATGAGTTGAAAGGAATTTCCCGCTTTAGGGTTAATTTGTCTCGTGCAATGGCTGAATTTTCGCTAGTTTTTCGTGTAATCCCTTATACAATCAAAAATTTTGAAAAACTTCATTTACCAACCTCAATGCAACAATTTGCAGATTATAACAACGGATTGGTGTTGGTTACAGGTCCAACAGGTAGTGGTAAATCTACTTCTTTGGCATCTTTTATTGATTATATTAACCAACAATATCAAAAACATATTGTCACAATTGAGGACCCTGTGGAATTTGTTTTCTCAGATAGAAAATGTAAAGTATCTCAGCGTCAAGTGGGTATTGATACTGACAGTTTTGCATCAGGTATTAAATATGCCCTAAGACAAGACCCAGATGTAATTTTGGTTGGTGAAATTCGTGATAGAGAAACTTTAGATAGCGCTTTGAAAGCTGCTGAAACAGGTCACTTGGTGTTTGCTACTATGCACACAAACGATGCTATTCAAACGATTTACCGTATTGTAAATATGTACGAACCAGAGGATCGTGATAGCGTAAGACGTCAGTTGGCTCAGACTTTGCGTGGTACAATCGCTCAAAAGTTAGTAAAAAAAGCTGTTGGAAACGGTCGTTATCCCGCTTGCGAAATTCTGGTTGTAACTCCAACAATTAAAGATTTTATTATCAAAGACGAATTGGAAAATATTTATGATTTGGTTAAAAAAGGTTCTTTCAATGATATGATTACAATGAATGAGTCCTTATTCCAATTGGTAGATTGTGGTGCAATTACAAAAGAAATAGCACTTGAGGCTTCTGATGATAAAATGGAATTAGAACAATTCTTTAGGGGTGTTTATAGAGGTACAAACCAATAATGAACAATGTTGTAACAGATGCAATAAACTTAAAATCCTATAATTTAAAAGACTCTGACAAAATTGTAGTTATGTACTCAAAAGATTTGGGGCTTATTAGAGGAGTTGCAAAAGGAGTTAAAAAGCCAAAAAGCAGGTTAGGTGCGAGAATGGATTCACTTGTTGCAAACAAGGTGATGTTATATAAGGGGAAAAACTTGGATACTATTTGTCAAGCAGAAGCGTTGAATACATTTAAAGACTCTCGTCAAGATTTCGATAAATTGATGTATTCGTCTTATGTTTCAGAAATTATTTCTATTTTTGGTGTAGAAGATGACCCTTCTAGCAAGGAAGTATATGACTTGTTCTATAAAGTATTGGACAGAATTGCAAGCGCTAAATCAAAAAAAGATGTTATGATTGCGGTAATAAAATTTCAGTTAAAAATGATGCTTATTGTTGGCTTCGGACTTGAATTTGATAGCTGTCTATGTTGCCGAGAAGAAATCCTAAACGAAGATATGTACTTCTCTATTCAAATGGGCGGTGTCGTTTGCGAAGAATGTAATAAAGATTTGGGCGTAAAACTAAAATTACATCACAAGATGAGAGATTTTATGCAAGCAATGATGCAGTTTGATTTTAATTTTGAAAGTGAATATGATAAAAAGGCAACAGACAAAGTTTGTGATGTTTGCTTTAATTTGTTAAACGAATATATTCAATCTCATACTGATAAAAAAATTAAATCTATCTCAGTTTTGAATGTGTAGTTCTGCATAAAAATATGTCATCCCGAAACTTAAAATTATTAGAGAAGGAATAAGTCGTAGTTATTCGGGATCTTACTAACTTTAATGTTTGTTCGGAAGATTTATAAGATGCTGAAACAAGTTCAGCATGACAAGTTTTTTAATTTTTCTAAACAGCTATCGCCATCTCTATTTTACAAAATTTTATTCCTAAAAGACAACTGATTTAAAGCGTACGTATTTTTACGTACGCTTTTTTACGGACAAAGCCACCTAAAGTAGTTGATATTTGCGCTTTTACCAATAAAAAATACGGTACTGACAGGAATAACAATATGTTAAAAACTTTAATTACCTTAAAGCGTAGCAAAGACAGCACTTAAAGTCTATCATGTCCGTATTTTTACGTACGTATTTTTACGGACTTGCATAAAATTCAAAAAAGATATATAATTGAGTTACAAATTTGTTAAAAAAGTTTTCTACTAATGGCAATTTTTTTGAAGCATGTGTTTTTAATAATATATAGAAAAAACTTAGGACAATAACGTTGATTGACAAAGAAACATTAATTAAACAAGAAAAGGAAATCTTATATAATAAGTCAATGGCTTCTAATCCTATTAGTGGTACAGGTTTTATGCCTAAAATGACTACGCCAATTGCTAGAACTTCTTCTAACAGATTGTTTGGTGGTTATGTTTCTGCAAACAACGAAAGAGTTTTCTCTACAACTGATTACCGTGAAGTAATCAAGGACATGAACACAGCTTTGAGAGGCAAAACAAATACTCCTGATTTCTATAATGCATTACATGCCTTATTAATCAACAAATTAGGCGCTCAATTTACTGCTATTGGTATGTTTCAAAAGCAATCAAAATGTATCAATATCAAATTGACAGACAAAGTTGGCGGAACTTTCTCTTCAAGAGTGTTCTTATCAGATGATACAAATCCGATTGTTGAATGTTTTAATTCTCAAGAAACAATCGTAAAAAATGATTCAAAATTCTTAAAATTATCATATTTACAATCTCCAGCAGTTGCAATTATTCCTCTAATTTCAGTTAATGAATGTTTAGGCGTAATGATTGTTGGTGATAATAATGTTAACGAAAATGCTGATTTATATTCGTTAGTAGCTAATCACTATGCATTATTTATGCATAATGCAGACTTAGTTGAACAAGCTAATGCTCATGCAAACACCGATGCATTAACTTCTCTTTCAAACCACAGAGGTTTCCAAGAAATCTTATCTAATGAATTAGCAAAAGCAGAAAAAACAAATTCTACAGTTTCTGTAATTATGATGGACGTTAATAACATCTCTAAAATTAACAGAGAACTAGGTCATGCTAAAGGTGATGAAGTTATTAAATTAGTTGCAGAAAAAGTTAAACAAAATATTCGTTCTAATGACTCAGCTGGTAGATACGGTGGTGACGAAATTGCTATTGTTCTTCCAGATACAGATACAAATGAAGCTAAATACTTAGCTGAATACTTAACATACAGCTTATCATGCTGTTTTATTGATGATGTAGGACCTGTTAAGGTTTCTGTAGGTATTGCAAATTACCCTCAATGTGCTAAAGAACAAGAAAAATTATTAATCTCTGCTGAACAAGCAATGTATATTTCTCAATCTAAAGGCTACAAAGACGGTATGAGTGCTATCATAAGTTCTTCAGATTTCAATTTCTGGGACGATATGGCTTTACATTCTTTCGCAGAAGTTTTAACAAAACGTCACTCTCAATTAGGTGTAAACTTTGAAGAAGAATTAGTTAATAAATTTGCAAGTGAAGAAATATCTTCACAACACCATTTAGAAGAATTAGCAACTTCTTTGGCTGGTGCAATTGATGCAAAAGATCCATATACAAAGGGTCACTCAACATCTGTTTCTAAATACTCAGAAGCGTTAGCAAGAGCACTAAACTTACCAGAAGCAGAAGTTCAAAGAATTAAATTAGGTGCATTATTACACGATGTTGGTAAAATTGGTATTCCTGAAAATGTATTAAAGAAACCAACTCACTTATCTGACGAAGAATGGGAAATTATGAAACAACACCCTTCAATCGGTGCAGAAAAAGTATTAATGCAAAATGAAGCATTAAAAGACTTAATTCCAATGGTTAAATATCACCACGAACACATCGACGGTTCTGGCTATCCTTGTCAATTAAAAGGTGATGAAATTCCATTAGAAGCAAGAATCGTTGCAGTTGCTGACGTATATCACGCTTTAATCAGTGACAGACCTTACAGAAAAGGCTTAGGCGTTGAAAAAGCATGTGAAATCTTACAAGACGGTGCAGGAGTTCAATGGGACGCTGAATTAGTTAGAAAATTTATCCAAATCGCTCCATCTTTAGCAACTACAATTTAAGATTTATAAGGAAAAGAAAGACCTCGAAAGAGGTCTTTTTAATAATATAAATGGTGTATTTTTTTGTTTTTGTAACAAAATTTTCCACATTTTAACATTTTGTGGTTGTTTAAGGTTTCAAAATATGATACAATGGGCATATATAAGTATATGCTATAACTAAATACGAAATATTAAAAAAACGGAGGTTTTTAATATGGGCGAAATAACGTTTTCAGGCTTAGCCTCAGGTATGGATACCAGTTCTTGGATAAAGGCCCTTGTATCTATAAAACAGCAATCAGTAACAAAGTTACAAAAATCAAAGTCAACTGTTGAAACTTCTAGCAATGTTTTGAGTACAATCAAATCTAAAGTGACAACACTTCGTTCGTCTATTGAAAAGTTTACTGATGCAAAATTTGGCAGTTCTTTTGATTTGTTTTCAAAAAATAAAGTAACAACTTCAAAAGATAGTGTTGTTACTGCAAATGTTACAGCTGATGCCGCAAAACAAAATTTTGATGTTATTGTAAATAAGTTGGCGACTGCAACAAAGGCAACTTCAAACTTAGGTTCTTCAGCATTGATTAATGGTGATACAAAGTTTGCAGACCTTGCTAGCGGTAAAGCAAAAACAGGTTCTTTAAGCCTTTACGTTGACGGTGAAAAGAAAGAAATTAACATTGAAGAAGAAGATACAGTAGATGATATCTTAAATAAAATAGTTGACGCAGGTGGAACTACAAGAACGAGTGGTTCTTGGTCTGGTGGAACTTGGAATCCTCCAACTACAACTAATAACGTAAATGCAACTGTTCAAGACGGTAAAATTGTTATTTCAGGCAATAACGGCAAAGAAGTTGTATTAGGCGCATCTTCAGACGAATCAAACTTCGTAAAAGTTATGGGCTTGGTTAAAAATGCTGATACAGGTTCTTACGAAAGCTCATCAAAAATTTCAAGCGTAAACACTTCTTCTAAGATTATGGAAGCATTTAGCGGTCTAAAAGATGGTACTTTCAAAATCGGTAATGCTGAATTTACAATTGATGAAAACACAACAATTAAAGGCTTGATTTCAAAGATTAATTCTAGCGAAGATGCTGGAGTTTCAGCTTATTGGGACGCATCTCAAAGCGAACTTGTTTTAACTTCTAAAACAGAAGGCGCTTTCAATATTAATATTGAAAAAGGTACAAGTAACTTTACTGATTTGTTTGGCTATACAACTACAACAACTGATCGTTGGGGTAATTCGACTACAAAATTGAAGGATCAAAAATTAGGCGATTATGCAGAATTGACAATTAACGGTACAACATTGATTTCTTCTTCGAACACTGTAACAAGTGAAATTTCAGGTATTGAAGGCTTAACTTTAACATTGAATAGTGTTTCAAAAGCTGATGAATCAGGTACAATTAACCCATCGACAGTAAAAGTAGAACAAGATTCAGATGCATTATTAGATGCCGCAAAATCGTTTGTTACTGCGTATAACGAAGCAATTTCAAACATTGATGACAACACATCTTATGGAGATGCTTTGTATGGAGATTCTGCATTAACTTCTTTAAGAACAAACTTGAGAAGAACAGCTACAGCATCAATTGATGATGGAACAATGAAATTGTTGTCTGATATTGGTATTACAACCGGTAAGGCCAATAATTCAACTAGTACAACTGGTGTAAATACTTTGCAAATTGATGAAGATAAGTTCAAAGAGGCTCTTGCAAAAAATCCAGAAGCTGTAAAATCATTACTTGTTGGTGATAATAAAGGTACTAGCACCTCTGGTGGCGTAATGAATAAACTTGAAAAAATAGTTGAAGATTCTTTAGACGTTTCAACAGGTTATTTTGATGCAAAATCAAAATCCTTGAGTTCAAAGATTAAATCTCTTGAAAACTCAATTACATCAGCACAAAGCAGAGTTGATGCTTACCAAGCAAGACTAGAAAAACAATTTAGCAATATGGAGCAAATTATATCTTCAATTCAGTCTTCATATAGTCAATTGAACATATAGGTCGAGAAGATTTATAATAAACCACTTTTGATTGCGACTTCGGTATCGAGGTCGCATTCTTTCACATAGCCTTTTAAAGTTGGCAAAATGATTTTTATAGTGTTATCCTCTGCCTTTTTGTCTGTTTGCATAATTGCAATCATCTTTTTAGCTGGATAATTAAAATGTTTGTCTTCAAATCCGTACTTTTTAAGTAAATTTACCGCAATTTCTTTGTAATTTGCGTCAATTAGCTTCAAATAATGAGCATAATTAAACATAAAGTACATTCCGTAAGAAACTGCCATTCCGTGAGTAAATTTTTTATAGTCTGTAATTTTTTCTAGTGCATGAGCGTATGTGTGACCAAAGTTTAGGATTTTTCTCAATCCAGCCTCTTTTTCGTCTTTTGAAACAACTGATATTTTTAGTTCTATACACACTTTTATAACTTTTTCTAAAAATCTTAAATCTCTATCTAAGATTTTTTCAAAATGTACTGACAAAAAGTCAAATAAACCATATTCAAATACAGCTTCACAGCTTTTTTCAATAAATGCATATTTTATAACCTCTGCAAGTCCACTTTTGAATTGAAGTTCATCTAAGGTTTTTAAAAAGTTTAAATTAATATAAACTGATTTTGGTTGATAAAACGCTCCAACAAGGTTTTTACCAAATTCTGTATCAATAGCAACTTTGCCTCCGACAGACGAGTCAACCGCTGCAAGTAATGTTGTTGGAACTTGAACAAATTTAACTCCACGCATATATGTTGAAGCGACAAAGCCTGTAATATCGCCAACAACACCACCACCAATGGCAATAATTGCGCTTTTTCTGTTTAAACCTATTTTTGAACAATATTTTAATATCTTTTGATAGTTGCAGAAATTTTTTTGAATTTCGCCATCTTTTAATATATAAACATTTTCTTTTGGAAATCCTAGAGTTTTGGCATAAAGTTTGTGAACTTTTTCGCTCATAACGACAAGATATTTTGGGTAATCTAAATCGCTCAAAATGCGTCCCATAAGTTCATCAAGAGGGTTCGTATCCATATAAATTGGGTACGATTTATTTTTTTCTTGAATCTCTACATCAATTTTATTAGGCATTTTCAGCTATCCTTTTTTGAATTTCCTCAATGATATTATATGGAGTTTTTCCGTCTGTGTCAATAATTATACTTGCTTTTTCATAATTTTGAGCTCTTTTTGAAAGAATTTCTTGAACTTTCTCTACACCAAACCCATGTTGTAAAAGTGGTCGATGTGTTTCTGATTTAATCCTGTCAAATAATGACTGCGCTGTGGCTCTTAAATAAATTGTTTTTCCGTTGTCATTAAGCATTTTACGGTTTTCTTTTCGTTCAAAAGCACCACCGCCAAGTGAAATTATTTGATTTTCTTTATCACAAAGTTCTTTAATTGCTTCTGTTTCAAGGTCTCTGAAAAAGTTCTCAGAATATTTTGCAAAAATGTCTGAAATTTTCATTTTGGCTTTGTTTTCAATATATTCGTCAACGTCAACTAATTCAAGTTCAGGCAAAATTTCTTTCAATTTTTTACCAATTAAAGTTTTGCCAGCGCCCATCATTCCAAGCAAAATAATATTATTTTTCATAGTTCTTTTTAATTTCGTTTAGAGAGTCTCCGCCGAATTTTTCTAATAATTCGTCAACCAAAATCCACGCAATTCTTGCTTCTGCAACGACTGCGCAAGCTGGTACTGCGCAAGTGTCAGAACGCTCAAAGTGTGCTTCTGTTTGTTCTTTTTTGTATAAATCAACAGTTTTTAAAGGTGTGCGCATAGTTGGGATAGGTTTCATAACAGCTTTAACAATAATTGGTTCACCGTTTGTCATACCGCCTTCAATACCGCCAGCATTATTTGTTTTTCTATAAATTTTGTTGTCTGCAATGAAAACTTCATCGTGCATTTGACTGCCCATAAGTTCAGCAGCTTCTTCGCCAGCACCTATTTCAACTGATTTTACAGCGGGAATACTCATAATTGCTTGCGCAATTCTTCCGTCAATTTTTCTATCCCAATGTACGTGTGAGCCTAAGCCGATTGGAAGGTTTCCGAAAATAACTTCAAATTTACCGCCCAATGTATCGCCGTTATTCTTTGCTTCATCAATGGCTTCCTTCATCATATCTGTTGCAACGTCATCAGCGCAACGTAATTCAGAATGTTCTGCGGATTCTTTTAGCAAAGTATAGCTTTGTGGTAAAACTTCAGCCTTAACTTTACCGATTTGAGTTACATGTGAAAAACCGATAATATAAAATTCTTTTAAAATTTGTTTAGCAACAGCACCCACAGCAACCTCAATAGCTGTTTGACGAGCACTAGAACGCTCAAGAACGTCTCTTAAATCTTCTAATTGATATTTTATAGCTCCAGCAAAATCTGCGTGTCCTGGACGAACCTTCGTGAAGGATTTTTCTGCAACAAGTTTTAAAATGTCACGATTTTTTAAATCAACTTCTTTAACGCTCATTGGAATTCGCCAATTGTCAAAATCCTTGTTCATAATTTCAAGACAAATTGGTCCACCTGTTGTTTTGCCTAATCTTACACCCGATTTAATTTCGCAAGTATCAGACTCAATTTTCATGCGTTTTCCACGTCCATAGCCAACTTGACGTCGTTTTAATTCGGTATTAATAAATTCTTCGCTAATCTTAAATCCTGCAGGAACGCCCTCAATAATTGCGTTTAAGCATTTACCATGACTTTCTCCTGAGGTTAAAAATCTAAACTTTTTCATTATAAATCCTATTTTATTTTTTTATTTATCTGCGTAACGCAAGAAAATTTGTTCTTTTGTTTGCATCATTTCTTCAACAATTACCCATCTTCCATTTGGCTGTTTTTGCCAAATTTGGTATGTTTTCAACCAATAATTATCCTTCATTGGCTGGCGCAATGCACTAACTTTTACACCATTAGGCACTTTTGTTGCTGTAATATTTGTGTACTTATTTGTATATTTTCTTAATTTTGCTGTACCTTGACTTAACTTCATTTGTTGAGCATAAGTTTGCATATTAGTCGTAGCATTAACTGTTTGACCATTTGGTTTTACAACTTGTCGTATAATTTTTGCTCTTGGTGAATAATAATTCAAAAGGCTTGGGCTATATGTGTTAGCTGCATTCACATATTGTCGGAACATACTTTTGGCTGTTGCTAAATCATCTGCAAATACTTGAGTTGACGAAATAATTAACATTAATAATACTAATAAAATTCTTTTCATTTTATGTCCTTTGCGATAGTCCTAATCTTTCTTCTATTCTAGCATAAACAGAATAAATAAAAAGCCCCGTTTTACTAACGAAGCTTTTTATTTTATATTACCTTTTTAGGTTATTATTTTTTTAAGAAATCTGGAATTTCAATATTTGAAAATCCTGGTAAACTGTTAGATTGAGCAGGTTCCGGAGTTGATTTCTTTGGAGTATTAAATGCGCCAGAGAAGAAATCAGCTGCACTCAATTGTTTTGTAGCTTTTTCTGTATGCATTGAATTTGCGCTATGAGCCTTCATTTCAAAACCTGTTGCGATTACTGTAAGTTTTACTTCACCTTGCATATTAGGATCAATTACAGCACCAATAATAACAATTGCATCATCTTGAACTGAATCATTGATGATAGTTGAAGCTCTAGTTACATCTTGTAATGTTAAGTCTGGACCACCTGTGATGTTAACGATAACACCTTTAGCACCTTCGATAGATGTTTCAAGAAGTTGAGAGTCGATAGCCTTCTTAGCAGCTTCTTCAGCTCTACCTTCACCTTGACCATAGCCAATACCCATCAATGCTGAACCTGATGCTTCCATTACTGAGCGAACATCGGCAAAGTCAACATTGATTAAACCTGGAATTGTGATGATATCTGTGATACCTTGAACACCTCTCAATAGAACTTCATCAACTACTGCGAATGATTCCATTAAGCTCAAGTTTTTCTTTTCTTGAATAGCGCCTAACAAGTTGTCATTAGGAATAACGATAATAGCATCAACTGCATCTCTTAATTTTTCTATACCTTGAGCTGCTTGGTTAGCTCTACGTTTGCCTTCAAATTGGAAAGGTTTTGTTACAACTGCGATTGTAAGAATTTTTAAGTCTTTGGCAATTCTAGCCACAATTGGAGCTGCACCTGTACCAGTACCGCCACCCATACCAGCAGTAACGAATACCATATCTGCGCCTTCAATAGCTTTAGTTATTTCATCACGTGCCTCTTCAGCTGCTTTTTCACCAATTTCAGGGTTTCCGCCAGCACCTAAACCATTAGTTAAGTCTTTGCCTAATCTAATTTTATTTTGTTCTGGAGCTTGTCCGCATTTTAAAATTTGTGTATCTGTGTTCATCAAGTAAAAATCAACACCTGATAAACCACCTTTTATCATTCGGTTAACAGCGTTTCCACCGCCACCGCCAACACCGATAACTTTAATCTTAGCAGGATTAACTAAATCTTGAGTTGTATCCTCTTGTTTGCTTGCACTGAAAAAGTCTGCAGCTTTGTTAAAATTGTCCACGTTTATTCCTCTTTATCTTTTCTTTCTCTTATTATGTAACATAAAAAAATTGTGTAGTAAAGAACTTTTTATGTTAATTATTATACAATCTTATCATTGTTTCAAGATGTAAGTTTTTTTATTAAGAAAACTTTACATAAAACAATTTATATTAGGGGCTTGCTAAAAGCAAGCCCCTAAAGGTTTTACGCCTCAATTATGTAATTCAAAAGAGTTCTTACACCGACACCTGTTGCACCTGCAATAAATTCTTTTTGAGGTTTATCTAGGAACGCAGTACCTGCAACGTCAAGGTGTGCCCATTTTACGTTATCTGTTACAAAGTTTTGTAAGAATAAGCCAGCTGCTGAAGTACCACCCCAACGAGCACCAGAGTTTTTCATATCAGCAATTTCGCTCTTTAAACTGTCAAAATATTCTGGATACATTGGCATTTCCCAATATCTTTCACCAGATTTTGCACCAACTTGAATTAACCTGTTTACTAAATCCTTGTTGTTACCCATAATACCTGATGCGTGAGCGCCTAAAGCTACCATACAAGCACCAGTTAAAGTTGCAATATCAATAACTTCATCAACATTTAATTCGCAAGCGTAACAAAGAGCATCAGCCAAAGTTACTCTACCTTCTGCGTCAGTATTATCAATTTCAATTGTTTTACCATTTTTAGCTCTTAAAATATCACCTGGTTTGTACGCATTTGGTCCAATCATATTTTCGCAAGCCGCAATGATACCATGAACTTCAATGTTTGGTGAAAATTCTTTTATTTTGCTCATTACACCTAAAATACAAGCCGCACCTGACATATCATCTCTCATTGTAAGCATTGATGATGCAGGTTTTAAGTCCATTCCGCCACTATCAAAGCATAAGCCTTTACCAATGATTGCAATACGTTTTGCAGGGTTTTTAGGTGTGTATTTTATATGGATAAATTTAGGTTCTTGTTGACTACCTCTTGCAACGGCAAGAAATGCACCCATTCCCATTTTTTCACAATCTTTGCGGTCATAAATCTTAGTTTCTAAGCCTAAACTTTTAGCAACTTCTGCTAATTTTGTTGGAGTTGCATATTCAGCGGGTTCATTTGCAAGGTTTCTTGTAAATTCCATTGCCTCTGCTCTTTTTTGACCTTTTTCTATTTTTGCTTTATCAAGATTTGTATATAATGTTTCAATATGATGCTTCTTTTCTGCTCTGTATTTATCAAATGCGTAATCACCAATCATTGCACCTTCTGAAATCATATCCGCATAGTCGAATTTTATATCAGAAAAATCTACAGCAATAGTTTTAGCCTGCATTTGAATTGCTTTTTTTACAGCTTTAGCCATAGCTTCTCTGATTTTGTTATTATCTAAATCGCTTTCTTTACCTAAACCTACAACCAAAACTTTTCTTGCTGGATTTTTTCCGTAAGTTGGAAGAAGGTATGTTGTATTAAATTTACCTTCAAAGTTATCTTCATCAATAGCGTACTCGTTGGCAATTTCATTTGAAGTTCTTTGACCTTCAAACATATTCACCATCAAAATATCACATTCTTGATTTTTTACATCTGAAACAATTTTAATTTCCATATATTTTTCCTTTCTTTTAAAATTTTCTTTTATTCTAGCATTTTTTTTTAAGTAAATAAAACTATACATAAAACTATACAAATAATTATTATCATGTTAAAATTTTGGCAGTAGTAGTTAAATTTTTGAAAATATACGTAATGTAATTAACTTTTAAATATAAAATACAACTTAATAAGGGGATTGCTCGGTAGGATATATGTGCCGAGATTGCGTGTATTTGTAAAAAATAGAAAAGGTAAAGGTATAAAAGTATTATGGACTTTATTTCAGTAGTAGCGATTGTAATAGTCGTGCTTATGGCTGTTGTATTCACTGCTGTTTTTGTTTCACAGCGTGCGA
The DNA here is from genome assembly GCA_003258725.1 of Candidatus Melainabacteria bacterium. Classification (GTDB taxonomy): domain Bacteria; phylum Cyanobacteriota; class Vampirovibrionia; order Gastranaerophilales; family Gastranaerophilaceae; genus UBA6984. Next base: position 88,481 of record QHMG01000006.1, read on the forward strand.
AATACAAATCGTTGGAATTTGAATCAAAGAAAAAACAAGAAGATTTAGCAGAAAAAGAACAATTATTAGTTAAAGAAGCAATGATTAAAGCTAAAGATGCATTGCAAACAGAACGTGAACAATTAAACGAGGAAGAAAGAGAAAGAAGACAAGAACTTTCTCGCCAAGAAGCTAAGTTAGCTCAAAGAGAAGATGCTCTTGAAGATAAAATTCAAGATGCTACAGAAAGAGAAGTAGCAGCTCAAAGAAAAATGGACGAGTTGTTAGAAAAAGAAGACTATTTAGCAGAATTAGTTCAAAAACAAACATCAGAACTTGAAAGAATTTCAGGTATGTCAGCTGAAGATGCTAAAAATATGTTATTAGAACAACTTAAAAATGATTTAGCTCAAGAGCAAATGCAATTAATTAGAGAAAATGAAGCTAAAATTAAAGAAAAGGCTTTGGAACAATCTCAAGAAATATTGTCAACAACAATGCAACGTTGTGTTATGGATCAAGTGGTTGAAAGTACAGTTTCTGTCGTTTCATTACCAAACGATGAAATGAAAGGTCGTATTATTGGTCGTGAAGGTCGTAACATTAGAACATTAGAAACTTTAACTGGTGTTGATTTGATTATTGATGATACTCCAGAAGCTGTTGTATTATCAAGTTTTGACCCTGTTAGACGTGAAGTTGCAAAATTAGCTTTAGAAAAACTTATTTCAGATGGACGTATTCACCCTGTTAGAATTGAAGAAATGGTTGCAAAAGCAAAAGATGAAGTTGAAAAGAAAATTCTTACAGAAGGTGAAAATGCCGCATTAGATATGGGAATTATGGGCTTGAACAAAGAGCTTCTTAAAACTTTAGGACGTTTATATTACAGAACAAGTTACGGTCAAAACGTATTAAAACATTCACTTGAAGTAGGTCATATTGCTGGCATGTTAGCTGCGGAATTAGGCGCTAATGTTTATGTTGCTAAACGTGCAGGCTTATTACACGATATTGGTAAAGCAGTTGACCAAACTCAAGAGGGTACTCATATTCAATTAGGTGTTGAAATTGCAAATAGATATGGTGAAAAAATGGAAATTATTCACGCTATTGAAGCTCACCACGATGATGTTACAGCAAACACAATTGAAGCTGTACTTGTTAAATTAGCAGATGCTATTTCTGCAGGTCGACCAGGTGCAAGACGTGATACTTTAGAAATTTATATCAAACGTCTACAAAAAATTGAGGAAATTGTAAATAGTTTTAAAGGCATAAAACAATCATTTGCCGTACAAGCAGGTCGTGAAGTTCGTGTAATTGTTGAAGCTGAACAATTCGATGATTTAGCATCTCAAAAACTTGCAAGAGATATTGCAAAACGTATTGAAGACGAATTGGATTATCCAGGACAAATTAGAGTAACAGTTGTTAGAGAATTTAGAACAACAGAAATTGCAAAATAAATTAAAAGGTGAAATGCAGTTATGCAAGAACTGATTAAAATATTATTTTTTGGCGATATTGTCGGTAAAATAGGCAGAAATGCCGTTACCGACTATCTTGCCAATAATAAAGATAAATATGATTTTGTAATCGTGAATGCAGAAAATGCATCTCACGGTTTTGGTTTGACTCAAAAAAATTATAACCAGCTTGTTAATGCTGGAGTGGATTGCTTTACGTCTGGCAATCACATTTGGGATAAAAAAGAAATATTTAACTACATTGATAATGCGGATAAATTAGTTCGCCCTTTGAATTACCCCGAAGGAACAAAGGGAGAGGGTTTTCGAATTTTTGATGTTAAAAAACATAAAATTTGTGTAATGAATTTCTTAGGACGTGTATTTATGCAACCTATGGATTCTCAATGGAAGATTATAGAAGAAAAGATTAAAGAAATTAAAGAGATTACACCAAATATTTTTGTGGATTTTCATGCCGAAGCAACAGCCGAAAAGATTTGTTTTGGCAGATTTTGTGCTAACTTTGGTGTGAGTGCATTTGTTGGAACTCATACTCATGTTCAAACAGCAGATGAAAAAATTATTAATAATAGTATGGCGTATATTACGGATGCAGGTTTTTGCGGTGCAGAAGATAGTGTTATAGGTATGGAATATACAACTTCACTTGCTAGAATGACAACATGCATGCCAGAACGCTTTGAAGTAGCTCAAGACAAGGTAGCTATAATTAATGCGGTTGAAATTACCTTAGATGCTTTAACAGGTAAGGCAACCGAAATAAAAAGAATTAATGACAAAATAGTATATGAAAATAATGGATTGGAGGTAGACTTTGATAATCAAAATAATCAAAAGTCCTGATTGGAGGTGGAAATAATGAAGCGTTCAGATTTTCACATCCACACTAATTATTCAGATGGTGTGTTTACACCAGAAAAAATCGTAGATACAGCTTTAGAGGCAGGTTTGCAAGCAATTGCATTAACTGATCACGATAATATTTTATCCTATGATATTGCGCAAAAATATTTAAATGAAATAGGTAAACAAGACGAACTTGAGATTATTCAAGGGGTTGAGGTAAACACACTTTACAAAAATTATGAAGTCCACATTTTAGGTTACTTTATGAATCCTAATAATGAAGATTTTCAAAAGCTTATGAAGGCGCAACAACAAGCTAGAATTAATCAAACACTTGAAATTATTGACCTGTTAGATAAAAAAGAAAATATAAAAATTTCTTTTGATTCAATTAAGGCTCAAGTTGCAGAAGGTGGAAGTATTGGACGTCCACATATTGCAAAAGCCATTACAAATGCTGGCGGTACAAATAGCGTGATTGAAGCATATAGCAAGTATATTAACGATAATTCACCTGTTTATGTGCAAAGAAAAACGGTTTCACCTCAAGATGCGGTTGAAATTATCTATGATGCAGGTGGTGTTCCTGTAATTGCTCACCCCCATGATATTGACATTGCAGAGGATTTAATTAAAGACTTAATGAACTACGGTTTGCGTGGTATTGAAGCATATCATAGAAAACATTCGCCTGCAGTTGTTGAATATTTTTCATCAATGGCAGAAAAATTAGGTTTGATTGTTACTGGAGGTTCAGATTTTCACGCACCAAACATTTTGAACGGTCAAATTCTTTTGGGCAAACACTTTATTCCTGAATGGATTTATGACAAACTTATTCAAGAGAAAAAACGCCTAGATATGGCTTAGGAGTTAATTAATGAAAAAACAAGCATTCACATTGGTCGAAATTATTGTAGTTATTTCTATTGTTGTTTTAACTGCTATAATTTTGATTCCCAATATTATTGATGATAATAAAAAATTACACACAATTTCTCAATGGAAACACACTTACAAAAATATTGAATACGTGTTTTCTGCGATTAAAGCTCAATCAACGGAGACTGACAAGGTTGCAATTGAAAAAACTCGAACTAATGACGAAAGAGAAGTTGTATTGTGTGATTTATTAAATCCATATTTTAGAATGCAATCAGTTGTAGACCCAAAAACTTACAAAACATACTTTATGGACGGCTCTTTTGTAAATGAAAAGAGCGAGTATTATGTTAAAAACTTGCACACTACAAATTCAGGTATGGTTATAGGTGTAAAATGGTTGCTTGTTCCATCACAAGCGCAAAATTCTTTGCCTATCGCAATGATAACAATTGATTTAAATGGTCTTAAAAAACCGAATAAATGGGGACATGATATTTTTGGCGTAAACATTTTTGTTGATAGAATTGAACCTTTTGGAGAGGAATATGATGAAATGCTTATGAAATCAGATTGTTCTAAAAAAGGTAAAGGCATTTCTTGTGCATCATACTATAACAATTATGGTGGTAGATTAAATTAGTTTTGCGCAATATTTTTCAATTGGACAGCCTGTGCAGTTTGGTTTTTGCGGTTTGCAGACATTTTGCCCATGTGTAACGATGAGAGTATTAATGTCTATCCAATATTTTTGAGGTAATTTTTTGCGAAGTGCAAATTCTGTTTCTTCTGGATTTTTTGTTTTGACGTAACCAAGTCGGTTGAAAATTCTGTGAACATGCACATCGACGCAAATGGCTGGTTTGTTGAAACCTCTTGCTACAACTAAGTTTGCGGTTTTTCTGCCAACTCCATTGAATTTGCAAAGTTCATCAATGTTGCAAGGAACTTTGCCGTTGTATTTTTCAACTATTTCTTTTGAAAGCTGAATAATTTGTCGAGCTTTATTTGCGTAAAATCCTACAGGATAAATGGCTTTAGATAAATCTTCTTCGGAAACCTTCATCATTTCTTGAGGTGTTTTTGCTAGTTCCAACATTCTTAAAGTTGCAGGATAAGTTGTTTTATCGTTTGTTCGAAGGCTTAAAATACACGCAATTAGCACTAAATAGGGGTCGTTAAAACTATCCATTAAACATACAAAATCGCTCTTTTGTTGTTTTGCTTCTTGCAAAAGTCTTACAATTTCGTCGATATCGCTCATTTCAATATGCTTTCTACGTCTAGTTCTAATTTTAATTTTAACGCATAAATATTGTCTAAATCAAATTCTGCAAGTTTTACCGCATCTTTTTCTGTTGTGACAATGTTTCCGTGTAATTTTGCAACTTCGCTGTATTTATATTGGTGGTGATCGTCAAAAGTTATAGTGTCAAGTAAATTAAACTTTTGTCGTACAAAGTCGTAAAATTGTTCAGGCTGTCCGATTGCGCACATTGCAAAAACGTCAGATTTTAATGGTAAAACGTCAGTTGTTTTTATATTGTAGGTAAAACTAGGAACAACATTACACACAAAAGTTTTACGCTTGTCAAAAATGTTTTCAAAAATATCAGTTACAACAGGTTTTGAAGTTTTATTCATAATAAGCAATTTATCAGCTCTTTTTAACCCGTTTAAATCTTCCCTCAACGGCCCTGCTGGAAGGTGTTTCCCGTTACCAAACATTTTTTCGCTATCAACCAAAACAAGATTTAAATCTCTTTGAATTTTTCTATGCTGAAAAGCATCATCAAGAATTATAATTTCAACTCCAAAGTGTTTAATTGCTTCATTTGCGGCTTTAACTCTGTTAGAGCAAGTTAAAACGTAAGCGTTGTTGATGTTTTGAGCAAACCAATAAGGCTCATCACCAATTTCTTCTGCCGTAAAGAAGATTTCGTTGTTAGCTGAAACGACGTGAACATCTTTATTTGATAGTTTTCCGCCATAACCTCTAGAGATAATTGCAACTTTTTTCCCTTGAGAAATGTAATGTTTTGCAAGCTCTGCAACAACAGGAGTTTTTCCAACTCCGCCTGTTGTAAGATTTCCCACTGAAATTACATAAGCATTAACCTTTTCAGATTCTAAAATTCCTCTATCATATAGGTCATTTCTTATTTCTGTAATTTTGCTATAAAACATTGCCATAAAATCTAAGATTGGTTCAAGCCAAGCATTAGATTTTATGTTGTAGTGTATTTTGGTAATTTCGTTTTTTAAATTCATAATCTAGAACATTAATCTGAATAATAAAAATCTCTTATTCAATTTATCTGTGAATTTTCTTAAATTGCTTGCTGTTTTAGCTACGTCGTTAAGAGTTTGTGTCATTTGACATTTTTCATTTGGACTCATAGAATTTACAACTTCTAACGCTTTTGACAAGTCAATCATAGCTTTATTTACGTTAGAAACAGTTTCAAACACTTGAGTTTTTAGCTTTTGGTCTTTAGTCATCATATTAACAGATGCACTAATTTCGTTTACGTTGCTAACAATTGCGTTCAAGTCAGCGCCAAGTTGTTTAGCATCTGTGTTATCCATAACTTTGTTTAGATTGTTGGCAAAGTTTGTCATTGCTTTTGTTGCTTCAAACATTGTAGGCTTAAATTGAGGGTCGCCAGCAATATTATCAGCAAGTTTTGTAAGTTTATCAAAGTTTTTAGTAAAGCTATCAAGCATTTTCATCATTTGGTTCAAGTCTTCATTAGAAGAATCAATCAATTTTTCAGCTTTTTCCATAGTTGTTGTAGCTTGAGCTGTTAAGGCGTTGATGTTTACAACAGATTGTTTTAAATCTCGGATAACTTTATCTGATAATAAATCGTTAACTTTTTGGTTAGTTTCAGTCAATGATGCAGCAGCTTTATATTGCAAATCCATAAAGTCAGAAATTCTCATTGGCTCAATTACTGTATAAGGTGAATCTGTTTGAGGGTATGGCAACGCTTCATTGTCAAGCGCAGAAATTCTCATTTTGTTTACACCTTTAGTTTTAATTTGTTCACCCTTCATAAATTCAGGTAAAATTAATCCTGGTAAGTTTACGATATAGTCAATTTTATATGCATAAGTGGTTTTTACCTTATCTTGCATTAAAAGAGGAATTGTTTTAGTTAAAACAACTCTTGTATCCTTGATGTAGCCTACATCATAATATTTGTCATCAAGTTTTATTTCAACAGGATCATCTTTAAAAATTAAGTTTTTACCAACAACAGGCAAGTATAAAGTTCTTGTTTTTGGTGGTGTAATTTCAAGGAATTGTTCACCAATTAAGCCAGATTGTTGAATGGAAATCATAGAGGCTTTTGGAATTGTAATATTAGGTTCTGTTATAACAAACTTCAATTTTACGTAGCTTTTTTCACCGTTAACGACAGGTGTAATTTCTTCTACTTGACCGACTCTAAGCCCCATCATTTGTACGCCTGAGCCAGCTCTCATGCCGTTTACGTCTTTGAAATGTACTTCAATTCTTTCAGCAGATGAGAAGGCTCTACCTTTCACCCATAGAATTGTAAGAATTAAAATTACAAGAGCTACAAGTGTTAAAACGCCTACTTTGAATGATGATGATTTAATTTTATCCATGTTTACTTACCTATTTTAAATTAATTTAATTATATCAAAAAAACTACTCTGTTAACATTTTCATTGGACCTGTTAACGATGATGTTACAAACTGTTTAGTGTAATCGTTTCCTGCATTGCGCATTTCTTGAGGTGTGCCTTGAAAAACTGCTTTACCGTCATATAGCATAAGTACTTGATCAGCAGTTCTCATAATGGTTGACATTTGGTGGGTTACAACGATAGAAGATGCGTGAGTTGTTTCTTTTAATCTCACAATGTAGTCTTCAATCAAGGTTGAAGAAATTGGGTCTAAGCCAGCGGTTGGTTCGTCGTAAAGTATTGTCTTAGGGTTTGTCACTATTGCACGGGCAAAACTTACACGCTTTTGCATACCACCGGAAAGTTCTGATGGAAATTTGTTTTCAATTCCTTGCAAACCTACAAGTTTAAGTTTTTCTTCAACGATTTGTTTCAAATCCTCTTGAGAATATTTTTTGCGTAAATCTTTTCTTTCTTGAAGTGCAAAACTAATGTTGTCAAAGATATTTAAAGAGTCGAAAAGAGCAGAATATTGGAATACCATTGCAATATCACCATCAGAAGTTTGAATTGTTCCAGAATCAGCCTCTAAAAGTCCACAAATGATTTTTAAAATTGTACTTTTTCCCGAACCTGAAAAACCAACAATTGCTAATGTTTCGCCGTCTTTTACTTCAAACGAAATATCTTTTAAAACTGTTTTATCATAAAATGATTTTACTAAATGTTCTACTTTTATCATAACTTTATCCTTAGAAGAAAAATGCTATTGAGAAAACTAAATCCCAAATAACTATTGCGACAAACGACCAAACAACAGCTTTTGTTGTTGCTAAGCCGACGCCTTTTGCACCACCTTTTGCGATATAACCGCAAGTGCAGCTTATTAATGCAATTGTAAATCCATAAACAAAGGCTTTTGCAATTGCAACCTTGATATCATAAATATATAATCCTGCCCAAACTGATGAAAAATAAGCCTTGTAGCTTAATTCAGATGCCATAGTTGAAGCTAAGCCACCACCTAAAATACCAAAGGTGGATGCTACGATTAAAACGGGTGGCATCATTAAAGTTCCAGCAATTACTCTAGGAACAAATAAATATTTTATAGGGTCAACACTTAAAACCTTCATTGCATCAATTTGTTCTGTAACACGCATAGTTGCAAGCTCTGAGGCTAAAGATGAACCAATCATAGAAATAATAGCAAAGCCCGACATAATAATACCAGTTTCACGAACAGTCAAAAGCGCAACCATCATACCTACGTAATTTCCACCGCCTTGCTTAACCATTTCACCAGCGACTTGCATTGCAACGATGATTGAAGTCATACTTACAATTGAAATAGTGATAGGCAATGAGCTTACACCAAAACGAGAGGACTGCTCTATGACTGCCTTCCAATTGATTTGCCCTGTGAAAATGTATCTTAGAGTAGACAGCCCTTGAATCATAATCTCTCCAAGTGTTGTAAAAAAAACTTCAAATTCATCTGCAATCAATTTTAAAAACTGAAATGTTGCAGTCTCTTTTAGCTGTTCCCTAAGTTGTTCCATTATGTCAATTATACAACGAATACAGCTATAAAGGCAATATGTTACATTCAGTTAAGAATGTAACATATTGCCTTATCTTAATAAGATTATTTTATTCGGACACATATTCTATTAATTTATTAATATCTTTATTCCAAGAACCATACCAATTTTTTAAGATGATATCGGCAGGGCATAACCCTTGATAAGCCAAATCTTGAATAGGTTCTAAGTATCCTTCTTCGTTTTCATTTAAATCTTTCAAGCCGTTTTCAGAAATTGTCAATAATTCTTTTATAATGTCTTTTGCTTTTGTGTTGGCAAAAGGGGCTTGAGTTGCAAGTTTTGGAACATTATATCTTAATTCTGAAAAATGTTGAGGTTTATAGTTTTTAAACAATTCTTCAACTTCTTGCATTGATTTTTCTGAATATAAAATACCTTTATAAAAGGCTAGTAAGGTATATTGAAGTCCTTTACCTGCACAATCTTGGTTTCTTATTTCAATAAATTTTCTCAATCGAACATCAGGAAAATATAGGTTGGCAGAAAGTTTGAAATCGTCAAGATTTGCGATTTCACCCATATATTCATGTGTCATAAATTGTTCTAGCGACATTGTGCCGTTTATTGCGTGAACATCATCTTCTCGTTGAAACATTATCATTGGAGTTTTTAAAATTTTATTTATATAATCATCAAAACTTTCTAAGTTTAGGTTTAATCCACATCTTTCAGAATCCGTATTAAGCCAAGCTAAAGCTCGGAAGGTTTTATAACCTGTATCAACACCACCCCTAATCGGAGAATTTGCAAACATTGCAGTAGCAAATGGAGATAGCATATTTGCTAATCTAAATTTACGCATTGCATCTTCTTCGCTAATGTAATCAAAGCCAGCTTGGATTCCTGCAGTTTCTCGCATCATTACGTCAGATAAAATTCCCCACAAGTAGTTTGCCATAATATGATATCTGCGTTTTGGTAAAAGTTTTATATTTTTGTAAGTAGATAAAATTGATACTCCATAATTCAAAAGTTTTATATCAAATTCATTTAAAATAGGTAATAAAGCCGAATCAATCTCTTTAATTTTTTGCTCTATTTTTTTGATACTTCTGTAAGGTTTTATACTCAATTCCATTTGAGAACCTGGTTCAAGAGTTAGGGTGTTATGCAATTTTTTCAAGCCGATAATATTATTTTTATCTAGCAAATAATCCCAATTTTCGTTTCTTGCGTAAAGTCTAAGAACTTCACAAACTCCATCAATACCTTCGTAAGGCGCAGAATGGTTATTCTCCTTTAGGATTGGCAAGCGTTCGTATTCAAAACCTATTTTAAGTTCTTCTGTTGTAGCTTTAATTCCATCAATAAATATTTGTTTAACTTCTTTTAAATCTAATTTTTCTTTCAATAGTTTAGACATTACACATTCCTTTATTATTTTTATTATAACATTATTTAACTTATCAAATCAAAAATGAAACACATTAGCCTGTTTGTGTTATAAATATTAGTAATATGGACTATTTAACACGAGCAAAATATTTTAGAACTAAAAAAAGACTAGGACAAAATTTTTTAATTAATGAAGAAGTTCTTCACGATATCATTGATTTTGCAGACCTTTCAAAAGACGATATTGTTTTAGAAATTGGTCCCGGAGTTGGTTTTTTAACAGAACTTTTGATTAAACATGCCGGCATGGTCATTGCGGTTGAACTTGACGAAGATGCTGTAAAAGTTTTGCGAGAACTTGATGCGCCAAATTTGAAAATAGTTCATCAAGATATTTTAAAAACGGATATTGCAGAACTTGTTGAAGGGAAGAAAATTAAGGTTGTTGCGAATATTCCATATTATATTACAAGCCCAATTATTGCTCATTTGTTAGGCGAAATAGACGATTTAAACAACAAAAACAGAGCTTGTGTTAAAGACATTATTCTTATGGTACAAGAAGAAGTTGCAAGAAGAATTGTCGCAACAGAAAAATCTGCTAGTAAGCAATATGGACTATTAACAATACTTTCTCAATTCTGGGCGGATTGTTCATTGCTTAGAATTGTTGGACAGCGATCTTTTTATCCAGCTCCAAAAGTTACGTCAGCACTTGTAAGATTAAAAGTGAATGATAAACCAAGATTAGAATTATCGGATTACACTCATTTTAGAAAGACAATAAAAGCTGCATTTGGTCAACGTAGAAAAAATATTAAAAATGCACTTGTAAATGGTGGTTTTGACAAAGAAAAAGTGCAAACTGCACTTAAAAACTTAAATATTGATGAAAACGCAAGAGGTGAAAGTCTTTCTATTGAGATATTAGGCAAGATTTCAGAGGAATTATGCAAGTTAAAGTAAAAACTCCAGCAAAAATTAACTTAACTTTAGAAGTTTTAGGTAAGCGAAAAGACGGTTTTCACGACATTCAAAGTATTATGCAAATGATTAATTTGTATGATTTTTTGACAATTGATGTAGAACCGAGTCAAAAATTTGAGATAAATTTGTCAGGAGACAATCCAAATATTCCATACAACGAAAAAAATATTGTGCATAAAGCAATTGTTTCCTTTGTTGAAAAAACAAATTTAACTCCGCATAAATTTAATGTCTATATTCAAAAAAATATTCCAACAGAAGCAGGCTTAGCAGGCGGAAGCTCTGATGCTGTTGGTACATTTTTAGGTATAAATTACTTGTTTAATAATCCTTTAAGCGAAAAAAATTTACACGAACTTTGTGCAAATCTTGGTTCTGATTTGAATGTTATTTTAATGGGCGGTTGTGTTTTAGCAAAAGGCAGAGGAGAATCTGTTGAACGATTGCCATTTGTAGAATACCCTGTTTCCTTGATTAAACCAAATAATTTAGGCATAAGCGCAAAAGAAGGTTATCAAAAGTATGCTCAATTAGAAAATAAGCCTAAAAATGACAATACGCACAAAATGATTGAACTTCTAAAAAAAGGTGAAGATGTTCGACCATTACTTTACAATGATTTAGAAACAGCGGTATATAGCGATTATGAACAATTGCAAAAAATTAAATCTGCAAATCCAGAGTCGATTATGTCTGGTTCTGGTTCAACTTATTTTATTTTGTCAGACAAAATTAACCCTGTTGATGACTATTGGTTCAAAGAAGGGTTAAAAACAATTGCGACAGGTTGTGAATTTGTTTAATCAAAAAGTAATCTATGAGTTTCTGTATTACGTTTGATGTTGTCTAATTTTTGAATAAAAATTTCAGCTGTTAATGCGATAGTGGCTTCAAATAAATGACCGCCGATAATTTCGCATTTTTCATTTGAAAAGTTTCCATGTAAGTGGACAATTAAATCTTCGTCTTTTGTTGTTACGTTTCCAATAAGAGAAGTGATTTCGTGTCCTTTTGGAAAAGTAAATCTATCATAATCTTGTTTTTCGCTGTTGTATGTACCAAGTTTTATGTTATTGGCAAATCCAATACCTTGAATACTTGCCCCTTTAATGTCATGTTCTAAACAGAACTTTTTTATTTCAGTACAAATTTCTTGACCAATATCAAGTCTTAAAACGTAAGTGTCATTTGATTTTTGATAGTTTTTCATAATTATTTACTCTTTTTTACTGCTGCATCAATTAAGCCTTTGAATAATGGGTGAGGTCTTTCTGGACGAGATTTAAACTCAGGGTGAAATTGAGAGGCTACAAACCAATCAAGGTTAGGTAATTCAATCATTTCCATTAATTTCCCGTTTGGAGATTTTCCAGAGAAGATTAGTCCTGCTTTTTCTAAATCTTCAATATAGGCGTTATTAACTTCGTATCTGTGTCTATGGCGTTCGAAGATTACATCTGTTCCGTATGCTTTTCTTGCAACCGAATTTTTTCGTAAATGACATTCATATTGACCTAAACGCATAGTACCACCGTATGCAGTAACGTCTTTTTGGTCTAACATTAAGTCAATAACTGGTTTTTCACATTCTTCTGAAAATTCTCTTGAGTTTGCGTCTTTTATACCTAATACGTGTCTTGCATATTCAATTACTGCGCATTGCATACCTAAACATAAGCCTAAGAATGGGACATTGTTTTCTCTTGCGTATCTAATAACATTTAATTTTCCTTCAATTCCTCTTACACCAAAGCCTCCAGGTACTACAACCGCTTGAATTCCACTCATCAATTCTTTGCATTTTTCATAATCAACACAATCTTCTGAGTTTATCCAATGTATGTTAATTTTTGCTTCATTTGCGTAACCTGCGTGTTTTAAGGCTTCAACAACAGAAATATATGCGTCGGATAATTTTGTATATTTGCCTGCTATCGCAACTTCTACTGTGCGTTTTGGATTTTTAATTCTTTCAACAAGTTTCTCCCAAGATTTTAAATCTGCACGCTTGTAGCAAGTTTGAAGTAAATTTAAAACAACTGCTGCCATATTTTGTTCTTCAAGCGCTAATGGAACTTCGTAAATGCTTTTCATATCACGACATTCAATTACTGCATCTTTTTGAACAGAACAAAATAGCGCAAGTTTTTCTTTTTCATCTTCTGGTAGTGGGTAAGAGGTTCTGCATACCAAGATTTCTGGCTGAATACCATAACTTCTTAAAACATTAACGCTGTGTTGAGAAGGTTTTGTTTTTAATTCGCCAGAAGTTGGTAAATATGGTAATAATGTGCAATGTACAGAAATTGCGTTTCCTATGCCGATTTCTGTTTTGAATTGACGTATTGCTTCAATAAATGGCAAACTTTCAATGTCACCAATTGTACCGCCAATTTCAATAATCATAAAATCAGGCTTAAATTGTTCTGTTGCCTTGTAAATTCTTGATTTTATTTCATTTGTAATATGTGGAACTACTTGAACCGTTGCCCCTAAGTATTCACCCTTACGCTCTTTGTTTATTACAGTTTGATAAATGCTTCCAGAAGTCACATTGTTGATTTGTGCAAAATCAGCATCAATAAATCTTTCATAATGTCCCAAGTCTAAATCTGTTTCAGCGCCGTCATTAGTTACAAAAACCTCGCCATGTTGAAATGGACTCATAGTTCCTGGATCAACATTAATATATGGGTCAAATTTTTGAATGGCAACAGAAAAACCTCTTGCTCTAAGTAATCGTCCTAAAGATGCACCAATAATGCCTTTGCCAAGTGAGCTTACAACCCCACCGGTAATAAAAATATATTTTGTACCCATAATTCCCCTGCTCTATGATAGTTAATTAGCTCTAATCGCTTTTAAAAGAAGTGGGATATTTTGCTATCCCACTTTATAAAAATTGTTTAGTTGATTTTTGGAACCTTGAAGAAGCCGTTTTCTTCATCTGGTGCGTTAGCCATAAGCTGTTCTTTTGTTTGTTCGTAGTGAATAACGTCATCTCTCATTACGTTTACAAACTCTATTGGGTGAGATAACGGTTCTACGTTTGATGTATCAACTTCGTTCATTTGATCAACATATTTCAAAACATCGCCTAATTGACGAGTGAATTTTTCTTTTTCTTCTTCTGTTAGTTCTAAACGTGCAAGTTTTGCAACGTGTTCTACATCTTTAACTGTAATTGCCATTTCATTTTCTCCGTTCGTTTGAAATGATTATATCATGAAAATATTTTTGTGGCACGAGGTAAAATTCCTAAACAATAAGAAATTACTATTCCATAATTTGTAATAGGTACGTGCTTTTCTGTTGCGATTAAAATTCTTGAAAGGACTTCTTTACGGTTTGTCATGCATGCTCCGCAGTGAATTATTAAGTCATAACCTGTAATATCAGGGAAGTCATGACCTGTGTAGTATTCACAAACAAATTCTTTACCTGTTTTTTGTTTTAATAATCGTGGAATTTTTACACGTGCGATGTCATCATCAATGGCATGGTGAGTGCAACTTTCTAAAAATAAAATCTTAGAACCATCTTTTAAATTTTTAATTGCATTTGCGCCTTCAATAAATTCGCTTAAATTACCTTTTAAACGAGCAAAAAGAATTGAAAAAGAAGTTAGCGGAATTGATTCTGGCACAATTTCTGAAACTTTTTTGAAGGCTTGAGAATCTGTTACGACAAGTGAAGGCGGATTTTTTAAACTATCTAAGGCATCTTGAAGCTCTGATTCTTTAACAACGATTGAAATACAGTTTGAATCTAGTAAATCTCTTAAGGTTTGAACTTGCGGTAGTATAATTCTACCTTTAGGGGCTTCCTTATCAATTGGAATTACAAGGATTACGGTGGATTTTGTATCAACTAAATCACCTACTATTTTGGGTGAATTTATAAATTCATCGGGTAAAAGTTTTATTAATTTAGCTTTAAACTTGTCTATAATTTTGTCATCAGTAAAGGTTGAAGTAACCATAAAATCTGATTTTGCGTTTAAATTGTTATCTTGCTTGTTAACGATTATAAGATATGGTATGTTTAAATTTTTAAATTCGTCAATTATTTTATTTTCAATTTGAGTTAACTCAAAAGTGTCTGTGATAAGAACTGCAATATCGCAACGGTTAAGAATTTTGTGAGTTTTTTCAATACGTTGAGCGCCAAGCTCTGATGTATCGTCAAGTCCAGCGGTGTCTAGAAAGGTTACAGGTCCGATAGGTAAAAGCTCCATAGATTTTTCGACAATATCAGTTGTAGTGCCTGCGATGTCTGAAACTATTGAGATTGATTGGCTTGTAATTTTATTAAGGAATGAAGATTTTCCGACGTTAGTTTTGCCGAAAAGTCCGATGTGTAAACGTAAAGATTTTAATGCTTTCATAAATTTCTCCTAAAAAGATTATAGCACGTAAGTGTTTGCGGATGAAAATTTTTGAAAAAAGGAAATACTTGAAAAAATGTAAAAAAGTGCTTGATTTTAAAAAAGGTTTATGCTAAATTAAGAGCACAGCAGAAATGCGGGCTATTAGCTCAGGTGGTTAGAGCGCACGCCTGATAAGCGTGAGGTCCCAAGTTCGAGTCTTGGATGGCCCACCATTAAAAAAAGAAGTCATTTATGACTTCTTTTTTTTGATATTAAAACATGCATTATACATATAGAGAGCTAAACTATCACATTACTTATGTCCGTTTTTGACATAAATATGGCTTATAATTTTGCTAAATTGTGAAGTTATAATTTCTGAAATCCATATTTGACGTGCGTTTTGATGAAAATGGATACGGATTTTTTCAACAAGTGCTATAATTGATAAAATAAAGTCATGGAAGTGTGACAATAAAATTAAAATAAGTTTAGTTTAACCAAAAGGAGGCAAGATGTAACTAACAAACAAAGAATTTATTTTTTATATTTTATATGAATACCAAATAGTGTAAGTATTTTATGAGTTTCAGTTGTTTTAATTGAAAATACTTGCTCTATAAATGTATATTTATCTTTGCTATTTTGTATAGCTTCCTTAATTTCATCTTCGCTGAAATATTTTCTAACAATTTTATACCGTTCTGTATCCATTTTATTTTGGTTTTTAGGATTTGATGAAATTCCTGAATTATCATAACAAGATATTATTTCTTGCAAATATTCAAAAACTGCTCCTCCTTTATAAAAAGCTAACCATCTGTCATAATCACTAGCTATTTTATAATTTAAATCGTGTAAACCGCACTTATTAAATAATTCTCGTCTTATAAAGACAGATTGAGTATCCAAATTAGATAATATTAGGTAATCTTTTGTCATTTCAGAAGGTTGTTTTGAGATTCTCACTTCTTGATGTGTATTGTTATCAAGAACTTGGGTATCGCCATACAAAATATCTGCCGAATATGTTTTATTTTCAAAGACTTTTGCTAAAATGGTATTTGAATAAAAGCAATCACCTGCATTCATAAAGATTACAAACTCACCTTCTGCAAGTTTGACACCTTTATTGCAACCGTCGTAAATTCCATTGTCAGGCTCTGAAATAAATTTATCTATTCTACTTTTGTATTTTTCAAAAATATCAAGAGTTTTTTGATTAGAACCACCGTCAACAACAACCCATTCAAAATCTTACCAAGTTTGATTTACAATACTTTCGCAAGTCTTTTCAAGGAAAGGTTCGTTGTAGCAAATTGTAATGATACTTAATTTCTTCACGAGTCTCTCCTAATCGTAAATACTGGCAAGTTAAACAATCTGTATTGAGTGTAGATGCCATATTGCAAAACTTTTAAAATCTTTATGTTGAATAGGTAAAATTCAAAAATATTTTTATGGAACCAATGTCCGCCGACAGCTTTGACGACATTATTCTTTTGCACAAATTCTAAAGCAGTTTTCTTTGCAATAATTTCATCTGTAATCTTCTTTGCGCTAAGCATTGTGCACGTTGAGGTGCTATTGTAGCGATAATAGTAACAACAATTAGGAACTGTTGTTAATCTTTGAAGGTAGTAAACTACCTGTGGAGTTAAAATTACATCTTCAAAATAAACACCTTCTTTAAATTTTAGTCCTGTTTTTCTGAAGGAACTAGTTTTATAAATCTTGTTCCATATGTAGTTCCAATCAGGAATTTCAGCTAATTTATATTTTTTGTCTGTGTCAGTTTCAGTTTGAACAGAGTCATATTTAATAATATATTTGTCTAATTTATCGTATATAACTTTTCTAATTGATGCAGCTGCAATGTCGGAATTGTTTTTTACAGCTTCGGAGTAAAGATTTTCAAAGAAGTTTAAATCAACCCAATCGTCACTATCAACAAAGCCGATGTATTCACCCTTTGCAACATCAAAACCTTTATTTCGGGCAACTGATTGCCCACTATTTTCTTGATTGATAATTACAAAACGAGAATCTTTAGATGCATATTCGTTTAAAATCTCTAAAGAACTATCTTCCGAACCGTCGTTAATGCAGATTATCTCAATATCTTTTAATGTTTGATTAACAAGAGACTCTAAGCATTCTCGCAAATACTTTTCTACGTTATATACTGGTACAATAACCGAAACCTTGATTTTATCTTGAAAATCCATAAACTATCCTTAAGTTATGCAATATAATATAAAATATGTTGTGATGATAAATATTATATTTGCTAAAATATTTTTTGCAATTTTAATTGAATTATATTGAGTATTCAGATATTTGATTTTATTTTTACTTTTATACCCAAAAATGTTATAATTTTTATTTTTTTATTTGAGTACTCATTTTTAATTGAAAATATTTGTTGAAGAAAACTATAATTTTGATATTTAAATTGTTTTAATAATTTGTTGTTTGTTTAGGATTTTAGTGTGAATTCAAGCACATCAAAAAATACAGTTCGTGAAGCATTAGTTCAGGATATTTACCTGTTAAATGATACCGAATTGGAAATTTATTCAAATTTAATAAAGTATATTTCAAAATTAACTTATAAAAAATCTTATTAATTATTTCTGTACAATTTAGTTATAAAAAATATTTTAGTTCATATATATATTAACTATCATGTCAGGATTTGATGTTGTGTGTTCAGGGTGTTCTTTCCATAAATATATTTGCATATAGGCAGGAAACGCATTTGGACGAAATTCAAGTGCTCTTTGATTTGGAGAACCGTTGTTGCAACCACCTTCAACCTGACATGCTCCGCCTAGATGAATGAAATCTAGGAAGTTATAAACATTATCCATAATTGAGTTTTCATCAGAAAATCCAACATATTTTGAGTTTGCAACATAACCCCATTCGTATCCAAAATCCTTTGCGTTAATTGGTTTTAGATAATAAATGGTATATTTTCTACCTTCTGGTCGCACATAGTTGTTATGATAGGCTGAAAGGTTATAATATACATTAATTGCCTCTTTTGAGACTGTAATTTTTGTTGGTAAAAGTTTGGCGGTTGTAGAACAAGAACTTGGAATTGAGTATGTATAATATGGCATTTCAATCATAACAAGTCCTAGAGGATTGTTCATAAACACACTTTCTTCTGAAGGTCCGTCTGTCCTGCCTTTTGTTGATTGCCAGCCGTCACAATACGCACCTTTTACCCCAATCCAAGGTTTTCCGCTGGCAATTCCTCCAAAAATACTTTCCATTGGTTTGTAATTAGGCATATTAAACACTTTTGACACGTAGTTTTTACGCTCATTTAAAATACTTTCTTGAGTTCTTCCAGAATAAGCTGTTGGCGGATTTACTGCAACAGAAACTTCCTTTTGAGTTTTTAATTGAGTTAAAATACTAGAAGAATATTCAATGTTGCCTTTTGATTTAACTTCTGGAGCTTTTAAATCAGGAGTTTCAGACTCTTGAGCTTGCTCTTGTTCTAGTTCTTGCGTTTGAGGTGCTTCCGTTTGTGTTACTGCAAGATTTTCATCTGCTACTTTATCGTCTTTTAAAAAATGATTGTAGCAAGAGCCAAGAATTACAACAAATAAAGCTACTAATAATATGTTAATTAAATTTTGGTTATTCATAAAAACTCCTAGTGATTTGTGTTTTTTATTATACCGAATTGTTAACCTAAATGCAAATTTTATTTTTCCACTCTTTATGATAGTATTAAGTTAAGGATTATGAGGAGTAATGATAAAGAAATTCTTTATTCAAAATAAATTTTGTATAATACTTGCTCTTTTGGGTGCGATTCTTTTAACCTTGTTAACTCCTCATTTTTACGTAAAATCGGAGTATTGGCAAAACAAGTTAGTTTTGTCGGAAGAAGCGTTTATAAATTTAGGGTTTCATCAAACAACTTCTGATAATTTAAAAAATATTATAAGTATAACTAAATTTTCAAATATTGATAAAAATGTCGTGATAAATAAATTAAGTGACAGGTTTTATGAAATAAAATACAAATATCATTTTATTTTATACCCAAAAACAATGCAATTTGATGCGATAAGTTTTTATGCAAATTCAGAAAGCGAAGCTGTAATTGAATTTCCTTATAATATGAATGTTAAAAACTTTTTTATCAATAATGTAGATTTGTCTTCAAGTGTTATAAAGGAAACTGATGGCAGTTCTTTTTATATTTTTAAAATAAAAAAGGGAGAGAGTTATAGCATAAAATTTTTGGGTGAGGTTAATTCAAAAAATGTCAAATTGCTTGATAATATCAACCTATTGGCTTTGTTTTTAACTTATATTTTTTATAGCATATTTGCATTTTTTATTTTTAAAAATAGAAAATCTGTCGCACATGAAATTAAAAACTTTTTTAAACAAAATAAGTTTTTGATTGTGTGGGGAGTTTTTGGCTTTATTGTTTGTATATTTTATGTTTTGAAGATGCTAAAAGGCGTAAATTATTTGGCAATGAATAATATTTTTATGTCAATGGACACCAAAAATGTTATAAGAACTATTTGTTTTGGTACGGCTAGACAATACCATGCGTACGGATTTTTGCCATTTTATCCATTTTTTGATTCCTTAATTTTATTGACGAAAAATTTAACCTTAACCTTGTCTATAATTTACTCAGCGATAATTACAATGACGGTTGGATTTGTTTATAAATCTGTAAAAATAATTTTGCCAAAATTCAAATTCTTACCTGTTGTACTAACTTTAATTTTCGCATTTAGTTATACAATAATGTTCAATGCTTTCGTTTTTGAATTTTATCCGATTACTGGGTTTTATCTGTCAATTTTAATTTATTTGAGCATAAGATTGCTCAATAAAGAAACGGTAAATTCAAGGGATTGGTTAGTTTTGACAATATTTTGCGCATTAACCTTTGGTGTTGCGTTTGTAAATATCGTAACTGCTTTAATTTTTATTGTTCCTATTTTGCTTGTAAAAGTGAATAAAAGGACTTGTCTTAAATTTTTGGTAATAACTTTTGCTTTTGTATTAGTGTTTGCTTCGTTTAAATCATTAACTAACGATTATCAATCTTTAAAAGTTTTGAATGTAAAAAATAATACCGCAGATATTTCTAGGTGGGTGAATAACGAAAATAGAAAAGATTTTGCAAAACAGGCTCTTTATATGCCGATGTTAGCAAATTACAAACTTGCGAATACAAACCTTATGAAAAGTTTCTGGGTTATGTTTGCGGGGCTTATTTTAATTTCAATTCTATTACTGATGAAAAACAAAACTTCAAAAGGTGAAAAAGTTTTATATTTGGCTTTTTTGAGCGCATTAGCTTATAATATTTTAGCAATATATGTTTGGGATAGCGTGGCGGGCTTTATGTTTGCGCAAAACCATTTTGCCTTATGGTTTGTTGTTTTTTCAAGTGCGTTAAAACTTTTTGAAGATAAATTAAATAAAAGACAAATGACTGTGAATAATAATTTTATCAAATTTGTGCTGATAATGTTCTTGATTTTTGAAATTCCAGCAAACCTTTTGGGAGTATATGTAAATCATTTTGTTGCAGTAAAAAAATCACCTCTAACATCTTCTGTAATGGAGATTAAAAAGTGATTAAGAGTTTGTTTAAAGCCTTTAGGGTAAAACATTACCTAAAAAATATAGTTGTGTTTATTCCGCTAGTTTTTTCATTAAAGTTTTCGGACTTGAAACTTACAACTCTTTCAATTGTTGCGTTTGTCGCATTTTCTTTAATAGCTTCTGCGGTTTATGTTTTTAATGATATTTTTGATGCAGAAAAAGATAAAATGCACCCAATCAAGAAAAATAGACCGATTGCAAGCGGTGAAATTAATGTTTCTTTGGCTTGGTGTGTATTTGTCATATTAACTTTATTCAGTTTTATTTTGGCGTTAGCAATAAATAAGTACGTATTTGCGAGTGTTTTCGCTTATCTTTTGCTAAACCTTTTGTATACGTATAAATTAAAAACAACCCCGATAGTTGATGTTGTTTGTATAGCATTTGGATTTATACTAAGAGTTTTGGCTGGCTGTGGGGCTATCTTGGTTGCACC
Organism: Candidatus Melainabacteria bacterium; assembly: GCA_003258725.1. Taxonomy (GTDB): domain Bacteria; phylum Cyanobacteriota; class Vampirovibrionia; order Gastranaerophilales; family Gastranaerophilaceae; genus UBA6984. The sequence continues at coordinate 109,739 of QHMG01000006.1, forward strand.
GTCTTTGTTGGTAATATTACTTACATTTTTCACTTCGCTATTTTTTACCTTTGCAAAGCGAAAATTAGAATTTGCACTAATTTCTCAAAACAATTGCAGAGCTTCAATAAAGTGTTATAATGTGCGATTACTAAATCATCTTGTGCGAATTAATGCAATTTTATCCGTAGTTTTTTATGTTGCTTATGTGCAATCTGTAAATGCTAATGCAAAATTTTTGATAATAAGTGCAATACCTTTTGCTATTTTGATTTTTAGATTGTTGTTTTTAACACATACGTCAAAAAACAACGACGATCCTGCAAATTTTATCTATAAAGACAAAACGACAAAAATTATTTTACTTCTTTATTTTGTAATCTTAGCACTTGTTTTGATTATTCATTAAATTCTTTAATCGCAAGTTCTACCCACTTTGCAAGAGTGTTCATGTTGTATGGTTTAGGCAAATAAATGTCAGAACCTGCATTAAGAATACTTTCTTTGCTATGATAAATTGATGTTGTAATAATTTTAATTTTAGGGTTATTTTTTTTGATTTTTTGACAAAATTCAAGTTCTTTCATCTCTTTGTCGTCACCTGTATCAAGAATTACAAGAGCTGGGTTATAGCTTTCAATACTTTCTATTTTGTCAAAATTTACTGTTGAATAACCTTTTAAACCTAAAGCAGTTGCTAAAAGCAATGATAATGCTTCATCTTGTTCTTTTATTACGATTTTATTATTAAATTCTTTTTGTACGACAGAGCCTGCTCCAGCAATTTTAGGGCGTTCTATTAAATAACTTGAGGTATCTTTCTTTTTTGCCAAATTATACGCTTGATTTAATTCTTGAATGACATCTTCTGGAGAATTAAATTTTTTGATATCACTTGTAACTCCGCCTGTTGTTGCGTTTACAAAGTTGCAACGATGTTCTGAAAGTTCGTCACCGTTTAACATCATATAACCACGTTCAAGGTCGTGTTCGGAGTAGAATTTGTTTTTTACAGATTCAAATGCAAATGTCATAAATGAGGCGATTTTTTCAGCTTTTATCGGGCTAGTGAGGATTAAAAAGTCTCTATCTGTCAACAAACCTAAAAAGTCATTTTCATCTAATGCTGAATTAATTATTGCTGCAAAGGTCTGAAGCATTTTGTCTGAGGCTAATTCTGTATAAGTTTCCTTGTATCTGTAAAAATTATCAATTCCCGTAACCAAGCAAGCCCAAGGACTTTTAGATGCTAGAACTCTTTTTATTGCCTTGTAACAATATTTTTTTGTTGGTAAATTTGTTTTTACGTCTAAATTTGTTTCGTATTCACGTCTGATGTGGGCTTTAATTCTGATTTTGAATTCTTCTGAATTTACAGGCTCAGAGATAAAATCGTCTGCACCGCTTTCTAGAACTTTAATTTTATCTGTTGTTTCGGCTGATTTTGACATTGCAACGAGGATTGGTCTCATGTTGTAGGTTAAAAATCTTATGCGTTCGCAAAAATCGCAAAGGCTTTCGTTGATACTGTCAGAAACAATGATTAAATCAGGCTCATTTGTTTGAATAAATTTTAGTGCAAGAGGTAGGTCTTTTATGATTTCAACCGTGTTTGATGAATCCTCTAAAATCTTTTTATATTTTGTTGAAAGTTCTTTTCTAGTATCAATAATTAATGTTTTGGTGCGCATTTTGCCCTCGCTTGATTTTCAATGTCACCAATTGGCATAAGTACCTCAAAAGTTGTACCATTTTCAGAACTTTCTACGTTAATTTTTCCGTTCATGTTTTCAACAAGGTTCTTAGTTATAAATAATCCTAGCCCAGAGCCTTGTACCTCACGAGTTAGAGGATTATCAATTCTTGAAAATTTTTCAAAAATTCTTTCTTTGTCATCATCTTTTATACCAACTCCGTGATCAATAATTTTTATTGAAACAAAGTTGTTTGGCGCAAAATCAGTCTTAATCCTAACTTCAGAACCTTGTTTTGAATATTTGCAGGCGTTTTCAACAAGATTTATAATTATTTGTTGAAAATTATTGTTATCAACCACAATTGGCGGAAGTTTTTCATTAAACTCTGTCACGATTTTGTGAGTTTTATACTGTTGTTGAACAATCGGAATTACCGCTTTTATTGAACTATTAGCTGAAACACTCTTATAAACATAGTTTTCTTTGCTTTGAACTTTAGAAACTGCCAGAACATTTTCAACAAGTTTAATCAAACGATTTGATTGTTCTTCAATAATTTTTAAAAACTGCTTTTTGCTATCATCATCAAGCATATCCCAAGAAGAAAGCATCGTTTGAGCAAACCCTCTAATGCTTGTCAAAGGTGTTCTTAACTCGTGAGAAACTGTTGATATAAAATCGTGTTGTGATTGTTTTTCGCTCATATTTTAATTATATAGCTTTATTTTAAATTTCTTTTAAAACTTAAGATTTTTATAATTATTTGATTACATTTACGTAAACAGAACGAGTGCAAACGCTAATTTCTTTGCCGTCTAAGGCTTTTTTCATATCTTCAATATAATTGTTGACAGTTTCTTCGTCAAAGTATTTCAAAAATCGTTCTTTAATGGTTGGTTTATCAGGCGCAGGAGGTGCTACAAACCATTGTTCAACCATTTTTGCATTGGCAACGTAAGTTGAAGGAATAATATCCGCATCAACGGTTCCATCAGAAAATCCAGCTTTTTCAAAATTTTGGGCTAATGTATTTTCATCGAAATTGCACAAAGAATCCTCCATATTGGTCATAAAATCATCTTCTGCTTTTTTAAATTTCTCATAATTTCTGATTTCTTCTGGTGTAGTTAACTCCCAATATCTTGTGTTTGAGCGAATAATTGGTTCAAAACAGCAGAAATGACCACCTTTTTTAAGGATTCTATAAATTTCATTAATTGCGGGTTGCTTGTCGACAATGTGAACTAAAACAGAACGCATCATTGCTGTATCAACTGAATTATCAGGTAGTGGAATTTTTTCAGCTGGACATTGCAACATTTCATAACCTTGAGTTATTCCTTGTTCTTTCAAAAATTTTTCGCAACTATCAAGACAGTCTTTAAATTTGTCAGAAAATATAATTTTTCCCGTACCGTTAAGTTGTTCTAGTGCTTTAAATGCTAACAAGCCTGTGCCTGTACCAATATCAATAATTGTTTGGTTGGGTTTTATATTTGCTCTTAAAAGCACATTATCTCGAACAACTGCTAACCAATTCATAGTTTGTTGTTGCATTTCCGGCGTTAAAAATGAAAAACGAGTTTCCATAAGCCATTGTGTCCAGTTTTTGCATATATCTCTATTCATAATGCGTCTATTTTACTAGATAAATCAGTTTATTTGAATACTTTGTGTGGTGGAATTATTTACCAAATACAGGTGGCGGTTGAATGTATAGTGGGGTAAGCATACGCCAATCAGTTGTTAGCTCATTTTTACGTTCATTAACAATGCTGATTAAAATTTCTGCTAAATTTGCATTTAGTGTTGTGTAAGACACAATATCGTCAGTAACTTCAGAGAAAATTTTGTACATATTATCATCACAAATTACTGAATATTCATCAGCTTTAATCATTTCTTTTACATCATCAATTGCAATAGCGCCTAAAACTTCCTCGTCCCAAACGTAAGCCATGTTTTTTCTTGCATCAAGCAATACCAAAGGTTTTTTGCCAGTTCTTTTTACCCTTGATAAAATTTCTAAAGAAGAAACACCCAAAACCTTGCAACCTAATTGTTGCGCCATTACTCTTGCAACTGTTGTGCATGCTCTAATTCCTGTAAAACTTCCTGGACCAACATTTGTAGCTATTTCTGTAATGTCTTGAGGGGTTAAATTATTTTCTTTTAAAAGTTCTGTAATTGACGACATTAAGTATGTTGAATGATAAGTAGAGCCTTTGTTTTCCAAAACTTTTGTGCCTAAAAGGTTGTATCCATCGGCTAAACCTATATATGTTTTATCTAAACTTGTATCAAAAGTTAATAACATTTTTTTAATTCCTCAAGAATTTTTGATTCTTTTTCTCCATAAGCTGTAAATGAGTATTTACGGCTGTCGTTGGCTTCATAAGTTACGTTAATTTCAAGTCTGTTGAACGGTATTTCATCTTGTGAAAATTCAGCCCATTCAACAAATGTCAAAATTTTCCCTTCAGAATATTCACGCAATTCATCGCAAATAGTTTTCACACCAACATTTTCAAGTCGGTACAAATCAAAGTGATAAATTGGTAATTTACCGCTATGATATTCGTTTAAAATTACGAAGCTAGGGCTTGTAACGTGTTCTTTTACGTTTAATTTGTCTGCAACAAGTTTTACAAAGGCTGTTTTTCCAGCGCCAATTTCGCCAAACAGATTTACAAAACAACCATTTTCAACAAGTTTTGCAAAGTTTGTTGCTAAATTTTCGGTGTCATTTAATGAATTGCAAATTACTTCAAAAGTTTTCATGTCTAGCCTCTGTTGATGATAACCTTGTTTCTGCCGTGTTCTTTTGCAAAGTACAAGGCTTTATCGGCTTTTGTATACAATTGTTGAGGTTCGTCGCCTTCCTTGTATTGGTAAACGCCAACACTAATTGTAACTTGAATTTCGCTAATCTTAGCATCTTTAACGTGAGTTAAATCAACGTGTTTTGCTTCAACAGCGGATCTCAAACGTTGAGCTACGCTACCTGCTTCTTCAAGTTTTGTATAAGGAAGTAGAATTGCAAATTCTTCACCACCGTATCTAGAAGGAATATCAGATTCACGAACTTGTGTTTTAATAATTTCTGCAACATTTTTCAAAACTTCATCCCCAACAGCGTGACCGTAGCTATCGTTAACCTTTTTGAAGAAGTCGATATCTAACATGATTGCGCATAATGGGTGTCCTTGACGTTTTGCAGTTGCAACAGCTTGTTTTAAGCGAACTTCAAATTGACGACGGTTGTTCAATCCAGTCAATGCGTCTAATGTTGCGTGTTGCAATACTTCTGCATACATATTTGCACGTTGGATTGTGATTGAAGATTGTTTTGTTAATTGATCTAGATAATCAATTTCTCTTTGAGATAACTTATCAACGTGGCTGTGAGCAACGATACCGCCTAAAATTGATGAATCTGCAGCAACAAGAGGGAAAATACCAATTTTGTTATCTTCTGTCAAGGTGTAAGATGTGTCAGCTGACATGTTGTTCACCATTTCAAGAATTTTTGTATCTCTGCAAGCCAATGGCCATACTAATTTGAATTCTCCGTCTTGTTTTAAGAAGATGTAAATTAAATGATCTGAAATAAATTTATCAATCATTTCACCAATAAGTGGAATGATGTAGTTCAAATCGTATTGAGTTTCGATAATTTTTGCAATGTTCTTCATTGATTCGTGGAAGTCAATGTTTGCTTGCATCTTATCGGCTAAAACTTTGTTTTGGATTTTTAAAGAAATTTGGTAAGCTGAAATAATCAATGCTTTAAAGAAGTCGATAGTCAATACATCAGAAATTGCTAAGTTGATAATAAGCTCAATTAAACCGTAAGGAGTTTCGCCCTTCATTAATGGGAACAAAATTGTATTTTTACGAGCGCTGATGTACTTGTTAATGTTCCAAAAGTCCTTGATGTTAATACTGTTGTCGTTAATCAAAAAGTCGTCATATTTTGAAGTTTTGACTACTTGATATAACTTTTCTGTATATTCTTTGTCGTGAATTTCGTCAATTACAATCCAGCTTTTTGCGTAATCACGAAGTGTTTGCGTATTTTCATCATAAATATAGATGTTCAAGTTTTCAAGATTAATCATTCCTCTGAAAGATTCAGAAAGTGATTCAATAATATCCGCAGGGTCAGAGTGTTGTGTCAATCCGATTGACACATTAGATAAAAAGTTTAATTCTTTTGAGTTGCTACTTTCTGTTTCAAAAGATTCGCTCATTTCCTACCCTTTCAACTATTCAAAAAAATTGTTAATATCGTTTATATTTTTTGCGATGTCAACAAGTTCATTATAAACATCTATTATATTGTCACCCGAAATATTTAAATTTTCAAGTATATCTAAAGGAATGTTATCAATATTTAAGTTTTTGTTACTCATTATTGTTGAAACTAAACAGTTTGCAACGTAAACAATGCTACATTCTTTTTTATACCTTTCGCTTGCGTTCGGATTGTGGTGATATGTGATGATGTCACAAAAAATTTCTGGTAAATTCCACGAATAAGCCACCATATTCGCAATTTCACAATGGTTTAAACCACATTCTTGTTCTTCTTTTTGTAAAAGCTCTTTGTCTGTTTCATATTCTTGAGAGCAAACATTTGAATAATTTTCCCAATCGTATTGTGCGAAAATTATTTTGCCGATGTCGTGCAAAAATACTGCGGAAAAAATGTCCTCATTTGTATTCAAGACCGTTTTTTTTGATAACATTCTTGAGGCGGTTGCTGTTAGTAAAGAATGTTTCCAAAAGTTTTTGTAATCAAAAGTTTTGTTGCCTTTTGGTGAAAACATCTTGAAAATACTAGCTGATAAAATTACCCCTTTAACTGTTGTAAAGCCTAAAATAATTATGGCTTGATGAATTGTAGAAATTTGTTTTGGAAAACCGTAGTATGCAGAATTAACTAGCTTTAAAACTCTTGCAGTAAGCCCGATATCGTTAGAAATTATTTTTGATAAATCAGCAACAGATGCATTTTTATCCTGCATAATTTCAATGGATTTTGTGATAATTTCTGGCAATGACGGAATGTTTTTAATTTTTTCTGTCATATAAGAAAGTTTTTTGTCAGAAAATAATTCTTGAGGTTTTGAGGTCTTTTCAAGACTGATAATTTCAATTTTTATACGATTAAATTCATCTTTAATCCAATCTAAAAAGTCTTTATTTTTGCTGATTACATCGTAATTTGCAATAATTAAACGGTCTGTGTTTCCAAAACTTTCGCTCATAATGTTTAACAAAACAGGCTTGAAATCATCACGAGTACTTGTTTCTGTATAAATATAACTCAATTCTATTTGGTGAGCCTTACAGAAATTTTTAATATCAGCAACTTGTTTTGAAATTTCTTCAGTCGCTGTTTTTTCATTTAATTCATAACTACATGTATATGCGATAGTTTTCAATGCGTGTATCCGTTTTCTTAGCCATTAGTTTACTTCAAAAAGTTCTTTTGACATACATTTTCTAAAGTTTTCGACGATTGCAACTTCAGCCTCGTCTGTTGCTGTAACTTTGCCATTTACAAGAATAAGCGGTTGTTCTTGTATATTAGGTTCATTAATTTTAATTTTATCCTTAATTGATTTATCTTCCCCTTTTTGTTGGTATTCAAGGGTTACAGTGCTTAATACATCGAAGATATATTTTGAATGAGTTGAATATTTGCCACTAGAAAGAACTGCGGCTTTTTCTAACTCATCAATTGCGTATTTAGGTTGGTTCAAGTGCTTTAACATCAAACCTAAATTATAATGTGCTTCATAGTGCATAGGTGACGCCTCAATAGCCTTACAATAGTATTGTCCAGCTTTTCTGTAATCCCCTAATAGGTGATATGTAAGGGCTAAATTATAATTGATGTCATAATCATTTTTAGTTATTTCATGCGCCTTTTCATACGCAACAGCAGCTTGTCCAAGAAGTTCTTTTTTCTCCTTCTTTTTGTTTTGAGGCAAGTAGAAGGCTTTTTGAGAGTATGCTCTGCCCATATTGTAATATGCGATAGCTTTATTATCAGTTTCACTCTTTTTGTTATCAAAAACAAAAGGAATTGATAATAAGAAGTGCTTAGAATCAACGATTGATTGATATTCTGCAATAGCAGAATCAAAATCACCTAATTTTTCGGCAGAAATAATACCCAAATTCATTCTTGCAAGTGTGTAATTTTCTTTTGCTAAAATTGCATTTTGGTATGCTTGTGCAGCTGAATAGTAATCTTCATAAGCAACGTAAATGTTACCTAAGTTTAGCCATGCTTCATAGTGTTCCGGAAATAAATTTAAGCCGTTTTGATATGCGTCAACTGCCTCTTGCATATTATTGTTTCTATACGCTTCATCACCGACATGCACATAATACATGCCCATAATCTTGTTTACTTGCTTGATACCAAATTCTCTGCCGATAGTTGCACAGTAAATTAAGAATATCGCTAAAACAATAAAAAATATTTTCATTATTAAGCTTAACAATTTACCCATACATATATAATATATCTTAATTGGCTTAGAGCAAGTAAATTTTATTTACAAATTACTTATTTTCAATAAGTTTGTCATAAATAGCTAATGCTTCTTTTGCTTTTTTAGGATTGTTTAACTTGTTGTAGCAAAACGCTAAATTATAATAAAAATCAGGGTTAATTTCTGATTTTTCAGGTTTTTCGCTTGCAACGGAAATAGCCTTTACAAAATATTTTCTAGCTTTTTTGTATTCGCCTAATCTTAAATATGCGCAACCTATGTTGTAATATCCATAAATAAAATCTGGTTTTAGTTTTACGGCAATCTTGTAGTTATCTAGTGCCATAACTACTCGTTCTTCGTCAAGATAAATGTTTGCCAAATTGTAATAAGGCTTGTAGAATTTTTTATCCACTAAAATTGCTCGCTTGAACATAAATTGAGCTTCAGAAATTTTGTTCTCGTCTTGCAAAATATTTCCCATCAAAAGCCAATCTTGAGCAGTTTTGTCAGCCTCTGGAATACTCATAAGTACCTTAGCGGCATTGATGATGTTATTGTCATTATAGAGTGCAACAGCCTGTTGCGATTTAGTCATTTCCTCTGCAAACGAAACTGTTCCAAGAAATAATACTGCAATTAATATAAATAACTTTTTCATAACAAAATTATAAATTAAATAAATAATTCCGTCTATTATTGGAAACAAATAAAAACATGTGTAATAGTGTTATTGATGTCTCTTTTACTGATTAATGCCCTCGTTTATGGCGATTTGGACGAGGGTTCTTTTTATGTAAGTTACAAAACTTAACAAACGGCTGAAATCATGTCAATTATTGCGTTTGGAAATACTTTATATATATGTAAGGTTTAAGGTTTTAGATTTTAATAACGCAAGTTATTGGAGGTTTCAAAGGTTATGACAGTAAATTTAGGAATGGTAAATCCATATAACAATATGAATTTGATGGATATGCCTTTAATGAATGCATACTCTGGCTACGGTGCTGGATATGGTTTAGGAACTTTTGGAATGATAAATCCACAATACCAACAAGCACAAATGCAAAATATGCAACAATGGGATAATTTTGGTATTGATAGACAAGTACAAATGTATCAAAACCAAAACAATGCTCAATTTAAAATGGCATCTCAAAACCAAAATATACAAAGACAAGTTCAAATATTGAA
>QHMG01000004.1 GCA_003258725.1 Candidatus Melainabacteria bacterium
GTTATTTAGTATTGGTAAAAGACGGTCAACAAGTTTCATTATCTTCAGCAACCGACATCATTGAAAGTTATGATAAAACTGATGATGCAGCTGCAGAAGCTGAATATAACACGCAAATGAACAAAATTAACAGAAAAGAAAAAATATTAGATATGCAAGCAAAACGTTTGGATACAGAATATTCTGCGCTAACAAATGAATATAACTCAATAAAAACAATTATTGACAATCATACACAAAAAGATTTTTCATACTTTAGTTAAGGATTAGTTTTTTGTACAAAAAAATAACATAGAGGTAAAAATTTTACAAAATCTACAAAAAATGTTATAATAATAATGTTAACGCCTCTTTTTATATATAAATTTTGTCCTTGCAATTAAAATTGAAAGGAAATTTTATGAGCAAGACAACTTCTTACAAACCGTCATATTCTAACGGTTCAGTTAGTATTAATGGTCAAAATAAAGTCTCTACAGTAAAATATGGGGATACTGTTTTTGGTAATTACAAAATGAATAATTACGAAAAAGAACTTTATAATTATGTGCAAAAATCACTCCCGCAATTGGTTCAAAATGTAAATACTTTTTCACCAGAAGTAACAAAATCAATAAATAACCAATTAAGCGCTTATCAAAGACAGGGGCAAAATTACATTAATCAAATTTATACACCAATGATTAATAACCTTAAAAATGACATTGCGTCACGTTTTGGTAATCTTGATAATTCAATGTTTATGAATAATTTAAACAACATTGAAAATAACAGAAGTAATGCAGTTGCAGAATTAGCGGATAACCTACTTTCTCGTCAAAATGAACTTGTAAACAACGAACTTGCAAACCGATACAATTACATTAATCTTTTGAATACATTACAAAATCAATATAATAATTATGCTCTAAGTATGCTAAATTCTTCTATAGGACTTGGTAACACAGGTTTAGCGTATAACAATAGTGTTGCAAATAATAATTCTTCAAATACATTTAACCTAGAACAAATCGCCTCTTTAGCCTCATTAGCTAAATATTTTGTATAACTAAAAAAGGAGATATTTTAAATATCTCCTTTAATTTATTCGACATATTTTCTTTTCATTACCACGTTGCCCTCTGAGTCATAGGCTTTGTCATAAAGCCAATGGGCGATTAATTTGCCGTTTTTATCGTAAATAAAAGTTTCTGCCTTTGAAACTCTTAAAGTCATGTTTACGAGCTTGCCAGAGGTGTTATATTTGTAAGTTTTGTATGGATAAGATGTTCCAGATTTTTTTTCGACATAGGTTAAAATTCCGTTTGAATCATAGTATCTAACAATACGTGGCTCGGCTTTTTTTAAAACGGCATAAGTATTATCAGAAAAGTATGCTAAGGTTCTATCTTTTAGTTCAGTCATACCGTTTAGCATGAAACCGACATTCTGATCGTGTTCGCCGTCATAGGCATAACCATTTATATAAGAGGAGTCGATTGTGTAAGAAATCCCGTCCATAACTTCATTACGGGCTGAATTTTCGTCATAAGCAACTCCACCCTGCAAGACTTCTGCGTTTGCAGGAATTAACATAAATATTAATAATATTGCGGTAAGTAGATATTTTTTCATAGTACCTAATTATTAATGACATTTTCTTCAAAATCAATATTTTAAAAGTTCATCTTGAAGAGGTGATTCAACAATACCGTTAAGAGTTTTGTTTACTTCTCTTAAATTTTTTGCAATTGCTTCATGTTTGTCAGTCCATACAAAGTTATCTTCAATGAACTTTTCAGCAGTTTTCATATCACCAGAAAGTTGAACTTTAATGATTTCTGTAAGCATTTTCTTTGCTGTTGGAACCATTTTTTCTATGTTGATTGAAATTTTACCTTCATCGCTAACTTCAATTGCGCCTTCCTTCATAAAGTAATAAGATTGCATTACTGTACGAACTCTGTGAGCTTGATTCATTGTTGGTTTTGATTTCAAGAAGGAATTTGTACCAAAGTTTACGATAATTTGAGTTCTTTGTTCTGGTGTGTACATTCCAACTTTAACAAGGTCGTCTAAGAAGGATAAAGAACCCATATCGGCTTTGTTTTCTTCAATGATATTTCTATATTTGCCTAAACCTGCGTCACCGTCTTTTGGTCCAAGAGAGTGAGCGTTTTCATGTCCGATTGTAAACCAATGATCTGCATCTTCATAATATAATTCATGAAATTTAGGGTCTAAGATTGCGTTTAATCTTTTTTTGATTTTTTCTGGTTGAGAGGTTACTCTGATTTGTCTGTGATAAACATTTCTTCTGCCACCACCAATTGTTAATGATAATTTATCACCATTTGGTAAGTTTTCAGCCAAAGTAACACCGCCTCTGTATGCTCCGCCGTCACCTGTTAGAGAGATTAAATCAACATCAACCATTGTTTGTTTTGCGTCACCCGATGCAGAAATTGTTTGAGTATATTGTTCTGCAAGAGGCATGTGTTCTGCAAGCATTGGCAAGTATTTTTTGATTGCTAATAAATCTTCTGTACCTTTTTTGTTTACTATACCAACACGACAACCTAAAGCATCTTTTGATTCAGGTGTAATGCCTGCATCTTTAAGCATTTTATCTAGCTTTTCATCTTCTAAAACAGTACCTGTCATTCTGTCAGCATATTGTTCTCTCGTGATTGTGTATTCAAGTGGGGTATCTTGTAATGTTGCCCATTTTTTATCTGCATAAGCATCTAACATTGGGTCTGCAGTTCTTAAAGCCTTTGCTTGAAGCTCTAAGTATTCATTAAAATCAGCATTTGTAGAAGTTTTTGCAGCTTCTTCTAATTCATCTGCAATTTCCATAAATTCTTTTTTGAATTTGTCGCAATAATCAATAGCTTTCAATTTGTTGCCATCACGTTCTACTATTGAGCGTTGGTTAAGAATTTTTGCAACTTCTTCTTTTTCACCGTTTTCAAGCATTTTAATTAAAATTTCATGAAATTCTTCTTTGCTTAAATCTGCTGGGTAAAAGGCTTTTCCTGCTAATTCTTTTTCACCTTTTGCTAAAATTACCATATTAGTTTCTGTATCAATACCAGAAATACCTTTTTGTGCTGTGAATAATTTTAGGGTCATTTCAGCATCTTTATTAGTTTTTGCGTTTTCTTCTAAAAACTTTCTAAATTCCAAGTTTTTTGTATTATCCATCATCATAAATACATCATCAAAAATTTTTGCAGTTTTAACTAAGTGTTTTACAGCTTTTTTATCACCTTCAGCAAGTTCTGCGTATTCTTTTGAATCAGGCTTTAAAAGAACTTTTGGTGCTAAGTAGTCTTTGTTTGTTCTTTTTTCCAATTCTTCTGTTGATAGATTTAATTCAAATTTTGTCATAGTTTTATACCTTATTTTTTGTATTTGTACAGTTTATTATACTACTAATTTTATGCTTTTTATACCGTTCTTTAGTTTTTTTTAATATTTTTATCCTATAAGAGAATAGTTTTTTTATTTAGTGTTTTCTAAAATATTTAAAAAGGAGAAATTATGCTAAATATTTTTATATTGCCGACATGCCCTTATTGTAAAAAGGTTATTGATTATTTAAAGACAACAAAATTGAAATATAATTTGCTTGATATAAATGAAACTCACTATCTTGATGAATTAATTCAATTAGGTGGAAAACGTCAAGTTCCGTTTTTGTTTGATAATGACAAAAATGTTATGATGTATGAGTCTGACGATATTATTGAGTATTTAAAAACATTATAATTTTAAGTTTTTTATCAATTTTTGAAATTTGTGCAATTTTGTATCTTTACATGTTTTATATCCATGTCGAACTATGACTTTTAGGAGAACTAAATTATGGTAGATATTCAAATTGGTAAAAAACAAGGTCTTACACAAGCCGTTGCTTCAAAATTGGGTTTGAGTAAAGACGAATGTAAGAAAATTGATGTTTCTGTTTGGCAACAAGTTGTCAGAGAAATTGATAATGAGCAACAAAACATAAATCAACATAACAAGGCAAATCCAAATGACCCGAAAGCAAGTATTTTCTCAGGTGGAAATGATACTTCAACAATTGATAAAAAATCTAATTGGAGTTCAAATTTTATTACCCAAGAAGGTTCTTTCTCTTTGAGTGATGAATCTTGGAGTAAAATTTCGGGGCTTTTAGGTAAACCTGTCGAAACAAAACCAGAGGAAAAGCCTAAAAACAAACCTGAAGAAAAACCAGTAGAAGCAAAGCCGGAAGCTAAGAAGGCAGAAGGTAAAGTTTTGAAACGCTCAGTTGACGGTGAAAAAACTCAAATTGTTGTACGCAAAGATGAACAGGGTAGAAAAGTTCGTCATGAATTAAACCCAGACGGTACAGAAGGTGATGCTCTTGCTGCAACAAAGACCTTTGGTAAAAACAAATACATTTCAGGTGATTTTCCTGCTCAAACAAGAATTTATGAACGAACTGTTGACGGTAAAAAAGATGTTCAAATAGGCGTATACAAAGATGATGACGGAAATAAAGTTAGAAAACTTGTTATAAAAGATGAAAAAACAGGCAAGACAACTTTAGGTGAAACGCTTATTCCTGTAAAAACTTTTGGTAAAAATACTTACATAACTGAATCTCAACTTAATGCAAAAGTTAAGCAAGATTTGGATTTAAAAGAAGGTGAAGAATTGCCAAAAGGCGTTACTGCAGGATATGACGGACACAATGTCAAATACTTCTACAAAGGAAGCGAAGTTCCAAAAGCCTCAGTCAGAGCAACAATTGATAACGCTAAAGTAAAAGAATAAAAGAATTTTTAAGAGCGGTTAAACTTTTTAAAAGTTTAACCGCTCTTTACTAATATCCTCTTTTTAAATGATGATATCTTTTTCATTTCCTTTAAAATAAAAGTGTAGTAAGATTAAAGACCACATTTTGGACTTGAGAGATGGCAGAGGAATTTTACAATAATTCTTATAACAACATAAAAAGGCTTTCTGACGAGGAATTAGAGGCTCTTTGGAAGGAATATTTCCAAAATCGTTCTAATAAAAAAGTCAGAGATACTTTGATTGTTCAATACATTTACTTAACTCGATACGTAGTAGGTCGTGTTAAGGTTTCTTTGCCTCCAACCTTCTCAGTTGAAGATATTTCAAGCTATGGTGTAGAGGGTTTAATTGACGCAATCGAAAAATACACTCCAGACAAGGGCGCTCGTTTTGAAACTTACGCCTTGATGAGAATTCGTGGTAATATTATCGACAAAATTCGTTCTCAAGATTTCTTACCAAGAAGCGCAAGACGAAAAATTAAAGATGTAAAACAAGCACAAGAACAACTACGTCAAAAATTTGGAAGACCTGCTACAACTCTTGAAGTTGCAGATTTCTTAGGAATGGAGCCTCAAAGAGTTGACCAAATTTTAGCAGAAGACACTTCAATTGGTTCAATTTATGAAAAACGTGGAACTTCTGATGATAGCGTAGCGATTATTGATACAATTCAAGATGAACACCGTTTGACTCCTGCAGAGGCTATGGAAGAAAAAGATGTTAAATCAGAATTGGAAAGTGCTTTAAAACGATTACCTGAACGTGAACGTATGATTATGGTTCTTTACTACCATGAAAATATGACTTTAAAAGAAATTGGCGAAGCTATTGAAGTTTCTGAATCTAGAGTTTGCCAACTTCATGCTCAAGCAATTATGAAATTGAAAAATATTTTGTCAGAAAATCGTGTTGAGCGTTTGCAAAGAACAATTGTTTAATTTAAGCATTTAAGAATTTTTCTGCGCCAATAAAGTTTTTAGCAACGGCGTAAACTTCGTTTTTGTGTTGGAAAGTTTCAGGATTATCGTTTATTGCAACTAATCTTCCAATATGAGCGCTGTTTGCGGCTCTAATTCCAGAATAAGAATCTTCAAAAACAAGTGTTTGCGCAGGGTCTAAGTTTAAAATGTCTAGGGCTTTTAAATAAATTGCTGGATCAGGTTTGCCTGCAATTTTGTAATCATCATAAACAATTTTATCAATGTCAAACCATTTGTCTAAATGAAAGATTTTAATAAAGAAATCAACATTTGTTTTTTCGCTACCTGTTGCGATTGTATGCGGAATATTCTTCTCACAAATATAGTTGAAAAATTTTTCTGCTCCGTCAACGAGTTTTATATTTTTAGGATTTTTTAAAACCATTTCTCTATAATACGCTTCTTTTTCATTTGCCCATTTCAAGCATTCTTCTGGAGTTGGTTTTCTGCCAATGGCATAAGTTATAATTTCTTCATTTGAGCGTCCAAACATATATTTGTGCATTTCTTCATCAGAAAAAGGAGTTCCTCTAAGTTTTGCAGAATAGTCTCTCCAAGCGTCTTCGTGTAACTTAGAATCTTGGAATAAAGTTCCGTTAAAATCAAAAATTATACCTTTTACTTCCATTTTTAATATCCCTTTTGCATTTGTAATAGTGGTAATAGTAAGGCGGAGCTTTTATTCAAAAGCTCCGCCTTATAAAAATATTTAAAACTTAATGATTAGTTTTCAGTATTAATGAACAAACTTACCAATTCATTTAAGTTGTTATATTGTTTTTTGTAGCTTTGAGCTTGTTCTTCAAGTGTTACAATTTGTCTTTTGTATTCAGAAATTGTAGCTTGGCATTCTTTTGTAGAAGAACTCAATTGTTCTTGTAATTGTTGAGCTTCTTGAAGAACACTTTTCATTGAAATTCCTAACGCTTCCATAGTTTGTTTAATAATTTGTGCACCTGTTTGACGAGTTACACCTGATGGAAGTTTTGCAATTAATTTTTTCAAAACTGCTACGTTATTTGGAACTTCAAAGTTGTATAAATCGTTAGCGTAATTTTCAACAACAGCATGTTGGAAAGTATCATCAGCCATATTGTTTTCAAAATCACTGCTTGGTTTCATAGAGCTATCGAATTTTTCTGTTGTAGTTTCTTCTTCATCAGCGAAAGTAGGCATTACGTCTTCTTCAGCTTCTGGAGCTTCTAATTCAACAGCATCTTCTTTTACTTCTAAAACTTCATCTTCAGTATCTGCTTTTAAAGCATCTACAATGTTTTTGCCGGTATCTAAATCAAAATTTTCTGACATATTATCCTCTTTTTATAATCTTATATATAAGTTATCAACATAATAGCAAAAAAAACTTTTTTTTACAATACTTTAATTTACTAATTTTTGAAAAATCATACTTTTAATGCAGTTTTGTCGGGTTTAATCTTTTATGATACACTAAAATAGTTATGATTGATAGCTTGAAAAGAAACATATATTGGATTTTATTGGGTTTGGTAGGATTTTTAGGCTTTACTTTAAGACTGAAAGGTCTTGTTTCAAATCCTTCCATGTGGCATGACGAGTGCGCTTTGGCGTGGAATGTTATAAATAACAGTTATGGAGAATTATTTGGCAAGTTGAGATTTCTGCAAGTTGCACCACCAATGTTTTTGGTAATTTCAAAAATTTTGGTGACAATTTTTTATGTTAAAAATAATATCTTTGCATGTGATTTTGTTTTGAGATTAACTCCATTTTTCTTTGGAACTCTTTCAATTGGCGCTTTTTATTTTGTTTGCAAAAGTCTTTTTAAATCAAAGTGGACAACTTTTATTGCGCTTTTGTTATTTTGTTTAAATCCTGTTTTAATTAATTATAGCTTTGAATTTAAACCATATATTTTAGATGTATTTTGTGCATTAAGTGCTTTGTGGATATTTTTAAATACGGATTTTCAAACAAATTCAGCAAAGAAAGTTTTAGTTTATGGTTGCCTATTAGCAATTCTGCCATGGTTTTCGTTTATGTCTACAATGGTTATTTTTGCAGGCTTTATGGCACTTAGTTTTAAGCGTGAAAATCCAAAAAATTTCTTTTTAATGTTTTTGCCAATATTTTTAAGTGCATTTTTATATTTAAAACTTTATGTCTTAAATGCTTATGGACAAAGTTCTGCGGGCATGATTGGTTTTTGGCAAAACGAATTTGTAAAACGTGATTTATCAAATATTACTCAATTAAATATGGATAATTTGCACTATTTCTTTTCAAATTTACCGATGTTTTCGTTTACAATGTTATCTTTGCTAATGTTTGTCGGAATAATTTTGATGTTTAAGGATAGAAATTGGCGATTTATTTTAATTTCTGTTTTAACTCAAGCCTCACTTATAATTGCATCAATATTGCATGTTTATCCATATTCAAGACGTTTGATTATATTTTTAATTCCATTTATTTTAATTTTTTCAGTGAAAATTTTTGATATAAAAAATAAAGTTTTAGCAGGAATTTTATTAGCTTTAATTGTCATTCCACATCTGCTTTTTGCGGTTAATTTTGCAAAAATGTCAAACTTAAACAAGGGCGATTTTGCTCGTGAAATGATGATAAAAATGGCGGAAGAAATTAAACCTAATGAAACAATCGTTATAAATGAGTCTTCAAATGCGGAATTTTGTTATTATGATTTGTTTTTTAACTTGAAACATAACAAGGTCTTTTTGAAACCTAAAAACAAGTCCGAAATTTCGATAAATACTGAATTGAACAAACTTACAAAAGGCAATTATTGGTTCTATATGCCTTATGATTATAGTCCAAAACAGCAAGAAATAAAGACTATGCTTAAATGGGCAGAAACTCACTCAGACATTATATTTAAGACCCAAGCAACACAAAGCACCTTAATAAGACTTACTCTTAATTAAGGTGAAGTTTAAAATCTTTGAAATGTGGCATTATTCGTCGTCTTCGTCGATGTAATGGTTTTCCAAGAGTTCTTTGCGCTTGCCTTTGGTTTTTGCATAGAATTCTTTTTCATCAAAAATTCCATCTTCATCGTCTTCGTCATTATCGTTCAACCTATTTGGTCGTTTTTTCGTGTTAATAACGCCTGCGACGTTAATCATCGCCAGAGAGTTTAGGGTAGCTCTAAGTTGTGCACTTCGGTCTGTGAACTGCATCTTTGATTCTTTAAGAGCATCTTCCTCTTGTTTGTCTTTGCGGGAATATTCGTTACCTTGACCCATTTTGTCATCAGAGAGGTTGGCAGCTGTGCCTGAAATATCACCACTCTTGAAGTTGAACGAGCCTCCGATTCCGTAAAATCCTGCAGACCTGTTATCTACCATTTTGGATACCTTATATTCCTTATTTATTTGTGTATTTAATGCCTAAAATCCAGTGATTACATGGTTTCTAAGCGACAAGCATGCTTGCAATTATACAAAGCCTCTAATAATTTTTTTTGCTACCATGACTTTTTAAGGGTTTACAATTTGTTACAATTGTAAAAGTAGCTATGCATCTTTGTGTCTAATCTTCTAACACCACATCTCCTTGACGGAAGATTTTTATGTTATCTGGAAAAATTCCAGCAACTGTTGAGGCTCGTCCTTGTGCTTTTTCTCCATAGTCTTTAACTACCAAATCAACTTTGTCACCGATGTATTTAACGGCTTCATTATAAGTCAAGGCAGGTGGTTCATTTGAAAGGTTTGCGCTTGTTGTTGCAAGAACATTACCTTCAATACAAGAACAAATCTCTGAAAAAATTTTGTTGTCTGGAACTCTTATGCCAACTGTGTTTAAACCGCTTGTAATATAATCTGGTGTAAGTTCTGATTTTTCTACAACAAGAGTTAATGCACCTGCAAAATATTTTTTTACTAGGTTTTCAGCCTTTTCTGTTAATGGTTTTACGTATTTGCGTAAGGGTTCAATGTCGTTTGACATCAATATTAAAGGCTTTTTGCTGTCACGATGTTTGATTTCATAAATTCTTTCAACCGCTTTTTTAGAAGTTGGCAAACAACCTAAACCCCAAACTGTATCGGTCACAAATGCGATAACACCGTCATTTTTAAGTATATTTCTAATTTTTTGAGTGTCCATTATTTTTTAAATCTTTCTAGTACTCTTTTTGTTAATTCACTTGCATATTCCATTTTGAATAATAAATTCAAGCCTACATATAAAACTAAACATAGCGTTCCAACTACTGCTATTTTTGTGAATTCATAAGTGTATTTTGGTAATTGACTTGATAAATCTAATAAACTTACTTCCATAAAACTTGAAACGATATAGCAGATTACGAATGTAATGATGGCTGCAAATGTCATTTTAACGAAGTTTATAAACAAGTCTTTGTAGTTAAGTTTGATTTTTCTACTGATTAAAATACCCAACATTACTGCATTAAATAGGGTTACAAGAGAGGTTGAAAGTGTTATACCGCCAATACCTAAAGCTAATTTTTTTACTAGCAAATAGTTTAAAAATACTTTTAAAATAATTGATGAAAATGCGATAGCAAAAGGTGTTGCCGAATCATTAAAGGAGTAATAAACTCGTGTGATTGAATCTCTGAAAACATAAGGTAATATAGAAAAAGACAAGAACCAAAGTGCTTGAGTTACCATAAATGTTGCATTATCGTTGAATGCACCACGTTCAAACACAATTCTTATACCGTCCATACCTAATAATAAAATTCCTATAATGATAGGAAATGCAGCGAATAAAAGTACGCCAACACCCTTGTTGAAATAAGTTCTAATTCCGTCAAAATCCTTTTCTCCAGCTAATTTTGAGAAAAGAGGAAATAATGGAACTAAAAATGCTGTAACTAAAATTCCAACAGGAAATTGAAAAACTCTATTTGCAAATCCGATTGCTGTCCAAGCACCTTCTTTCAAGCAAGAAGCAAAGAACATATCAATATAAATATGAACTTGTCCAATAGTAGAGCTTAAAATTGCAGGGAATAAAAGCTCTAAAATGCTGTTAAAATTAGCATTGTTTACAAAATCAAAATTTGGTCTGATTTTGTAACCTAACTGTCTTACTCTTGGCATTTGCAATAATAATTGGCATAAAGCGCCGACTATTGTTGCACTTGCAAGAACAACACCTGTTTTATCTCCGCCTGTAATCATTAATGCGCCGATAATTACAACGCTTACAACGATTGGTGAAAGACTTGGAAGAATAAATTCTTTGTAACTAATCAAAATGCCGTAATAAATACCGATTAAACCGCCAATAATTAGTGATGGACACATAATTCTCAAATGTGTACTTGCTAAATCTACAAGTTGTGCGTTGCCGTCAGATATAATCAACGACATTATTTGATGTGAAAATAAAAAGAAAATTATGGTTAAAATAGTGAAAAATATGAAACTTGCAGTTAAAAATGTATTGAACAATTTTTCTGCAACTTCAGGTGGTTTTTCTTTTAAATTTGGTACAATTTTTGTAAATACAGCAACGGTTGCACTGTGGAAAGGTCCACCTATTCCGCCTAAAAGGATTACCGCAAGGGCTGGAATTTGGTATGCGTAAAAATATGCGTCAGATACAACTGATGCACCATAATAATTAGCAATAATTACATCTCGTAAAAAGCCTACAAGTTTGCTTATTACTGTAACTACAGCGATAAGCCATGCTGCTTTTAAGATAGTTGTTGTTTTTCCTTCGTTAGAAGCCGAACTTGTCTGCATTTGGGTTTACCGTTTCTATATACAATCTTGCTGCCTTCATTGAGCCTTCTTCTAAAGGATAGCAAAAAGTAATTATATTTTCACCTTTTTTTACTAAATATGAAATATCAATCTTAATCGGCGCTCTGAAATTTGAAATTCCTTGAGTTAGAGGAATTGTGGTTTCTTTACCGTTTACGATTAAATTAATCTTTGATAAATTAAATTTGTTATCAATAATGAGATTTGCTGTTTTGTGTTCTAAATATATTTTTTGAGTTACTTTTTGTTGAGTTTGGTATGATGAAACAATTACAGGGATTGTTGTTAAAGAAATTCCGGTGTAATAGTGTTTTAAGATTTTATCGTAAGGCATTTTTAATTCTTTGCCCATAAAACCAGCACCATATTGGCTCATTCCAACACCATGACCGAAACCTCCGCCGTATGCAATAACTTTTGTTTCACCTGTTTCTTCATCATTTACAAAGTCGAAAACAACATTTGCGCTTGGAAGTGAGATATTGTTCTTTTGAAAAACTCGTCTAATAACAAGTTCTTTTTGAATATCGAAAGTTCCTTTTGTTGTTTTAATTTCAATATCAATTAATTTGCCAGATTCACCTCTGCTAATTGGTTTTATTGAAACTAATTCGCCGAAATCTTCTGACTTCATTAATTTCGGAAATACAAAACCTGTTTTTGATTGTGCTACAAGTGTTTTAGATAAAACCTCTTGTAATTCTTCTTTTGTCCATTCCTTTTGCCAACGGTAATATGGTGAGCGAACATCATAAGAATCGGGTTTGTTCATGTAAAAATCACGAACTTGTTCTTCTGTTACAAGTGGTGGTTGGGTTAGCATGTCAGCTTTTGCAATTAGATAAGGCTTTGAGTTTGAAGGGAATTTCTTGTTAACTGGATCAGAAAAAGCGTTTGCAAAACTTTCTGTGTAACCACCAGCTGTAGAGCTGTATTGAGCCAAAATTAAATTCCAATTATAAAGAGCAATTATGCCTTCTGTTTCTTCAACGGCTCTATTTGAAAGGTTGTCTTCTGTGTTTGCGCCGAAGTATACTTGACTTGCAACCGAATCAACCACATCATATTCTTTTACAAGTCTAGTTCTTGGGCTTAAGACATAATTTCTTGCTGCAACAGCTTGTGCTTTAAGAGCTTCTATACCAAAACTTACAGGCATTTCATTTGGAACAACACCTTTTAGGTAGTCTTGAAGGTCTAATACATTTACTAAATAAAATAGATTAGTTGTGTTAGGTTTTTTGATGATTTCAAAAGAGGTTCTATAAAGGGCTTGACGACCTTTTCTTTTTAATCTGTCTACGCCTAAAAATCCGTTAGGGCACTCTAAAGTAAGTGTTTCTGGAGTTGTAAAGGTTTCTTCGCCAACCTCAATGTTGAAGGTTTCATCTTTCAAAGAAATTGTAATATTTGTATCAGCAGGAACTGATGTAATCAATTTTGACGTATTTTTTTCATAAATTTGTACGTCAGATGTGCCAAAAAGAGTAATTTTTTGATAATTAAAGGTTGACCAATTTTGATTACCAATACCAACCCTTACAGGCTGAAAGATATTTGTTGCATACATTTTAGGACTTGCAAATGCGAGTGCAAAAATTACAAGTCCTAAAATTATATTTTTTATTTTTTTAATTCCCAAGTAGTTCCGTCCTTAGAATCTTTTAAAACGATTCCGACTTTATCAAGTGCCATACGGATTTTGTCCGCCATATCCCAATTTTTTTCTTCACGAGATTTTTTTCTTAACTCTAAAAGTTCGTTCATAGAATTTAGTGTCATTCCTAAATCTTCGCTTACAGACTTAACTTTTTCAGCTAATTCTTCTTCTGTCAATTCAGTTTTTGCAAAGTTAAAACCAAGAACTGAACCTAGTTTAACAAGAAGTGTATAAGCGTTCTTTTCGTCTTTGTTTGCTTTGTTTACAAGGTCGAAAAGTACTGCTAGGGCTTTTGATGTATTTAAATCATCGTCCATAGCGTCTGTAAATTGCTTGTATTCTTCTGTTTGAGTAATATCTAAGTTTTCATCAATTGGCGTTGCTTTTGCGTTAGTTAAACGCTTTGCACCAGCTTGAGCCGATTTTAAAACTTCATCAGAGAATTCAACAGGCATTCTATAATGATTTGTTAAAATGAATAATCTGATAGTATTTGCATCATAATTTTCTAAAACTTTGTCGATAGTTAAGAAATTACCTAAAGATTTAGACATTTTTTCTTTGTTAATAGTCACAAAACCGTTGTGTAGCCAATAATTTACGAATTTGCAACCATTAGCACATTCAGATTGAGCAATTTCATTTTCGTGATGTGGGAAGATTAAATCAGCGCCACCAGCATGAATATCAATAGTCTTGCCTAAATATTTTCTGCTCATTGCAGAACATTCTATATGCCAACCTGGACGACCTACTCCCCAAGGTGAGTTGTAGCCAAATTTTTCATCTTTTTTCCATAAAGCGAAGTCTAAAGGATCTTCTTTTAAATCTCCAACTTCTACTCTAGCACCGCTTTCAAGTTGGTCAATAGGTTGTTTTGAAAGCATACCGTAATTTTTAAACTTTTTAACTCTAAAATAAACGTCTCCGCCAGCTTCGTAAGCGTAATCGTTTTTGATTAAATCCTTAACGATAGAAATCATTTCACCTAATGTTTTTGTTGCAAAAGGTTCAATGTCTGGTTTTAGGTTGTTCAAGCCTTCCATACTTTTTGTGAAAGATTTGTACCAATAAGTTGAAACTTCTTCAGGAGTTTTACCTTCTTTTTCAGCTTTTTTAAGAATTTTATCATCAACATCGGTTACATTACGGCAATAAGTTACGTCGTAACCTTTAAATTTCAAATATCTGTAAAGCACGTCCCATGTGATATAACAGCGAGCGTGTCCTAAGTGTGCGTAATCATAAACGGTTGGACCACACACATACATTTTAACCTTGTTACCGTCAATCGGTTTAAATTCTTCTGTTTTGTCTGTGTAAGTATTGTGTAATTTCATCATACCGATTATTTTAGAACAAAACTGAATTTTAGGCAAGAAATTTAAGAAAAGAAGTATGGTATAACGGAAAATTGTAGGTCAGGCATTGCCTAACACTTTTTGAAAATTTTATCTTTCTATAATCGCCATATCATCTCGAGGAGTAGAAATTACCTTTATGTCAAAAATGTCTTTAAACGCATCTAAAATTATTTGATTTATTACCATTGGAGAACAGTGGCTTAAAAAAATGTTTTTTGCACCTAAAGTTTTTAAATTAAGCATATTTGCAATTGCATATTTATCGCATTTTGTCAAAAATACAGACATATCAAACATTTTGTCCGGCATTTTTTTATTAAATTCTTCCATAATTTTATACATTATCGAAAAATCATAACTAGAATTTATTTGAAAAGTGTTTGCCTTTGGAATGTATGTTGAAAGAGTTATTGCATAACTGTTTTTGGGTAATGTTTTTAACAACCTTTCAAAATATCGTTTTTGAAGTGAAGTATGGTTTAAAATTCCGATTATTATTAGGTGTTTAATGTCTCTAGCACGAATTTTTGCAATAATACTATCAACACGTTTTTCAATTACTTCGTCTTGAAACCCTAATACAAGAGGTTCTCTAACCTGTCCTTTAGCAAAACCTTTAGCATCAAGTGCAGATTTTAAAAACGGTTTAAAATCTCCGTTTTCAATTTTTGTTACGCCTTTTGGAGCGTTTAAATCTGTTGTGAAAAGTCTTCCACGATAAAGATATTCTACATTTTGAAGTGAATTTTTTGTCATCAAAATTGCCCCAGGGAAGGTTGCAAAATCAAGAAGACAATTTTCAACACCAAGTCCGAATTGACCTTTTAATTGCGGATAAATTTTTAATTTTGGAAAAGTATGTCCAACAATCATTGAACCATGAGTGTAAACATCTATATCGGTATTGTTGGTTGCTTTTAAGACTGCTTCAAGTTCTTTCAAGTTAGAACCTGAAACCAAAACAGCCTTGTGTGGACGTGTTGAAAAAGACACTTCAACAGTTTCCGGAGTGCCATAGGTTTTAATTTCGACATCGTGAATCATTCTTATTAGTTTATAATTAATCTTTGTGAAACTTTCAATCACTTTTTTTAATTTTTCAGGTGAAACTTTTCTATAATTAATCATATTTAGTAGCTGAAGCATTGAATAATAAGCATCTTCACAGTTTTGTCCATAACTATTTAATTGAATTAAGTTTATACAAACATTTTTAATTAGCACAAACATAATTTCGTAAAGGTGTCGTTGTTTTGGAGTTAGAAGTTTATTTTTTCTAATAAATTCTTTTTCACCTTGTTTTATGGCTTCGGTCAAATTAAGCTGTTTATCAACTTTTAACTGGCTTTCAAGTTTTTCAGCATTAATATTATTGTCTTTACAAATGCGTTCATAAAGAATTTTAGACTGTCTAAGGTTTTCATATATAGTCATAATAATACTTTTGAACTGTTCTTGAGAGTAATCTGTATTTGAAACAAGTCCAGAGAGAGTATTTATGATGTTATCTTTGATAATTTTATTTGTAACCCCACGTTTTTTTAGTTTTAGGGTATAAAATGCAAGTTGCTTCAAATACATTATAATAACTTCCTGCAAGGAAGAAATTGTCGGATCAGTTGCGCATACACCTTTTGCAGTGCAACTGTCAAAATTGTAATCGTCGTATTGATAATAATTATAAAACATAATAAAACACCTTTTGATGTATAATAACCAATTTTGAAGGTTTTTTAATGCGACTTTTGGGCTATTATTTAGGCTTAATAGGATTAAAATTTGCATGTAATTTATGTTATGGCTATAATCGAGATATGAACATTATTCAAGAATTTGACACAATTACAGCTATTTCAACACCTTTGGGAACAGGTGGAGTTGGTGTTATTAGAATTTCTGGCGAAAAAAGTTTTGAAATTACAGAGCATATTTTTACTGGAAAAATTACACCTCGAATGATTTGTCATGGTTGGATTGTTGACGGTGACAAAAAGGTTGACGAGGTTGTTGTTTTACCGTTTAAAAATCCAAACAGTTACACAGGCGAAGATGTAATTGAAATTCAATGTCATGGTGGTATTAACGTAGTTAAAAATATTTTAGAAATTGTTTTAAAAAATGGCGCAAGAATGGCTGAAAGAGGCGAATTTACAAAACGTGCCTTCTTGAATAAAAAATTAGATTTGTCTCAAGCAGAAGCTGTTGCAGACTTAATTCACTCAAAAACTCAAAATTTTGCAATTCAATCAGCAAAAAATTTGTCTGGTGTTTTAGCTCAAAAAGTTTCTGAGATTAAAGGTGATATTTTTGAAACTCTTTCTAGAATTGTTGCAGGAATTGATTTTCCAGAAGATGTGGCTGAACCAACTTATGAAAGTTTGATTAATGATTTTGAAAGTGAAATTGAAAAAATAGATAAAATTTTATCAAATGCCCAATCGAGCAATATTATGCGACAAGGGATTAAAATTGCGATTGTCGGTAAACCAAATGTTGGAAAATCTTCTCTTTTTAACACTCTTTTAAGCCTTGATAGAGCAATCGTTACGGACATTGCAGGTACAACTCGTGATGTTTTGACAGAAACTCTTGATTTGGGTATTCCAGTTACCTTGATTGACACTGCGGGTATTAGAGAAGATGAAAGCGTTGATAAAGTTGAAGAAATTGGGATTGAATATTCTAAACAAGCAGCAAAAGAAGCCGATTTAGTTATCTTTATGTACGATTTAACAAGTGGTTTAAACGATGCAGACAAAATTATTTTAGATTTTATCAAAGATAAAAAACACCTTATCATAGCTAATAAGTGCGATTTATCTAAAGAACGACCAAAAGATGCGATTTGTATTTCAGCAAAAGCGGAATTAGGCATTGAAGAATTAAAGCAAAAAATCAAAGAAATTATTTTGGAATTTTCTCCAGAAGATACAGAATTTATCACGAACAAACGTCAGCAAGATTGTCTTGAAAAAGCAAAAGAAAGCCTAATGCAAGCATATATGGCAGCAAAAGTTAACGAGTTGCAGGACTTGATTTCGATTGATGTGAAACAAGCTCTTTTATGTTTAGACGAAATTACTGGAGAAGTAATCACAGACGACATTTTGAACAATATTTTTGATAATTTTTGCATCGGTAAATAATTATGGTACAATAAAGTTATGTTCACAGGCATTATTGAAGAAATTGGCATAGTCAAAGATTTTACACAAACTTCAAGTGGCGCTGAAATCACTATTTCTTGCAAAAAAGTTTTAAGTGATACAAAAATTGGTGATTCAATTGCAATAAATGGAGTTTGCCAAACTGTGGTTGAGATGAGTGAAAACTCTTTTACAGCTGATGTTTCAAATGAAACATTAAAAGTCACAAACTTTTTGGCTATAAAGCGTGGTGAAAAAGTAAACCTTGAACGAGCACTTACTCTAAACGAAAGAATTGGTGGACACTTGGTTTCAGGTCACGTGGATAGTGTTGCAAAACTTGTTTCTTCTAAAAAAAATGCCGATTTTTATGATATGAATTTTGAAGTAACTAATGAAGCAAGCCGTTATATTATCAAAAAAGGTTCTATTACAATAAACGGTATAAGCCTTACGGTTGCTGAAATTCAAGGAAATATTGTTGAAGTTGCTGTAATTCCACACACTTTTGAAAATACAAATTTGTCAGAATTAAAAGCTGGCGATATGGTGAATGTTGAAACAGACGTTTTTGCAAAATATATTGAAAAGTTCCTGTTGAATGAAAAAACGACATCAACAATTTCAGAAAGTTTTTTGAAAGAAAATGGGTTTATGTAATGAGCGAATTTAAGTTTGATAAAATTGAAGATGCTATAAAAGATTTTCAACGAGGAATTCCAATTATCGTTGCAGATGATGAAGATCGTGAAAACGAAGGTGATTTGTTGTGTTCAGCACAATGCGTAACACCAGAAGTCATAAATTTCATGGCAAAAGAATGTAGAGGCTTAATTTGTCTTGCTATTTCAGATGAAATTGCAAAAAATTTAGCATTGCCTCAAATGGTTACAAATAACACAGAAAAAATGCGTACAGCGTTTACTCTAAGCGTTGATGCGTCAGAAAGTTTTGGTGTAACAACAGGCATTTCAGCTTTTGACAGAGCCAAAACGGTAGAGGTTGCAATTGCACCAGATGCAAAACCTCAAGACTTACGTCGCCCAGGGCATATTTTCCCATGTGTAGCTAAAAAAGGCGGAGTTCTTACAAGAATTGGTCATACAGAGGCATGTGTCGATATGGCTATGCTTGCAAAACATAGACCAGCAGGCGTTATGTGTGAAATAATGAATGAAGACGGCACAATGGCAAGACGTGATGATTTGAGAAAATTTGCTGATAAACATGGGTATAAATTTATTTCAGTTTCAGAACTTGTTGCATATCGTCTACAATCAGAAAAACTTGTAACACGAGAAGCTGAAGCATTTTTACCAACAAAATTTGGTGATTTTAAAATTTATGGATACGTAAATCATGTTAACGGGCATGAACATGTTGCATTAGTAAAAGATGATGGCAGTGACAAAATTCCATTGATAAGAGTTCACTCGGAATGTCTTACAGGAGATGTGTTTCACAGCTTGAAATGTGACTGTAATTCACAATTGCATAATGCGTTGAGAATGATTGACGAATACGGAAAAGGCGCTCTTGTTTATATGCATGACCATGAAGGTCGTGGAATTGGCTTGGTAAACAAGATTAAGGCATATTCTTTACAAGAAAAAGGTGAAGATACAATCCAAGCAAATCTTTCTTTAGGTTTTAAAGAGGATTTAAGAGATTACGGTGTAGGTGCTCAAATTATACGTGATATCGGCTTTACAACCTTTAATCTGATTACAAATAATCCTAAAAAAATAGTCGGTTTAGAGGGTTACGGATTAAAAATACACGATATAGTGCATATCAAATCTGAAATTACGGAATATAATAAAAAGTATCTAGATACTAAAAAAGAAAAAATGCATCATACTTTATAAAGGAAAAACTATGGAAAACGCTAATTATCAAACCGAGATACTAAATTCAAATCTTTATAAAATCTTTGGCGGAATTTATAATGATTTTCGTTCAGTGGCAAAATCAGACTACATGTTTGAACTTGATCCATTAGATTATGAAGGTTTTATAGATGCGATTGATAAAGAATATGTAAAATGTATTGTTTTGTTAGAAAATCATATTCCAACAGCGTTTTTAGTTTATACAACAGCAATTTCAGAATCAATAGAATTGAACGTTATTCACTGTTTGGGTAATGACGATTTAATAACAAAACGTAGATTATTAATTGAACGATTCTTGAAAGAAACAGAAGCAGAAAGAAAAGAAAAAGTTGTTTGTTATCCATTGTTAGGTGTTCAATCTTCTTTTACAACTGATATTGCACACTATGGTTTTAAGTTTGTAGGTCTTGCTGTTCTTAGATTTATGATGGATAACAAAAATTCAGAAGAAATTCTTAGAAGTGTTGCAAACGAACCTCAAGACGAAAGCTATAAGGTTGTAACTTGGGACGATTTATGCTTTGATGCAGCTGTTGATGTAATTCATGAAGGTTTTAAAACAGCATCTGATGCATTGTTTGATACAAGATATTTGACAAAAGAAGGTACAAACGACATTTTAGACAAAATTGTAAATGGTGTTTATGGTGAATTTTTACCGGAATCAACCAGTGTACTTTTATATAATGGCAGACCTTGTGGTTTCTGCTTTACAAATATTACGGGTGGTAGAATTGCAAATATTCCGCTTGTTTCAATTAAAAAAGAACATCAAGGAAAAGGTTTGGCAAAACATTTAGTTAAAAAGTCAGTGGAACATATTTTAGATAAAGCGCATTCAGGCGAAAGAGATTTTACAGAAGTAAATGTTTCTGCTGAAACAAACAATATTCCAGCATTAAAGATGTACAGACACATAGGTTTTAAAGAAGATTACAGTTACCCACAATCATATTTACCTATCGCTTAGTGTTTGAAAATAGCTAAACAATGGCATAGTAATTAATATGGACAATGTTAATTGGTTAAAACTTAAATTAAATCAAAAGATGGCGAATCTTAAAAGTGCAAATACGCATATTAACACTGAGTCTGCGCCAAAAAATAACGTTGCAAAAAATTTAGTACAGCAAACACAAAATAATATTATTAATAACATTCAACGTAATTTTGTAAATCCCCAACAATTGCGAATGAATAACCTTGCAAGTATTGATAGATCAATTTATATAAAAGAAGTTTTGAACCTACCAAAAAATATGGTAGAGTTATTTGTCATGGTGCAAAATGAAGGAAAAGCATCTAAGGCACAGCAACCTCAACAAATGCAACAACCTCAACAAACTCAACCGCAACAAAACACTCAAAATCCTCAAGCACCGCAACAACCACAGCAATCTCAGCAAATACAACAAACTCAGTCTCAGCAAAATCAACAAACTTCTCAAAATAATCAAAATTCGCAACAACAAAATCAACAGTTGCCAAATCAACCACAGCAAACGCAATTACCACACACAAAATTTCCCGATTTATCTGATTTAATTGGCAAACAACCTGTTCGACCGGATATTGAGTCTCAACCGAACCAACCTCAAAAACCAAGTTTACCACCTCAACAACCGAATTTGCCGAACGTACCAAATCAACCAAATCGCCCAAATCCGTTGCCACAACCAAATCAACCAAATTTACCACAAATTTCTAATCGTCCTGAGCAGGGTGGACAAAAACCAAATACACCAAGTTTGCCGAACCAACCGCAACAACCAAGTTTACCACCTCAGCAACCGAATTTGCCGAATGTCCCAAATCAACCAAATCGCCCAAATCCGTTGCCACAACCAAATCAACCAAATTTACCACATTTTCCGAATCGTCCAGAAAATGGCGGTTTAAAGCCACACCCTCCAACAGAAAACAAGCCAAATCAACCGTTTCCACCAAAGGGTGAATTTGAAGATTCTATTAAAAATTCTGAAGATATGATGAATAGACGACAAGATATGATTCAAGATAGAATGAAAAATACCTTGCCCGACACTTCACGATTTAATGACAAATATAACAATATAAGAAATACAAATTTGCGTAATCCACATAATCAATTACATAATCAAGTTAGAAATAATATAAGAAATAATCCAAATATTTTGCGTGAACAGATTATGCAGGATAGTGAAGCTGTTGATGATATGCAAACAAATCAAAAAACTCAAGGTATGACGGCCGAAGAATTGACAGCTTTTAAACAAAAATTGGCTTCGCAACTTGATTCAAATGTAAATATATCTAGAGTTTCAAACCTTTTGCAACGTAATAGTAAATTAGCTATGAATAAAATGGTTACAATGATGTCATTAGCAACTTCAAAAGGTATGGGTGATATTACACCATTGCAAGATACAATAAATATTATTAATGCAAGTGTTTCAGCTACTTCTCAAAATGATGCAACACAAACACTGAAAAACTTAATGTTGCTTTATTTGCCGTGGCTTCCATTGCAAGAGGGTGTTGGATTTGATTTAGAAATTGAACAAGATAAGGAAGAAAAACAGTTTGATACTTTTATTAAAATTATGATTACAACTGTAAATTATGGTAACGTAAATGCTGTTGTAAGTCTTGTTACAGGCAATTCTGTTGATATTTCAATTACTTGTTCTGAGAAATTTCCAAAAGAAAAATTATTGAAAAAATTGCAAAATGAAAGTAAGCAATACTCAATGCAATCGGTAATTGATTTTAAAAAGCAATCACCACAAGAGCAAATTGATACGGAAACTCCGAAGGCAAAGGTTAATTTGTCAAACGTAAATGACGTTAACCCGTATTTGTTATTAATTTCGCATGCAATAATTAGATACACAATTGAACTTGATGCGACACTTACAATTGGTGCGCAACCTATAGAAGATTAATTCCCTTTTTTATTTAGAGAAAGAACGTCAATAAAGTTTTCGCCTAAGGCATAAGTACCTAAATCGGTGAATTCGTATGTTTTGTCTTTTAATGTTTCATATTTTGCTTTAAATTCGTTCAAAGCCATTATTCTATTAGGTAATGCAAGGTTTAATAATTTTTCTAATTTTGGAACATAAGTGTCTTTTCTATCGTGTTTTCCAGCAATACAAACTGCAGTAAGTACATCAGTATTTATATTATGAGCTTTAAGTTCTGCTCTAACTTTGTTTTGAAAATCTAAGATTAAATCAAAAAGTTTATTGCATTGATTTACGTCATTAAAGAATACAAGAGAACCTACCGGAATTTGTTCTACGTAAACGCCAAAAGTGCTTACAATCAGACTTCTTAGACGATTTAAAATTTCTTGTTTTTTTACAGATATATCAATTTTACTTTGATGTTCATAAATCATTTTAGAGGCTTGTTCCATTTTAATGTTGAACAAAACGGCAAAATTATTGTTTTTGTTTTCAATTATTTTAGCTTTTTGAGCTAAATTATTGTTGAATTTTTCTTCGTAGCGTCTGTTGCCGTCTTTTATAACTTTATCAAGATGTTGTTCAAATTCAATTAAAAAAGATTGTGAATAAACTAATAAACCTGCAATAAGTAACATTTCAATAGCAAAAGTCATAAAAGTAAAATCAACAGGAATTAGTGCTAATTCAGGTTTGTAAAGCGTACTTTGAAAGTTGTAGATTACGTCAAAAACACTTTTTATAACATCAGGCATTGGAACATTCATTAAATTCAAAATGAAATAAATCATTGTCACTAGCGAAATAAATATCAAACAGGCTTGTGTCGCCTTCATACTAGAAAGGGAGGTTTCTATAAATTTTTTCGCTAATTTAAACATGTTTTACTCCTACTTCTTGTTTATTCTTCTTATTTATTATTTTTCTTTGATGATTTTCTAAACCAATAATAAATAGCTCTTGCAACACGGTTAGAACTGTGTCTTACAAGACCTTCCTTGCTTTCTTCAATAAGTTTCTTTTCAACTATATCAACATGAATATTGTATCTGTCTAAAATAACAGGCATTTGACCGCATTTTTCATATTTGTCAGCCATGTTTTTAGGTAAAACATTGTTTACTAAAACTGCATCAATAAGTTTGTTGCTGCCTGCGTGTTTGTAAAGAGCATTAATATGGTCAGAAACTGCGTAGTTATCAGTTTCTCCTGGTTGAGTCATAATATTGCAAACATAGATTTTTTTAGCATTTGACTTAATAACTTCTTCTGAAATTTCCTTGATTAACAAATTTGGAATAACACTTGTGTATAAACTTCCTGGTCCTAAGATAATTAAATCAGCATCTTTTATTGCTTCAATAACATCTTCTAGGGCTTTGCAGTGTTCAGGTTCTGTGAATAAGCGTTTAATTTTTTTGTGTTCTTCCGGAATTGCAGATTCACCGTGAACGATTGTTCCGTCTTCGTATTCAGCAGCAAGTTTCATGTTATCTAATGTAGAAGGTAAAACCCTACCTCTGATTGATAAAACATTTGAAGATTCTTTTACAGCTCTAACCATATCACCTGTGATAGAGCAAAGTGCTGTTAGGAATAAATTACCAAAACTGTGACCTTTTAAGCCTTCACCTGTGTTAAAACGATATTGGAATAATTTTGTAATTAAATCTTCGTTGTCAGCCAAAGCAGCAATACAGTTTCTGATATCTCCAGGAGGTAAAACACCCATTTCTTCACGTAATCTACCAGATGAACCGCCATCATCACCAACAGTTACAACGGCTGTAATGTTGTTTGTAATTCTTTTGATACCTTTTAACAACATAGATAAACCTGTACCGCCACCGATAGCAACAATTTTAGGTCCTCTGTTTAATTTTCTTCTTCTGTATAAATTTTCTAATAAAGTTTCTTTTTCTCTGCCGTTATGAGTGTCTAACATTGAAATATTAGTTTTTTGCCAACCTTTAAAGAACAATGAAGCACCAAATATTGTGATTACAACAGCTAAAATGTCTGTTGGAACAACAAGAGCAATTTTTCTAATAAATTCCATAATGAAATAAACAGGTCTTAGGTTGAAGAAAATCATTAAACCAATAGTGATTAATAATGAACCTAAAAATATTAAAGCGAACCACCTTTTTACTTCTAATCCTGGTAATAACCAACCAGCTTCTTTCATTTTATCCTTAAATGTATCTTTAAAATTATTATTCATATTCCTTATAGCCTTCTATTACGTGTTTAGTTTTAAATTATTCTGCCCAACCCGAATTTTTAACCTTGATGTAGTTTACAGGTTCTGGTGTAATCAATGTTTTTGCAGTTTTAATTATTTCAACAGAGTTTTCATATTTGTTAGAGAAGTGGATTGTATCAGCTTCTACAATTGTTTTTCCGTCTAAGTTGTTGTTAATTTCGCTTGTTGAAAGTAAATGTTTCAATCTGTTGATGTTGAAATCCAAGTTTGAATTATCTTTTGCATCGAAGTCAATTGTGCCATCTGAATTGTAAGTTTTGTCTAAGAACAATTCTTGAGCTACGTTTATTCCAACGTATTCGCCAACTTTTTTAGTTACATCGCCTGCTGCACCATAATATATAAGCCATGGAGAGCATTTTTTAATTGCATTTGCAACTGCACAAGCGAAAGTGAAATCAGTTGCACATTGTTTGTACATAGCACCATGAGGTCTTACATGTTCAATTTCAAGACCCAAAGTTTTTGCATAAGATGCAATTGCGCCAACTTGGTAAATTACAAGAGCTTCAATTTCTTCTTCTGAAAGTTGCATTTCTCTATAACCAAAGCCTTGAATATCGTCAAAACCGATGTGAGCGCCGATTACAATATTTTTTTCTTTTGCTCTTAATAAAGCGTTTTTGATAATTAATGGATCGCCGGCATGAAATCCACAAGCAATGTTGACAGAACTAACATAGTCTAGGATATCGTATTCAGCGTTATTTTTATAAATACCGAAACTTTGAGCTAAATCGCAGTTAAAGTCGATATTTTTAATTTGTTTTCTTTCTAAAGTTTCTTGCATAATTTTCCTCTATATCTTAGTAATATTATACATAATCAAGAAATTTAATCTATACCTTTACAATATTTTAATAATAGAGGGGCAATTGTGTCTATTACTCTTCAATTCTCAAATCTTTAACAACATCTGCAATCATATACAAAGACCCGCAAACGATTGTAATACCGTCAAATTCAGGTAGGTTGCCTGTATATTCTTTAGAAGGATATTTGCATGTAGAAGATAATTCTTCATAAGTTGCAGAATTTGTGTGATTGAAGTGGTTAAAATAAATTTCATCTTCAGGCTTGAAAAGGATTTCAACCATTTTTTTGTAATCCTTGTTTTTTAGACAGCCAAAAATAAATCTTTTTTTATAATCCTTAAAATATATGTCCAAATTTTGGCGTAAAATCGTGATTCCATTAGGGTTGTGACCACCGTCGATTAAAACTTTTTTGTCTTCAAAATATTGAAATCTTCCAAAATGTTTAACGTGTTTTAATGCACTTTGAATTGTTGTAATTTTAATATCTGGAACAATTAAAAGCAGGGCGCTTATTGCAAGTGCAAGGTTTTCTTGTTGGTGAAAGCCTTTTAGACTCATTTCTCCAAGATTATATTCTCTTGCAATTAATAATTGGTCAGCGCTTGCAATTTTTCTGATTGTCTCAAAACCTTTGTTTGTCGCATTTATAACCACAGGACAGTTTGGTTTAATAATGCCAGCTTTTTCTGTTGCAATTTTTTCAATTGTGTTGCCTAATCGTTCAGTATGGTCAAAGTCAATAGTTGTAATGATTGAGCAGATAGGGTTTTCTATAACATTTGTAGAATCGTATCTTCCGCCTAAACCAACTTCTATAACAGCGTAATCAACTTTGTTTTCTGCAAAATATTCAAACATAACAGCTGTTAAAATTTCAAATTCTGTTAGATGAATGTCGTTTTTTTCTGCTAAATCTTGAATTTTAAAAATTTTTTCTGCAAAAACATCTTCTGGAATTTTGTTTCCGTCTATTTGTATTCTTTCGGTGTACTTGAATATATGTGGACTTGTAAAAAGTCCTGTTTTAAATCCTGCTTCTGTCAAAATAGTGCTTAGAATTGCGCAAACAGAGCCTTTGCCATTAGTTCCAGCAACGTGAATACATTTCAATTGTTTCTGAGGATTTCCTAACAATTCTAAAATAGCTGAAATTCTTTCTAAACCTAAGTTTATGTAGAATTTACCTTGAGATGTTAAAAGTTTTAGCGCATCTTCGTAAGTTTTATTCATGAGATGCTACTTTCTTTAATTGCTCTACAATTGTTTGAGTTGCATCTAATTTTGCTAAAGCCCTTGTATTTGCTTGTATTGAAGCCAATTTTTCTGGGTCAGAAAGTAATTCATCTAATTTCTCTAATAGAGTTTCACCTGTTGTTTCTTTGTCTTCTAAATAAAGGCAAGCATTTTTATTTAAGAGTGATTTAGCGTTTTTACGTTGATGGTCTGCAGCTGCATAAGGGTATGGAACTAAAATTGGTGCAATTCCGCAGGCACAGATTTCTGATAAACTTAACGAACCAGCCCTAGAAATTGCGATATCAGTTGCTTTTAAGGCTGTAACCATATCATCAAAATAAGGTTTTATAACTAGATTTTTGTTATGTTCAAATTCTGGGTAAACATCTTCAAGTGCTTTAATTGTATTTTCATAATGTTTTGCACCTGTTTGGAAAATTACTTGAACATCATATTTTTCAAAAATTTGTTTTAAACATTGAATTGTAGCGTCATCAATTGATTTAGCACCTTGAGAGCCACCCATAATTGTAATTGTAGTCTTGTTTTCAAGGTTCATATTTTGACGAGCTTGTTCTTTTGTAAGCGTTTTAAACTGTTCTCTAATTGGGTTTCCGTTAATGCTGATGTTATTCGAACGTATGTAACTAGCAGAATCTTCAAATGCAAGAGAAACTTGTTTTGCCATTGGCGCAACGAATTTTGACACCATTCCAGGTTGAGCATCGCAATCGTGAATCATATAAGGTGTTTTGCTCAAATTTGAAGCCATTAATGCAGGTGCAGAAACATAACCGCCTGTACCTAAAATAGCATCGGGCTTAAATCTCCATAAATAGTAAAGAGCTTTCCAATTTGCTAGTTCAAGTTCAATGCCCCATTTTATGAAGTTCCAACCAATTTTTCTTGGCATACCAGAAACTTTGATTGGCAAAAATTTGAAATGAGCTTTTTTTACAATTCCGTATTCTAAATTGTTTGGATTGCCGATATAATAAATATCTTTTGTAGTTTCATCTTTTCTAAGAGCTTCAGCTATTGCGATTGCAGGATAAATATGTCCTCCTGTACCGCCACCTGTGATGAAATACGTATATTTTTTTTTACAAGTATCTGACATTAGAACGAGTCCTTATTTTTTTAATTCGTTTTTTAGAAATGTTTAAAAGTACGCCAATCATCCATAATGAAACCATTAATGAAGAACCACCGTAACTGATGAAAGGTAATGGAACACCTGTTGCTGGTAAGAAAGAAGTTGCAACCGAGATATTCAAAAATGCTTGGAAACCTATTGAGAAGGTTATTCCAACTGCCAAAATTTTACCATACATGTCAGGACATCTTGATGCGATGATTAAACCTCTGTGAATTAAAGTCCAGAATAAACCAATTACTAAAATACAGCCAATCCAACCTAATTCTTCACCGATAACTGCAAAAATGAAGTCGGTATGTGATTCAGGAATCCAATATAGTTTTTGTTTAGAATTACCAAATCCAACGCCCCAAAATCCACCAGATGCAAATGCAACAAGAGATTGAATAATTTGATAACCTGATGTAAGTGCATATTGTTCAGGGTTTAACCAAGTAACAATACGTTCTAATTGGTAAGGCTTGATTATAAATGATAAAAAAGAACTGTTTAGTGCTGTTGTAATTGTTGCAGCACCAGCAACAAGACCTCCTGCGAATAAGAAGGCAAACAGTTTTATCGGTCCACCTGCGCTTAACCAACAAACTAAGCAAGTTGACATCAGCAAGATAACCATACTTAAGTTAGGTTGTTTATAAATTAAAGCAACCATAATCAAGACAGGGACAAAATAAATCATTTTGCTTGAATCCCAAATTTTGCTATTTTTGCAAAAAGCGCTACCCATAAGCAATACGACGGCAAACTTTGCAAATTCGGAAGGCTGTAATTGTGTAAAACCAATATTTAACCAACGCTTTGCTTCATTTACTGTAACGCCTAAAGGAGTGAAAGCTACTAATAACAAGGAAACAACGACCGTTCCTGTTATAAGCATTGTCCAAGGAACAAGGTTTTTGTAGTCGTAATTCATAAAAAACTTCATACCAATAAGCCCAATGATTAAGAAAAAGATTTGAAATAAAGCAAATCTTGCTGGGTTTTGACCCATTTCCATACATTTTGGCGCACTAGCAGAAAAGATTGCAATGATACCAATAGTAACCAAAAACGCAACAACGATTAACACCGTTTTGTCTGGCGGAGTTAATATTACACTTTGTTTTGCAGTGTAAGGTATTTCTCGTTTTGGATTATACTTTTGATAAGACATATTCTTTGAATACTTTTCCTCGTTCTTCGTAACCTGTGAACATATCGAAACTTGCACATGCAGGTGAAAGCAATACGACGTCAGGGTTTAGGCTTAAACCTTTGTCAATTGCACTTTGCATAGTTTCTTCAAAAATTATATTTTCAAATCCGTTTTGTTTTAAATTTTCTTCAAAACGTTTTCCTGCTTCGCCTATTAAAATAACAGTTTTTATATGTTTGTTAATTGAGTCGCAAAATTCTTTTAAATCGGTATTTTTATCACGACCGCCAGCGATAAGAACGACATCTTTGTCGTTGAAGGAATTAATCGCAACGATTGCAGATTCAGGATTTGTTGCTTTTGAATCATTATAAAATTCTGTTTTTCCAATCTTTGTAACGTATTCTAATCTGTGTTCAGGAACTTTGAAGGACATAATTGCATCTCTGATTTCGTTGTTTTCAATACCTTCAATTTTTGCTACAATGATTGAACACATTACGTTTTGGTAATTATGATGACCGATTAGCGGACAATCTTTTAACGTAATAATTTCTTCTGTTTTTTTATTTCTGCAATAGTAAATTGTGTTGTTTTCTATGTAACAACAGTTGTCGTCCATTTTTTTGTCGAAAATGAATACAGTTGACGGGCAAGTTTTAGAAAATTCTAACAATCTTTCGTCAGCCCCGTTAAATACCGCAAATGCGGGGTTTTGAGGGAATTTGAAGATTTTTGCTTTTGCGTTGAAATAGTTTTCTAAACCTTCGTGCCAATCAATATGATCAGGTGTAAAGTTCAACCAACAAGAGATTTGAGGTTGAAAAGCATTACTTGTTTCTAATTGGAATGAGCTAACTTCGCAAACAAAGAAATCGACATCTTTGTCTAATAATGAACAAGGTGGAATACCATAATTACCGCAAGGTTCAGCTTTAAATTCTTTTTGTAAGATATGAGCTGTAAGTGCTGTTGTTGTTGTTTTTCCGTTTGTACCTGTAATGGCGATAAAAGGTTTTAAACTTTCTTTAAAAGCAAGTTCAATTTCAGAAATAATAGGTACGTTAGCCTCTTTAACTCGTTTAAAAAGCTCGCTACGAGGTGGAATTCCGGGACTTGCAATTGCAAGATAGCTGTCTTTAATAAATTCATCGCTATGTCCGCCCATTTCAACTTTTATGTCTAATGCTTTAAGTTCGTCTAATAACGCCTTGTCAGACTCTTTTTCTTCCTTAGCTTCAGTGATATAAACGTCTGCGCACTTTTCGCTTAGGTATTTTGCAGCGGCAATACCACTTTTAGATAAGCCTAAAATTAATACTTTTTTTTCAAACCAATTCTTTTTCATTGTTAAATAAGTCCTCTAAAATATAGATATGCAAGGATTACAGCAATTAAAGAGAAAATTGTTGAACAAATTGCAAAAGTCACAACAATTCTTTTTTCGCTCCAACCTAAAAGTTCAAAATGGTGATGAATTGGTGCCATTTTAAACACTCTTTTTCCTGTTAATTTGAAACTTGTAACTTGAATAATTACAGACAATGTTTCAATTATGAACATTAATGCAATGATTACAAGTAAAAGCTCGAATTTGCCCATTACGGCAAGTGTACCAAGCAATCCGCCCAATGCTAATGAACCTGTATCACCCATAAATACTTGAGCTTTTGGTTTGTTATATTTCAAAAAACCAACTAAAGCACCAGCAGTTGCAGCTGCAATGATTGCAACTTCCATATAGCCATTAATTCCTGCAACAAAGGCACAAGCTAAAAATGATGGAACACCACAACTTGATGCAAGTCCGTCAAGTCCGTCAGTTAAATTAAAAGCATTTGATGCACCGATTATGATAAATACGGCAAAAAATGGGTAAAACCACATTAAATCAATATAGTGATATCCAAATGAAATTCTTGTAAATTGTTCTCCGCAAAGAGGAATGAAAATTGCAGGCAAAAATGCGATTACAATTTGTCTGATTAATTTTCCACGTGGTGTTAAACCTTGATTTTCTTTACCCTTAATTTTTAAATAATCATCTTGAAATCCTGCCAAAGTGTAGAAAAACAAAGTGATTAAAATAATAAATCCAAAAGCGTTCAATCTTTGATCAAGTGCCAAAACAATGACAGATGCCAATATGATAGCACTTACAATGAAGATACCGCCTGTTGTTGGAGTACCTTGTTTTTTCTTGTGAGCTTCTGGTGCAAGGTCTAGAACATATTGTCCGATTGTTCTTTTTTGTAGAAAATCAATGTATGGAACGCCAAATAATAAGCATAAAACCAAGCCTAAAATAAATGCGATTGATAACATTATCATGAGATTTCTCCTTTAAGTTCGTTTAAAATTTCCTCAAATTTCATTGAACGAGAGGCTTTTAAAAATATTGTTGAATTTTTTTCAACATTTTCAAGAATGTATCGAGTTGCTTGACAGTTGTTTTCAAAAGAGGCTGTTGGAATACCGTTTTCAGCAACTTTTTCAGCAATCTTCTTTGCTAAGTTTCCAACTGTAATTACTCGAATATTGTTGTTTTCAGTCAATTTACTGATAATAAAATTACCAATTTCTTGGTGATAAAATTCTTCGTCTGTTCCAAGCTCGCCCATGTTTCCTAGAACAAGAGTCGCTTTAGGGTAAAGCTCTAAAACTGTTGATAAAGCTGCTTTCATAGAATCTGGGTTTGCGTTGTAGGCATCATTTATAACTTCATACTCCCCAACTTTTTCGATTTGCCAGCGTTTGTCAATTGGGGTATAAGCCTTTAAACCGTCTCTGATATTATCAGGGCTCATTTCTAATTGCAATCCAGCTTCGATTACAGCAAGAGAATTTTCGACGTTGTAATCGCCTTCAATGTTTAGTTGATATTCTTCATCTTTGTATTCAAATTTTGTTTTGCCAATTTGTTTTTCAATAAATTCAACGTCTTTGATTGAAAAATAAATTTTTTCGCCTTTAAATTCAACGGTTTGTCTGATTAAATCGCTGTCGTGAGCAATAAAACAGCCGTTTTCTTTTTGATATTTGCAAATTTCGCATTTTGCTTTTGCAATGTTTTCACGACTTCCTAATCTGCCGATGTGAGAAGTTCCAACATTAGTGATAATCGTGATATCAGGGTGTGAATATTTTGAAAGAAGTTCAATTTCGCCCAAACCTCTCATACCCATTTCAAGGATTAAAACTTGCGTATCTGTTGGCATTGAAAGAATTGTTTGGCAAAAACCAACTTCATTGTTGTGGTTTAACGGTGTCGAATGAGTCCTAAAGGCTTGTTTGCAAACGGTTGTAAGCATTTCCTTTGTTGTTGTTTTTCCAGAACTTCCTGTAAGTGCGATAACTTTTGGTGCAACCTTATTCAAATATAAGTTTGCAAGTTGCAAATATGCAATCATAGGGTCAGACACTTGCAAAATCAATTCTGCATTGTCTATAATAGTTCCTTTGGTTGTAAAATAAGCTCTTGCACCTGCATTAACAGCTTTGTCTATAAAGTTTTCACCGTCAAAAGATTCGCCCTTTAAACCGATATAAACATTTTCAGATTTAATGGTTCTTGTATCGGTTGAAATAGAGAATAATTCAGTTTTTGTGTTATTTTTTAATACTTTTGCGCCAGTTGCAAAAATTAATTCTTCCGTTGTAAATTTCATAAGAAAATTTTACACCAAATATACGTAATATACACTATTTTTTTGAAATTATCTTGAAATTTTTAATAAAATATTTCAGAATAAAAAAGGTAAGAAGAAAAAGAGTTGCTTTTCGGTCTAAAAGAAAAGTATTTAAAACTTAGTTACATTTGTAACTAAGAATATTGTGGTCGAAGTTTATTTCAACTTTTTAAATTTATAACCTTCTTACTTCAATTCATCTAAGAAGGTTGGCAAGGTGTAACAAGCCTTGTGATAATCAAGGTTATAAATTTTGCATTTTTTTGTAATTTCTTCTGCTCGTTTTTCGTCAATAAATGAAAGTGGTTCAACGTCTTTTGAACAAAATGCCCAAGCCCAATAGCCACCAGGATATGTCGGAATTACTGATGTATAGGTGCTTACGATTGGAAACGCATTTTTAAGCATTGTGTACATCTCTTTAATTTCTTCTTCAAGTGCAACAGGGCTTTCTGATTGTGTTACCATAATTCCGCCGTCTTTTAAAGAGTCTCTGACATTTTTGTAAAATTCTTCTGTAAACAAGCCAACGCCCAAACTCAATGGGTCTGGAGTGTCTAATAAAACTATATCATAGCAGTTTTTCTTGTCTTTAATAAATTCAATTGCGTTTTCGTAAATTATTTTTAATTTTGGATTATCAAATTCGCAAGAAAGTGTTGGGAAGAACTTTTTAGAGGTTGCAATAACTTCTTTGTCAATTTCGCAAAGTGTTACGTGTTCAACGGTGTTATGTTTAAACACTTC
This sequence comes from Candidatus Melainabacteria bacterium, assembly GCA_003258725.1. GTDB lineage: Bacteria > Cyanobacteriota > Vampirovibrionia > Gastranaerophilales > Gastranaerophilaceae > UBA6984. The sequence goes on from QHMG01000004.1 coordinate 33,606, forward strand.
TCTAACAGTTCCGCCGTCGCCACCGCCAATAATTAAGATGTCTTTAGGGCAAGGGTGATTAAGCATTGGAATATGCACAATCATCTCGTGATAAAAATATTCATCACCTTCTGTTGCCACCATTAAATCGTCTAAAGTTAGGATTTTGCCTAATTTTGAGTCTGAGTCTAAAACTTCAATTTTTTGAAACTCCGATTCTTCAGAAAACAAAACTTTTTTAACCTTGATAGAGATACCATATCCAGATGGTGTAAATTCTTGATAATACAGTTGTCCGTCGTCTTGCATAAAGCTCCTTATAACAATTCATCTAAAATTGTTTCTTGTTCAAAACGCTGTTGTGCATATTTTTTGTTGAACAATTTACATTGACTAACGACTTCTTCGTATCTTTTTTCATCAATATTTTTTAAAGGTTCAACTGTTTGAGAGCAATAAGCCCAAGCCCAACAACTTCCTGGGTAGGTTGGAACAGGTGATGTATAAGTTTTTACGATTTTAAAAACCTTCAATAAACTTTCATATAATTTTTTACTTTTTTCAACATTTGCAACAGGACTTTCTGATTGCATAACGATAATACCGTCGTCGTTTAGAACTCTTTTCAAATTGTTGTAAACTTCGCTTGTATATTCGCCAATACCAGGACCTAGAGGGTCTGGAGATGTGATAAGAATTACGTCAAATTTTTCATTAGTATTTTTTATATATTCAAAAGCGTTTTCAATTTTAACTTGAACTTTCGGATTATCAAGTCCGCTTGCAATTTTTGGTAAATATTTTTTGCAAGTGTTTACAACTTCTTCGTCAATATCAACAACAACAACCTTTTCGACTGTGTTGTGTTTTAAAACTTCATGAGTAGATGCACCTGTACCTCCGCCGATAATTAAAATATTTTTAGGGCAAGGGTGGCTAATCATTGGTACATGAGTAATCATTTCGTTATAGTGATAAGCATCGCCTTCTGTAACGAACATTAAGCCGTTTAGGGTTAAGATTTTACCTAGAGAAGATTCTGAATCTAAAACTTCGATTTTTTGATATTTTGATTCAGTTGAATACAACACATCTTTAATTTTGATTGCGATACCAAAGCCTGATGGTGTTGTTTCTCTATAATATTTTTGTTCGTCTGCCATAAATTTCTACCTCTTATTTTGGAGTAATGTTTAGTGAGTTTTTAGCCTAATTTTTCAGTTAATTTGCCAGCTAAAATATGTACGTGTAGGTGGAAAACAGTTTGTCCTGCCCCTTTACCTGTGTTCATAATAGTTCTGTAATCAGTCAAACCAAGTTTTTTAGCAGTTGCTTTAACACCTTTTAAAAGTTTAACCATTAATTCTTCATCTTCAAGCTCTGCCAATGATGCAACATGGGTTTTAGGGATTACTAAAACATGAGTGTCCGCTTGCGGATTAAGGTCGTTAATTGCAATTACGGCATCATCTTCGTAAACAAAGTTTGATGGAATTTCTTTGTTGATTATCTTGCAAAAAATACAATCGCTCATTATAAAACTTCCTTTACTTTTGTAATAACTTTTTCAACTGCTTGTTCTGGAGTCATTGATTCTGTTGAATCTGTTTGACGAGTTTTCAATTCAACTTGACCTTCAGAAATTGTCTTACCAACAGTAATTCTGAATGGGAAGCCGATTAAATCTGCGTCTTTAAATTTAACCCCTGCTCTTTCTGGGCGATCATCTAAAACAGCTTCAATACCTGCATTCATAAGTTTTGCGTAAATTTCTTTTGCAACGCTCATTTGTTGTTCGTCTTTGTCGTTCAAAGGTACAACGCAAACGTGATATGGTGCAATTTGGATTGGCCATAAAATACCGTGTTCATCGTGCCATCTTTCAACAGCTGCAGCGGCAGTTCTTGTAACACCAATACCGTAACAACCCATTACATAAGGCTGAGCCTTACCGTTTTTATCTAAGAACATTGCGTTCATTGGTTTTGAATATTTTGTACCTAATTGGAAGATGTTACCAACCTCGATACCTCTTGTAACTTTTAGTGGTTGACCGCATTGTGGACAAATTTCGCCAGCTTGCGCAAGTCTGATGTCTTCAAATTTTTCGATGTGAGGAATATCAACATCTAAGTTTGCACCAACCATGTGTTTATCTTCTTGGTTAATACCAACAACAAAGTTTTTCATATCTTTAACTGTTTCATCTGCAACAATTGTAATTCCGTCCATTCCTTTAGGTCCGATAAATCCTCTTGCTGCATTAAAACCTTTTTCTACCATTAATTCTTCAATTTCAGGTGCTGAGGCAATTCTGATATCCATACCACCTACGGCATTCAACAATTTTGTTTCTTCAACCTCTTTGTCTGCTCTAATTAATGCTAAAACAGGTTTTTTATCAACAATGTAAACTAAAGATTTTAAAATAATTGTTGCTGGAATATTCAAGAAGTTGCAAAGCTCTTCAATTGAGTGAGTTTGAGGAGTATCAATAATTTTTGTTTCATTAAAACCGAATTTGCTTCCATCAACATCTGCTGGTGGAAGTTTTGATACTGCGTGATTAGAGTTTGCAGAATAATCACAACCGTCACAATAGAATACGTCGTTTTCACCTGCATCAGTTGTTGTAATAACCATAAATTCGTGGCTTACGCTTCCGCCGATAGCACCTGAATCTGATTGAACCATTTTTGTTTCAAGTCCACAACGTTTGAAAATTCTTGTGTAAGCATCAGCCATGTTTTGGTATTCTTTTTCCAAACCTTCTTGGTCAACGTCAAAACTGTAACCGTCTTTCATAATAAATTCACGACCTCTTAATAAACCAAATCGAGGACGAACTTCATCTCTAAATTTTTCTTGGAATTGATATAAGTTTACAGGCATTTGTTTGTATGATTTCAAACCGTCACGAGCAACTGCTGTAATAACTTCTTCTGCTGTTGGTGACAAGCACATTTCACGGTCGTGTCTGTCTCTAAAACGAGCCAATTCTCTGCCGTATGCTTCCCATCTGCCTGATTCGTCCCAAAGTTCTCTTGGTTGAACAACAGGAAGTAACAATTCTTGTGCGCCAGAGGCATTTAATTCTTCTCTAATGATGTTTTCAATTTTTCTTAAAACACGCCACATTAAAGGTAAGTAGTTGTAAACACCACTTGTCAATTTTCTTATATAACCAGCTCTTACTAAAAATTTATGAGATACAACTTCAGCATCAGCTGGAAATTCTCTTAGGGTTTGTACAAACAATTTTGACATTTTCATAATTTATAATCCTCACTAATTGAGATTATTTTACCATAAAAATATAATGCGTAGAACATTATTTATAAAAGCTTAATGCCAAAAAATATTTGTATAACACATAAAGATTATTGTTTATGCAGAAAATAAGAGTAGGTCAGGCATTGCCTGACAAAAGGTTGTAATTCAATCAAAAGGTCACTTTGTGCCTAAAAGTTTTATCGTCAAATAAAACTATATTCCTTGCGGTAGGTTTTTCTCTAATTCAGCTTGAACTTCTTTAGGCGGAATTGAAAGCGTATCGTGGTTTTGCATTGCAAGTGTCATACATTCTTTGTATTCTGCCCACATTTGTTTGTATTTTAATACTTGTGCCATTACATAATACAAATCGCCGTTATCTGGAATTTCTTCTAGCGCAACCTTCATTATGCCGTAAGCCTCGTCGTAGCGTTCTGTTTTAAACAAAATTTTTGTCATAATTTTATACGCTTCAATATCACGAGGATTGTATTCTAATGTTTTTTGCAAATAACCCAATGCAGAATTGTAATCACCTTGATCATAAGCGATTGAACCTAAGTTGAAGTATGCCCAACTGTAATTTGGTGATTGTTCAATAACTTTTTTGTATTCTGCAATTGCCTCTGGAATTTTGCCTTCGTTTCTGTAAATGTAACCTAAGTGAAAATGTGCAAAAATATCGCTACTGTTAAGTTGTACAGCCTTCATGAAGCATACTTTTGCAATTTCTGGTTGTTCTTTTTTTACGTAACAAAGTCCTAAATTGAAATAGCTGTTTGAATCGTCTACATCTGTTGATAATACTCGTTTGAAACACTCGATAGCCTTATCAAATTCACGCATATCAATATAAACAAGCCCTAAGTTGTAATAAAAATCTGTGTCATCAGGTGATAATTCAATCGCTTTTAAATAGGCTTGTTCAGCCTTTGCGCTGTCACGCATTTTTTCATGAACAATACCTTTGTTATAATAAAGACCGGCATCATTTGGAAAAATACTAATCAAAAATTGAAACTGTTTTAAGGCTTCTTCGTTAAAACCTTTGTCTAACAAAACCACAGCCAAACGGCGTCTAGCTTGAAAGTTAGACGAATCTTCACGAAGAATTGCCTGCAATTCCTCAATTTCTTGTAAATCTTGATCATCGCTCATATTACTATTATAAACGTTTTTTTTAAAGTTGCAAAGATGTAAAGTTAAAAATTACTTCTTGTTTTCTTTTCTTCTGTAAAAGTCTTCTAAGAAACTTGTGTTAAAGTCACCAGTTTTGAAAACTTCATCTTCAATAACTTCTAAATCAAACGGGATAGTCGTTTCAACGCCGATTACAACGTATTCTTTTAATGCTTGGTACATTCTACGTCTTGCTTGGTTTCTGTTTTCGCCCCAACAAATCAATTTACCAATCATTGAATCGTAGTAAGGTGGAATTTTATACCCTGGGTATACGTGTGAATCTACACGAACACCAAATCCTCCTGGTTGAACGTATCCTTCGATAGTTCCTGGACAAGGCATAAAGTTCTTTTCAGGATTTTCTGCGTTAATTCTACATTCAATTGCGTGACCTTGTAGGTTAATATCTTTTTGCTTGTATTGTAATTTTTCGCCTGACGCAACAAGAATTTGTTGTCTTACAATATCAACTCTAGAAATCATTTCAGTAATACAGTGCTCTACTTGAACACGAGTATTCATTTCCATGAAGTACCATTTTCCGTCGCTATCAAGCAAGAATTCACAAGTACCAACACCTTCGTATTTAACAGCTTTTGCTGCACGAATAGATGCTTCACCCATTTTTCTTCTAGTACGTTCATCAACAGCAGGTGATGGAGTTTCTTCTATTAACTTTTGGTGACGTCTTTGTACAGAACAATCACGTTCACCTAAGTAGATGTAGTTTCCATATTGGTCGCCGATGATTTGAACCTCAATATGACGAGGGTTTTCTAAATATTTTTCGCAGTAAACATCTGGATTACCGAAGGATTTTTCTGCTTCTGATTGGCAAAGTTGTAAGTTTGTAGCAACTTCATCATCGTTTCTGCAAACTCTCATACCTTTACCGCCACCACCAGCAGTAGCCTTCAAGATAACTGGATATTTTACTTTTTTAGCAAATTTAATAACTTCTTTTGCATCGTGAACAATGCCTGTACCTGGAATTACAGGTACGTCGTTTTCAATCATTGTTTTACGAGCATTAGCTTTATCTCCCATTTTTCTCATTGATTGAGAAGAAGGTCCGATAAATTTGATGTTATGTTGTTCACAAATTGCCGCAAAATCAGCTCTTTCTGACAAGAAACCATATCCAGGGTGAATGGCATCAACACCTGCAAGTTCAGCAACAGACATAATTGCAGGAATGCTTAAATAACTTTTTGAACTATCAGCTGGTCCAATACAATAAGCATCAGTTGCAAGTCTTACATGAAGTGAGTTTGCGTCTGCTTCTGAATATACAGCAACAGTCGGAATACCTAATTCACGGCATGCTCTTATGATTCTAACCGAAATTTCGCCACGGTTTGCAACAAGAACTTTTCTAAACATAATATTCTATTCCTAATTTTTAAATTTATTCAATATACATTAACACTTGACCATATTCAACAGGTTGTCCGTCGTCTACACAAATTTCAACAACTTTACCTGAAAAATCTGATTCAATTTCGTTCATAAGTTTCATTGCTTCAATAATACAAACAACTTCACCTTGAGCGACAAGTGATCCAACCTCAACAAAAGCAGGAGCATCTGGAGATGCTGCTTTATAGAAAGTACCAACCATAGGTGATTTTACAGCTTTTGCAGTTTTAGCAATAGAAGAAGTGTTGTCTTCTTTAGCTTCTTCAGCTTTAGCAGGAGTTGTTGCTTTAGCTTCGACTACTGGAGTTGAAACCACGTTAGTTGTTACTGTTTGTTTTTCTCTTTTAAGTACAATTGATTGTTCTTGGTCTTCTAATTGCATTTCTGTCAATTCAGACTCATTCATCAATTTAGCCAACTTTTCTAAATATTTTAAATCAAACTTCATATTCTAAATCCTTTCCAGACAGTGCTAGATATACTAGCATCTGTCAAGATATTCGTTAGTTCTTGTATCAATTCTAATTCTGTCTCCGTTTACAACGAAGAAAGGAACATTAACTACTGCACCTGTTTCAGTTTCAGCAGGTTTTGTACCACCTTGAGATGTGTTGCCTTTTTCAGCTGGTGGAGTGTTTACAACTTCTAATTCAACGTGAGTTGGAAGATCAACACCGATTACATTACCTTCGTGAGTTAAAACAGAAACGTTCATGTTTTCTTTTAAGTATTTGATACCGTCACCAATCATATCTGCTGTAACTGTGATTTGTTCGTAAGTTTCCAAATCCATCATTACATAGCCAGTACCTTCTTTGTATAAATATTGCATATCTCTACGATCAAGCATAGCTTTAGCAACTTTTTCACCAGCTCTGAATGTTTTTTCAACAACTTGACCAGTTTCAACATTTTTCAATTTTGTTCTTACGAAAGCTGCACCTTTACCAGGTTTTACATGTAAGAACTCAATTACTGACCATAAAGAACCGCCGTCTAGTTGTAGAGTTAAGCCTGTTTTTAAATCGTTTACCGAAATCATAAATTCTCCTTTTTTTAACTATGGGTAAATGATAGCATAAACAAAAATTTTTTCAAGAAAATAGTTGTAAAGATGATATAAAGAGCATATTAAAATCTATAAGACAATAAGTCGATTTATTGTAAATAGTCTTGGTTTATTCGGGGTGTCGGCAGAGTAACGTCTGACCGACACCTTACGGGCTGGGCTCGCTTACGCTCGCACGGCGCCCTACCGAAAAACCGCTAATTACATGTCGTCTTGTCGTCCCAATTGATAACATTCGGACAATTTTTATAATCCATGTTCTTGTTTAATAAAACCCAAGCAGAGCAAGCAAAAGAAAGTCCTTGTTGTGAAATGCAATCAGAAAATGGAACAAGCCTGTCTTTAGGTCCACCCATTGGTATCAAGCCTTTTTGAGTTGTATAAAACCCAAACTGGTCACGTCCTGCGGTGTTTGAACCATTTGGACCATCAACATCAATGTAAGTTGCACCTAAAATTCTGTTTGTATTATCAACAGGGTCGTAATCACCTCTAAAATCGTCGTTAATTAGCATTGAACTTCCGTTCATCATGCGCAATTTATATCCTCTAAGTGTCTGAGATTCAAAGCCACAAGAACTTTCAGAAGGTTTACAGTAGTTTAAAACTTTCATTTTTTTTCTTAAAATTTCTGTAAATTCATCAGCTCTGTAAGGCTTGTTAAGTGCGCTAAATCCAAAATCTGTAACATCAAAGTTTGAAATTTTGTCTATAACTAAGGCGAGTTCAATTTTTTTATAATTTTCACTTAATAAATCAGAAATAGCTCTTTCTTTGTTTACTTTCACGACTGTTGGTATTGTCATCATAGAGATTACACCGATAACAAAAAGAACTACAAGCATTTCTGCAAGTGTGAAAGCATTAAATTTTAAATAAGCATTTTTCATAAAATTTCTCTATAAAAGAATAATGTAGTGGAAGAAGAACGCAAACACAACTCCTAAGATTGCACCGCAGAAAACTTCTTTAGGGGTATGCCCTAACATTTCTTTTAACTTTGTACCAGCCGCATTAATGTCGTGTTTGTAGAAATCTGCAACCATTTTGTTTAAGCACACAGCCATTTTACCAGATGCTCTACGAATCCCAGCTGCATCGTACATTACAACAAAAGCATAACCGATAGCAACAGCAAACATTGTTGATGTAAAACCGTCTAAAATTCCAACGATTGTTGATAATGCTACAACACCAGCAGAGTGTGAGCTTGGCATGCCACCTGTGGTTGTAAAAATTCTGAAATCAACTCTTTTATTGATTGCGATATCTAAAAGTATTTTGATTACTTGTGCAATAAAGGCAGCTAAAAGACCTGCTGCGATTGCTTCAATACCTGTGTTTGTGTACTTTGCGATTAAATTTTCCATTTTATACCTTTTCTCTTATTGAATTAATAATTGAGTTGAAGATTTCAGACTCAATATTTTGCTTTTTTAGTATATCATAAGCCTTGTCTAAAAGGCAATTAAGTTCATGTTTGGCTTTTTCAAGTCCAAATAATGCTGTATATGTTAGCTTTCCTTCTTCTTTATCTTTACCCATAGTTTTGCCCATTTCTTCAAAAGTAGAAGTTTCATCTAAAATGTCGTCACAAATTTGGAACGCAAATCCAAGCATTTGACCAAAATCATTCATTGCTTGAAGCTGTTCTTCACTTGCGTTTGCAATGTGAGCTCCAGCTTTTAGTGCCGCTTTGAATAAATCGGCAGTCTTATGAGTGTGAATATATTCAAGAATTTTAGCATCATAAGGTTTACCTTCCATTGCAATATCAACCACTTGACCTGCAATAATTCCGTATGCGCCTGCTGCAATAGCGTGTTCTCTTAAAACTTTTACAATTGTTTCAGCTGGAAGGTCTGATTTATCAATAATTAATTGAGTTCCGTAACTGATTAAAGCGTCACCAGCAAGAACTGCAGTACTTTCAGAGAATTTTTTGTGGTTTGTAAGTTTGCCACGTCTGTAATCGTCGTTGTCCATGCAAGGTAAATCATCGTGAATAAGACTTTGAGTGTGTAACATTTCAAATGCACAAGCAGTTGGGAGAGCTTTTTCCATTTCTCCGCCGAAAACTCTGCAAGCCTCAAGACACATAATCGGTCTCAATCTTTTACCGCCAGCAAGCAGGCTGTAACGCATTGATTCGAATATTTCTTCTGGATAGCTTACAGGTAAATATTCGTCTAATTTTTTGTTTACTAAATCAATTAATTCTTTCATTTTATTTATCCTCATGAATTTCTTTATGTATGCTTTGTTTTTGCGTATTTCTGGCAGATTGACGCTTTTGGGCGCTAATTTTTACTGCCATTTTGTCGTTGTGATGTTTAAAATGAGTTTCTCTTTCGTGCTTTGTGCCTGAATATTTAACTCGTTCTTTATATTCTTTTGCCTCATTTACAAAAGTTAAATAACTTTGATAACGACTTAAATCAATGTTGTCAATGTGTTCTAATACGGCACAGCCTGTTTCTTTGTCATGCAAACAGTCTGAGAACTTGCAATAACCCTTGTATTTACTAATTTCATCAAACAATTCATCAACTTCGTTTGGCATTAAAAAATCGAACTTCAAATTGCTAAAACCAGGTGTATCAACAATTCTCATTGTATCAGTAATGTTTATAATTTCGCAATGTCGAGTTGTATGAGTTCCTCGTTCTGTTTTTTCGCTGACAGATTTTGTTCTCAAATTGCAATTAGGGTTAATCGCATTGATTAAACTTGATTTTCCAACGCCTGAACTTCCGCAAAGAACTGAGATTTTGCCGTCTAAAATTTCTTTAAAATCTTCAATGCCGTCTTTTTCTTTTGCAGAGGTGAAAACGATATCAAAACCTAGTGGTTCGTAGATTTGAAATACTTTTTCAATTGTTGAATCGTCAAGCGACAAGTCATTTTTATTAAAACATAATTCAGTCGGAATGTTGTAATATTTTGCAAATGCAATGTATCTGTTAAGTTGTTCAAAACTTAATTCAGGCTCTTTTACAGCTGATACAATTACGATTTGGTCAATGTTTGCAACATTTGGTCGAGGAATATAGTTTTTCTTTGGCAGAACTTTTTCAATCGCACCATTTTCAAATTCAACAAAATCGCCTACAACAATTTTTAACTTTTGTTTTTTAAGGACCTCTCTCAATTTGCATTCAAAAGTTTGATTATTATGGTTTACATAATAAAAATCTGAATGAATTTTAAAGATTTGTCCTGTCTGTGCCATTTTTACGCTCTTAAAGATTCAATTGCTTTTTTAACGTCTTTGCTCTTGTAAATATAACTACCGGCTACAAGTGAAGTTGCACCTAAAGAAACGCAAACTTTTGAAGTTACGTCGTTAATTCCGCCATCAACTTGAATAATTAAATCTTCTTTACCGTTTTGTTGAATTGTAGGAATTTTTTGTGCGCAATAGTGCATAAACTCTTGTCCGCCAAATCCTGGTTCAACTGTCATTACAAGCACCATATCAACTAATGGTAAATATGGAATTATATCATTTTGATTAGTTTTAGGTTTAATTGAAATACCTGCTTTGCAACCTAAAGATTGAATTTTTTTACAAATTTCTTCAATATTTTCAGGTTTTACGGCTTCATAATGGAAGGTAATGATATCAGCACCTGCTTTAGCAAAGTCTTCAATATATTTTTCAGGATTATCAATCATCAAATGAACATCAAGAGGTTTTCTTGCAAAGCGTTTCAATGCTTTTACAACAGGAATACCGATTGTAATGTTTGGTACAAAATGACCGTCCATAACGTCAACGTGAATCCAATCAGCGCCGTTGTCTTCAACTAATTTTATATCTCTTTCCAAGTTAGCAAAATCTGCCGATAAAATTGATGGTGATACAATAATTTCTTTACTCATTTATAACTCCTAATTTTTTACAAGCTTCGTAAGCACATTTTTGTTCCGCATCTTTTTTGCTTGTTCCGATTGCTGTTGCCAAAACTCTGTTTTGATAAAGAACTTCCATTTTGAATTTTGGTTCATGTGCAGGTCCAAGCTCCTCAATCAATTTGTATTGCGGAACTTCTTTTGTTTTTGATTGAGTGTATTCTTGCAAAACCTCTTTGGCATTATATTTTGCCATATTATTTTTTATATCTAAAATATAATCTTCAAAAATATCGTTTAGAAAATCAATAATTTCTTTTTGCTTACCGTCTAAATAAAATGCTCCTAAAAGTGCTTCAAACACGCAAGCGTTTATAGAAGAGCGTTTTCTTTCGCCAGCTTTTTCTGCATGAGAACCTAAAATGATTAAATCTGTGATATTAATTTTTTCGGCAATTTTAGACAAAGTTGCGTCAGAAATTAATATTGAACGTATTTTTGTCAATTCTCCTTCGTGAGATTTCGGGTATTTTTTTATTAAATTTTCAGAAATAGCAAGTTTTAAAACGGCATCGCCAAAAAATTCTAAGCGTTCATAATTATCAAGTGAATTGAGGTTATTTTCTTTAGTAAAAGACGGATGAGTCAATGCTTTTTTGAACAAATCTTCATCCGTAATTTTAATGTTAAATATTTCTTCTAACGCTTCACGCATTAAAAAATTCCTTTGATAAAGCTAAGTAAATCTACCCAATGGTGAGTGTCTACAACAAAATATAAAAAGTAATAGTAAATTACAGGAATTGTAAATACGTAACTATCAGTTCTGTCTAGAAAACCACCATGTCCTGGAAGTAAGTTGCCAGAATCTTTTACTCCAGCATCACGTTTTAATAATGATTCGCACAAATCACCAATTTGAGCAAATGTAGTAACTAACAAGCCTGCTATAATTGTGTGATACCAAGGTAATTTGATGAAATAAGCGATAATAAAACCGCCAACTAAAGCGCAAACAGCACCCCCAATTGAACCTTCGATAGTCTTGTTCGGACTAACTACAGGTGCAAGTTTATGTTTGCCAAACTTTCTTCCAAAATAATAACAACCAACATCTGTGAAAATTACAAGCAAGAACATGAAAATGACATATCCTAAACCTGCATTCATAAAGTCAGTTTTCAAAATCATTTGTAATGAGGAAGTATTGTTTGTAGTGCCTAAATCTCTTAAAAATAAAAGATGTAATGGAAACCAACCGCTGTAAACAAAACCTACGATTGTTGTTGCAACATTTGCGGTGTAAGGTTGTTTGCCCTTAAACAATACCCACATAAAGGCAATCATTGTACCAGCTGTAAAGGCTAATGGTACTAAGTTAAAGCAATTGAAGTAAGCAAGAATTGCAAAAATTACATCTGCTACTACAATTACTTTTAAACTTGGATAAAAACCTTTATGTTCTAATATTTGAACGAACTCTTTTGATGCTAAGAAGGTAATTATAGCCAACAAAATTAACAGTGGTAAGCCACCGAAAATAATACATGCTAGAGCGATTAGCCCCAAAATCCAACCTGTAATTACCCTTAGAATGGAGTTGTTCATTATACTGTCATAACCTCTTTATCTTTTTCTGTAACTTCTTTGTCGATAATAGCTGTGTATTTGTCAGTCAATTTTTGGATTTTATCTTGATTGTCTTTAACCATATCTTCTGGTAAGTTTTCAGATTTTTCTAATTTTTTCAATTCATCAGTCATGTCACGACGAACATTTCTCACTTGAACTTTAGCTTCTTCACCAAATTTTTTAACGTCTTTAGTGATTTCTTTTCTTTTTTCTTCAGTTAAAGGTGGGAAGTTTAATCTTACTGAAACACCGTCGTTGTTAGGAGCAACACCTAATTCAGCTTTGATAATTGCTTTTTCAACTTCTTTTAAAATTGATTTATCAAATGGAGCGATTACAAGAGAAGTACCTTCTGATACTGTAACTTGAGCCATTTGTTTTAATGGAGTTGGTGCGCCATAATATTCAACCATAACCTTGTCCAACATTGCAGGGTTTGCACGTCCTGTTCTAACTGTTGAAAATTCACGGTGTAATTGGTTAATGGCTTTTTCCATTTTTTCTGTACCGTTTTTGAATAATGTATCTAATGCTTCTGACATTTTTACCTCTTTCTTATTATTGTTTACCTACATAAGTTCCGACTTTTTCGCCCAAGATAATTCTCTTGATTGCGTCTTTTGCTTTGAAATCAAAAACGATTATTGGAATGTTGTTTTGTTGACACAAATCACAAGCTGATCTGTCCATAACCTTCAAATCGTGTTTGATAATTTCATCATAATCAATGTTTTCTAGTTTCTTAGCGTTTTTGTTAACGTTAGGGTCATCAGTGTAAACACCGTCAACACCGTTTTTAGCCATTAACATTACTTGTGCATCAATTTCAGATGCTCTCAAAGCACTTGCTGTATCAGTTGTGAAGAATGGGTTGCCTGTACCTGCGGCAAATATTACAACACGACCTTTTTCCAAGTGTCTGTTTGCTTTAAATCTGATATAAGGCTCAGCGATTTGGTTCATATCAATTGCAGATTGAACTCTGCAAGACACATCAATTTTTTTAAGTGCTGATTGTAAGGCAAGAGCGTTCATAACCGTTGCCAACATACCTAAATAATCACCAGAAGCTCTATCCATTCCTAAACGAGCGCTGTTTTTCATTCCTCTGAAAATGTTTCCGCCACCGACAACAACGGCAACTTCTACGCCCATTTCATGGATTTGTTTAATTTCTTCAGCAATAAATTCCACAGGCTTGTAATCAATACCGAACTGTTGTTCTCCTAATAATGCTTCACCGCTGATTTTTAATAAAATTCTTTTATATTTTAAGTTTTCCATGCAGACTCCTCTTTTTTATGCTACCTTAAATATGTTATGATGTAAAGTTTTTTACATTTTTATTATAAAAGAAAAGTTGGAATTATGTTATACCTTTTAATCGCAACAGTATGTTTTTCACTATCATTTGGACTTATCAAGAGCCAATTAAGTATGTTACCGACAGATTTTGTCGTAATGCTTAGATTGCTTTTTGCCTTCGTAATTTTTTTACCATTTGTTAGAAAATTTACCTGTAAAGACCATTTGAAGGCGTTTTTTATTGGAATGATTCAGTTTGGTGTAATGTATTTTGCTTTTTTGAAAGCGTTTAAATTTTTACAAGGAAACGAGGTGGCACTTTTAACCACAACAACTCCTGTTTTTGTTGCAATTTGGGCTTCTCTGTTTGGTGATAGGTTCAAATTTGTTTATATTTTGTGTATTTTGATGTCAGTTTTTGGTGCTGGAATTGTTGTTTGGCAAAATTTGGAATTTTCTCAAATTGTAAAAGGTGTTTTGCTTATGGAAACTTCAAATTGTACTTTTGCACTTGGTCAAGTCTTGTGGAAAAAGTTTATTCCAGACGAAATAAAATCTGAAAATCTTATGGCAAGTGCTTATTTAGGTGCTTTTTTCTTAATAATGCCTTTTGTAATTGCAAACAATGAAATTGCCACAACTTCATTAACGCATTTACAAATATTAGCGATACTTTATCTTGGTGTAGTTCCAACTGGAATAGGCTTTTACCTATGGAATAAAGGCTCAAAATACGTTAAAAGTTCGACTTTAGCCATTATGAATAACTTGAAAATTCCATTTGGAGTATTGTTTTCAATCTTAATTTTTCACGAAAAAATAGATGTTTTAAACTTTATTTTAGGCTCATCTGTAATTATATTGGCAATTTTAATTCTACATTGGCGATTAAAACAAGATGCTTAACCTTTTTTCTCGTTTTTCAATTGCTGAATTGCAAGAGTTGAGTAGATAGGTCTGTGTGCCATTTTTTCAGCTACAACGTCTGCAATTGCGGCAGTTAGCATAATTGGTAAGATTGTAGCATATCCACCTGTCATTTCAAAAACCATAATTACTGCAGTAATTGGAGTTCTTGCAACGGCTGAAAGAAATGCTGCCATTCCGATTGCGCCAAAAGCGATTGGATTAACCGTCAAACCGATAAAATGACTTAATCCACCTGTTAAATATCCCAAAAATGCGCCTAACATCAAGGTTGGCAAGAAAATACCGCCCGCAGCGCCTGAACCAAAACATATTGGAGTTACGAAGAATTTTACGATGAAAATTACAAGTACAAGTTTTAGTCCAATGTTGCCTTGTAATAAACTTTCTACGGTCAAATTACCTGCGCCCATTACTTGAGGCAAAATTACACCGATTAAACCGATGATTAAGCCTGCAAAAGCAGGTTTTGCCCAATTAGGAATTTTATTTAAAAGAGTGTAAATTTTATTCGTAATCAAAATTGTTCGAGCAAAAGTTACCCCTAAAACCCCTGCCAAAACGCCAAGAATAAGACATACTGTTATCGTTTTAAAGTTTAAATCAGCACTTGTCATAATGATATTGAAGGCTGGATTGTTGCCTAAACATTCACGAGCAATTGCAGATGCCACAACGGCCGCAACCATTGTAGGTAATAAAATCATATAAGAAAATTTGTGTATCAATTCTTCTAAAACAAAAACTGTTCCTGCAATTGGAGCGTTAAAAGTTGCCGCAATAGCAGAACCGGCACCTGCTGCAATAAGTTTATCTTTGTTAAATCCAGTTGCCTTGAATAATTTTCCAACCAAAGCGCCAGCGCCAGCACCCAATTGAACGCTAGGACCTTCTCTGCCAAGCGATAAACCTGACCCAATGGCGGCAAGACCTGCGAAAAACTTAACGAAAATGCTTCTAATTCTCGTAAGTTTTCCATAATTAGCCAAACATAACTTAACATAAGGTATTCCGCTTCCTCTTGTTTCGGGTGCGAATTTGAACACTAATAAACCAGATATTAGCCCTCCCAGAGTGGTTATAAGTGGTAATATCCATATTTTTTGAGGATTGTGAAGTGTAAAACTTTGAATATGATTGAAAGTCCAACTAATTGAACTATTAAAAGCAACGATAAGAAATCCTGTTATAATTCCGATTAACAGCGCTTGCCAAAGGGATTTACCGTGAATTACCCGCCTGATGAATTTTATAACATGTCTGTTCATAATATGATTATATATTTTTTTCAATATATTAAAAAATCTTTAAAATTTCTAAACAATTCTTGTATTTTTTAATTTTTTTGTGGATAATAAGGGTTGATATTACAATTAAAATCGTCATGTGTATATAAAAAGGAGACAAAAAATGAAATTATTTAAATCATTATTTGCGACAGTGGCTGCTTTAATGATTGCAACATCAGCTCACGCAGCTGGTACAGCAACTGTTCAAGCATACGCACATCCAACAATGTTTGGTACGCAAGTACAATCTACTCAAGCTGAAGGTGTTTACCTAGTAGGCGACAAAGTATTGAAATCAGATTCTGATTTATCTGTACAAGGTAAAGAAAACGTAGTTGTTGATTCAATGGCTAAAAATTTGATGTCAAAATTAGAAAAATTAATTGGTAAATTTGACCCTAAAAAACCAGTTTTACGTTCTGAAATGGCACACGCTATGGCTGAAGGTTTAAACTTACCAACAGTTAAAACAAGATACCAATACAAAGACGTAAATGCAAATTGGGCTAAACCTTATATTTACAGAGCATTAGGCGCTGGTGTTATGATTGGTTACCCAGACAAAAACTTCCGCCCAGAACAAAAAATTACAAAGGCTGAAGTATTTGCTACATTTGCTCAATTGTTAAGCAATGAACCACAAGCTAAAACAGTTGGTAAATTAGTAAACAAATATGAAATGCAAGAAATCCCTACTTGGGCTACAAAAGCAACAATCAAAGTTATGGAATCAGGTATTTTAAACAACCTTCCAGAATTAGACAAAGTTGCTAGTCAAAAATACTTATCAACAGAACAACTTTACAAATTAGTTTGTGCATTAAGCGTAAGCAAATACTACAATGCTAAATTCTTAAACGGTGCAAACTTAGGTGCTGTAAAAGTTAAGATGTCAGAAAGAGTTGATGCTAGACACTCTAACATCGGCGACACATTCTACGCTGTAACAACTGAAGATGCAAAAGTTGCTGGCACTTGCTACGCAGTTGGCTCAAAAGTTAAAGGTGAAGTTGTAGAAGTTGTAAGACCTGGTGTTAAAAACCCTGGTTATGTAAAAGTTAAATTTACTTCAATCAACGGTGTTGATTTCCCTGCAAATGTTTCAGACGTTGACGCTACAAATGTTAAAACAACAAACGTAATTGCTAGAGTATTGGGTGCTCCATTCTCAGCTACAGGCAGAGTTGCAGGTGTTGCAGGTCGTTCAGTTTCAGCAGCAGCAAATGTTGTTTCAAATGGTACTGAAAGATTAGGTGACAACTTATCAAATACTTTTGTAAATACAGCTTCATTAGAACCAATGGCTGGTTTAAGAAGTTTTGGTAAAGGCTTTGTAACTGTCGGTTACGGCATTTACGATATCGCTAAATTAGCAGCTTCTGGTGTATTTGGTGTTGTATATGAATTTGGTGATGAAGTAAGATACTTAATTTTACCAAGCTCAATTAACGATTCAGCACTAAATGCTGGTGATGAATTAACTGTTTACTACAACAAGTAATTAATAGTTATTTATAACAAAAAGGCGGTTTGTCGATTTCGACAAACCGCCTTTTTTCATTTTATAAAAATTTGAATGTAACAAAGTGTAATAATATAGTTTAAAACTCTAAAGTTCATTTGAAAAATACCGATATTGGAAATATGCGTTACATAATTACAAGGAGTTGTGTATGGGTATCGGAAATTTAAACAATAAATTTGGTTGGTTAGCAACAGGTAAAATTGTAAATAATAATAATGTAAAAAATAACAAAAATGTAGAAAAATTAGATATAACTGCTAAAACTAATGCAGATATATTAAACTCGGCTACTCTTGGTGGTAAAGAAGGTAAAATCTTTGATTCAAACAACATTAATGATGGCTCAGATGTATTATATGCACGAGCAAAAGGCAAAGGTAAAAAACCAAAAACTTGGACAGAATTTCAAAAAGACCAGTGGGATAAAGTAGGTGGTGCTGAAAATTATACAGGTGAAGATGCAGCTCTATTCGGCGCAGGTGTGTGGTTAGTTGGAACTATGCGCTGGGCTTTGAGTAAAGTTTTCGGTTAAGATGTTGTTTTATCATAGTAGTAGGTTAGGCAATGCCTGACAAAAGTTATAATGAAACTTTGATTATAATTGCCTTATAGCCTTAAAGTCCTTTTAAAAATTAAGATTATATAAACGCTCATTTATCTATTGTATAATATATTTAGAATAGATTTGGAATTATGAGAAAATATCACACACATATAACCTTAATATTTCTAGCGTGTATTTTGTATGTTATGGCAAATTTTCAAAGGGTTGCAATTCCTGGTGCAATATTTGATACCTTGCAAGCAGATTTACATGCAAACGCACCAATTATTACATCTTTTGGTGCAACCTTTATGTACACTTACGCTTTCAGCTTGCTTGCTATCGGAATGTTGGTTGATAGATTTAGCGGTGTAAAGGTTATTTTGTGGGGCGGTTCGTTGTTTGCTATTGGGGCTTTGATTTTTCCTAATACAACTTTCTTACCATTATTGTATTTTAGCCGTATGCTTTTAGGGGCTGGTGCTGCTTGTTTTTATTTGAGCTTGGTTCAAGAAGTTAAAAAATGTTTTCCAGATAAGTATTTTGGAATTTCGGTTTCACTAATGTTGATAACAGGTTATATGGGTGGTGTTTGCGCAAACGCTCCGTTTATAATTGTTTCACACGCCTTTTCTTGGCAAGCGGTAATGAATGTTTTAGCAATTATAACTCTTGTTGTTGTTTTAGTTTATGCCTTTGTATTACACTTTTTACATGGCGTACCTCAAAACGAGCATGTTCATTTTTCACTAGAACCATTTAAATATGTATTGTCTAAACATTTTAACCGTAATTTGTATATGTTTGCAGGCTTGAATTATGGTCTGTATTATGTAATTCAAACGGTTATCGGGGTTAAATTCTTAAAAGATTTTGTTAATTTATCTGCAACTCAAGCGTCAGTAGCTCTTTCAGTAATGGTTGTAATTGCGGGTGTTTCTGGTTTGTCTTTAGCAACTTTAAGCAAATTATGTAATAATCGTCGTGTAATATTTATGAAAAGTGTTTGTTTGTTTACAACAACAATATTTACGATAATCTTTTTGTGCTTGTTGTTTGATATCAGAACTCATTTAATTGTTTATATGTTGATGTTAGTTGCAATTGGTGGCGGAATGTCGCCATTATTAGTTCCAATTATACATGGTACAAACAAATACGAGGTTCGAGGAACTGCTTTGAGCATCATGAACTGTTGTTTCTTCTTGTCAGTTGGTATTTTGGCAAGTTTGGTTGGTATTTTGCTTGATGTATATGCCCCTGTTTCAAATAGTGTAGGACATTTGGTTTATTCAAACAAATCATATATGCTAGTTTTTGGCACATTTATTTTGTTCTCACTAGTTGAAATGTACAATGTTTTTAAACTTAGAGATGTAGAATAATAAAATCTCATTTTAATAGAGGATTTAAAAACCTTCAAAAATCCATAAAATAGAATTGTGGACTTGGAGGGAAATATTTTATGTCAACAATTGGGGCATTAACCGCTAATACTGATTTACAGTCGTTAATGGCAAAAATGTACGGAAACGGCATTGGAAAAGTTAATAACGCAAAAGAAAACTTGGAAAGTCTTTTGGTTACTAACTCAAATGACATTAATAAAAACGATGATTTTTTAAATAAATTGCAAGAGCAATATCACTCTTTGGGTTTGAATAAAACAGAAGATGTACAAGGTTTACAAGACTCTCAATTGATTAATCAAGAATTGGGAATCCCGTCAAGTTTGCAAATTCAAAGTGTGGAAGATTCTGCTAACACAAATTCGTATCAAAACTTGCTGGATAAATTAATGGGCTCAATTGAAAAGGCTTTAGACAAAGATGGTGACGGTGAAGTTTCTCAACAAGAGTTTAAAGAAGGTTTTGAAAATCTTGCAAAAAAAGTTCCAAACAACGAAGTTGCAGGTACTTTAGCTAATTTTGGTTCAGGCAAAAATTTAGCAGGAAACTTCATTCAAGGTTTAATAAACAACTATAAAGACAACGGTGGAATGGCGAGTGTAATTTCATCACTAGGCTCTGTCGTTTAAATTTGATAATATAAGGAAGAGAGAATAAGGAAATCGGCGGTTTGCGTTGCAAACCGCCTTATTTTATGTTATAATTTTTCGGGAATTTAGCGAGGAGTAAAGATTATGCATAATACTAGAAAGATTACTGATGATTTAACTTTTTTGGGTGTGAACGATAGAAGAATTGCACTTTTTGAAAATGTTTTTCCTGTTCCAAGGGGTGTTTCTTACAATTCATACTTATTAAAAGATGAAAAAACTGTTTTGTTAGATACGGTTGATAAAAGCGCACACGACCAATTTTTAGAAAATTTGGATTACGCACTTGATGGCAGAAAACTTGATTACTTGGTTGTAAACCACATGGAACCAGACCATGCAGCAACAATTCAAGATGTTGTTGAAAAATATCCAGAGGTAAAAATTGTTTGCAACGCAAAAACTCAAACTATGTTGAAGCAATTCTTCTCATTTGATGTTGATGCGGATACAATGATTATTAAAGAAGGCGATGTTTTAGAAACAGGTAAACACAAATTAACCTTCATTATGGCACCAATGGTTCATTGGCCAGAAACAATGGTTACTTACGATGTAACTGATAAAATTTTATTCTCAGCTGACGCTTTTGGTACTTTCGGCGCTCTAAATGGTAATATTTTTGCTGATGAAATTGATTTTGAAAAAGATTGGCTTGATGATGCAAGAAGATATTATACAAATATAGTTGGCAAATATGGTGCGCAAGTTCAAGCTCTTTTGAAAAAGGCTTCTGGTGTGGAAATTAATATGATTTGCCCACTTCATGGTCCAATTTGGAGAGAAAATTTAGGTTGGTTTATTGATAAATATCAAAAATGGTCAACTTATGAACCAGAAGAAAATACAGTATTGTTTATTTACGGCTCAGTTTACGGTCATACAGAATGTGCAATGGATATTTTAGCGGGGAAACTTGCTGACAAGGGTGTTAAAAACATTAAAGTTTATGATGTCTCAAAAACTCATTACTCAGAAATTGTTGCTGAAGCGTTTAGATGCTCTCATCTTGTAATAGGTTCAATTAGCTACAATGGTGGAATTTTCTGTAATATGGAAACTGTTCTAAATGAGCTTAAAGCCCATGCATTAAAGAATAGAAAAGTTGCAATCGTTGAAAACGGTACTTGGGCTGTAACTGCAAGCAAACAAATTAAAACAATACTAGAAACTATGAATAATATAGAGGTTTTAGAACCAACTGTTACTATAAAATCAGCATTAAAAGATGAACAAGAAGAAGATTTGAATAAACTTGCTGACGCAATTTATATGTCAATGAAATAAGGAGCGAATGAATGAAAGTATTAATGATTAACGGTAGTGCAAATGTTCAAGGCTGCACATATACAGCACTTAAGGAAATTGAAAAAGAATTAAACGCTCAAAATATAGAAACGGAAATAGTTTCACTAGGTAACAAACCAATTCGTGATTGTATGGGCTGTTGCAGTTGTAGAAATTCAGGCTCTGGCAAATGCGTTTTTGAAGACGACATTATCAATAGCATAATTGAAAAAGCAAAAGATGCAGATGGTTTTGTTTTTGGTTCACCTGTTTATTACGCTCACCCATCTGGACGTTTGCTTTCTGCAATGGACAGAATGTTTTATGCAGGCGGTGCAAACTTTAAGTATAAACCAGCAGCAGCAATCGTTTCAGCTCGTAGAGCCGGCACAACTGCAAGTCTTGACGCTATTATGAAGCATTTTACAATTAATTGTATGCCTGTTGTTCCTTCAAATTATTGGAATATGGTTCATGGTAATGCTCCTGAACAAGTTCTTCAAGATAAAGAAGGTTTACAAATTATGAGGACAGTTGGAAAAAATTTAGCGTGGATGATAAAATCTTTTGAAATTGCAAAGAAAAATGGAATTAATCACCCGCCAATCGAAGAAAAAATTAAAACAAACTTTATTAGATAAGCTAAAAATATAAAACTTTGAATTTTGCCCGTAAAAATACGTACGTATTTTTACGGACGTTTTTTACCTACAAAAAGCTGAAAAGTATTATTAAATCTGTGTTTGACGCTAAAAAATCCTGAAGTGACAGGCTAGGCGCTTGTTTTGTGAATTAAGTATAAAATTGCGCAAAATTTTGAATTTTTCAAAATTTTGCGCAAAATAAAAGCCACTTTTTAAATTTTAGTGGCTTGAAATTTTTTCATTTTAGGAAGGGAATGTGTTAGGTAGGGTAGGTTAGTGTGTAGTGTGTGTTTTCTCTAATTTTTCTCTCGTTCTTTTAGCTCTTTTGTCTTCTTAAACGGTTAATATAATGTCTCTCTCGATTATCTCTCGTGTCTCTCTAATGTTTGTCATCTTTGACTTACATATATATAAAGTATTTTCAAAAGGTCGGATTTCAGACATGTGATTTTTTGTTACAATTCGTAATAAACATGCCTAAAATGCAATAAAATCAATATTGTAGTATAATAAATTATTATGAATAAACGACTAATTTTTTTATCAATTGTACTTTTTATACTATGTTGTATTTTAGTTCATGACAACGTATTAAAAGTGGTGTATGTCAGTCCACAAACGAATATCAAGGCACTTGGTTATGCTAAAAAGAGCATAAAACCTATTGATAACGCTTTAGATAGGGTTATGAACCTTTGTAGGCAACAATATAAGGATATGAACTATCTTTATAAAAATTACTATGGAAGTGGATTTATAAAAAATAATCCAATTCCAAATGACTTAGACGTTGCTGTTGGTGTGGATTTGGGCGAATTTGAATATGATGGTGAAAATCCGTATAAGACTTCAAGAGCAATCGTAGACAAAATTTCAACCTATCATTTGTACTCTCATATAGTATTTTTAAAGAGTAAAAAGCTATTTTTAATGGATAAACCCGCTATTTTAAAGCTAAACGAGCTTGAAAGAAAAAAAGTTTCTTCTATGGAGAATATTGCTGACGGAATTGAAAAAGCCTTTAATAATGATATTCAAATTGTACATTCTACAAAAGATTATAAAGGGCAAAACGTCAACTATACTCTAGTTTTTAAGCCTAATGAAATTTTTGTTGATGATATAACTCCTGTATTTACATACACTTCAGAAATTAGTTATAACAAGACAATGAGTGATTTTCCACGTGAATTAACTGTTGTGCCTGATTTTTATGCAAAAATTAAAAATACAAAAACGGGCGAAATTAAGTCTGTAGACTTAGTTGAGGAGTCTTTCTTAGGTGAAAGATTTCAGATTTCACGTAGATTTTTTGTCCCATTGATTTTTACTGGCAATCAATCTTTGAAATACTTGAAATCCTTAGATTTTTTGACAAATGATGAAAAATATCTTGATACAAGAATGTTCAATTATTTTAGATATGTAACAGAGGTTCAAATGTACTTAGATGCTTCTGTTGATCCTGTAAAACTCTTGAAACGCCTACATCAATGTACGGATATTATTTCACCAGCTTTGACACAAGAACAACGTGACAAAATTTATTCTGACATTGATGAAACTCTTAGTAAGCCTGATATTCAAACTGCAACTGACTATTTGACTATTTATAAAAATATAAAATTTATGACTCAAAATAAGTTTATAATGACTAAAGCTGAAGAATTTGGCTATTTTAAACAATGGATAGTTGCCTCAAATGCTTGTTTAGAGCTATTAAGTAAGAATTCAGAATATAAAGACGAAGTGAACGATTTATTAAAAATTCATAACGAGATTTTGGCTCAGTTTCGAGATATGAATTCAGAAATAAAATTGGCTGAATTGAACAAATACTTGGACAACAAGGATTTGAATGTTTATGTTGCTTGTGCAAAAATTATAAACAAAAACATTAATAATACTGACAAATTTGTAGTTGATTTTAAAATTTTGAACGATGTTTTTAAAAAATCGGGTTATCATTCAATGGATTTGTATTGGATAAATAAAGACACTGTCTATATTGCACGAAATGAGTTTACTAAAACGCTTACACAAAAAGACATTTTGCCTTTAATTAAAGAAAATGGCTTGCCACAAGTGAATTACAAACTTTTAAATGAAACAAAATTACTAGGTAATAAAAAAGAAACAGTTTATGTTAGATACAAGTCGACAGAGGCTGAAAACAAGTATTTACAAGAGCTTGAAGATAAATTATTGCAAGATAAAAAGAATTTTAAAATAAAGCGCAAATATTTATTTTAAAACAAGTTTTTTAAATTTTAGTGTCAAAGCAAAGTATAATAAGCAAAAGGCAATAATTTTTGCAACAATAACATAGTTATTGTTAAATTTGAAGGTGAATAAAAACACAATAGCAAAGGCTAAAATGCTTATTAAAATTGAGGTTCCAAGTGTTTTAAAAACCTTTGTTGGAGCAATAAAATTCAAGTGTTTGAAATTTACAAATGAATTTAAGGTGAAAAGCAACAATATAGAGGCTAACATTGCTATTCCAACACCTAAAATGCTAAAATATCTTATTAAAACGAAGTTTAAAACAACGCAAACGATTGCTACAAGCCCACTTATAGCTGTTTCTACGTAGGTTCTGTTTTTAAGATGATATTTAATATTCATCAGCTTCATAAACTCTTGAACAAAGATTGTTACTGCACAAAATGGGAATAACAACCCTAAATAGTAGTATTCTTGCCTAAAAGCAAGTTTTGCAATGTCAAAAGAATAAAAACAAAAGACACAAACAAACGGCAAAAACATTGCTATATATAGTCTTAAGGCACTTGTCATAAATTCTTTCAATCTATATTTTTTTTCAAATCGTTTAATTATTAATGGAAAAATTGCAAAAAGAAGAAGTGAAAAAAGCGGGGTTAGAGCGTTTGTTGTAAAAAACCACGCAGTACCTACAATAGCAGTGTTTAAAATTTCTTTATTGAATTGCAAAATAAACTTTCCAAGATGCAAAATTAACCAAATACAAATATTGGTGAAAACCAACGGAATTGCGTATATAAGCACATTTTTAACTATATTTTTGTCAATTTTTATGCTTAATTTGTACCTTAAGTTTAGCTTGTATAACAAAATTATATCAATTAAAGCAACAGCAAAGGTCATTGCAACAAGGATTGCAGAGGATTTAGGTATCAAGTTTGAAAATGTGAAAAATAATCCCAAAAGAGACAATTGGTAGACTATAATTGAAATTGCGTACCAATAAGGCATTTTTAAAATTCTAAGCAATTGGTACAAAAACTGTCTAATTCCGCATGGGATAACCAATACAAGTGTTAAGAAGAAAATTTTGTTGGATAGTAAAAATTTTGTGCTGACAAAATCTTTAAATATAAAATAGCTTGCAAAAACACCCAAAATAGTGATAAATTCTAGCATTGCTATATTTGAATAAAATTCATTTAGTCTGTTTTCGTTGTGATATCTTCTATAAAATCGAAGGACAGACTTTGCAATCCAATCGGTTGAGCAAGTGCATACAAAATTAAGTATACCAATGCTGATTTGGAAGATGCTCATCTCGCTAGAAGTTAGGAAATACGCAAGAATTGGCACAATTATAAGTGAGTTTAAAATTACGAGAATTCTTGATGGCAAGTAGCTTAAGAAACTTGCCAATACTATCTTATAACTGCGCATACTTGCAAGAGTTTGCATTTTTTATGCCTTCAACAAGTTGATAAAATCTTCGATTGCTTTTTGTTGTCCAGAAAGTTCTTCGATTTTTGCTTTTGTTTCTTCAACAAGCTCTTTAGGTGCTTTTTCAACAAATTTAGGATTGTTTACTCTGCCTTCAAGTGAAGATTTTTCTTTCAACAATTTATCTAATTTTTTGTTTTGTCTTGCAATTTCTTCTTCCATATCAATCAAGTTTTCTAATGGAATGATAATTTTTGAAGCTGAAACAACTGCTGTTGCGCTCTTTTTAGAAGAATTATCAGTGTTGTCAATGAATTTAACATTTTCAACTCTTGCTAAGCGTTGTAAATAAGGAATTACAGCCTCAAATACAGGTTTTTCTTCGCTTGGTGCAAGAACTTCAATATTAACTTTAATTGAAGGTGAGATGTTGAAACTTTGACGTACATTTCTCAAAGATGTAATTGTTTCAAATACAAGTTCCATTTCTTTCGCTTCAGTTGGGAAGTGATATTCTTCCTTGTATTGAGGGTATTCAGCCTTAATTAATGCTGTAACGTCAGTTTTTACGCCCAATGCTTGCCATATTTTTTCTGTAATGTGTGGCATAATTGGGTGCAATAGTCTCAAAGACATATCTAGAACATGTTTCAACATTCTTTGTGTATTTAATTTTAGTTTTTCATCTTGTAATTGAATTTTTGCAATTTCTACATACCAATCGCAGTATGAATTCCAGAAGAAGTCATATAAAACGTGAGCCATTTCACCAATTCTGTAATTCTTGATGTTTTCGTTTACAAGTTTTGTTGTTTCGTTTAATTTATCTAAAATCCACTTGTCGGCGATGGTTAAATTGTTCATATCAATTTTATTGTCGTCAACGCCTTCAAGGTTCATCAATACAAAACGAGATGCATTCCAGATTTTATTTGCAAAGTTTCTGCCGTATTCAAAGCGTTCATCAGAAATTTTAATATCTTGACCGCCGTATGTACAAAGAGATGTAAGGGTGAATCTAAGAGCATCACAGCCGTATTTGTCAATGATTTTAACAGGGTCAATTGTGTTGCCTTTAGATTTAGACATCTTTTGACCTTTTTCATCTCTGATTAATCCATGAATATAAACGGTACTAAATGGTGCTTTGTGAGTGAATTCTAAGCCCATTGTAATCATTCTAGCAACCCAGAAGAAAATGATATCAAAACCTGTTACAAGAACTGATGTTGGGTAGAATTTTTTGAAATCATCGGTTTCTGTTTGAGGGAAGCCCATTGTTGAAAATGGCCACAAACCAGACGAAAACCAAGTATCAAGACAATCTGTATCTTGTGTATAATGTTCTGGATCTGGATTTTCTTTGGCAACAACCATTTCGCCTGTTTCGTTGTGGTAGTATGCTGGAATTTGGTGTCCCCACCATAATTGACGAGATATACACCAATCACGAATGTTTTCCATCCAACCTAAGTAGTTTTTAGTCCAGCGTTCTGGAACAAATTTAATTCTACCGTCTTTTACTGCTGCGATAGCTTCTTTTGCTAAAGGTTCCATTTTTACGAACCATTGTTCAGATAATAATGGCTCAATTGTTGTGTTACAACGTTGGCACTTACCTACATTGTGTTCGTGGTCTGTAATTCTTAGTAAGAAGTTTTGATATTGTAAATCGCCTACAATAGCTTTTCTTGCTTCATATCTATCCATTCCTTGATATTTTTCAGGAACTTCTGCGCAAGATTTCATTTTACCTTGCTCGTCAATAACCCAAATTGGTTTCATATTGTGACGTTTACCAACTTCGTAATCGTTAGGATCGTGTGCTGGAGTGATTTTTACAGCACCTGTACCGAAGGATTTGTCTACATATTCATCAGCAATAATAGGAATTTCGCGTCTTGTTAGCGGAATATAAACTGTTTTACCGATTAAATCTTTATATTTGAAATCGTTTGGGTGAACTGCTATTGCAACATCACCAAACATTGTTTCTGGACGAGTTGTAGCTACAACAATAGCGCCTTGTTCGTCTTTAAGTGGGTAAGAGATTTCCCATAAATGACCTTGTTCTGTTTCATATTCTGTTTCAATATCAGAAATAGCTGATTGACAACGAGGACACCAATTTACGATGTATGCGCCTTTGTAAATCAAACCTTTTTCGTATAATTTTACGAAAACCTCTTTAACAGCTTCTGAACAACCTTCATCAAATGTGAAACGCTCTCTTGAACGGTCAAAAGATACGCCTAAGCGTTTGCATTGGTCAAGGATTGCAGATTTATGTTCATTAGTCCATTTCCAAGTTTCTTCTAAAAACTTTTCACGTCCTAAATCAAAACGAGTTTTACCTTCGGCACGCAATTTTTTTTCTACAACTGCTTGAGTTGCAATACCAGCGTGATCTGTACCAGGAATCCATAATGCTTCGTAACCAGCCATTCTGTGGTATCGAGTCAAAATGTCTTGTAATGTTTCATCTAATGCATGACCCATGTGTAACACCCCTGTTACGTTTGGAGGTGGTATTACCATTGAAAATGGCGGTTTATTTGATTTTGCATCTGCTTTAAAGTAATCGCCTTTTTCCCAGAATTCATAAATTTCTTTTTCTGTTTCAAGAGCGTTGTAAACTGTTGGTAAATCGTTAATATTTGTCATTTTTGTTTCCTTTTTTCTTGTTTTAAAATTAACACAAAAACGACTTTGCGTAAAGTTTTCGTTATTTTGTATTTTTTTAGACACTTGACTAATTGGCAAGATGCTTGAAGAGTGCTATTATAAACATACTTTCAATAGAGAGCAAACAAAAACTAACTTCCATAATAAGTTTTATAGTACATCTTTCCTATGTACTAGAGCCTGCACACGTGTACCAGTGCGGGCTCACCTTTTATTTTAAATCCTCGTAAATACGTAAAATAACTTCTTCCCAAGTTGTTTTTTGCTTGAAAAGTTTTATGTTTGAATACCAATCACATTTTGAAATATCTTTGTGCCAACGCCAATCATACAAAGTTGGTAAAATTATGTAAGTCTTTTTGCCCATTGCACCTGCAAGGTGTCCAACAGAGGTGTCGTTACAAATTACAACATCTAAATTTGCTATCGCACCAGCTGTGTCAGCGAAATCCTTGAAAGTTGAGCCTAAATCTACGATATCAAATTTTGATTGTAATTTTTTTATTTCATCATATCCGCCCATAACTTGTACAGAATAGATTTTAGAATTTGGAAGCTCAAAAATTTTGTTAAAACTTTCTGCTGTCATTGCTCTTTCTGCACCAATAAGAGTGTTACCTTGCCATTTTATGCCAATTTTGAGTTTGTCATTATTAAAGAAATTGTCTTTATAAATTTTAGTTTCTCTTTTGGAAGCGTGCAAAAATTTGTCGGGATATGCAAAAATAGTCTTGTTATCAAGCCCTAAAAAGTATGGAAGGCTCATGATTGGGCATTGGTAATCGCTTTCGTTCAAATGTTTTTCGTTAATTCTTGCAATAATGTGAACATTTGGTTCTTTGTTTTCTGCAAATAGTGGCAACAGTGTCATTTGAGGTTTAAAATAAACTTTTTTAGCTCTTTGTGCAAGCATTTTAACATATCTGTAATACATTAAAGTATCGCCTAAACCTGCTTCATAGTATAAATAGACAGTTTTTCCTGTCAAATCTTCTCCATGCCAAAATGGTAGTTGATTTATTTTACCCATAGTAAGTTTTTGTTGTGTTAAAACGGCATGAGCCTTGCTTACCCTGTATTCAAAAAGAGGGAAACCGCTTACATAGTCTTTATTCATAAAGTAAAAAGTTGCTAAAAAGTATTTGCCTTCTGTATCGTTTGGTTCAAGCTCGACAAATTTTTTCATGCATTCAATAGCCTTTTCCCAATGTTCTGAGTAAAAATACACAAAAGCTAAATTAAAATAAACTTCTGGAAGTTGAGTTGTCATTGACAAAATTTCTTCATATTCAGCCATAGATAAATCATATTCGCCGTTGTCTTTATGTGCTTTTGCGGAATTGAAAAGTTTTAAAATGCGTTCTGTATCCATAATTTTGATTATATCATATTTTTTTTAATAGAATTAAAATCTTTATGTATATTTTGTAATATACCTGAAATGATAATTGCATATTAAATTTAAAAATGCTAAAATATCTTGAGAAAATAAGGAGAAAAAGTATGTACGAAAAAATTAAAGACTTTCAATTAGCAATTTTAGGTGTATGTATAGCACTTGGTGCAATTTTTGCCGCTTTAGTTGCAACAAATAACCTTTCAAATAACAATATTCAAGTTACAGGTTCAGCTTACGAAATTGTAAAATCTGATTCTGCGAATTGGACTTTAACTATTACTGCAAAAGAACCTACAAGATTGCAAGCATACAAAACTGTTCAAAAACAAATTCCAGAAGTTAAAAAATATCTGGTTTCAAAAGGTATTCAAGAAAATCAAATTGAATTGTTACTATCAAATTCTTACGAAACATACAAAACTAATCAAAATACAGGTTACGGAACAAATATTGTTGACAAATATGTTTATCAACAACCAATTAAAATTTCAACAACTGATGTAGAAAAAGTTAAAGAATTATCTACAGAATATCAAGTGCTTTTTGAAAAAGGCATTAATGTTGCAAGCTCTGGAGACCCTCAATATCACTATTCAAAACTTGCTGATTTAAAAGTTTCTTTGTTAGAAAAAGCTACAAAAGATGCTAAAAACAGAGCAAAATCAATGTTAAAATCAAATCATAATCGTGTAGGCAAAATTCGTTCAGCAAAAATGGGAGTATTCCAAATTACACCTGTTGATTCAAATGACGTAAGCGATTCTGGTTACAATGATTTAAGTTCAATTGAAAAGAAGGTTACAGCTGTTGCAAACGTAAGTTTTGCAATCAAATAAAAAAGAACTTATTTGACAAGTTAGCAAATTAAAAATAATGACAAGAATAAAAAGCAATTACTTGCTAATTAAGCGTTTTACATAATTGAAGTATTCATTGTTTTTATAAGGTTTTATGTGTTCTTCAAGTTGTTCTTTAGTTACGAATCCTTTTCTATATGCAACTTCTTCAAGACACGCAATTTTGACACCTTGATTTTCTTCAATGGTTTGAACGTATTGTCCTGCTTGGATTAAAGACTTGTGAGTTCCTGTATCAAGCCATGCAAAGCCACGACCTAAAACTTCAACTTGAAGTTTATTATTTTCTAAATAAATTCTATTCAAATCTGTAATTTCTAACTCTCCACGAGCAGAAGGGGTCATTGTTTTAACGTATTTGCAAACATTATTTGGATAGAAATATAAACCTGTTACAGCATAATTTGATTTAGGTTCTTTTGGTTTTTCTTCCAATGAAATTGCTTTTTTATTCTTGTCAAATTCAACAACGCCAAATCTTTCAGGGTCATGAACTTCATAAGCAAAAACAGTTGCTTGCTGTTGGTTTGAAACATTTTCAATAGCTCTATGTAAAGCCCCAGAGAAGCCCTGTCCGTAGAAGATATTGTCGCCCAAAATCATTGCAACATCATCATTACCGATAAATTCTTCACCTAAAATGAAGGCTTGAGCAAGTCCGTCTGGTGAAGGTTGAACCTTGTATGAGAATTTAACTCCAAATTGTTCGCCAGTACCTAATAATTTTTCAAAGTTTGGTAAGTCTTGAGGTGTCGAAATGATTAATATATCTCTAATTCCAGCCAACATTAAAACTGAAATTGGGTGATAAATCATTGGTTTATCATAAATTGGTAACAATTGTTTTGAAACAACCATTGTAGATGGATATAATCTAGTTCCAGCGCCACCAGCTAATACTATGCCTTTCATTTTACTCCTTTTGTTTTATTTTAAAGCGTTTTTCTTTTCTTCAATATGTTTCATCCAATCTTGATGTTTTAAGTACCAATCAATAGTTAATTTGATGCCTTCTTCAAATGTAATTGAAGGTTCCCAACCAAGTTCAGATGTAATTTTATCGTTTGCAATGGCGTAACGTCTATCATGTCCTAGTCTATCTGCAACATATTCAATTGAACTTTCATCTTTACCCATAGCATCTAAAATTAGGTGTGTAATTTCCATATTTGTTTTTTCGTTATGTCCGCCGATGTTGTAAACTTCGCCGATTTTACCCTTATGTAAAACAACGTCAATTGCTTCACAGTGATCATAAACATATAACCAATCACGAACATTCAAGCCGTCGCCGTATACAGGAACTTTTTCTCCCTTCAATAGCTTAGAAATGAAGAACGGAATTAATTTTTCTGGATATTGGTATGGACCGTAATTGTTTGAACATCTTGTGTTCAAAACAGGCAAGCCATAAGTTTCATAATATGCTCTTACAAGTAAATCTGCACTTGCTTTTGATGCTGAATAAGGTGAATTAGGTTGAATAGGAGTTGTTTCGTAAAAGTAACCTGTTTTTCCTAATGTACCGTATACTTCGTCGGTTGAAACTTGTAAGTATCTTTCAATTCCAAGTTCTTTGCAGGCTTGTAATAAGTTTAATGTACCTTGAACATTTGATTCAACAAATATTTCAGGGTGTTTTATTGAGTTATCAACGTGAGATTCTGCTGCAAAATTTACTACGTAATCACAGTCTTTGATTAATTCTCTAACTAAATCGTGGTCACAGATGTTTCCATGTACAAATTTGTAATTTGGATTATCTTTTACATCGTCTAAATTTTCTAAATTGCCACAATATGTAAGGGCATCAAGATTTATAACTTTGTAATCATTGTGCTTTTTTAAAATGTGTCTTACAAAACAACTTCCGATGAAACCTGCACCGCCAGTTACTAACATTGTTTTCATTAAACGAGTTCCTCTTTGTTTATATCTTTAAATTTTTGTTGTACCTTGTCTTTTTCACTCAAAATTGGTTCAAAATCTATTTCCCAATCAATGTTTATATCTTCATCACTCCATAAAATGCCTCTATCAGCGCTTGGAGCATATTCTCCACCTGTTTTGTAAAGTAGTTCTACTTCATCAGTTAATGCCACAAAACCGTGAGCAAAACCGTTTGGAATGAATAACATGTGCTTGTTTTCTTCAGATAATTCAACTTTTACGTATTGACCATAAGTGTTAGATTCTTTTCTAATATCGACAGCAACGTCATAAATTCTACCCTTAGAACATCTTACGAGTTTTGCTTGTCCATAGGGTTTTGCTTGATAATGTAACCCTCTAAGTACGCCTTTTGTTGATTTAGAGTGGTTGTCTTGAACAAATTCTTCAGTAATTCCGTTTGCAAAAAAGTCAGATTTTTTGTATGTCTCCATAAAAAAACCTCTATTGTCGCCAAAAACTTTTGGTTTTACAAGAATTACACCTTCTATTTTTTGTTTTTCAAATTCAAATGGCATATCAAATACAAACCCTTTCTTGGTAAAAATTAAAACATGAACTATAAAAGAAGACAAGCAACAAAATACAATAAAAGTTGCTAATCAATTTTATCAACAGGAAATAGTTGTTTCATGTATTTTGCTTCTTGAACATCTATATCTGCATATATTGCACATTCTCTGTCTTCGGCATTGGCAACAACTTGCGATGTTGGTGTAATTATCATAGAATTTCCAATTCCGCAGAAAGCATCAGAAATTTGTTTTGTTTGATTGCTTACAATTAAGAATAGAGCGTTGTCATAAGCTCTTGTTCTACACATGGAGATGAACATCTCTTGAGCATATTTTCTTGTTTCTTCATTGTTATAAACTTCGTTTGGAACAAGCCAAGCAGTTGGCATTGCAATAATTTGAACTCCTTTTTTCATCATTTCGTTAATGAATACAGGGTATCTCATATCATAGCAGATTGTTAAACCAACTTTTGCAAAATCAAAATGAGCAATTTTCATTTCAGTTCCTGCTGTAATTCTTTGACCTTCTGTCCCACCCATGTAATTAAACAAATGAATTTTGTCATAAACCTCAATAATTTCACCCATTCTATCAATAGCAAAAGTTGAGTTGTAAAGTTTATCATCAATTTTTCTAACAACACTACCAGCGATGATGTTTGTATTGTATTCTTTTGCAAGTCGTTGCATTGTTTTTATTACATCTCCGCCGTTTTCATCTTCTGGTGTGTCTTTGTATGCAGTGCTTGTTGTAAAAAATTCTGGCATGATAACAAGGTCTAATTTCTTGTCCTTGTTGAATTTTATGTAATGCTCAACTTTTTTTAAATTTGTTTCTTTATCGCCTAATAATGATTTTAATTGAATGTTTAAAATGCCTGCCAAAATTCACCTCTAGAATGTTCTAATACGTATTTATATTATATAATAAACATATAGAGTGATTTATGAGGATTAAATTATGACAGAAAAAGATTATAAATACTATTTAGAAGAAGGAATTAAAAAGACAAACGAAGGCAAGTTTGAAGAAGCTCTAGAGAATTTAGAAAAATCTTTAGAACTCAAACCAGACCATGCTTTAACTCATTTTTCTAAAGGCATTGCTTATCACAATTTGAAACAACTGCGTGCCGCTTACGAAAATTACGGGCATGCAATCAAAATTGATGAAAAAATGATAGATGCATATTATAACAGAGCGCAAGCAATTTTAGCATTTGACAATCCGTCAGAAGATGAATTAAAAGAGGCAAAAGCTGATTTAGAACAAGCAACAAAATTAGATGACAAATTTATTGATGCATATTATTATTTAGCAATTGTAAAAATGAAATTGGGTTTATATGAAAGTGCAATTGTATCTTTAGATAAGGT
This sequence comes from Candidatus Melainabacteria bacterium, assembly GCA_003258725.1. Lineage (GTDB taxonomy): Bacteria > Cyanobacteriota > Vampirovibrionia > Gastranaerophilales > Gastranaerophilaceae > UBA6984. Next base: position 68,046 of record QHMG01000004.1, read on the forward strand.
TTTAGCAATTCAACCTCAATCGCCATATTCAAAAGCCTTGAAAAAATTGATTATGAAAAAATATTTGCACATGGATATTTAGTATATTCTTAGTAAAATTTTGTTACACTGGTAGAAGCATGCTAGCAATTAATATATTTACGGTTTTTAAACCTTTTATAATACACAAATAAAGGAAGATAGATGAAAATTCAAAATTTAATGTCACATTTTAAAATAGGTAAAGCAAACAAGAACAACAATATTCAAAAAACAAAGCCAATGCCTTTAGATAGTGTTAGTTTCTCCCACAGTATAAAGGATAACGAACAAAAATTCGTTGCCCTAAGAGAAGAAATTTCTAAAGATATGAAACCTATTATGTCGGGTGTTGAATCTGCTTGTTGGGATTTCTATACAGAAAGTACTCCTGAAAATATGGACAAAATGAATTTAGCGCAAGACAAGGCTGATAATTTTTACGATAACAAGGAAACTTACGCAAAACTTAAAGAAATTAACGATGCGGGTGGTGTAAGTGATAAAAAATTAAAAAAACAACTTCGTAATTTAACTTCTGCCTTCGGTGACGGCATAGAATTTAAAGAAGAATTAAAGGCTATGAGTACAAAAGAAAATGAAATTTCTCAAAAACTGAACTCATACCAAATGACAATAGATGGAAAACCTGTTTCAAAAGCTGAGATTTCAAAGATTATGGAAACAGAAAAAAATCCAGAAGTTCGTAAAAAAGCCGCAGATGCAAAGATTAAATCTGGCGATTTAATTGCCAATGACTTGGTAGAATTGGTTAAAATGAGAAACGATTTTGCTAAGAAAAAGGGCTATGATAACTATTTTGACTATATGTTAGAAGAAAATTATGATATTAAGCCAAAAGAACTTGATAAACTTTTAACTGATGTTGCAGAAAATACAAAAGAGTCTAATAAAAAAGTTATGGACGGTGTAAAGGCTGATTTATCAAAAGCCTTTGGTGTTGCTCCAGAAGATTTAAGAAGTTATCACTTTGGATATTTAGCTAGTGATAATCCAGAAAAACTTGTGAACGATGAAATTAAATCAAAAGAAGAAGTTGTGGAGATTTCAAAAAAGGCGTATGCCGGCATGGGATATGATGTTGATAAACTTCCGATAAAATTAGACCTATTCCCTCGTGAAAACAAAAATACTCATGGATTCTCATTCCCAATCGAAGCAGGAAAAGACGCAAGAATTTTAGCGAACTTGACGAATAATGTTTCAAGTATTGATACATTAATGCACGAATTAGGTCACTCAGTATTTACTGTAAAAACAAATCCAAATTTACCATACATGGAACAAGATACAACAAGCACAATGACAGAAGCTGTTGCAATGATGATGGGTGATATGCCAAGAACAGAAGGGCTTATCAAGGATAAAGTTTCACCTGAAACCTTTGCAAAATTCCAAAAATCAGCAGCAGAAGAAGATTCAAAATTTGTTGGTTCAAGTATGGCAATTATAGATTTTGAAAGAAATATGTATAAAAATCCTGACCAAGATTTGAAACAACTTTGGAAGGATATGGGTGTAAAATATAAAGGTAGAAGTGAACAAGATGAGGCTACAAATGAATGGGCTACAATTCCGCACTTCTTGTCTCACCCAGCATATTACCAAAACTACTTTAGAGCATCATTAATAAAGGCTCAATTGTATGACGGTTTAACTCAAAAATTTGGTAACTTGACAGAAAATAAAGATACAGCAAAATATTTAGATGAAAACATTTTCCAATATGGTGGATCAAAAGAAGATGATGAAATCTTAGAAAAAGTTACAGGCAAACCTCTTACAGCAGAGGCGTTTTGTGAAAGAATTAACAAAACAATAAAATAACCATTAAAAGGAGTGATTTATTATGGAAATCAATGTAAACGGTAATAATAATCCTAAAAAAGCCAATAACAAAACTAATACACCAAAAACGGCTAATAAACCGAGTGAAATAACTCTTTTTGGTGACAATAATGCAACAAAATCAGGTGATTTGCCAACAATTTTTGCTCCAAAAGATAAAACGAATGTAAATATTCCGACGGTTATTGGTGAGTTAGAAAAACAAAATAAAAAATTAGATAATGCTTCAAACAAACCTGCTTTTGAAATGACAAAAGCAGAAAAACAAGAAGCTGAAAAATTAAACAAGGAACAAAAACAAAGAGCAAATTATAAAACAACATTAGAGGCTAAAGAAAAAGCTGAAAAAGAACGTCAAAAGGTAATAAGAAATTATTCAGAATACATTGAAAAATATAAAATTAATGTAAAAGGAAAAACTGCAGAGCAAATAAAACGAGAGGTTTTAGAAAAATATCAAAAAGACGACACAATAGGAAAACCAAAACAATCTAAAGAATCTTCGTCTAACAAACAAAAATCTGCTGAAAATCCAAAATCTTATAATTATGCTACAGATCCTAAACCTGTAAAGAATTATATTGGCTTTAGTACTAAAGAATATAATTCACTAGAAAACGAACGTGAAAAATTTGATAGTTCAAATTATAATATGGACGAAAAAGATAAAACGGATAAAGATTTTGTCTACACTTCTGAAAGAAGTAAGAGTAGAACTCAAGAAACAGATAAGTCTTATAGAAAGCAACGTGAACTACATGCTGAAAATGAAATTGACAGTCGTAAATATTCACATAATAAAGCAGCCATAATGGTTGAAACTTATGGTGGATTTAGAGAAGCAGCTGTTTTTGGTGATAAACAAGGTTATCATGGCAAAGTTGGCGATAACAATTTCAAAATGTACAAACGTGAAAATGAATTTGACTCTGGAAATCAATATTTAGGTAGAATTGGTCGTCTTGATGTTGATATTGAAGAACGTGAAACTCAATTTACAATGAATGGTTTAAATCATTATTTTGGAAAAATCGGTGATAATGATTTTGAAATGGAATCTAAATCAAAAGAATTTTCAAATGCTGATCGTGTAATTTACGAAGGTAAATATAAAGGTAAATCTTTCCAAGTAGAAGTTGGTAGAGATAACATTGAAAAAGACGATGGCGACAGAGTTATTAGGGGCTATTTTGGCGGTCAAAGAGTTGATATCAAAAAACGTCCTGCAAAATTAACAGATAACGATAGATTAAAAGTAAAAGACCTACCGAAAGATTTTGAAAATGTTGCATCGTTTATTTTTGTTGCACAAACAGAACTTGAAAAATCAGGTAGAAATAAATAGGAGAAATAATTATGACAGATATGAATGTAAACGGTTTAGGTAATGTACAAAATACAAACTTATCTTCAGTAGAAAAAGCAGAGCAAAAACCCGAAGAGATTATGCTTTTTGGTGCATCTACATCAAAATCAATGGAAGCTCAAGGTAAAATTAGAAGAACTGCAATTAAAAGTTATAAAGGTAATATTGCAGGACAAGATTTTAATTTGAGAAGAAGGGACAACATTATAGAAAGAGGTTATCAAATCATCGGTAATATTGGTGATAAAAAAGTTGATGTTGAAGAACGCAACAAAATAGTTTCATTTACTAATGAAAAAACATTTTCAGGTAAAATTGGCAACGAAAAATTTAGCATGAAATCAAAAGAAAAAGCACTTTCTGTAAGTGATAAAAAGATATACAAAGGTACATACAGAGGTAAATCTTTTAGTGTTGAATATGCAAAAGAAAATGCAGTTTTAGATGACGGCGACAGAATTATGAAAGGTACTTACGGCGATCAAAAAGTTGATGTAAAATTTGACAAAAAAATATTTGGATTTTCAGACAATATCGATGAAAACAAGTTACCAAAAGACTTTGCTGATGTTGCAGCTTTGATTATGGTTGTAAATAATGACCAAGTCGAAAGAAGCAAAAATCCAAATGATAGCAATGTTAGATAATTCAAAGAATTAAAATAATTTTATGAAAGGGTTGAGTTTTTTAAAATTCAATCCTTTTATTTAATCCATTTTAGTGCAACTTGAATCATTTCGTCTTGAGAAATATCGTTACCTGCATTTTTATATTGCTCAATGGCGTTTCTAGCTTCCTCTTTTTTGTCTAAATTTGCACAAACAGAGATGAAGTTATAAAGATGACCTTTGATTTTTGGATTTGCCTCAAAAGCCGTCTTTAGATATGGATAAGCCTCATCAAAACGATTTAATTTATGATAGCAAATTCCAATATTTTCATCAATTAGGCTTGTATCTGTATTACTGCTAGCATATTGCTTTGCGTATTTAAAATATTTTATTGCGGTTTCATATTTTTTAGAAATGTAATAACATTGAGCCATTGAACGATAGACATCAGGGTCGGTGGCATCAATAGACAAAGCTTTTTTGTATGCATCAAGTGCATCGTTTAGCTTCCCTTGATCGTAATAAACTTGTCCTAACTGAATCCAAGAAGTTGTTTTATTTGGAATTTTTTCTGCATAACTAAGTGCTTCTTTAAGTTTAGTATCTTCATAACCACTTTTTGCATTAGAAACTTCCTCTTGATTTTTTGAATACATCAAGCGAATTGTTTCTTTGTCTTTTGCACTAAATTCACTTGTGGCATTAAAGCCATACATAACGTCATTTTTACTTTGGCTATGTCCCATAATTCCGATTGCGTGACCAATTTCGTGTATTGCAACAGCATAAAGTTTTGTTTTTGAAAGATAATTACCGTGATTGTCAGTTTGTAATAATTTTATGTGAGCAGTATTTATTTCACCTTTTTGATTGTAATTAATGTCCGTATTTCCTTGTTTGTAATAACCGTCTCCACGAGAGCGTTCAAGGCTATTAACTATATCTACAACGATATCCGCCTTTTTTCTGTCTTGCGTAATCATAAATTTAAAAAGATCAGGAAAAGTTTTGTTGTATTTTGCAAATGCTTGGTATACGGTTGTTTGATAATTTGAATTTGCAACCCAAATTGCAATAGTTTTTTTATTCCATTTATGAACTTGTCCTGTGCTGTCAATTGCGTTGTGCAGATAGTTGTTATCTGAATTGCTAGATGGACTATTTACTAAACTAAAATCGTTTTTAGATGAACTTGGATTGTCGTCAGTGACTTCATCAGGTAAATCAATATCTTCCAACCCATTTAAAGAAAACTTGTTATCTTCCTGTACAGAATTATTTTCAATGTTTTTGTCAGCCGTATTAAAATGAGGTTTTATAACTCCTCTAAGTTGGTAACCAAAAATGGCAACTGTTGCAATGATGATAATTGCAATCATTTTCATTGGATTTTTGTCGTTACCGTTATTTTTGTTTGGTAAATTATTATAATTATAATTTTGGGTCATTAATACCTCTATACTTCGCTTTTTGTGCTATTTTCAACTGAAATTTTAACATGTTTAAATACTGAAATCAATTTATTTACAAATTTGTGCTAGTATAATGTTTGAGAAATATAGAAATGGCAAAATGTGGTTGGACAGATTTGCCCAACAATTTGTAAATGGGTGTATGAAATGGCAACAAAAGAGTTAACTAGCGGACAACCTTTGAAATTAATCTTAGAGTTTATGTTTCCTATTTTTATAGGTAATTTATTTCAACAGTTGTATAATTTTGCTGATGCAGTAATTGTAGGTCGTTATGTTGGAATTAAAGCTCTTGCTGCGGTTGGAACGACAGCGCCTTTGATATTTTTTGTAATAAGTTTTATTTTTGCTTCAACTCAAGGTTTTACAGTTGTTCTAGCTCAAAGATTTGGTGCTAGAGATTATGATATGGTGCGAAAATCTTTTACGACATCTGTATACTTATCAGGTGGACTAATGATACTTATGACTTTTATTTCAACCCCTTTTACATACCAAATGTTGTCTTTTCTAAGAACTCCATCTGACATTATTGATATGGCGAATATATATTTGTTTATTATGTTTGCGGGGATTTTTGCAACAGTTTTTTACAATTTGTCTTCAAATGTAATTAGAGCGCTAGGAGATAGCAAAACTCCACTTTATTTCTTGATTTTCTCATCAATTTTGAATATCTTTTTGGCATTATTATTTGTTGTTAAATTCAAAATGGGTGTAGCTGGTGTAGGCTGTGCAACAGTTTTAGCGCAATTTGTTGCAACAATTTTGTGTGTAAGTTTTATGTTTTGGAAATTCCCAATTTTGCATACACAAAAAGAGGATTGGAAAATTGATAAAGATTTTATGCTGGAACATTTGAGAATAGGTATTCCAATGGGATTTCAAATGTCAATTTTAACACTTGGAATTTTGGCGCTTCAATATGTTTTAAACGGATTAGGCTCAATTGCGGTTGCTGCTTATACAACTGCAATGAGGGTTGATCAAATATTCTCTCAAGTTTTTGTTGCTTTGGGGGCAACTATGGCAACCTTTACGGCTCAAAACTTTGGTGCAAATAAAATGGCAAGAATTAAGCAAGGCGCAAAATCCGCTTTAGGTATTGTTATTACAGTAACTGCTTTTGCTGTACTTGTTTTAACTTTCTTCTCTCAAAATTTAATTCAACTGTTTATGAGTGAACCAAATGAAGAAGTTATAAAATTAGGGGCAATGTATTTGCATATTATAATGATTTTCTTTATATTCTTGGGTTTGTTATTACTATACAGAAATATTTTGCAGGGAATGGGTCAAGTTGTTGTTCCTTTATTATCGGGTACAACAGAATTAATTATGAGAACAGTATTTGCCTTTGCTTTTGGATTAAAATTCGGATTTTTAGGAATTTGTTTTGCAACTCCAGCAGCATGGTTTGGTGCAACAGTGGTGCTATTTAGTGGTTATAAAATTAGTTTGTTGAAAATATTAAAAAATAGAAGAAAACATGTGTGACATTAATATTATATGTTTAGTAAAACAAGAATTAAAAATTGTAAAAAAAAGCCACTTCTTACGAAGTGGTTAAAATTTTAATATAGGGAAGGAAATAAGGAAATTTTAATAAACACTAATGTTATTCGTAATGCGAATAGCATCGTTAATAAATCTTTTTTATAGAAAATCAAAATATAAAAACTATAACTAAAAATCCCAAGTCATTTTAATTTTCTCTATTAAATTTGTTTAAATAACACCATTATATGCTTTTGTTTGTACCGATTAAAAACATATCCCTTTGTAACTTGCATTTTATATATCGTCATAATCAGTTAAAGACTTTAGGCTTTTGAAGAAGGTTGTTACATAACTTTACAAAAAGATGTAAAATTTGCGTAAATACATGGTTTTAGGGCAATTTTTTTCCTTTACATGTTTTATAAGGGCATAAGAAATTTATAGGTGTGTGTAGATGAAATTAACAAATTTTAATTACCCTCAAGTAGGTTTTAAAGCGGCTCAAGTCAATATTGTCGCTATGTCAGACAATCATGGTAATGTTCAAAACTTGCCTCAATTAGTTGGTACTATTGATAAAAACAAAGGTGATATATTTAAAAAAGCTGATGAAAAATCAACTTTGAACATGTTTGCTATTGCTGGTGATTTCTTTATGAATCCTCACAAAAAGGGTTATATGACAAAACCTGAACTTTCAAACGGTGATATTCAAGCTAATTTCTTAAATAAAGTTGTAAACACCGTAAAAGGTATAGTTAAAAACAATTTTGACACAGTTTATTCTTTAGGTAATCACTGTTACGATGGTGGTGATGAATTTGTATTTAATAAATTAAAAGATGAACCCGTTAAAACACTTGTTACTAATGTTGATTTAGAAAAATCACCACTTGTTACAGGTTTGATGAAAGATTATAAAAATATTGTAAAATCTCAAGTTTACGAGGTTCAAGATGATAAAAATCCAAATCTTAAACACGATGTAATGTTTGTGGGTGTTACAATTCCAAGTTTAAAAGGTAAATTAACAAAAACTGAATTATATGATAACTGCAACAAAAAAGATACTCAATTAACAGAAAATGATTTACAAGGTACTTTTGCAGTTTTAAATAAAGAAGTCGAAGCATTTAAAGAAAAACACCCAAAAGGCGCAGTAGTGTTACTTTCACACATGGGTGCACCAATTTCAAAAATGATTCAAAAAAATGTTCCAAATATTAATGTAATCTTGAATGGTCACGACCATACTAGAGATAATGCTGAACAAGGCGGAACAATTATCAACTCTTTAGGTAAGGATAACGAAATTGTTAAATCTGTAAACTTTAGATTTAATGATGATGGTGATTTAGAAGATGTTGGTTACAACATGTATATCACAGAAAATTCTGCACCCGATAAAGAGGTTAAAACTTTCTTAGATAAAAACTTTGAAGAAGATGTTAAACCATTAGTCAAAATGCATGGAGCTTCTGAATTAGAATATTCTGATAAAATTAGATATGCAAATACAGAATTAACAAACTTTTTAACTTCAACTGTTGCAGAAGAAGCAAGAAAAGAAATTCCAGATTTAGCCTCAGTTGCATTACAATCTTCTTACGTAAGAGGTGGAATTAAAGAAGGTTCAACAAACTTGAATTTATTGAAAATCTTTGACGGTATTGATGTTGAATCTCAAAATTTGAATGTTGGTAATGTAAAGGGTAACCAATTAGTTGATATTATTTCTAAAAACGTAAAATCTAACTTAGAAGCGCCTACAAGAAATACTTTAATCCAATGGTCTGATTTTCAAGTAAACAGAACAATGATTGAACAAATTTCAAAAGGCGAAAGTAAAAATTCTTATGCTGATGCGGTAAAATGCAGAAACCAACAAACAGGCAAATTTGAAAATATTGACTTAAACAAAGATTATAAAATTATTTTATCAAACAAAATCTTGTCTAAAAAAGATTTTAAAGAAGTAAAAGACAATTTTAAATCAATAAATAAAAACTATGATGATTTCTTTAGAGCGAACATTAAAGGAAAAAATTACGAAGTTAATGTTGACAATAAAGTAAAAGAACAAAGAGTTTTATAGTCGAAAAGTAGTAGATTTATTTTTTAAAGGCGGTCATTTCATCTAATGAAATGACCGCCTTAATAGTTTATTATAGAGTTGTAAATCCTCAACTCTTTTGATTGCTCAATCTATGTCCCACATTTGTGGGACTTATTTTTTACTATTCGTATCTTAAAGCGTCAATTGGATTTAATAAAGATGCCTTATAAGCTGGATAGTAGCCAAATCCTACACCTACAATTCCAGAAAAACCTAAAGATAAAAGAATTGAAAACGCAGAAACTGAAACTTGCATTGCGCCTATTAAACCTATAATTCCAGATATTACGCAACCAAGTAAAACTCCGATTATACCTCCGAAAATTGAAAGTAAGAAGGATTCAATCAAAAATTGAATTCTGATATCTCGAGCTTTAGCACCAATTGCCATACGAATACCGATTTCTTTTGTTCTTTCTGTAACTGATACAAGCATAATGTTCATAATACCAATACCGCCAACAAGAAGTGAAACGAAAGCGATTACAAACAAGAATAATGACATTGTTCTTGCAGAAGATTTAATTGTTTCTTGCATTTGAGCTAGATTTCTTATTTCAAAATCGTTATCTTGTGTTTTGCCAATGTGGTGTCTATATTTCAAAATTTCTTCAATATCATTTTGAGTTGTTTCAATAATTTCATCGTCTTGAGCTTTTACACTAATCATTGAAACGGTTCCAGGAAAAGCTGTACCAAAAACTTTCTTTTGTGCTGTTGTAATAGGAATGAATACCAAATCATCTTGGTCATGTCCCATTCCAGATTGTCCTTTTGTTTTCAATAAACCAACAATTTTGAAAGGAATTCCGCCAATACGGATAGTTTTATTGATTGGATCCATATCGCCAAAAAGTTCCGTTGCAACGGTTTGACCTAAAATTGCAACTTTTGTGTTGTTTTTTACATCTTCTGGAATGAAGTTTCTTCCAGATTCAATTTCGTAATTTCTAATGAATAAGTAAGGTGCTGTTGTACCGCCAACTGTAGTTGACCAGTTTTGATTACCAAAAGTTAATTGTTTTGCTTCTGCAGAATAAGGAGCAATTGCAAGAACTCCTCGAGCTTTGTTTTCAATAGCTTCAGCATCTTTTAACGTAAGTGTTGGACGAGTACCCATACCCATACGAACTCCACCGCTTTTGGCAGAAGCTGAACGAACCATAAGAAGGTTACTACCCATAGATTCCATATCTTTTGCAATTTTTTCTCTTGAACCTGTACCAACTGCAAGCATTACGATTACGGCGCAAACACCAATAATTATACCTAAACTCGTTAATGCTGAACGCATTTTATTGATTTTAAGTGAGCGAATTGCAATGTTTAAAGTCGTTTTTAAATCTATCATTTACGTTTCACCTCATCTGAAACAATATTTCCGTCTTTAAATCTAACTATACGTTTGCAAAATTCTGCAATATCAGGCTCGTGGGTTACCAAAACGATTGTTTTTCCGTGTTTTTCATTTAATTCGCAAAAGAAATTCATAATCTCAATACTTGTTTTTGTATCTAAGTTACCCGTTGGTTCATCTGCAAGTATAATTGGCGCATCATTTACAATTGCTCTTGCGATTGCGACACGTTGTTGTTGACCACCCGACATTTGGTTTGGCATGTGGTTTTCACGTTTTTCAAGACCTACAATTTTTAGTGCCTCTTTTGCTTTTTTTATTCTTGTTGCTTCGTCAACCCCTTTGTAAATCATTGGTAATTCAACATTTTCTAAAGCTGTTGTTCTTGAAATTAAGTTAAATCCTTGAAATACAAAGCCTAATTTTGTATTTCTAATTTCAGAAAGGCTTTCGCTATCAAGGCTTAAAACATCTATGCCGTCAAGATGATAACTTCCAGAATTTGGTTTGTCTAGAGTTCCTAGCATATTCATAAATGTCGATTTTCCAGAACCAGATGCACCCATAATTGCGACAAATTCACCTTGTTCAATGCTTAGTGAAACATCATTTAAAGCATTGAAAGAGCTATCGCCTGTTGCGTATGTTTTTATTGCATGTTTAACTTCAATAAGTGCCATTAGAACATTCTCATTGGTGGTTTTTTATTATTTTTACTGTCTTGTTTAGAAGATTTTCCATCACTGCTAACAATGATTTTATCGCCTTCTTGAATATTACCAGATGTAATTTCTGTATAAGTATCATCGCTTGCGCCGATTTCAACGGCTTCCCTTACAGCTTTTGACCCTCTTAAAACCCAAATGCCTTGAGTTTCATATCGTTTAATTTCACCTTTTGTTGTTGGAGTGTATTTTAAAGCTATTGAAGGTACGCAAAGAACATTTTCTTTCTTTTGGGTGATTATAGAAACATTTGCTGTCATACCAGGTTTTAGTTTTAAATCATCATTATCAACTCTAACTACAACGGTATAAGTTACAACATTTGAAACTGTTGTTGGAGAAATTCTAACTTGAGAAACACGACCTTTGAATACTTGGTCTTGATAGCCGTCAAGTGTGTAATCAACTTCTTGACCTTCTTTTATTTTGCCAATATCAGCTTCTGAAACATTAACTTCAATTTGCATTTCTTTCAAATCTTTTGCAACAGTGAATAATTCAGGAGCTTGAAAACTTGCTGCAACGGGTTGTCCTGGATCAACATTACGAGTAACAATGATTCCGTCGACAGGTGAATAGATATAAGCGAAAGAGCATTGATGTTCTGCGTATTCCAAATCTGCTTTTGCTGCGCTTAGAAGAGCTTTATTTGACAAATAATCAGCTTGTGCTTGGTCTAATTCACTTCTTGCCATAAAGTTTCTTGCAACAAGATTTTTGTATCTGTTGTAAGTTTTTAAACTGTTATCTGTAATCGCTTTTTGTTTGTCATAGTTACTTCTTGTTTTATCAACATTTGCTTGAAGTAAACTAGTATCCATTAATGCGATTAATTGACCAGCTTTAACTTTAGAGTTGAAATCAACATAAACCTCCTTCATCAAACCTGATACAGTTGAACCTACGCTGACTGTATTTACAGGATTTACCGTACCTGATGCTTCAACTATTTGTTGAATAGTGTGTTTTACTACCTTTTCAGTTTTATATTTATGTGCTTTTCCTAAGATAACTTCAATAGCAACTGCTACAACGAGAATTACAATTAATGCTATAATGGCGATTTTTTTCTTATTCATCTATTTATTGTCCTTTTGTTCTTGAGGTTTATCAAGTTTTGCGATTTCTAATTCAACTTTTGCTCTTGCCACGTTGTAATCAAAAATTAATTTTACATAGCTTTCCTGAGCCTTGTTATAATTTACAATTGCATCTTGGACTTCTAAGAAGTTTCCTAAACCAACTTCATATCTGCCCATTGCAAGTTCTAAATTTTCAAATGTTTGCTTAACAGAAACTTCTGTAAGCGGAATTTTCTTTTCTAATTGAACCATATTTACATAAGCTGTTTGAACATTGAAATAAATATCTTTTTCCAGTTTGTCGATAGCGTTATCGGCAACATCTAATTTTGCCTTAGCTTCTTCAATTTTGTATTTGATATCCATTGCGTTTATTGATGTAAAATCAAGTGTTCCAGCCACTTGGAAAGAATTTGTCATTGTGCTTGCCGCATTAAGTCCATAAGTGCCTTTTGCTTTTAAATCTGGCAAATATTGTATTCTTTGATATTTTAATTCTTGTCTTAAGGCATCTCTAACTGCAACGTATGAGCGTAAGTCTGGACGATTTTCTTTTGCTAATGCGATAGATTCGTTCAAGGTGTAAGGAAATTTTTTAACCTTGTAATTAATATCAATTAATTCATTTTTTTGTACACTTGTTTGATAACTAGCTCCTTGTGCAAGCTCTGGTGCTTTGAATTTTTTTACTAAATCTTGGTCAAAATTTTTAAGTGCAACTTCTGCATATTTGTTTGCAAAGTTAAAAGATTCAAGTTTTTCGATTGAATATTTTGGAGAACTTTGAATATACATTGAATTGTTCAAGGCAATTACTGCTGCATCATAAGTGTTTTGTGAGGTTACGTAATTTATTTTTGCATCACTCAAATAAACTTCAGCATTAACTAAGTCAATTTTTGATTTTAAACCTTCTTCAAAATATGCTTTTGTTTGTTGATATTGACGTTCGTTAACAGAAATATTTGCTTCTTGAACCTTCATATTTGCAGTTGCGGCTAAAACTGCATAATAATTTGTTTTTACGTTAAAAATAGTTTTAATTGTTTCATAATTTAGGTCAAAATCTGCAGCAATTTTGTTTAATTTTGCTTTTTTGATTTTTGCTCCAACCTTACCAAAACTAAAGATTAATTGGCTTAAAGATGCGTTTAAACCGTAAGAATTGTCGCTAATTGAAGTTCCGTCATTGTTATTAAATTTTCCATAATAGCCAGTACCAAGACTTAAAGATGGAAAATAAGAGGCTTTTGATTGACCTAAAAGGGCATTTGCTTGTCTAACTAGGTTTTTATATTTTTTAATTTCAGGACTATTAGTTAATGCAATTCTAATACAATCATTTAATGATAAAATAGCGCCGTCTTGAATTTCAATATCAGCTTCCATTCTAGACTGCTCTTGTTTTTGTGCGTTTTCTTTAACTTCTTCTTTTAAAACTACATCTTTATTTTTATTTTTTTGCACATCTTCAATTGCGTATGCGCAGTTGCATAATGCGAAAATAGCAATAAGTAATGTCAATATTTGTGTAATCTTTTTCAAAGAAAACTAAATCCTTCCTCTATGTACAATATTATATTTGATACATACGGATTTTGCACTTTTTTAGCTATATTTTTGTAGATATATTAAGTATTGAAAATTCTGTCGCCTGCATCGCCCATGCCTGGTACAATGTAACCTTTTTCGTTGATACCTTCATCAACTGCTGCTGTGATGATTTCAACTTCTGGAAATTCTCTTTGGATATTTTCAATACCTTCTGGAGCTGCCATAATACAGATACATTTAATGTTTTCCATTGGAATTTTCTTGTCTGCATATAATCTAATTGCTTCAATTAAAGAATTACCTGTTGCAAGCATTGGGTCAGTGATGTAAATATAGAAGTTTTCTGGGTTTGGAGCTTCCATAGGCACTTTGTTGTAATACCAAACAGGTTTTAGAGTTTTTTCATCTCTGTACATACCGATATGACGAATACAAGCTTGTGGCAAGATGTCAATAGCTTCGTCTGTGAAGATTAAGCCAGCTCTCAAGATTGGTGAAATGATAATATTAATATCTTCTTTAATTGTTTTGAAAGTTGTTGTTTTAATTGGTGTTTCAATTTTTTTATCTACCAACGGTAGATTTTTGGCTGCTTCATATAAAAGTACACGTGTAATTTTTCTTGTTGCAAGTCTTACGCCTTGACTGTCTGTATTTTTGTCACGCATTTTGCATAAGTTTTGAAAAATTACAGGATTTTCGATAATTCTTACTAACTCTTTGTTCATTTATTCATACCTCTTTTTCTAATATTATTATTTTTTATTTTTATCCATTTTCTTTTGTGTTTCATCAAGCCAAGAGTCAGTATCATTAAGCATTTCACTCATTGGTTTGTTTGATTTAGGTGTTTCTGCTTGAGAGAAAGCCCTATTAATTGAATCTGTAAAACTTGTGCATTGGAACATAATCGCAGAAATCTTTTCTAGCATTGAATCTAATAGACTTAATGCTGCGCCAAGTCTGCGAGGTTGTTGAACTTCAAAAGTTTGTGAGCCTTTAGGAACTTTATCTTTTGGTGTGTAAATTTCAATTGATTTAGAGCCACCAAGCCCTGTAAATTCAACAGTAACTTTTGAACCTTTTGGAATTTCTATTCCGTCTTGATTAATTATAAAATCAACAAAAACCATATCATTAATGATTTTTACTTTTCTTACATAACCGATGTGAATCCCCATCATTCTAACGGGTGAACCTTTAATAATTCCGTCAACATCTTGTAAAAATATTTGATATGTTTTGTGTTGATTATAGTTTTGTTTTGCAACATACCCAATACCTAAAACGAATACTAATAACAAAAACCAAATAGAAAGTTCAATGAACCGTGCCAATTTCTTATATTTGATTTTGTTATCAATGCCTTTCATCTATATTAATTTGCCTTCCTTAATTCTGAAAGTGTTGGGTCAAGAAGTCTTCTGCCTATTCCTTCAAAATATACAGAACAAAGTTTTTTGTTACCGTAATTTATTATTTTTTCTACTCGACCTGTGCCAAATTCTTTGTGAACAACAACGTCACCCTTGTCGTATTCTACATTTGTGGTAGTACCTGTTTTTGCTGGGTATATAGGAACAACTTCTTTTTCGTGTAAATCTTCTTCTGTAATATTATATTTTGTTTTTATATCTTGAGGTTCTTCTTCTATTGGTTGTTCAATAGCTTCTTCCTCAATGATATCGTCTTCATCAGGTTGAATTTCATCTAAATATGAGTCATCATCTTCTGGTTGAATTTCTTGTTCAAGAGGTTCAAATGGAGTTTCTTCAATGATTTCAGAAGTTTCATCTTGTACTTGATTATCGTACATATCAACATCTTGAATTTGATCTAAATCATCTTCAGTCAATTGATTTGCAGGATCATCGACATTTATAATGCCAGAGTTCTGCATTTTTTGAATATCTTGTGCAGGTGTTTCAACAGGCATTTCTTGTGGCTCAATTGATTTAAATATTTGTGGTGTAACCTCACTAGGCGCTTGTTGCTGAGGTGTACTTTGTTTTGGTTGTTGTTGTGTTAGAGGCTGAGCCGATTGAATTGGTTGTGTTGCAAATGGTTGTTGCGGATTTTGCATAAAAGGCTGTGCCATATATGGTTGTTGCATTTGAGGGTATGGTTGCATATATGGTTGATTATACATTGGTTGCGCAAACATTTGCGGTTGTGGAAAGATTGGTGGTTGTTGCGGATAGAATATCTGCGGTTGTTGCGGATACATCTGAGGGTAAACCATTTGCGCCATTTGCTGTTGGAACATTTGTTGAGTCATTTGTTGTTGTTGATTGTATGCCTCTTGTTGAACCTTTTCAGCTTCATAACGACGTTGTTGTTCTTTCAACTGGTTTTGAACCATTCTTTGCGCATCCTCTTGTGACATTGATACATGTGGAGCAGTTCGTGTAATACGAGCCTTTTCTGACAATTTGATTATCAATGGCATAAATTGTGTTGCTTTACCGTAAACTACAAATTCTGTTCTGCCTAAAGTTGTCAAGAACGTGTTGTAGCTTGCAAAATCTTGTTGTTGCAACAATGGGGTAAACAGAATTAAATCTTTTGAAATTTTCTTTAATTCTGTTAAGTATTTGTACGAATAGGAACAATTCGTAATTGTATATATATTTGAGTTTGAGAATATTTGTTTTAATAATTTTTTGTCTGAATTTGCATTGTTTAATTTTACAAATACATAAAAATCTTCTGAAAATCCAGAAAGAACGTCATAGACATAAGAAATAACTTCTCTTTGGATTGATTCATCAACTTTTGAAACATTTATAACTGTTGTTTGATTTTGAAGTAGTGATTCAAACAAGTTTTTGTATTCTAAGATATTCCTTGCAAAAATCCCAGCCTCATCAAATTTTATTAAGGCATTTTTAAGAAGGACAAGCTCTGGAAGTTTTGAGTCATTGTATTGTTTTTCAAGAATGTCAATGAACTTTTTGACAGGAATATAAGGTTCTTCAAGACTTGACAAGTAGTATTGAATTTCTAAGAAAGTTTCCTGCAAAATAGCTTTACTTCTTGCACTTTTAAATTCTAATCCATGTTCATAAATGAAGTTGATAAGCTGATTATTAATTGGAAGTCGGAAGTTTTCTGCCATAACAAAATTGTTTTTATCAAAAATACTTTCTCCGTCTGTATCAATAATAACAGTCTTTTTGCTATAATTTTTAATTTGTTGATTTAATGTTTTAATCATCAAATCAGAGTTTTCTTGATTTTCGGAACAAATAACTAATTTATTTTCAAGAAAACTTTTATCTAGTGAAACTAAGATATCATTATCAATAAATTCACCGATTAATATTGGGGTTTGACCTTGTATAAGTTTAAGGAAATCAACTGAATTGATGTTAGAAATTGCACTATTTATAGCAGGAATAGAGCCTGAATAAGTAGTGATTACACCTTCTCCTGTGATGTTAAAAATAATTTTGGCAATAGCAACATTACCGTGTTTGCTTGATTCTAGGTGCATAATCTGTCCAATGTAAGATTCTCTGCTATCCTTAATCATTACAAATCCGGATAAGAACAAGTTGTCACTTGTTTCATAAAAAATTTTTACCAGGTTATTTTTAACCTCGAATATTCTCATGAGTTTGTTCCTTGAAATAATTTTAACATGAAAAAAATTTTTTCATGACAATATTTGAATTAATTTATAATATAATATTTTTATGGAAATCTTAAACAAGCTAAAAAGTGAAGAAAATTTGGCTATTGCATTAGGCTTTTTTGATGGAATCCATTTAGGACATAAGGCTGTAATTATGTCTGCTGTTGACTATGCAAAAAAACATAATATAAAATCAGCGGTTGTAACTTTTCGTCAATCACCTTATGTAGCAATAAATAATGTTAAGCCAAATTATATTATGACGCTTGAAGAAAAAATTAGAACAATTAAAAAAATCGGTGTTGATTACTTGTATTTGTTGGATTTTACAGAGGATTTAGCAAAACAAACGGCATCAGATTATTTGAAAAATTTAGTTGATAATTTGCACCCTAAAATGATTGTTACAGGATTTAACCACTATTTTGGTTACAATAAATCAGGTGGTGTCGATTATTTAAGGTTAATGCAAGATGAATATGGCTATGAATTTAAAGAAGTTAGTCCAATAAAATTGCAAAATGGCATAATAAGTTCATCAGAAATCCGTAAAGCACTATCAGAAGGTAATATTCAAAAAGCCAATGCTATGCTAGGTTATAGATTTTATGTAAAAAATGAAGTTATAAAAGGTCGTCAAATCGGGCGTAAAATTGGCTTTAAGACAGCAAATTTAAAAATGCCAGAAAAGATGTTAAATCTTCCAGATGGTGTTTATGCTGTTGAAATTGAAGTTTTTGGTAAAAAGCACATGGGTATTGCGAATTTTGGTTCAAATCCAACAGTTACAGATGATACACAAAAGTTTTTAGAGGTTCATATAATAGATTTTAACGAAGATATTTATGGACAAATTGTTAAAGTTAATTTTTTAACTAAAATAAGAGATGAGAAGAAATTTCAATCTTTGGCAGAGTTAAAAACTCAAATTAAAAAGGATATTGAATGTTTAGAGTAGTTATATTAGGTCATGGTGAAATGTTAGGCAATTTGATTGCAGGAGTGCAAGATGCAAAATGTAAAATTGTCGGTGTAATGCGTTATGAGAGGCTAAAAAAGTTAGATATTTATACAAAAATAAAAGATTTTATTTTGCCATCAACAGAATATAGTTACATAAAAAGTTATAATGTTCCTGAATTAAAATCAAAAAGTGCTAATTCAGAACAATTTAAAAAAGAAATTTTAAAACTAAATCCAGATTTAGTAATTGTTGGAACATGGGGCGAAAAATTAAAGAAAGAATCAATTCAGCTTCCAAAAATTGCAATGATTAATGTTCACCCGTCATTGTTACCAAAATACAGAGGTCCAAATCCTTATTTAGAAACAATTAGACATTTAGAAAAAACAACAGGTATTACTTTTCATTTGATGAGCGAAGAATATGATGCGGGCGCAATTTTGTTGCAAAAGCAAATAGAAATCAAGCCTGATGATACAGGAAAAGAATTAAAGGAAAGAACTGTTTTAATGGCACGAAAAACGGTTACAGAGTTGTTGAATAGTCTTGCTGATGATTTTATAATTCCAGTTGAGCAAAGTGAAGAAAGAGCAACTTATTATCCGCAAATTACACGTGATGATATTATGTTGGATTTTAATAAAACATCAGAAGAAATTTCTGCGCACATTCGTGGTTTTTACCCTTGGTCTAAAACTTATTTTTCATATAAGAGCAAATTTTTCACACCAAATCCATATAAATTAGAAATTTTAGATAATAATACAGAGTTTACAACAGCTGGAACAATTGTTGAAAAATCTTTTGAAAATCATTCTTTGACAGTTGTTTGTGGTGATGGAAAACTTTTAAAGATGGAGAATTTAAGGTTATTTGGCAAAATAAATAACTTATTTACCACTCAATACATCAAACATTTTGTAGAATTAAATGATTTGGTTGCATAATATACGCAATTTAGAGGATTTAAACCGACACCATGTTGTGATAATTTCGTAGAGTTCACAAGAATTGGAATTATTTACATGTTATCAAATGGTTTTAAAGAAAAAATGTTAGCTGCCGATTTGTTTGAAGCTAAAAAAACATCAAATGCTATTAAGCACTTATGGCAAGAAGCTAAAGACATTGAAATTACACTAGATTTTTTACAACCAAACGGAATTTTTAGCAAATTTTTTAAAAGAATTGTAAAATCTCACTAAGTTGTGATTAAAAATTTAATATCCGAAAAATTGGTATGCAAAAATGCATATTCAATGTTTTTTGCTTTTTTCTATTTTAAAAGTCAAATTTTTGTCTAAACTTGATTAATAAATTAAAAATGGATATAATTTAGTTATGACAATTATTAGAAAATTATTACCGTTTGACAGAGAAAAAGTTAAGGACATGATTTCCTTTTTGGGAAATGATGAAGCTGAAAAATTTGTAAAAAGACTTTTAAATACTTCTTGTGACTTGTTTCATTATTGGTTGCCATTGAATTTGAAATTTAAGTCAGAATCATACGTTCTTGTCGACGGAGATGATTTACACGGAATGATTTCAGTATTGCCAACAATTGGTAATCATCAAAGAATTAACATAACAAAACTTTTATTTAAAAAAGATTACTATGATAGCGGAAAACAGTTGATAGAGTTTGTTATCGCAAGATATGGTGCAAAAGGGGCGCAAACCTTTGTTGCTTCAATTGATGAATCGCATGATGAGTTATTAAAACTTTTTATTGAAGGTTGTGGATTTAGAAAATGCGCTGATGAGGAGCTATATAGGGTTGATAATAGCGGATTTATATCAAATGATATTCACGGTTTTAGACAGTTCCGTAATTCTGATGCGCAAGCTGTTGCAATGCTATTTAATGACTCTTTAATAACGCATTTTAAACCATCAATGTTGAAAACAAAAAATGAATATTATTCAAAATTGTTTAAAGGTTTAGCTGATAACATTGAATGGCAATATGTTTTAGAAGATGAAAATTTGCATACACTTTTGGCATATTTTTCAATAAAGACTTATGACGGTCATAACTATGTTTTAGACATAACTTCTTCAACAGGGTTTACGCTAAATTATGACAATGTAATCGGTTTTGTAAAACAAGAAATTACAAAACGCTCAAAACAATATTCACTATTTGTAAAATTGAAAAAATATGTTTCAAATTCAAATGATTTAGCTGAATATTTGAAAAATAATAAGTTTAACTGTGTTCAAACGCAAATGATTTTGGTAAAAGATTTCTATAAATTAATTAAACAAGAGTCTCCAACAAGCGAAGTTGTTTTGTTTGCAGAAACAGGGGGCGTTTTTAAGGTTAGAAGTTAAGAGTTTCGTTAATCTGCATTAATTGATAGTTAATGCCCTTAGTTTGAAGCATCATTCCAAAACGTTCAATATCAGTGTAAATAGCACTAAAGGTATTGTAATGCATAGGAATTACAACTCTAGGGTTTAACCATTCTGCAGCGATAGTTGCGTGCTCAATATCCATTGTGAATGTTCCGCCAACAGGAAGCATTACGACATCAGGATTGTATAATTCTTTGATTAATTTCATGTCACTAAATAAACAAGTATCGCCGGCATGATAAATTTTTACATCAGAAATTTCAAGAATAACTCCGGCTGGTTCTCCCATATATTGACCTTCTAAATTAGAGCTAGAGTGAAAAGCTGGTACAAAAATAGCTCTACCCCAATCATAATCAAGCCAGCTACCGAAATTTATTCCATTTGAGCGAACACCTTTTTGTGCACAATAATTTGCAAGTTCAAAAACAGCTGTGATTGTTGATTGGCTATATTTAGCAATATCAATAGCGTTTCCCAAGTGATCTGCATGTGCGTGAGTTAAAAATATGTCTGAAACATTTTCTACACGGTAGTCATAATCAGGGTTTGCACCTAAAAATGGGTCAATTAAGATAGATTTATCAAAAAATTTAATCTCAAATGCGCTATGTCCTAAATATTTTAATTCAAAAGCCATAAAAATCTCCTTTTGTTTAAATTTAGCATAATTTATTGTAAAATACAAATATGCAAAATTACGAAAAATATATGCAAAAATGTTTTGAACTAGCAAAAATGGGCGAAGGTAATGTATCTCCAAACCCTCTTGTGGGTTGTGTAGTGCTAGATAAAAATGGAAATGAAATTTCAACAGGTTATCATAAAAAATATGGTGAAAATCACGCAGAAAGAGACGCATTACTAAAATTAGCTGAAAATGATGCAGTTGACGGAACTTTGATTGTAAATTTAGAGCCTTGTTCGCACTACGGAAAAACCCCTCCTTGTGCAGATTTAATAGTAGAGAGAGGTTTAAAAAAAGTTGTTATTGCAATGCGTGATGTGAACCCAATTGTAGCGGGGAATGGTATTAAAAAACTTCAAAACGCTGGCATTGAGATTGTTGAAGGTGTTTTAGAAAAAGAAGCAAAAGAATTGAACGAAATTTTTATAAAGAATATGCAAGAACAAAAACTTTTTGTTTCTCTAAAAACTGCAACAACACTAGACGGCAAAATTGCGACAAAAACAGGTAGCTCTAAATGGATAACTTCAACTATTGCTCGCAAAAAGGTTATGGAACTTAGAAATGTCTATGATTGTGTTTTAACAACTTCTTCAACTGTTTTAATTGATAATCCAAAGTTTGATTGTAAAACAAAAGTTTTGCTAGATAGAGAATTGAAATGTGATTTTTCTATGCAATATTTTAAAACGGGAAAGATTTATGTTGCAACAAGTCAAAAATATTTACCAAAAACTCCCCCAAACATTCAATTATTAAGTGTTTCAGAAATAAATAATAAATTAAATTTGCAAGAATTATTTGAAAAGTTGTATGATTTAGGCTTGCGTTCTGTTTTTGTTGAAGCTGGTGGTATGCTTAACGGACAATTGATAGAGCAAGCTTTAGTTGATAAAATTTATCAATTTGTAGCCCCAAAAATTGTTGGTGATAATTTAGCAAAAAGTGCTTATTCTGGACGTGATATTGAAGAAATTAGCGCATCAAAAAATTATACAATTCAATCAGTTGAAATGTATGAACCAGATGTTTTAATTACTCTAAAACGTAATTAAAATGACATTACATTTAAAATATCCTTGATATCTGCAGATGTCTTTTTAACTTCAGTACCTGAATATTTAATTGCATTGTCAGGGTCTTTTAAGCCGTTACCTGTCAAAATGCAAACACATTTTGCGCCCGTTTTGATTGTATGTCTGCATTTCATTAAGCCTGCTACTGATGCGGCACTCGCAGGTTCTGCTAAAACCCCTTCGCAATTTGCGATTAATTTATATGCTGCCATAATTTCATCGTCATTTACTGATGAAATTGTGCCTTTACTTTCATCTCTTGCGGCTTCAGCTTTTTCCCAACTTGCTGGATTACCTATTCTAATTGCTGTTGCAATAGTTTCTGGGTTCATAATTCTTTCCCCACGAACAATTGCGGCTGCACCTTCTGCTTCAAAACCCATCATTTTAGGTAAATTATTGATTTTACCTTTTTCGTTATATTCTTTATAACCTTTCCAATAAGCAGTAATGTTACCAGCATTACCAACCGGAATGAAGTGGTAGTCAGGAGCTTGACCTAATGCATCACAAATTTCAAAAGCGCCTGTTTTTTGACCTTCAATTCTGTATGGATTTACTGAGTTTACCAAAGTTATTGGATATTCTTCTGAAATTTTTCTTACAACTTCTAAGGCTTGGTCAAAATTACCTTGAATTGCAATTATTTCAGCGCCGTACATCATTGCTTGAGATAATTTTCCTAATGCTATGTAGCCATCTGGAATTAATACATAAGTTTTTAAACCAGCTCTTGCTCCATAAGCTGCAGCTGAAGCGCTTGTGTTACCCGTTGATGCACAAATAATAGCATTTGAGCCAGCTTCTTTGGCTTTTGTTACAGCCATTGTCATTCCACGATCTTTAAAACTCCCAGTTGGATTTGAACCTTCAAATTTCAAATATATTTCTGCATCTAACTCTAACTTTTGAGCTAAGTTGTCAGCCTTAATCAATGGTGTATTACCCTCGTTTAAAGTTACAATTGGTGTAAATTCATCTACTGGTAAATATTCTCTATATTTGTCAATTAAACCTTTATAATAACTCATTTTTCGCCTTTCTAGCCGTTAATTCTAATCATGCTTGCTAATTCTTTTACGCAACTGTGCATATCAAAATCATTTTTAAGTTCTTTTATTAATTTTTCTTTGCATTTGTCAGTAACAATAACTATTTCAGCGGTATTGTTTTCTTTAACTTCCTTCATTAAGATAGATTCAATGCTAATCTTTTTTTCTGCAAAATGCTCTGTTATATCTGCAATTCCGCCAATTTTATCGTTTGCAATCAAGCGTAAATAATATTTATTTTCTGTTTCATCAATCGGAACCATTTTTGCTGTTGTATTATGAGCATGTTTACAACGCATCATCGGTAAAATATAATCTGTTGTACCATATTCTCTTTCAATTGCTAAAATATCTCCAACAACTGAACTTGCAGTAGGCATTTCGCCAGCTCCTGCTCCTGAAAGAGTAATTTTTCCAACAGGTGAACCTGTTAGAGTTACTGCATTTTTAACATAGTTGATGTGTGCTAAAGTTTCTTCTTTGCTTACAAACATAGGATGAACTCTAACATCTGCATTGTCGTTTTCATCAATATGAGCATACGCTACTAATTTGATTTTATAACCCAATTCGTTTGCATATTTTATATCTTCAGATTTAACTTTTGTAATTCCTTCTCTATAAACATTTTCAAGTTTTACACGCTTGTTAAATGTAATGGTAGCAAGTGTTGTAAGTTTGTAAGCTGAATCAAATCCTTCTACATCGCCTGTTGGGTCAGCTTCAGCATAACCAAGCTCCTGAGCTTCTTTTAAAACAGATTCATAAGATGTTTGGTTTTCGTCCATATTGGTTAGAATATAATTTGTTGTACCATTCAAAATAGCTTCTATTTTTGTAATTTTATTACCGGCAAGAATTGTTTTAATTGGCATTATTAAAGGAATACCGCCAGCAATAGCTGCTTCATAAAGAATTACAACATTATGTTGCTCTGCATAATTGAAAAGTTCTTCACCATGTTTTGCCAAAAGTTCTTTGTTAGCTGTTACAACATGTTTACCATTTTCAATGGCTTTTTTAATTAATTCATAAGCTGGATGAACTCCACCTATAAGCTCTGCAACAACAGTAATTTCAGGGCTTTCAACTATTTCATAAGGATCTGTAGTAAGCATTGCACGGTCTAAACCATCAATATTTCTAGGTTTATCAATGTTTTTTACAGCAATTTTTGTGATTTCAACATCTGGAAAGTTTTTTAAAACTTTGAAAACGCCGCCACCAACTGTACCCAAGCCTATCAAGCCTAACTTAATTTTACTCATAACACAAATCCTTCTTTTATAATAAGCCTATTGTACAATATTTACTACATAAGTGCAAATAAATAAGTAGAGCAAAAATTTTTAACCTAAAAATTTTTGCTCTATCTTCTTATATTTCCGTTTTCATCAAAATGTATTCTTTTTAAAACTTTAGTAACTTCAAAATCACCGTAGTCTTTAAGGTGTCTTACCTCTTTTGTGGTTTCTTCATACAGAACGATTTTGCCGTCCTTGTAAAGAGTTGTTGCAACTATATTTCCAACATTCTCCATTTCTACGTGATATTTGTTTGCGCCATATCCAAGCGCTTCGCAATAATTTTCTGTCATATCCTGTGTACCTCTACCGAAAAACTTTACTTTATTATATTACTACTTTTGTAGTAAATATGCAAGTAGTTTTAAGTTTTGTTTACTTGTTTTTTATTCTGTTGTCAAAAGCAATAAAAAAAGAACCCAATTTAGGGTTCTTTTTACACTTTATTTATTTGGTTGTCAGCAAGTTTAGTTTGATTTTTCAAACTTGGTGCGATGATTATTTTAGCTTTTTTATGCTTAATCATTTTTACCTCTGCTAACAAATTTATCGTATCATATTTTTTTTATTAATGCAATAAATTTATTTTTTAATTAATTCTCCGTTGATGTACCAAGTTTTTGCACCAGTAATTTTAACTTTCACAAATTCGCCAGTAAGGTCTTTGTCATAAGGGATGTGAACGATTTTGTTGTTTCGTGTTCTACCTGTGATAACATTTTTGCCCTTGTGATTTTCAAAGTTTTCAATTAAAACATCAAGTTCTCTACCAATATATTTTTTATTGGATTTTAAACTGCATTCTTTGTTTTTGTCGTTTAATCGTTTTAAACGCTCTGTTTTAATTTCTTCTGGAATAAATTTATCTACCCATTTTGCAGCAACAGTTTTTTCACGAGGCGAGTATGCTGCCGTATTTGAGTAATCTAAATTTAATTCTTCCATTGCCGTAAGAGTTTCTTGGAATTGTTCCTCTGTTTCTCCAGGAAAACCAGCAATAAAGTCACTTGTAATAGTTACATCTGGAACCATTTCACGAATTTTTGTTGCAATTTGTGTGTATTCTTCTCTGTTGTAACGTCTGTTCATTTTTTTTAGAACTTCGCTTGAGCCAGATTGCATTGGAATATGGAAATATTCGCAAACTTTGTCTAATTTAACAGCTGTATCAATTAAATTGTCTGTAATATCTGTTGGATAAGAAGTTACAAATCTAATCCAAAAATCGCCATCAAGTGCGTTTAATTCAGTCAATAAGTCTGCAAGTCTGTATTCTCGGTCTTTAAAGTCTTTGCCGTAGCTATCAACATTTTGACCTAACAATGTAATTTCTTTAAATCCTTGCGCTAATGCATCTTTTGCTTCTTTAATAATTGTTTCAGAAGCTCTAGAGCGTTCTCTACCACGAGTGTATGGAACAATACAGTATGTGCAGAAATTGTTACAGCCTTCTGTAATAGGAATCCAAGCGTTTACACCTTTTACACGTTTGATTTCAATGTCGCTTTCACCATAAGGAGTTTCTGGACATTCGCAAACATGTGTTTCACCATTTTCGATACGTTTAATTAAATCTGGCAATTGGTAAACATTGTGTGTTCCGATTACTAAATCAACGTATGGTGCACGATGAAAAACTTCTTTTTGTTTTTGTTGGGCAACACAACCGCAAAGCGCAATTTTAATATCTTTGCCTTCTCGTTTCCATTTGCCCCATGTACCAAGTTCGCTAAACGCTTTATCTTCGCTCAATTGGCGGATAGAGCATGTATTAATCATTAATAAATCAGCATCTTTAGGCTCTTTTGTTTCGTCATAACCTAAGCATGACAACATACCTAACATTCTTTCGGTGTCTGATTTGTTCATTTGACAACCCATTGTGTCGATAAAAACTTTTTTTCTCATACGAAAATTCTACCATAAACTTAGATTGTAGTATAATAAATTTATGGACGAAAAGAAGAAAAAGAAAAAAAAGTTAAAAATTAATGTCAAAAATATGGGCGTAAATATTGATAAGAACGAATATTACGAAATTATCTGTTCAAATTCTGCCCACCCCGAAGATGCTTTCAAAAGAAAATAGTTAGTTTATTGCTCGCTAAATCTATATTGTAGAGCTTGAGTTATATGTTTTGTTGTTATAATTTCAGAGTTATCCAAATCTGCAATTGTCCTTGAAAGTTTCAAAACTCTGTCGTAGCGACGTCCAGAAAGTTGGTATTTTGTAACCGCAAGTTTTAAAATTTCTTTTGAACTTTCGTCAATTTTGCAATATTTTTTTACCATATCTGCTGTAAGTTGAGAATTTGTAAGTATTCCAGCCTCTTTATATCGTTCTTTTTGAATTTTTCTTGCATTAATTACTCTTTTTCTGATGTCAACTGAGCTTTCAGCCTCTGTGTTAGTGTTTAAAAGTTCATTAGTAGTCAATCTTGGAACATCAATTTGTATATCAATTCTGTCTAAAAGTGGTCCAGAAAGTTTTGCTCGATAACGATTAATTTGATATTCTGTACAAGTACAATGTTTTTCTTTATCGCCTAAATATCCGCAAGGACAAGGATTCATTGCAGCAAGCAACATAAAATCAGCGGGATACTTGATTGAATGTTTTGCTCTTGAAATAACAACCTCACCATCTTCAAGTGGTTGACGCAAAACTTCAAGCACATTTCTTGGAAATTCGACAATTTCATCTAAAAATAAAACTCCTCTATGGGCAAGCGTGATTTCGCCAGGTTTTGGATTTGTTCCACCACCAATAATTCCATTTGCAGAAGCTGTGTGATGAACGGCTCTAAATGGGCGCTTTACCATTAACGGCTCGTTGTTTGCCAAAAGTCCAGATACGCTATAAATTTTTGTTAATTCGAGAGCTTCGGATAATTCTAATGGAGGTAAAATTGATGCAAAACATTTTGCCATAAGTGTTTTACCTGAACCTGGAGTTCCAACCATAATCATATTGTGACCGCCTGCGGCTGCAATTTCTAAGGCTTTTTTTGCTTTTTGTTGCCCTTTAACGTCTTTAAAGTCGTACAAATAGCTTTCTTCAACGCCTTTGGCAAGATACTCGTCAACATTTGTTTTAACAACTTCTAAAGGTGTTTCAATAAAATTATTTACAACTTCGTTCAAATTGTTTGCACTTAATACTGTTATTCCGTCAGCCAAAGATGCTTCTTTAGCATTTTCCTTTGGTACGATTACTGTCTTTACGCCTGCATTTTTTAACCCTAAAACATGCGGAAGTACACCAATAATGCTTCGTAAAGTTCCGTCTAAAGACAATTCGCCAATGAAAGCAACACCTTGAGTTTTTTCTTCTTGTATAACACCTTCCTCAATTAAAATTCCAACAGCAATAGGCAAGTCAAAATTTGTACCTTCTTTTTTAATGTCAGCGGGTGCAAGGTTTACTACAACTTTCTTTTGTGGAAAAGAAAAAGATGAATTTTTTATTGCAGAGCGAACTCTTTCTCTTGCTTCATTTACTGCAGCATCAGGCAAACCTACAATTGAAACTGAAGGAAGTGAATTTACTAAATCAACTTCAACCTCAATTTTGTAAGCATCTAATCCAATAACTGTCGATGTTAGAACTTTGCAAACCATTGCTACCTCTTGAAATCTTTGTGAAATATGTTATAATAAAAATATAGGGGACTGATTAAGTCCGTTACAACCTAATCAGTCGTGTTACACCCTATACAAATAACAGAATAATTTGTAAAAGTGCTATCAGTACGTTGATGGCACTTTTTATTATTGTGCTTTGCATTTGACCTCCTTTCTGCCCCTTATTGTTACATTATAAGGTGTGAGGCAGTGTAAGGTTAGGGCGTCCCTATTTAATTTTCAATGTACTTATAAAAAAACGGAGTTTTTGCAAACTCCGTTTTTAAGTTAGACTTTTGTCAACTATTTGATGTTAGCGAATGTCCAAGCATCAAATGTTGGTCTTGTTAAGTTAACATCAGCTTTATCTTTTCCAGCGCCTTCTGTATCGTGAGCGATAGAGCGATAAATTCTGTTGTAATATTCAATTACCATACGGTCAGAATTGAAGTATGCTTCAGCTGTTCTAATTGCTTGACGCATCATACGAGCCCATTCTTCTTTGTTATGGTAGTAAGTTGGAATGATTTCTTTTTCGATTACATTCATCATGTATTCGTGATCTTTCCAATGACGTTCTTCCCAAGGAATTTCGTCGTCTAATCCTTCGTATTCGATTGTATAACCGTTTACACCATTGAATGTACCTTCAACTGTCCAACCGTCATAAGTTGATAAGTGTAAAGCACCGTTAGCATTAGCACTCATACCTGAAGTACCTGATGCTTCAAATGGTCTTAGTGGTGTATTTAACCAAATATCAGAACCACGTTTTAACATACCGCTTAATTGTAATTCATAACCAGGTAATACAACCATGTTTTTCATTGAGTGAGATCTGTTCAATAATTTGTTGAACATTTCTTTACCCATAACATCATCTGGGTGGAATTTACCAGCGAAGATTAATTGTAGTTTGTTATTGTCTAATAATTTTGTAATGCGGTCTTTATCCATTAAGATTAACCAAGCACGTTTGTAATCTGCAAATCTTCTTGCCCAAGTGATTGTTAATACGTCTGGATCAAATCTCTTACCTGCTTTATTAGCAATGAATTTAAATAATTCTTGTTTCATTTCACGTTTTGCAGCAAGCAATTCTTCAAATGATTTATCACCATTCATTCTCTTATCTTGCCAGTAATGTAGGTTTACAGCGTTTGTAATTGCTCTGATAGGACATCTGCCTTCAACCCAATCCCACATTTTGTTTGAAACAAGACCGTGTAATTGAGATACAGCGTTTGCGATACGGCTCATTCTCAATGCTGCAACTGTTAGAGAGAAGTTTTCACCACCTAATTCGATAGCTTTTTCTCTTGAGCAACCTGCAAAGAAACCACCTTCCATTAGTGTATCAACCCAGTGAACTTCGTTACCGGCTGCTACTGGAGTGTGAGTTGTAAATACAGTTCTTTTCTTAACTTCTTCAATATCACCTTTGAATTGTCTTAATAATTCAAAAGCTGCTGGCAATGCGTGACCTTCGTTCATGTGAATAACATCAAACTTGTATCTCATTGCTTGTAAAATCTTGATACCACCGATACCTAATACAGTTTCTTGAGCAATTCTGATTTTTTCATTTCCATCATATAATCTATGAGAAATGCTTCTAGCCCAATCACTGTTACCGTCAATATCAGTTGTTAATAAATATACAGGGCAAGCACCGAATAATTCAGGTTCTACTCTGTACGCTTTAACTTTAACTTTTTCACCGAATGTGTCAACTTCTACTTGAACACCTAAATCTGTTAGGTAGTCATAGTATTTTCTAATGTAAGAAACTTCTACTTGTCCGTTTTCGCCAATTCGTTGGTCATAATAACCGTAAGACCAAAGCATTGTAACACCTACCATTGGCATTTGTAAGTAACCAGCTGATAACATATGAGAACCAGCTAAGAAACCTAAACCACCTGAATATGTGCTTAAAGATTGGTCTAATGCAATTTCCATTGACAAGTATGCAACTGATGGTAATGACATAATCTTTAATTCCTTCTATTTTTGTGTACTCTAAGGCAAACAATACGTTTGCAAATAATAGCATATCACAAAAATATCAGTTTTTCTATTTTAGTACTTTTTAAGGCTTAGAACATCTGAAAACCATGAAAAAACGGTACTTTTTGTGTTAAGTTTTGTTAACGTTTACTTCAGGATTTCACTTGTTATGTCTTCGGCTTTAAACTTTAGGCATGACAATTTTTCACAAGTTGTTTGTCTGTGATCCCATAAACAAGGTTTTATCGGACAGTCGTCATTTGTTTTTAGTGCAGTAACAAAATCTGCTTGTGGAATAAGTTTTTTGTCATCAGTAGAGCCAAAAATTGCATAAGTTCTGGTTCTTGTACCTACGCCAATATGAAGTGGTGCAGAATCTGAACATACAAATTTTTCGTATTTCGTGATTAATTTTGCTAAGTCCATCAAATTTTTTGTTTTGCCATAATAATTTTCAAAATTAGGATTATTCAAAGGCTCAATTATTGATAAAATCTTGTCTACAACCTCTTTATCGTCTGGACCGCCTGTTAAAGTAACATGTTTACCGTTTTCTAATAAAATTTTAATAACATCTGCCCAAATTTCCGGAGTTATTGTTTTAATCATATTTTTTTGAACGCTTAATTTGCTTACTCCAGGATGGATAAGCACTGAATTTGGAACTTTTTCACCTTTTTCAAGTGTAATTTCAGGAACATCTGTTCTTATATCCGTAAGGTCTCGGATTAAATCGTGGTACATCAAAGAGGCATATTGTTGCTTATTTAAAGGTACGGCTTTTGTCAAAAGTTTTTCGCTTAATTTACCTGTATTGTAGCCATAGCGTTTTTTAATGCCTGTTAAGAACAATAGAATACTTATAAGTTTGTTTCCACCGGCAGAAATTACCATATCATATTTGCCAAGACGGGCTTTAATTATAAGTTTTAACATTTCAAAATATTTATGTTTACCTTTTGGATTGATAAGCATAACCTCGTCTATTGTGTCTGTAAGGTCTTTTATACCCTTGCTTCGTGGTTCAAGACATAAAGTTATTTTGCTTTTTGGAAATTCTTTTTTTAATGAAATTAATGTTGGTAAAAACAAGATTTCATCACCAATTCCGCCAAAATTTATAACTAAAATGTTTTTCATATTTCTTCCTCGTTTCTAAAGAAATTATAACAAAAAAAAGATTAATTACCTATTTTTTAAAATTTATGCTACAATGATAATAGAAAATTGAAAGGAGAAATTTATGGTTAAAGTTAATGAAATTTCTTTTAATACGAATATGACTCAAAATGTTGGTGCAACAAAGAGTCAGCAGTCGGAAGCCAGTAGTATTTTTTCAGCTTCTCAAACACAAGCTGATGCAATGAGTGAAATGGAAGGTTTGTCAGTTCAACAAACCGCACAAACACCACTAAAAAGAATAGATAAACACGATAAGGCAATTTTAGCAAAAGCTCCATCACCACAAATTGAAGTTGCGGGTAAGAAACAAAATGCCCCAATCGTAGTTGATTTGAGCGAAAACAGATTATATAGATATGATAAGGATGGAAAAGCCTTTGAAGTTTATCAAGTTGCCTCAGGTAAAAAGACTTCACCGACAAACACTGGTTTAAGAAGGGTTTCTCACATTGAAACTTATCCATACACAGAAGCACCTGCGGGTACAAAAAGACGTAAAAGTCCAAAGGCTTATGGTCCAAAAATCTTGATTTTAACAACAATTGACCCAAAAACAGGTAAAGATTTAGGCTCAAATGGTGAATTTATTCATGGTAACAATAACCCTGCAAGTATTGGCACTTATGCTTCTCATGGTTGTATGAGAATGGATAATGACGTTATTGTTCAATTATCAAAAGAAGTAAAACCAGGATCTTATGTTTTAATTCAAAAATAAAAATATATTACAATGTGTTATAATGTAATACATTGTATTACAGGAGTTTTTATGGTTTCAAAACAAATTTCACTAAGAATATCTAAAGAATCAAAAGAAAAATTAGAACTACTAGCAAAATCGACAGGTAGAAGTAAAAATTTTAAGCCTGTATTGTATGTGTTCACATGAATTGACATGTTTTAAAAATGGGTATATATTCATATAAGTAGACTTTAAACGTTAAAAAAATGGGAAAGTAATTATGGCTAAAAAAATTGCATTTACACTGGCAGAAACTTTGATTGTAATGGGTATTATTGGCGTTGTTGCAGCACTTACAATTCCAAATTTAAACTCCTCAACCGCAGATAAAGAAAAAGTTGCTAAAGTTAAAAAGATATACCAAAATCTTGATGATGCTCTGGGACGTGCACAAGCAGTGTATGGACCGTATGATGAATGGACACTAAACATAACTAATACAACTTCTATAAATCAACGTATCGGAGAACGAATCACAGAATTTATGAAAGTTTCCAAAAATTGCAGTACAAGCAACCAGAACGATTGTTTCAAAGATGCAAATATTTACTGGGCAAATGGAACATCAACAGGTCAAAAACTTTCAACAGGATACAGATTTATTACTGCGGACGGGACATCAGTTGCAATCGATTCATCAGGATTTATACATGTTGATATAGACGGTCCTAACAAAGGTAATAACAAATTTGGAACTGATATTTTCAGATTCTTAATCAGCAATAATATGGTTCAACCTGCCCGTGACAGCAATTTTACATGGTATTTAACAGATTTAACATCACATGGTCAATCGGCATCCGGTTGGGTTATAGATTACGATAATATGGATTATTTAAAGATAAAAAACGGTAAATGTCCGAATGGAAGTACTCCGACTGAAACTAACCCAAGATGTAAATAAAAAAATTAATAAAAAGGGCGGTGATTTCATCACCGCCCTTTTTTGGAATTTTATGTTCGTATGAACTATTACATCATACCGCCCATTCCTCCCATACCAGCCATAGCTGACATGTCAGGAGTTGCTGATTTTTCTTCTGGAATATCTACAACTGCTGCTTCTGTTGTTAATAACATAGCTGCGATTGATGCTGCGTTTTCTAATGCTGAACGAGTTACTTTTGCTGGGTCAACGATACCTGATTTGAACATATCTGTATATGTGTTCAATAAAGCATCATAACCGTAAGAATCTTTTTCAGCTTTAACTGTTTCAACTACAACGTCAGAAGATGCACCTGCGTTGTTAGCAATTAATCTTAGAGGAATATCTAAAGCTGCTGTTAAAATCTTATAGCCGATTTTTTCATCATCTAAAGCAAATTCTTCTGAGTTTAATTTTTCTTCTAAGTATTGTTGAACTCTTAATAATGCAACACCACCACCAGGAACGATACCTTCTTCGTTAGCGGCTCTTGTTGCGTTAAGAGCGTCTTCAATTCTTAATTTTCTTTCTTTTAATTCAACTTCTGTTGCTGCACCAACTTCAATTACTGCAACACCGCCAGATAATTTAGCTATACGTTCTTGTAATTTTTCTTTATCATATTCAGAATCAGATTGTTCAATTTGTTTCTTGATTAAAGAGATTCTTTCTTGAACAGCTGTTTTTGTTGAATCGCCAACTACGATAGTTGTTTCGTCTTTTGTTACAGTAACACGTTTTGCAGTACCCATCATATCAATAGTTAAGTTTTCTAATTTTGTTCCTAATTCTTCTGTGAACATTTGACCGCCTGTTAAAATAGCAATATCTTCTAACATAGCTTTTCTTCTGTCACCAAAACCTGGAGCTTTAACTGCAACTGCTCTGATAACTTTTCTCATAGTATTAACTACTAATGTTGCTAATGCTTCACCTTCAACATCTTCAGCGATTAATAATAATGATTTACCTTCTCTTGCAACTTGTTCAAGAATTGGAACTAAGTCTTGGATTAAGTTGATTTTTTTGTTTACACATAAAACGTAAGCATCTTCTAAAACTGCTTCCATTCTTTCTGCGTCAGTTACGAAGTATGGTGAAATGTAACCTTTATCGAATTGCATACCTTCAACAACTTTTAAGTTTGTGCCGAAAGATTTGCTTTCTTCAACTGTGATAACACCTTCGTTACCGACTTTTTCCATTGCTTCAGCGATTAATTCACCGATTTCAGAGTTGTTACCAGCTGAAATTGCTGCAACTTGAGCGATTTCTTCTTTTGTAGCAACTGCTTTTGACATAGATTTAATTTTTTCTACTGAATATTCAACTGCTTTGTCAATACCACGTTTGATAGACATTGGATTAGCACCAGCAGTTAAGTTTTTCAAACCTTCTCTAACGATTGCTTGAGCTAAAACTGATGCTGTTGTTGTACCGTCACCAGCTACATCGTTAGTTTTTGATGAAACTTCTTTTAATAATTGAGCACCTGCATTTTCTAAACCGTCTTTTAATTCGATTTCTTTTGCGATTGTAACACCATCGTTAACGATTTGTGGTGCGCCATATTTCTTTTCTAAAATTACATTTCTACCTTTTGGTCCTAATGTTACTTTTACGGCATCTGCTACTGCATCAATACCTTTTAATAATGATTTTCTTGCTTCTTCTTGAAATACAATTCTTTTAGCCATATCCTTTTTCCTTTACGAATAATGTAATAACTCTTATTTTAAGTCGTTGTCTGTTAGACTCCACATCAGCTTACGCTTCAAGCACGCCTAAAACATCAGATGTTGATAAGATTTTTAGAGTTTCGCCGTCGATTTTAATATCTCTGCCAGCGTATTTTTCATAGATGATAGTTTCGCCAACTTTAACTGATACAGGTGCTTTTTCACCGCTGTCTAAAGTTTTGCCTTCGCCTACTGCTACAACTTCACCTTTTTGTGGTTTTTCTTTTGCGCTATCTGGAATAAAGATTCCGCCTTCTGTTTGCGCTGTATCTTCAATAACTTTGATTACAATTCTGTCACCGATTGGTCTAATTTTCATTTTTTATGCCTCCTACTTTACAAGTTATACTTTTCGATAATACATTTATACTTCAAAATTTTCAAATTAAGAGATTTATTAATGAAAAATTAATATTTCCATAATTTTTATAGTGAATTATTAAAAAATAATAAATATTCATTGTTTATCTTGATTGATGGCATATAATTAAAATTGTATAATATTTTATGAAGGCGGGTAAAATGTCACATAAGAAAAAACATGAAGAAACAACTGAATCAAATCCATTTAACAAGGATATGGATTTAGACAATACTGCAAAAGCAGAAGAAAACAAAGAAACTGAACAAACAGAAGCAAAAGAAGTGTCAAAAGATAACGAACTTCAAGCAAAATATGATGAACTAAACAATAAGTATATCAGGCTTGCAGCAGATTTTGAAAACTTTAGAAAACGTCAAGCTCAAGAAAGAGAAGACTTGTTGAAATATGGTGCTGTAAACACATTAAAACAACTTATTGAAGTTTTAGATAACTTTGATAGAGGTCAAAAAGCTGTTGAAAATATTGAAGATTGTCAAAAAGTTAAAGACAGTTTCAATCTAGTTATGAAACAAATGAAAGATACTTTGACAAAATTAGGCTTAGAAGTTATTGAAACTGAGGGAAAAGAATTTGACCCTAATTTTCATGAAGCTGTAATGCAAACACCAACAAGCGAACATCCAGAAGGAACAATTATCAACGAACTTCAAAAAGGTTACAAAGTTGGTGACAAAGTTTTAAGAGCTTCATTAGTAAATGTAGCTTCAGCAGAATAAATGTATGAAATTAATGCCGTGTGAAAATCACGGCATTTTTAAAACCACAAGTTGGAAAGGTTAGTTATTTAAGAATGGCAGATTATTACGAAACGCTAGGGGTAGATAGAAACGCTACTAAAGATGAAATTAAAAGTGCATTTAGAAAAATGGCTCGTAAATACCACCCTGACGTAAATAAAGCACCAGATGCAGAAGATAAATTTAAAGAAATCGGTAAAGCGTACGAAACTTTAATGGACGATGACAAACGTGCAACTTATGACCGTTTCGGTGAAGATGGATTGAAAAATGCAGGCTTTGATACAGGCGGTCCATTTGCAGGTGGATTTGGTGATTTAAATGATATTTTTGCATCATTTTTTGACGGATTTGGTGGGTTTTCTCAAAGACAAGCCGATCCAAATGCTCCTCGTCAAGGCGAAGACTTGCGTGTAGATGTGGAATTAGAATTTGAAGAAGCCGTTTTCGGTTGCAAAAAAGAGATTAAAATTGACCACTTGGAAGTATGCAAAGATTGTCATGGTAGTGGTGCAAAAGCTGGTACAACTCCAAAAACTTGTCCTACTTGCGGTGGTTCTGGTAAAATTCAACAAACAACTCAAACAATTTTAGGACATTTTACACAAGTTACAGCATGTCCTGATTGTCGTGGAACAGGCAAAAAGATTGAAGAACCTTGTGAATTATGTCACGGTAAGGGGCGTGTAGAAGTTGAAAAAACTTTAGATGTTAAAATTCCAGCAGGCGTTGACAATATGTCAAAAATGCGTTTAGCCAATGAAGGTGATTGTGGTATAAACGGCGGTCCTGCAGGAGACTTATATGTTGTGTTGCACGTAAAACCTTCAGAGCACTTTAACAGAGACGGTATAAATATTATTACTCAATTAGAAATTTCTCCAGCACAAGCTGCTTTAGGTGATGAAATTATGGTTAAAACTGTTGATGGAGAAAAGAAAGTTCAAATTCAAGCTGGTATCCAAAGTGGCAATTTGATTAAGATTAAAGGTGCAGGTGTGCCTCACATTCAAAGACCAAGCCATAGAGGTGACCACATTCTTGTTATAAACGTAAAAATTCCAACTAAACTTACTGATGAAGAAAGAAGTCTGTATAAGCGTTTATACGAAATTAATACGGGTAAAAAAGCTCAAGACACATTAAAAGATAAAGTTAAAGGGGTATTTCAATAATGCGTAAACTGATAATAACTTTTATGGTTATGCTTGTAGGTGCTATGTCAGCTTCTGCGGCAACTTTACCGACAGAAGTTGTAGGATATATTAAAAAAGAACAACCAGCGGCAGAAATTCGTTTTGACGGTTTGATTACAATTCGTGATAACTTGTATTTGCCATTGTTTCCTGCAAAAATTATTAAACCAAACAAAATTGTGGTAAAAAAATCAGTTCCTGCCAACAAAACTTTAAAAGATATGCCAGATATTCTTGTTTTAAACAACGATTTTGTACTTTTGAAGGTTATTGAAAAAGACGGTAAACGTTCAGTTTTATACCAAAGTGACCCATTTTTAGAAGTTAAAACAGGTCTTTTGCCACAAGACTTATTAGTTCCAAAAAATTTAACTGTTCCAGAAAATATTAAGGGCATTATTGGTGGGCTAAGAATTACAACAGAACAAGATGTTTTGAAGGTTAAATCAGAATATACAAAAGAAGAAAAGACTGTTCATACTGAGGTTAAAAAAGATGTTGTTTCTGCAATTCCTCAATTAAGAAACAAAAATATGTATGTAATCACTTGCCACTCAAAAAATGTTCATGTAGTTCCAGCAGGAAGCTCTAGACCAGAGTACGCTTTGAGTTTAAATTCTATTCCTATTGATATGAAGGTTTATCAAAATAGATTTTTAATGGTTACAACTTATGATATTAATGCGATGAATGTTATTTCTTTGGCTGATGAAGCGGTAATCAAATGTTTTGAATTTGATGCTCAACCCGAAGAAATTGTTATAGATGAAATTAATAAACTTGCTTATGTTTCAACCCCAAGCACTTCTTCAATTTACGTAATTGATTTAAACAAAATGCAAATGAAACAAAAAATTCAAGTAAATGGCAGATGTACAAAACTTACACTTGCAGATAAAGCAACGAAAATAATTTATGTAGACCAAACAACAAATGATGTTTGGTGTGTAGAATTAGATAACGATTACACAATAAAAGAAGTTGGTATTTTCCCTAATGTTTCTGCAATTGCGTACTCTCAAAACAAAATTTATTTAGCAAGCAGAACAAAAAATAGGGTTGCTATTGTCGATTATGCAACAATGACACTTGCTGATGAGTTTGAAGTTTCTCCAAAACCTGTAGATATGTTTGTTTACTTTAATAATTTATATATTTTAAGTGCTGAAAATAGCGTTGTACAAGTTTTGAACACTCAAACAGATAAAATTACAGCAACAATAAAATTGAATACAAACGGATTTTCTACAAAAATATATAAAGTTCCAAACACAAATTTGGCAATAATTACAGATGCAAAAGCAGGCAAATATTCAGTTTTGAATTTGGATAGAAAACAAGTTATAAAAACATTGCCAATGGATATTCCTGTAAGTGAGTTGGCAGTTACAAATAAGGTGAAAAAGATTTAATTATGGATAACACAACAGAAGTAGTATTTAAACGACTAGAAGAAACTCAAAATGAATTTTGGAATGTAGCAAGAGAAACTGGTAATTTCTTAAATATGCTTGTTAAAATTTGCAATGCTCAAAATGCTTATGAAATAGGAACTTCTAATGGTTACTCTGGAATTTGGTTGGCAAAAGCCTTGAAAGAAACAGGTGGACACCTTACAACTATTGAATTTTATGAAAAACGCAGAGTTTTAGCAGAAGAAAACTTCAAAACTTGTGGTGTAATGGATATTATTACTACAAAGGAAGGGTCTGCCATCGGTATTTTAGAACGACTTCCAGAAGATGAAATTATCGACTTTGTGTTTATTGATGCAAATAAATCTCAATATATAGAATACTTTAATCTGTTAGACAAACACTTGAAAAAAGGTGCTGTAATTTGTGCGGATAACGTAACTTCTCACGCAGAAAAGGTTAAACCTTTTTTAGATGCAATTAATGGTAATCCAAAATATCAAATGGAAGTTTTAGACTTGCCAGCTGGTCTTGCCGTTGCAAGAAAAAATAGTGACTAGCAAAGGTTAGAAATATAATATAATGTCATTCTGAACTTGTTTCAGAATCTCTTAAATATTGTGATTTAATGCAAAATATTCATTTAAAAAGGCGGATTTGATGAAATCAAATCCGCCTTCTTTTATTATTTTCTCTTATCAGAGCGTTCTCTAACTGAAATTCTAATTGGAGTTCCAAAGAAACCGAACGCTTCTCGAAGTTTATTTTCAATATAACGCTTGTAGTGATCCTTCATTAAATCTGCGTTGTTGCCAAAAATAACGAATGTTGGTGGTTTAACATTGACTTGAGTTGTGTAAAGAATTTTCAAACGCTTATTCTTAACGCTTTGAGGCGGATTTAATAAGTATGCTTCGTTTACAACCTTGTTCAATAAACCTGTTGAAATACGTTTTGTGCATTGTTCATAGACTTCGATTGATTTTTCAAAAATTTGGTTCAATCGTTGTTTTGTAACTGCGCTAATGTAAATTTTTGGAGCATAGCTTAAAAATGGAATTTCATTTTCAAGTTTCTTTTCAAATTGGCTAGTTGTGTTAGCTTGCTTGTTTTCAATTAAATCCCATTTGTTTACCGCAATGATTAAGCCTTTTCCAGCTTCTGTGATGATTGATGCAATTTTTTTATCTTGATCCGCAATACCTTCTTTTGCGTCTAGAACAAGAATTGCAACGTCACAATCTTTAATTGAATTGATTGCTCTGTCTACGGCAAATTTTTCCACACCGTAATCAACTTTCGCTTTTTTACGAATACCAGCTGTGTCAATGATAGTAAAATCTTGTTCTTTGTATGTAAATTTGCTATCAATGCTATCTCTAGTTGTGCCAGAAACATCAGAGACGATAACTCTTTCTTTGCCTAGTAGAGCGTTTACAATTGAAGACTTACCAGCATTTGGTCTCCCAACGATTGCAAGTTTAATGTCGGTTTCTTCTTCAATTTCGTCGTCAGCTTCAAAATCTTCTGTAACCAATTCAAGTAAATCTCCAACACCGCCAGAGCCGTGAAGTGCAGAAATACCAATTGGATCACCAAGTGCAAGCGAATAGAATTCGCTTGTGTAAAGTGCTTGAGCTGGACTGTCGACCTTGTTTACTGCTAAAAATACAGGTTTTTTAGTTTGACGTAAAATGTTTGCGATTTCCTCATCAACAGGAGTTACGCCGTCTTTACCGTCAACGATGAAGATAATTTTTTCTGCTTCATCACAGGCAATTTTAGCTTGGTCATAAATTGAAACCATGATTTCGTCTTCGTCACTCGGAATAATTCCGCCTGTGTCGATAGCGGTGAACCATTTATTTTGCCATTCAACGTCAAAATAAATTCTGTCACGAGTTACTCCAGGTAAATCGTCAACGATTGATTGTCTGCGACCTACAAGTCTGTTTACGAACGTAGATTTTCCTACGTTTGGTCTTCCTACTATTGCAACTATTGGTTTTCTTTTCATAGTTTTTATTGTATCATGGATATAAATTTGTGGGGGATTTTTTATGCAATATAAGAATTTAGAAGAATTAATTGAAGTTATAAGAACTTTACGTTCTGAAAATGGTTGTCCTTGGGATAGAGAGCAAACTCATTCATCACTTAGACCTAATATGCTTGAAGAAGCGTATGAAGCAGTTGATGCAATTGATGAAAACGACTTACCTCACTTAAGAGAAGAATTAGGTGACGTTTTGTTGCAAGTTCTTTTACATTCTCAGATTGCAGATGAAGAAGGTGCTTTTAATATTGAAGATGTTGCAAAAGAATTAAAAGACAAATTAATCCACCGACACCCACATGTTTTTGGTAACACAACGGTTAAAAACGCTGACGATGTTGTGGTTAATTGGGATAAATTAAAACAAGAAGAAAAAACTGAACGCACCTCACAAATGGACGGAATTTCTAAGTCTCAATCGGCTTTGATGACGGCTCAAAAGATTTCAAAACGTGCCGTAAAAGTCGGTTTTGAGTGGGACAAAGTCGAAACACTTTGGGATTGTGTAAATTCAGAGTTAAAAGAATTTAAAGAAGCTGTTAATGAAGGTAACAAAGCCCACATGGAAGATGAAATGGGTGATATTCTTTTTGCAGTAGTGAACTTGGCTCGTTGGCATAAGCTAGATGCTGAACAATGCTTAATTTCAGCAAACCGAAAATTTGAAAGACGTTTTAGAAAAATGGAAGAATTAGCAACAAAACCTTTGACTGAATATTCTTTTGAAGAATTTGACCAACTTTGGCGCAAGGCAAAAAAAGAGACTTTGTAATAAATTCTCGGTTGCATAACGTCTTTTTTAATTAAATTCTTTGATTAATTTCGTGGCTAAGGTTTGCAAAGTCGATTGTGCTTGAAAAATTACCACTTCTTTGTTCATTAATGAATGCAATAACTGTATTCAAAAGTTGGATTAGGGTTTCTTCTGTAAGTCTACCGCTTTCAACGTCATCAAGAACCTCCAACAAATACGGGTAAGTCTCTTGCATATTGCCTTCGTTTATAGTTGAAACAAGAGATTTAATTTCTTCGTTTGCAAAATCCGCTTGTAAAATTTTGATGTAATATTTTGCAAATTTTTCAATATGTTTAAAGAAATCTTCAATATTCATATTAGGGGTAAAGCGTTTGTAGTAGCGTTTAAAGCTCATATACAATTCGTTTGCTTTAGGGATAATACCATTTCTTTGGATAGTTAAAAAATCCCTTATGAAAAATTTAAAGTAATCTTTTAAACCCGTATTTTTATACAAGTCTAAAAGGTTATACCAAGCCTTTAAGCCGTTTTTTGAGTGTTCTTTTATAAAATCAGTGATTAATAAAAGTTCTTCTATGTTAGGGTTGTTGCAGTTTAAGTATTGGTAAATGTCCCTATTTTCGATTTCAGAGTCTTCATAAACGCAAGCCAAAATGTTAACTTTTCTGATTTCGTTAAAAAGTTTAACCGCAGAAATATTGTTCATTTTAATTTTTGCCCAATATTCGTGAAGTTGGATAAACATAGGGTGTTGCTTTTCTTCTTCGGTCATACGCTCGTATTTAACAAGTTTTTCGTAGATAATTTTTTCGTAACCATGTAAATGTATTTTTGTATATTTACCAAAGAATAAATATCTTTTTTTGATAAGTTCAATTGCATGATTGTTCTTTTCGTTTGTAAGTTTGTAACATTCGCAAAGAGCGTGAAGTAATAAGCTAAATTGAATAATACGCTTGATTCCGTCAACTACAAGATAAGAACGGCTAGAAGTTTTTTGCAAAAACATTATGCCATCAAGAATTGGTTCTTCTGAACCAGAATTTTCTAAAATATTTTCTAATAAATCAGCAGGGGCTTGGTATTCTCCTGAATAATCAGTTGAATAAAGCACCTGCGATTTATTTAAAATATCTAATAAATTTAATGTTTTAACTTCCATTTTATCTTAATTAAACTGATAACATGAAACCGCCAGCTTCAGCATTTTTCAAGTTTTCGCCGTCGATTTTAGCTCTTAAGTTTTTGATGTATTTATATACATAATCTCTAGGTAAGCTCAACAAGTTTGCAAGGTCTTTTGCGTATACAATTTGGTTTTTATTTTTTAAGAAATAGTCGAATACCAATTGTTCTCTGTCTGTTAATGCTTTTTTGAAAACGATTTGAACTTCGTCTTTTAAAGATGCAGGTGCAGAGTCTTTGACGATTGGTTGTTGTTTTCTAACTTCTTTTTCAGCTTTTTGAGTTTTAACTTCAGCAACCTTTGGAGTAGCTTTTGTTTGAGCTTTTTGAGCAGAAACGATTTGACGTTCTTTTTCTACTGCTTTTTCAGCAATTGTATTAATCTTTTCAGAACGAATTGAAGATGACATTTCAGTAGATGAAGATGTGTAAGGTTTACCTTTTAACACGATGTCTACTAAATCGTTTGTGTGTTTAGCTTCTTCAATTTGTTTTCCTAATCTAGCTGCAAATTCTTCTAAAGTAATTTTTTCTAATGAACTTCTCCATTGTTTAATTTCTTCTTTAGTCAAGTATTCTGACATTTAATATATCTCCTAGTGTAATCTGTGAATAGTTGAGTTAATCCCTCTATATTATTAATCTATCACAAAAAGTTGCCTTAGAAACAAAATATTTCATAACGTAAATTTTTGTTTGCATTAATTTACAAACTATTGATAATTCTATAAAATCGTCATGTTGGCTTAACATTTTTACTTTTTCCTTATACATGTATATAATATATACATGGAGAAATTCAGTTTTTTTAATA
This sequence comes from Candidatus Melainabacteria bacterium, assembly GCA_003258725.1. Classification (GTDB taxonomy): domain Bacteria; phylum Cyanobacteriota; class Vampirovibrionia; order Gastranaerophilales; family Gastranaerophilaceae; genus UBA6984. Next base: position 111,568 of record QHMG01000004.1, read on the forward strand.
AATTTAAAGATGCTGTAATTGTTGCAAATCAAAAAAAAGAAGTGGTTTACACAAATAGAGCCTTCAAAAGATGTTTTTGGGATTATAACGATTTTAAGCGTTTTTCTCACAAATTAAGCTATGATTTTTATCCATTTGATGCTGAAGATATGCAGTCTTTTTTGCCAATGCATTATCTTTTTGAATCAAAAGAAGATTTTGATGCCTTCGTAAATTATCAAGATTCTAAAGGGGAATTTTCTTTTTACAATTTGTCTGCGTATAAACGTGGAATTTATACGATAATGATTTTTTCTGATGTAAGCGCTGAAGTTGAATTAGAACGAGTTAAAATGGAAAAAGAAAATCTTGTAAATGAATGTAGTTCTGCACTTAAAGAGGTGGATAGGCTTAGAAAAATGGCTCAGTCAACTCAAGCTCAAGCTGTTAAAATGACATTGATTAACAAAATTTCTAATATTATTAGAGAATCAATTGACTCAGCTAAAATTTTAAGTTCTGCATTAAAAGAATTGGCAACCATGTTCGGGGCTTATCGTGCTTATTATGCAAAAAATGATAAAGAGAAAAAACTTTTTATAATAGAACAAGCCTATGGTAAAAACAAAAAAGAATTTATCGGTAAAAATATAACTTTCGGTGACAAAATTTTTCACGAATTGTCGGCAAAAAAAACGGTTTCTTCAATGACGTTGAAGGAGTTTAACGAGGCTGAAATGTTTGATGTTCCAACAATGCGTGTAATCTTGCCGATTTATCACGTAAACGATTTGTTGGGCGTAATTGTTCTTGTAAGCTATCAAAAACGTGATATGGTGGAAGAAATTGATGTTTTAGAAAGTGTTTCAGCTCAATTGGGTAACGCCGTAGCACAAGCTAAACTTTATGAAGATAATGTTAAAACGTTAACAGAATTACGTGATACTCAATTGCAACTTATAAATTCTGAAAAAATGGCTTCTTTAGGTCAGTTGGTTGCCGGAATTGCACACGAAATTAATACACCTTTTGCTTCAATTAAATCTAATAATGCGATTATGAAAAAATTAATTCAAAAATTAGATAATGCGGATATAAAAGAAATGTTTGAAGAAATTAATGAGGTTGACAATGTTGCCGTAGCTCGTGTTCATGACCTTGTAATTTCATTGAAAAAGTTTGTAAGACTTGATGAAGCAGAGCTTCAAGAGGCTGATATTAACAAAGAACTTGATTTGACGCTTACTCTGATTAGGCACGAAACAAAAAATAAGGCTGAGATTATCAAGAATTACGGTGAATTACCAATGATAAAATGTTATCCAAATATGTTAAACCAAGTGTTTATGAACATTTTATTAAATGCTTGTCATGCGATTGAAAAATATGGCACAATAGAAATTTCAACAAAGGTTGAAAATAGTGAATTAATCGTAAAAATTAAGGATTCAGGCAAAGGAATTAAGCCAGAAAATTTAGACAAAATTTTTAACGCAGGTTACACAACAAAAAGCGCTGGAGTTGGTACGGGATTAGGTTTGGCAATTTCTTCAAAAATAGTAGACAAGCATCATGGTAAAATCCATGTTACAAGCGAGTTTGGGCATGGTAGTGAGTTTACAATTTCTATACCAATTGCTTAATATTTGTTTACATGATAATTCTTGCTAATATTAAATATGCAAGTTTTTAAATAAACAATTACTACAAATGTATGAAAAATTGTTTCAAATACAAGACAAAACTAAAAAAAAATGTTACTATAAAAATATAAAGTGTTAGGTTTACCCTTGCAAGATATGTGTAAGTTAAAAAGCAAGCCCAGCATGCAATACACATGTTCTAAGTTCTCTTAACAATAATTTACAAACCCAAAATAAAAAGCAATTTTTTACAGAAAAATAACTTTAACATAATATCGGTACATTATTATATACGTCGGAGGCAATTTTTAATGACTATTAGCGTAAATAGCAAGAAAAAACAAGTTAAAAAAACATTTGAAGAATTGATTTCAGATTTGAGAACAAGTAACTCAGAAAAAGTTAGATACAACGCAGCAAGAGTTCTAGGCGAAATGGGCGAATCAAAAGCCGTAGAACCTTTGATTGACGTATTGAAAAATGATAAAAATGGTTCAGTTCGTTTGTATGCAGCTCGTGCATTGGGCGAATTGGGTGATGAAAAAGCAACAACTTACTTGATTGAATCTTTACGTGAAGATAGAAACGTAGATGTAAGAGTTCGTGCAGCTCGTGCATTAGGCAGATTGGGTGGCGAAATTGTTGTAGAACCATTGGTTGAAGCCTTAAATGATGAAAACCCTCAAGTTTGTATTACTGCAACAGAAGCCTTGATTGAAATTGGTGATGTTGCAACAGATGCTTTGATTGCATCGTTAGATCATGAAAAAGTTAATGTACGTTGTGATGCAACTCGAGCATTGGGTGAAATTGGTAATAAAAAAGCCGTTGATAAATTAATCAACATGTTATATGACGAATGGGTTAATGTAAGAATTTATGCAGTTACTTCATTGGGTAAATTGAATGATACAAAAGCAGTTCCTGCATTGATTGATGTTATGAAAAACCGTTCAGAAAATGAATTAGTTAGAGCAGGTGCAGCAGCAGCCTTGGGTGTACTTCGAGACCAAAGAGCATTACTTCCATTAAGAGAATTGATTATGGAAGCTGATGAATTGGGTGAATTAGAAGATACAGCATTAAAATCTTTCAAAAAGATTATGTCTGCAAATTGGCAACAAATTCCAGGTGCTCAATTGCAAAAGAAACCTGTCGCAGCATTTTAATTAAAATAATTGTGAGACAAAGAGAAAAAAGACCTTGGGTTTTATGCCCAAGGTCTTTTTACATGTTAATCTAAGATTTTTATACTCATACCATTTTGTTGGTTGTAATTTTTTTGGTGATAGTTGCCAAAACTATCGTAATATCCGCTTTGATACCCGTATGGATTGTTATCAAAAGCACTATTGTATGATGGTGTGTAGCCTGTCATTTGACCTGATGAGAAGAAATTTTTAAACCTTTGCCATTTTGTTTGATTTTGACTGTAATATGGGTCATAATAACCAAATTGATTATACCTATTGTAAGAGTTTGGTGGTGGTGGCGGTGGTAAATAGCGTTGTTGTTTATTTGGTGGAAGATACCTGTCATAAAGATTGCTATTAAATTTATATGCCTGTTGAGGTGTAAATGGTGTAAAGGTCGAAAAAGTGCTTTGTGCATTTGCGCTTAATGTAAAACCTGCAAAAATTAGAGTTAAAATGACGATTTTTTTCATAAATATCTCCTTTAATAAAGGGATTTTAATCCAATTTTTAAAAATACACATTGCACGGGTGATTAGTTTAGGGTAAACTATTTTTATGAACAAACCAGAATTATTAATGCCAGCAGGCAATATTGAAAAGTTAAAATATGCCGTTACATACGGTGCAGATGCGGTTTATCTAGGTGTTGTAGATTTTAGCTTGCGTGCAATGCGTAAAGGTGAATTGATTACAATGGAAAACCTTAAAGAAGCTATTGATATGGCAAGAAAGTTAGGTGCAAAGGCTTATTTGACACTTAATATTTTTGCTTTTAATAATGATATCAAATTGCTTGAAAGCGTTATGGATAGAATTAAAGACGCAAATCCAGATGCAATTATTTTAACAGATATGGGCGTTTTGCGTTTGGTGAAAAGATATTTGCCAGAAATTCCAATTCATATAAGCACGCAAACAAACACATTAAATTATGAGGCTGTTAAATTTTGGCAAGATTTGGGTGCAACTCGTGCAATTTTAGCAAGAGAGTTACCGATTAAAGATGTTGCTGAAATAAAAAAACAAGTTCCAGATATGGAGTTAGAAGTTTTTGTACACGGTTCTCAATGTGTTTCTTTCTCTGGAAGATGTTTGTTGAGTGATTATATGACAAAAGGTGAAAGAAAAGCCAATCACGGAAATTGTGCTCAACCTTGCCGTTGGAGTTACAAATTGTTGGAAGAAACTCGCCCAGGTCAATATTATGAAATTGAGCAAAACGAACGTGGCACACATATTTTAAGCCCTAAAGATTTGTGCTTGGTTGAATACTTGCCACAATTAATTGAAGCTGGTGTGGATTCTTTAAAAATTGAAGGCAGAACAAAGAGTTTATACTATGTTTCTGCTGTTACAAAGGCTTATAGAAATGCTATTGATGAGGTTATGGCAGGCAAAACAGATGATTTGCATAAATATTTCTTAGAGCTTAAAAAAGTTGGAAATCGTGGGTATACGCAAGGTTTCTACTTAGGAAATAATAACTCAGAAAGTTATAGCTATGATATTTCAAAAGGGTTGGCTGGAGCGGATTTCTTATGCGAATTTTGGGATAAAAAGGACGATAGCTACCTTGTAAAAACAAAAAATAAATTTTTAAAAGGTCAGGAAATAGAAATTATTACACCTGATGAACAATACATTACAAAAGCAACTGAAATTGTTAGTGACAAAACAAAAGAGGAATTAGAAGTTGCAAATACGAATGATGAACTATGGATTAAATTTGAAAGAGCGCCAAAGAATTACAAATTCGCTCTAGCAAGAACAAAGGAGATTAAAAACGATGATATTACGTCCTGATAAAAATTTGAAGGATATTTACGAAATAACGCCTGAAATGCTTAAAGATATGGGCATTCACGCAATGTTGATTGATTTAGATAGTACAACAATGCAATCTAAGACAGGTGAGTTTACAGGCAAAACGATTGATTGGTTTAACCAATTTAAAAAAGAATTTTATATGTGTATTGTTTCAAACAATAAGAATAAAGAATATATTGAAAAAGTTGAACAGCACATGCCTTGTAAAATGTACTTCCATGCAAACAAACCTTGCCCAAAAACAGTAAAAAATATTATAAAAGGCTTGTTTATGAGTCCTAAAAATGTTGTAGTTATCGGAGATAGACCATTGACAGACATTTTAGTAGGCAAATTGGCAGGTACAAAAACAATTTTGGTAGGTTCAATTAACCCTGATGAAAACCTTCCAACTCGTGCAGTAAGATTTTTAGAACGCTTGACTATTTGTCCGTTCTAAGTGTTTTTGAATAAAAAAACTACGTCATTCTGAACTTGTTTTAGTATGTAAGTTAGGCATTGCCTAATAAAATTAATAATTAGCTTGTAGGTCAGGCATTGCCTGACAATATTAATAAGTTAGAGGAAATTAAAATGTTAGATAATTTAGAAAGAATAATTGATTTTAAACAAGGTGAAAATAGACAACAATCAGCTTGTTTGTATAAAAACGAAGGTTCAATTGAGTGGAAACAATTGAACGGTGGCGAATTAACATACAAAAACTTCTTAAACATGAGCGTTTTAGTTGACGTTTTGGGTGAATTTTATGATGTTTTTGCAACTGTAATGGCAAAAGTAGGACTACCTTGTGCTGTTGCATTAGGCAAAACCCTTGTTGATTCTTATGCAAAAGCTGTTGATAGCAATCCAATTGGGGCAATAGGTTCTTGTATTGGTTTTTCAAAAATTGTTGATGATAGAACTGCAAAAAAAATTGCCCAAAGTTCTTTTGAAGTGGTTTTGGCTTGCGGTTATGACAAAGAAGCCTTAGAAATTTTGAAGAAAAACGAAAACTTAAAAATTATTAAAATTAATACCCCTTTTGACGAAGTTAAAATTTCTGTATCTCAGGAATTAAAAATAACTCCATTTGGCGTTTTAGAGCAAGATGCAGATAGAGCAGACTTTAACAAGGATACTTTTAAAGTTTTGACTAAAAAGAAACCTGAACAAGAACAGTTAGAAGATGCAATTTTTGCGTTTAAGGTTGCAAAATATGCAAAATCTGATGTTGTCGTTTTAGCAAAGGATTTTAAAACATTGGCAATTGGTCAAGGCGAAACTTCATTTGTAGAATCTTGCGAGGGTGCTGTTGATACTGCTTGTGATAGCACAAAAGATGCTGTAATGGCGACAGATAGAGCGATTGAAACTCTTGATGTAATTCATGCGGCTGCAAGAGGTAGAATTGCATTAATTATTGAGCCTGCTGGTTCAATTAATGATAAAAAAATAATTGAACAATGTGATAAATACGAAATTGCACTTGTTGCAACAGGTATTGAACATTTTAAAGGCTAGTTGGATTAAGACAATATAATAGAGGAAATTATGAAAAAATCACCATATAATAAAGCGGTGAAGTGGTTGTCTGCAGCACACTTTACGACAGATACATATTCAGGATTTTTACACCCTGTTATGCCGTTTATTGCGGCAAAAATTGGTATTTCAATGGGTGTTGCTGCCCTTTTAATGAGTTTGTCTCAATTGTTTTCACAGCTTTTACAACCAATTTTTGGCTTTTTTGCTGATAATATTGCAAAAAGAAGTTTTATTTTCTGGGGATTAGTTTTCGCAACAGTATTTTTTCCCTTGACAGGTATTGCACATAATGTTTATACTTTAGGTTTGTTCATAATTTTGGGCAGTCTTGGCGTAAGCGTATTTCACCCTCAAAGTATTGGTTTTGTAATCAGATTTACAAGAAAAGACTTTACAAAAAATATGGGCTTGTTTTTGAGCTTGGGTTCAATAGGATACTCTTTTGGACCTTTGTTGTCAGCAGCTATTACTCAATATTTAAGCCTAGAAAAAATGCCTCTTTTAATCCTAGTGGGTATTGTTTTGGCTTTGTTGATGTTTGTTTGCGTACCTAAAATTTCTGATAGAGATAAAATTGAAAGTTCTAAAAAAGATATTGTTGCTGTATTTAAAACAATTTTAACAAATAAACAAGTCTTAATTTTGATTTTAATTTCTATTATGAAAGCATTGATTTCAAGCAGTTGTACAATCTTGTTGCCGTTTTTGTGGAAAGCAAACGGTCATGATCCAATGTATATCGGTATGGCGTTGTTCTGGTTTATGTTTGCAGGTGGAATAGGTTCACTTGTAAGTCCTAAAGTTGAAGAAATTGTCGGCACAAGAAAGATTATTTATGTTTCTATGTTGTCAATGCCTGTATTAATGTGCATTTTCGTATTTTTTAATGCAAAATTCCCAATTTTGGCACTAATTGACTTTGTTTTAATGGCATTTATTTTAATGCTTGCAACTCCGATTACAATGGTGCTTGCACAAAAAGAATTACCTCAATATAAAAGCATTATTGGTGGTTTTTTAAATGGCTTTTGTTGGGGTGTAGTTGGCGTATTACTTAGCGGAATGGGCTTTATGGCTCAAAAATTCGGTATTTTACAAATGTTGTTTATTGCAGGATTTATTCCAGCCTTTAGTGCATATTTTGTTAAATACTTGAACATTGAAGAAAAATAGACTATACTCAAGTTATGAAAATTTCAAGAACATCAAACGTAAACGCTCACAGAGATTCGTGGGTAGAAGTTAATATTGACAATGTTTCAAACAATATTAAGGAATTAAAAAAATGTATTCCACAAGATAAAAAATTCTTGGCGGTAGTTAAGGCAGATTCTTATGGACATGGTGCTGCAATGCTTGCTCCGACAATGCTTGCATCGGGTGTCGATATGTTCGGTGTTGCATCAATTGATGAGGCTTTGAATTTAAGAGAAAACGGTGTTACGGCAGAAATATTAATCTTAGGTGCTGCACCTGTTTGGGCTTTGCCGACTGTTGTAGAAAACAATTTGACGATAACAATTTTCTCTGAGGACCATTTGGACTCTTGTATTCAAACTTATGAAAGAACAAAAATTCCTGTAAAAGCGCATATTAAGCTAGATACAGGCATGAATAGAATTGGTGTTTCTCACAAAAACGCAGTTGAATTTATAAAAAAAGTTCAATCAATGGAATGTATTGATTTAAAGGGTATTTTTTCTCACTTGGCAAATGCTGAAATCAAGGAGAAAACCGAACAACAGCTTGCGGTGTGGGAAGATGTTATTTCTAAAGTTAATACTGAAGGTTTGTTGTTACATATTTTGAATACAGCTGGAATTATTACAAGCAATGTCTATAAATGCACATACAATATGGTTCGTGGTGGGATTGGCTTGTATGGATTGTACCCAGATTTAATTCCAGAGGCACAACATGTAAATTTAAAACAAGCAATGTCAGTAAAGACAAGAATTATACATATTCATGAAATTGAAAAAGGCGACGGTGTAAGTTACGGACATACCTTTGTTGCTGATAAACCAACTACAATTGCGACAGTTCCATTGGGTTATGCTGATGGTATTCCACGATTGATGTCTAACAAGTTTTATGGACATATTAACGGTCAAAAAGTTAAACAAGTCGGCAATGTTGCAATGGATCAAATGATGTTTGATATTACAGGTGTTGATGCAAAAGTTGGTGATGTAATCACTTTACTAGACGAGACTTTGCCAATTGATGATTGGGCAAAAGCAATGGGCACAATTCATTACGAAATTATATGCCACTTAAAGGCAAGACTTGCAAGAGTTTACACAAGATAAGGATTTAAAATGGAGAATAAATTTGATTTTGGGATTGTAGGTTCAGGTCCAGCTGGATTTACTTCGGCACTTTTAGCAGCAGAAAAAGGGCTGAAGGTTATTCTTTTTGAAAAGGATAAAATTGGCGGAGTTTGTTTGAATAAAGGTTGTATCCCAACTAAAACAATTATGCATTCAGCAGAATTGTATAAAGATATTAAAAGTGCTGAAAGCATTGGAATTGTTGCAAATGATGTCAATTTTGATTTTGCAAAGGTTATGGAGCGTAAAAATAAAGTTGTCGAAATGCTAAGAAATGCTTTGACAAAGAATTTGCAATCAAAAGGTGTTCAAATTATTGAGGGCGAAGCAAAAGTTATTGCAGAAAAAACAATTGAAGCGAATGGCGAAACTTATTTTTGCGAAAAAATTATTATGGCAACAGGTTCAGAACCAAAAGCACTTAGAGGTTTAGAATACGACCATAAATTTATTTTGAATTCTGATGATTTATTTGAAATGAAAGAAGCTCCAAAAAGTGTAGTAATTATTGGTGCAGGCGCTGAAGGTATAGAATGGGCAAGAATTTTTAAAGACATTGATGTTGATGTCACAGTAGTTGAAGCAACAGGAAAAGTTCTTTCAATAGCTGATGATGAGGTTTCAAAATATGTTGAAAGATTGTTCAAAATGCGTAAAATTGGCTTGAAACTTTCTACAACTGTTGAAAAAATTGAAAATAAAAAAGTTACACTTTCAAATGGTGAAATTTTAGAACCTGATTTTGTGCTTGTTGCAATCGGAAGAACTCCAAACAAACCAGAGGCAAACGGTAAAGTTATCCACTTGGGCGACGCTTGCGGTCAATTGATGTTGGCAAACTTTGGAATGTATCAAGCAAGAGCGTTGATGTCAGAAACTCCGTTTGATAATGTGTTTATTCCAAGCGTAGTTTATGGTATTCCAGAAATTGCGTGGATTGGTGCAAATGAACAAGATTTGCCGGCAGGAAGTTATCAAAAGAGCATTTTGCCAATTAGAACTTTAGGAAAAGCTCATTGTGACAATGATATTGACGGATTTATTAAGGTTTTGTCGTATGATAACAAAATTATAGGCGCTCATATTATATCAAAAGAGGCGTCTGCGATGATTCATCAATTTGCAATCGCAATGCAAAATGAAATTTCAATTGAGGATTTAAAACAAGTTTGTTTTGCTCACCCAACATATTCAGAAGGAGTTTACGAAAGCATTTTAGCTCTATGAAAAGATTACCAGATTACTTAAAACGACAAATAATTGATACAGATAAAACGAAAAATGTAAGAACAATTTTAAAGCATAATTGTTTGAATACAGTTTGTGAAAACGCAAGATGCCCGAATAAAAATGAGTGCTACCAAAAGAATACGGCAACTTTTTTGATTATGGGCAATGTTTGTACACGTAATTGTCGTTATTGTAATATTGGGTGTGAAAGACCAGAACCACTTGACGTTGATGAACCAAAACATCTAGCAAAAGCGGTTAGCGAACTAGGTTTAAAATATTCAGTAATCACATCAGTTACTCGTGATGACTTGCCCGATGGTGGCGCAAATCATTTTGCACAAACGATTAAAGAAATTCGTAAAATTTCTCCAGAGACAAAAATAGAAATTTTAACGCCAGATTTTAAAGGTGATGAAGATGCTTTAAATACAATAATAAAAGCTCACCCAGATGTTTTTAACCATAATATTGAAACAGTTGAAAGATTGTTTAAAACAGCACGTCCGCAAGGTAATTACAGACGTTCATTAGAGGTTTTGAAATACATTAAAGATAACAGCGATATTCCGACAAAATCAGGCATGATGGTCGGTTTAGGCGAAAACCAAGAGGATATAAAACAAACTCTTGCTGATTTACGCTCTGTTGGCTGTGATATTTTGACGATAGGACAATATATTCAACCTTCTAAACAACATCTTGAAGTTGAAAAATATTATACAGAAGATGAATTTGAAGATTTGAAGGAATTAGCAAAACAAGCGGGTTTTGAAAAATATCAAATAGCACCGCTTGTTCGTAGTTCCTATAACGCTTTCAAACTTTTTAATTAATTTATTTTTTGAATACCCAATAATCCTTGTTTAATAATATTAAGAACGGTACTAATTCTAAACGACCAATTAACATATTAAACATAAAGATTATTTTTGTTAAATCGTGTAAGCTTTCATAATTACCCATAGGTCCAAGAGTGCTACCAAAAGCGGGACCGATAATACTTAGGGTTGAGAAAGAACCTGTAAAACCAATTACAGCGTTGTTTTCAATGAAGGAAACTGTAATTGAAGATATAATCAAAATAGTTACATAAAAGATTACAAACCCAATGATTTGAGCAATAATTTCAGGTGCAACTGTTGCTCTATCAAGTTTGATAGTTACAACAGCGTTAGGGTGTAAGAATTTTATAATCTCTCTTTTCAAATATTTGAATACGATTAATGCCCTCATAATCTTGATACCACCACCAGTAGAACCTGCAGATGAACCAACCAAGATTGCGATTAACAAAATTATTTGAGCTGAAATTGCCCAATATGTGTAATCACAACATGCAAAGCCTGTTGAGGTCATTAAACTTACGACTGTGAATACAATGTTTGTCAAGTTAATAAATGAAAATTCGTTTGATGTATTCCAAAAGAATAAAGCAATTAAGACTGATACGACAAGGATAATTCCTACGTATGTTTTAAATTCTTCATTGTGAAAAATCATTCTCCATTTTAATTGAGTTATAACTCTGTAAACAAGTGCCAAGTTGCAACCAGAGAAGAACATAAATACAATTACAATCCAAGTTATAGGCAATGAGTGATATCCAGCGATTGAAAACTCGTTAGGAGACGTGCCTCCTGATGAAATTGTAGAAAATGCGTTACAAATTGCGTCAAACAAAGGCATTTTGAAATACACTAACAAGCCAATTTCGATTAAAGTTAAAACAATATATAACCCCCACAACGCAATGGCAGTATTTTTAATACGAGGTGTTAACTTGTCCTCAGTTGGTCCAGGAGCTTCAGCAAAGAACATTTGACGTCCTGCGATTGCAAATTGCGGTAAAATCGCAATGAACAGTAGGATAATTCCCATACCACCTAACCATTGAGTGAACGAACGCCAGAAAAATAGCGTATGTGGGTAGTTGTAATGAGTTAAAATAGTTGCGCCTGTTGTTGTAATTCCAGAAATTCCCTCAAAGAAAGAATCAATTATTCCAAAGTTGAAAAATAGGTATGGAATACTTGCAATAACTGCAAAAATTAACCACGATAAAAGAACTGTAGCAAGCCCTTCAGCTTTTTTAATATCAGTCATTTTTTTATCTTTGGTTAAAAAGTGGTTTACGATAAGTTTAAAAAATCCACCCAAAAGCATTGCACTAAGCCCTGTTGCAACAAACGGCAAAATGCAATTAGTTTCGTTGTAAATTAATGCAACGATTGCTGGCAGTAAAGTTACAAGCCCAATGCAAATAAATACGAAGGAAACAGCGTTAAATAGGTAACTTAATCTCATATTATCCTACCTTAAAAAAGTCCTTAATCTTTTGTGCATCTTCGTTCTTTGTGAAGATTAAAACATCGTCACCAGCCATAATCAAGGTGTCACCCTTTGGAATTATAACTCTGTTTTTGCGGTTTACCATACAAATTACCGCACGAGTCGGAAGTTTCAATTCCATAAGTTTCTTTGTTTCAAAGTTTTCAGGGATTTCGATATCCAAAACCTCAGCCTTACCTTGTTCTACGGTTGCTAAAATACCGATATTTGTTTCGCTAAACTCATTTTTAATTTCGTGAAGTGCCGCAAATTTAGTAGAAACAGCAATATCAATACCAACTTGCTCAAATAACGGAATATTTAAGAACTTTGTAACCCTCGCAACAACACGTTTTACGCCAAGTTGTTTAGCTAAAAGCGAACATAACAAATTCTTTTCATCACTGTTTGTAACGCTGATTAAAACGTCTGAATCTCCTATGTCTTCTTCGTTTAGAAGCTCTAAGTTAGTTCCGTCACCGTTAATAATAAGGGTGTTTGTTAAAGTTTCTGATAAAAATTCGCAACGAGTTTCGTTCTTTTCAATGATTTTAACTTTCATTTTTAAAGATTCTAAGTCTCGAGCAAGCATTAAACCTACATTGCCACCGCCAATGATAGTAACAGTTTTAGTTGAATTTTTTTCATGAAAGAATTTACCAGCCAAAATATCTAATGAATGTGAAGACCCCATAAATATTGCTTTATCGCCTTCTTGTAAAACTGTTTCACCATAAGGGATAGAAAGTTCACCCTCACGAGTTAAACCAACAATAAGTGTTTCTGCTGGAAATCCGCAATCTTTTACCTTTTTGTCAACAAGAACAGAATGTTTTTCAAGTTTGTATTCCAAAAGTTTAGCTTTGCCGTTTGCAAAGTTTTCAACATCTAGAGCCTTTGCAACGGTAACAATTCTAAAAATTTCTTTTGTTAAAAGTTCTTCTGGCCAAATGATTGAATCAATAGCGAAGGTCGATAACCCTTCTGAATCTTTTAAAGCCAAGAAGGATTTTTTATATTCTTCATGGTTTACAAAGCAAATTGTTTTTACGCCAGACATTTTTTTTGCAATTCCGCAAGCAACAATGTTTGCATCATCAAGTGCTGTACAAGCAATAAAAACATCGGCTTGAGTAATTCCAGCTTTGCGTAAAATATCCACATCGGCAGCTGTACCGCATATAAAACTTATATCTAATTTGTCAAAATCATCTGATTTATTTGTCTCATTATCAATTACAATAACGTCGTTTTGTTGATAAAACTCGTTTGCAATCAAATAACCAAATTCACTTGCGCCGTAAATAATAATTTTCATACGGTGAATATAACGCAAACATGTTAAAAAATAAACCCATAATAAAATTTCTCAAACACTTAAACCCTCAAACCCTCTAAAACTCATGCTTGAATTTTAACTTTTTTATGTGATGATATAATTAAGGCTAATTATAAAATAGCAAAGTACAATATTATAAAAAGATGAAAAGGAATTAAAGAAATGCCAAGAAAGACACCTTTAGAAAAAATTAGAAACATTGGTATTGCAGCCCACATTGATGCTGGTAAAACAACTACAACAGAACGTATTTTGTTTTACACAGGTAAAACTCACAAAATCGGTGAAGTACACGATGGCGCAGCAGTAACAGACTTTATGGATCAAGAACGTGAACGTGGTATCACAATTCAATCAGCAGCAGTAACAGCTACTTGGAAAGGTCATCAATTGAATATTATTGATACCCCTGGCCACGTTGACTTTACAGTTGAAGTAGAACGTTCATTACGTGTATTAGACGGCGAAGTTGCTGTATTCTGTGCAGTAGGTGGTGTTCAATCACAATCTGAAACAGTTTGGCGTCAAGCAAACCGTTACGAAGTTCCTCGTATCGTGTTCGTAAACAAAATGGACAGAACAGGTGCTGATTTTTATCGTGTATTAAATCAAATTAGAGATAGATTAAGAGCAAATGCTTTTGCTATCCAAGTTCCTATCGGTGCTGAAGATAAAATGCAAGGTATCATTGATTTGATTGAAATGAAAGCAGAAATCTACAGAGATGATTTAGGTAAACAAATTGATATCTTCGATGTTGATACTTGTGATGAAATCTCTCAAGAACTAAAAGACAAAGCTCATCAATACAGAGAGGAATTGGTTGAGGCTATTGCCGGTGAAGATGATGCGTTAATGGAAAAATATTTTGAAGATCCAGAAAGCATTACAGTTCCTGAATTAAAAGCAGTATTAAGAAAAGCAACTTGTGCAAACAAAATTGTTCCTGTAACTTGCGGTACTGCATTTAAGAACAAAGGTGTTCAAATGTTATTGGATAACGTTGTAGATTATTTACCATCTCCAATTGATGTAAAAGCGATTGAAGGTGAAATGGAAGACGGTACAAAAGTTGAAAGACATTCTTCTGATACAGAACCATTTGCAGCTTTAGCATTTAAGGTTATGACTGACCCATTCGTAGGTCGTTTAACATTCTTACGTGTATATTCAGGTGTAATTACTTCAGGTTCTTACGTATTGAACGCTACAAACGGCAAAAAAGAACGTATTTCTCGTTTGGTTCGTATGTATGCTGACCAACGTATTGAAGAACAAGATGTTTACGCAGGTGATATCTGTGCAGCAGTAGGTTTGAAAGATACAACAACAGGTGATACATTATGTGATGAAAAAGCACCTATCATCTTAGAAAAAATGGTATTCCCAGAACCTGTAATTTCTGTTGCAATTGAACCAAAAACAAAAGCAGACCAAGAAAAAATGGGTATTGCATTACAAAAACTTGCTGAAGAAGATCCATCATTCAGAGTTAAAACTGATACTGAAACAGGTCAAACAATTATTTCTGGTATGGGTGAACTTCACTTAGACATCATTGTTGACCGTCTATTAAGAGAATTCAAAGTAGATGCTAATGTTGGTAAACCACAAGTTGCATACCGTGAAACAATCAGAGGAAACGCAGATCAAGAAGCGAAATTCCAAAGACAATCAGGTGGTAAAGGTCAATACGGTCACGTTAAAATCAGAATTTCTCCTGCTGAAGAAAACGCTGGTTTTGTATTCGAAAATAAAATCGTTGGTGGTGCTATCCCTAAAGAATTTATTGAACCTGCTAGAAAAGGTATGGAAGAAGCACTTGAAGGTGGTATCTTAGCTGGATTCCCAATGATTGACGTTAAAGTTGAACTTTACGATGGTTCTTACCACGAAGTTGACTCTTCAGAAATGGCGTTTAAAATCGCTGGTTCTATGGCTATCAAAGATGGTGTTAAAAAAGCACAACCTTGCGTACTTGAACCAATGATGAAAGTTGAAATTGAAATCCCAGATGAATACACAGGTAACATCATCGGTGATATCGCAAAACGTCGTGGACGTGTTGAAGGTCAAGAACCTCTTGGTAATACAGGTAACGTAATTGTTAGAGCAACAGTTCCTCTAGCAAATATGTTCGGTTACGCAACAGACTTACGTTCTAACACTCAAGGTCGTGGTACATTCTCTATGGAATTCAAATGCTACGAACAAGTTCCAAGAAACGTTGAAGAAGAAATTATCGCAAAATCTGGTGCTAAAGCATAGTCTAGATTCTGATAATATAAACTTTAAAGTGGCGGTGAGCAAAACTCACCGCCACTTTTTTTACAAAATATAGATTAGATGTAGTCTTAATTAAACGTAGGTGTAGGTCAGGCATTGCCTGACCTATAAAATAAAAATAGTCGTGCGATTAACTGAAATCGCACGACCTTACTATTTGTGATTTGTTGGATTTTAAACTTTTTTAAATTGTGTGCCAGAAATATTCTGACACACAACAATTAAACTATTTAAGTTTAACTTTTACAGCGCTTTTTGAGTTAACTTTTTGGTCTAACTTTTGGTTAGCCTTGTTTTTAGCTGCTGTTTTTGCGTTAGCCTTAGCTTGAGCTTTTGCTTGTGGAGCATTAGCTTTTGCTTTTTTTACGTCTGCTTTAGCTTTGTCGGCTTTCGCTTTGTTAGCTTGAGCTTTTTTCACTGCTGCATCAGTTTTTGGTGTAGCTTTTGTAACTGTAACTTTAGTTCCGCCTACATTTTTAGTAACTGTTGCTGCAAATGAAGCTGAAGATAATGCCACTGTAAGTGCGCATGCGATAATTAATGCTTTTTTCATAATTAATCTCCTTTCTCTCAAGTACTTATAAAAATATAAAACTAAAATATTTTATTTTCAAGTATTTTTGATATAATGTAACTATGCAAAGACGTCAGAAAAATTTATTAGGTTATAACATAGATTTATTTAATGTGGAAGAAGCTTTAGATTACTCAAACAGCTTAATTGATAGTGCTAAAAGTTCTCACATTGTTACTATAAATCCCGAGATTATCGAATATGCCAACAAGCATGAAAATTTTGCCAAAATTTTGAAAGAGGCAGAGCTTGTAATTCCAGATGGTATTGGGATTAAAATTGGTTTGAAAATTAATGGAGAAAATGTCCAAAGAATTACAGGTATTGGATTTGCTCACTCTTTGTTAGAAAATGCGCAAAAAAACAATATTCCAGTTGCTCTTGTTGGTGCAAAGCCTCATGTGATTGAAAAGGCTTATGAAAATTTAAAACAGGAAATGCCCGAATTAAATGTTGTTTATAAACATGACGGTTATTTCAAAGATTGCAAACAAGAAGTTATCGACGGCATAAAAAATGCGTCTCCAAAATTATTATTAGTAGCTTTGGGTGCTCCAATGCAAGAAGAATTTATATACGAATTAAAATCAATTCTTCCATCAACCTTGATGATAGGAATTGGCGGAAGTTTTGATGTTTGGGCTGGTGAAGTTCAAAGAGCTCCAGAAATTTGGCAAAAGTTAGGATTAGAATGGTTGTATCGAACTATTAAGCAACCAGAAAGATTTAAAAGAATATTTCCGACTTTGCCACTTTTCGTGTATAATGTAATTAAAGAAAAGTTTACAAAGAAAGAGGTATTATAAAATGTTAGATCAAAAAGACGTTGAACAACTAAAAGAAATGTGTAAACAAAACAGACGTAATGTTATCAAGATGGCTAACCATGCTAAATCTGGTCACATTGGTGGTGCATTTTCAGCAGTTGAAATTTTAACAACACTTTATCAAAAAGTTATGAATGTTGACCCAGCTTGGGATAAATCAGCAGACTTTGCAAATCGTGACAGATTTATCTTGTCAAAAGGTCACGCATCAGCAATTCTTTACTCTGTATTATCTCAAAAAGGCTTTATTCCTCAAGAAGAATTAATGACATTCCGTATTTTCGGTTCACGTCTTCAAGGTCACCCAAATACTCATATACCTGGAGTTGAAGTTGCAACAGGTTCATTAGGACAAGGCTTATCAATGGGTGTTGGTATGGCAATGGGTCTAAAATTAGACAAAAATCCAGCTCACGTATTTGTTTATTTAGGCGATGGTGAATTACAAGAAGGTTCTTGTTGGGAAGCATTTATGCACGCTCCTCATCAAAAATTAAACAATATCACAGCTATTATTGACAGAAATATGTTACAAATTGACGGTGATGTTGAAAAAGTTAAAGCTCTAGAACCATTAGCAGACAAATTAAAAGCATTTAATTGGAATGTTGTTGAAATCGACGGTCACGATATAAATCAAGTTTATGATGCATTAATGAATGCTAAAAATAACACTTCTGACAAACCAACAGCAATTATTGCTCATACAACAAAAGGTAAAGGCGTTTCATTTATGGAAAATCAAGCTGGCTGGCACGGTAAAGCTCCAAATGATGAAGAAGCAGAAAAAGCATTAGCAGAACTTGCATAAGGAGTTTGAAAATGGCAGTTACAGAATTAGATAAACAAAGAATTTTAGAAGTTCATAAAAAAACAGCAAAAGCTATCGAAAGTGGCAAAGGTCCATTCTTCGCAAGCGTATACGATGAAAAAGGCAATATTGTTGCAGAAGCTGCAAATTCAGTAGTAGAGGACAAATGCCCTGTATATCATGCAGAAGTGAATGCAGTAAGAGCAACTTGTAAAGCTCTAAACACTTACGACTTAGCTCCATATAATTTGTCAATTTACATAAATGCAGAACCTTGTATTATGTGTGTTGGTGCAATTATGTGGTCTGGTATTAAACATGTTTACTACGGTGTTCCGTCAAAACGTGTTGAAGAAATTACAGGCTTTGATGAAGGCTTCAAACCAAATTGGCACGAAGAATTTGCAAAACGTGGTATTACTGTAGAAGGTGATATCGAAGTTGAAGCAGGCGAAAAAGTGCTAGAAAGCTATGTAAATAGCGGAAAAGAAGTTTATAAACCTTCTAGATAATTTTTAAATAATAATAAAAAAGGCGCAGAGTTTATTCAAACTCTGCGCCTTTTTTATCTTATAATTTAGTCTAGTAGGTCAGGCATTGCCTGACGCAAGGATTAATCTATTTAATTAATGCTTGAACTTCTTTAAAATTAGGGTGTCTAGAGGTTTTTAATAATTCAAATAAAACAATTTCTGTATCTGCAATTTTTGCGCCATTTTGACGCATTAAGCGAATTGCGTTTTTGAAATTGTCTTTCTTTCTGCTTGCGCAAGCATCTTTTACGACATAAACCTCATAACCTGCTTCAAGCAAGTCTGCAACTGTTTGGTGAACGCAGATGTGAGCCTCAATACCGCCAATGATAATTTGTTTTTTGCCGTAAGATTTTAATTTGTCTGAAAAACCTTCGTCTTTAAGCACTGAAAATGCAGTTTTTTCAAAAACTTCGGTTGTATCCTTGATGTGTTCTGATAAATAATCCACAGTTTTTCCAAGTCCTTTTGGGTATTGTTCTGTAATAATTGTTGGAATACCTAGAATATTAGCTGTTTTTAACAAAATGTTTGATTGTTTTACAACTGTATTTTTTTCAAGCATTGCAACTAACTTTTCTTGAACATCAATAAGTAAAAGCAAACAATCGTTTTGATTTAATGTATTCATATATTTCTCCTATTTTTGTGAAAATTTTAAAGCATTGTCTAAATCTTGAAGGATATCATCAACATCTTCCAATCCAACTGAAAGTCGCATAAAATCTGTTCCAATGCCACATTCTTTCATTTGTTCATCAGTTAATTGGCGATGAGTTGTAAGTGCTGGATATGTAATGATTGTTCGAGAATCACCAATATTTGTTGCATGAATTGGTAATGTTAAATGTTCAATGAACTTGACTCCAGCGCTTTTGCCGTTCTTAATTCCAAAACTTACGATTGAAGAACAACCTTTTGGCATGTATTTTAATGCCAATTTATGATAATCACTGTTTTCAAGCATTGGATAATTAACCCAAGCAACTGCAGGGTGATTTTCTAAAAATTTTGCAACCTTTAAAGCTGTTTGAGAAAGTCTTTCCATTCTCAAAGAAAGTGTTTCAAGCCCTTGAATAATCAAAAATGAATTCATAGGACTAATACATGTACCCAAATCTCTAATCATTTGTGCTCTAGCCTTTACAATGTATGCCATTTTACCAAAGGCTTCGACATATTTTGTTCCGTGATAACTTTCATCAGGCTCTGTAAGTTCAGGGAATTTACCCGATTTAGTCCAATCAAAGTTTCCACTATCAACAATCACGCCACCCATAGAAGTACCATGTCCACAGATGTATTTTGTAAGTGAGTGAACCACAATGTCTGCACCAAATTCAATTGGTCTACAAAGATAAGGTGTTGTGATAGTGTTATCAACAATTAAAGGAATATTGTGTGCGTGTGCAACTTTTGCAATGTTTTCTACGTCTGCAATCTTTAATGACGGATTATTTAACATTTCAACAAAAATACAACGAGTTTTGTCTGTAATTTGAGCCTCAAAATCTTCCGCTTTGTCGCTTGAAACAAATTTCGTTTCAATGCCCATTTTTCTAAGTGTTACGTTCATCAAATTAACTGTACCGCCGTACATATTAGTTGATGCAACAATTTCATCTCCAGATTTTGCAATGTTTAATACCGCAATCAATGAGGCAGATTGTCCTGAAGATACTGCTAGCGCTCCAACTCCACCCTCTATCATTGCTAGACGTTCTTCAAGAGTGTTTGTTGTAGGGTTAGAAAGCCGTGTATAAATGTCACCACTAGCTTTTAGGTCAAACAAATCAGCTGCATATTGGACACTGTCAAAACTAAAAGCAGTAGTCTGATAAATAGGTACAGGGGGCGTATTCCTGTTTTCAGCAGGTTTATGAGCGCCTTGAACACAAATTGTATCGAATTTCATTTTTAATTTCTCACATTCATCTTAATAATGTCTGAAATCCAAGGAAGATAACTATATCTGCCTTGCATTGAAGTTACAACTAAGTAAATTATTAATGTATATATTAAAACTTGTATAATTGATATTCCAAATAATATAGGTGCGTTTAAAAGGTATGCAACCATTAAAACGAGATTGTTTACAAATGGAATATAGCTTACGATTGTGCCTAACATTCCAAGTAATTGGCATAATAAGAAGTAAGCAATTGCCAAAAATATTGATTGAAAGATATGATATTTCATAAAAGGTCTAACTTTTGACTTTGTGAAAATTCCTAATAAAAGCCAGATAAAACCTACAAAGCCAGAAGTTATGTAACTTAAGGCTGAAACTAATTTTTCTATAAAGTAAGGTTTATCAAATCTGGCTGAATTATGCATTTTCTAGTGCTTCTCCGCTTCTAAGTTCAACAATGTAATCTTCCAATAATTGAATATAAACAAGTTTGTATTCATCGTTTTCAGGTACAAGGTTTACAGCGTATCTGTACGATTTTAAGGATTCTTCAATTTGATTGTTCATATAATGTGTATTTGCAATCAATACGTGAATGCTAGCATCATTAGGGCTTAAAGCAAGTGCTTTATTGTAATATTCTAATGCACCCTCGTAGTTTTTCATATTAGAATACATGTTGCCAACTAAAATGTATGCGTTCATTTGATCTGGGTACAACTCAATTGCTTTTTTGTAAAGTCCTAAAGCGCCTTCGTTGTCTTTGAAATCAGCTTTTGAGATTGCATAACAAATATAAGTTTTGTAATTATCATCATCAAGAGTCAATGCTAAATCAAAGAATTTGTAAGCGTTTTCTTTATCCTTGATTAAAGAATATGTGTTTGCAATACAAATAATAACAGTTTTATTTGTAGGGTTTAATTCATAAACTCTCAAATAGTGTTTCAAAGCATTTTGATAATCAAAAAGTTTGAAATAAATGTTACCCAAATCTACATGAGAAGTTAAGTTGTCAGGGTCTAAAGACAAGGCTTTTTCGTAGTATGCTTTAGATTCAACATAATCTTCGTAATCGTGATATAACAAGGCTATTGCGTTGTAAATTTCTGGATTTCTTGAATTAAAATCAATGGCTCTGTTGTAGAAATGAAGTGCTTTCGCAAAGTTTTTCATTTCAGCATAAGTGTTACCCAAATTGAAATATACAAGATAATTTTCTGGGTCAACATCCATTGCTTTTTGGTAATAGCCTAAAGCCTTTTTATATTCTTTTTCAAAGAACCAAATGCTACCCAAGTTTAATAATGCTTGAGAGTCATTAGGGTGAAGATTTAGCAAACTTTCATAAACAGAAATTACCTTGTCAAACTTGTTGTCCATAGCATAAAGTTTAGCCAATGTGTGATAATTATCGGCATTGCTAGGGTCTTGAGCCATTGCTAAAATTGTTGAGTTTAGCTCTTGGTCAATTTCTTTTTGAAGTTGTTCTTTGTTGATTTCTTTTTCGCTCATAATTTTATTTTACCACATAAATTATTTTTATTTACATTAATCATCATAATCAGAGTATTCTTTAGATTGTTCCATCCAAACGTCTTCTGTTACAACGCAAGCGTGGTTCCAGAATTTTTCAATTGCGTAAGTTTCACGTTCATCTCTGTGTAAGATATGCACAACTACATCGCCGTAATCTATTAAGTTCCAGCGGTTTTTTAAATCGTTTTCTTCGCCATTTGGATATCTCTTAAATAAACCTTTGATTTTTTCTTTTACATAAGCTGTCAAGGATTTTACTTGAGGTGTAGAATCAGCAGAACAGATTACAAAATAATCAGCAAGAGAAGAAACTTGGCTAATATTCAATACAGAAATGTTTTTAGCAAGTTTATCATCTAAAATTCTAGCAATAATGCAAGCAAATTTATTTGAATCAATTTTGATTTCTTCGATAGCGTTATTTTCTGTCATTATTCTGCGTCCAACATATCTACTCTGCGTTGGTGTCTGCCACCTTCGTATTCGCTGTGTAACCAAGTTTCAACGATATCAAGTGCTAAAGATTCACCTGTAATTCTTTCGCCTAAACAAAGTACGTTAGCATCATTGTGTAATCTTGAAAGCATTGCTGAATAAGGTTCGTGAGCCAAAACTGCTCTAACACCTTTAACTTTGTTTGCTGCTATTGAAACACCGATACCAGAACCGCAACAAATAATGCCTCTTTCGTTTTCACCATTTGCAACGCTTTTAGCAACTGCTTTTGCATATACAGGGTAATCGCAAGAAGCTGTTGAATTTGTACCATAATCTGTTACTTCGTAACCTTTTTCTTTCAAAAATTCTGCGATTTTGTTTTTTAAATTTACACCTGCGTGGTCTGAGCCTACGCCAATTTTCTTTATATTCATTATTCCTCCGTGTATTTTTTCTTATTATACTAAATTCAAAACCTTTACGCAACAGAGCAATGTTTTTTTACAAAATCTTAATATATTATTGTTTGCAATTTGCCCATTTATTGTTTAAAATGGACTAAAAGGATTTAAGATGAAGAACAGCACTAACCAATCTATTAAACCTATAACAACTCGTCGAAACGACTATGGCTATTTAGAAATAGGTGGTTGTGATTTGACGGAGTTGGTTAATAAATATTCTACTCCGCTTTATGTAATTGATGAAGCTACACTTAGGGCTGTTTGTAGTGATTACAAAGAGGCATTTAAAAATTATGAAAAAGTAAACTTTATGTATGCCTCAAAAGCTCTTTGCACAAGTGCTATTACAAAAATTGTCGCAAGCGAAGGTTTTGGGTTTGATGTGGTTTCAGGCGGTGAAATTTATACCGTTTATAAGGCTGGCGTTGATATGAAAAAAGTTCTTTTTAATGGAAATAACAAAACTGTCGAAGAACTTTCTTTAGCAATGGAAACAGGTGTAGGGTACATTTCAGTTGACAATTTTTTAGAGCTTACAATGCTAAACGAAATTGCAAAAAGCTATAACAAAAATGTAGATGTGTTCTTACGTGTTACTCCTGCAATTGAGTGTCATACGCATGAATACATAAAAACAGGCAATTTAGATTCAAAATTTGGCTTTGATTTGTCTCAAGTTGATGAGGCAATTGAACTTATAAAAGATGAATATGCAAACTTGAATTTACGAGGATTACATGCACATATTGGTTCTCAAATCTTTGAAACACAAGTTTATCACGACGAGATTGACATTTTGATAACAGAACTTGTAAGAATTGAGAAAAAACATGGTATTAAACTTGATGAAATTAATATTGGCGGTGGTTTAGGTGTAAAATATGTAGCTTCAGATGTTCCTCCATCAACTTATGAAATTGCAGAGGTTATAACAAATTCTGTAAAATTAAGTTGTGAAAAACACAAAGTCGATTACCCTACAATCTATTTAGAGCCAGGTCGAAGCATAATTTCAACTTCAGGGGTAACTCTTTATACAATCGGAAGTCAAAAACAAGTTCCAAACGGCAGAAAATATGTTGCGGTTGACGGGGGCATGGCTGATAACCCACGACCAAGTATGTATCAAGCAGAATATTCAGCAGAAATAGTTAATAAACCTGCAAATAAAGACTTGCAAAAAGTTACGGTGTGCGGTCGTTATTGCGAATCAGGAGATGTAATTATAAAAAATATAGAATTGCCAAACCCAGAAGCTGGAGATGTGCTTTGTGTATATAATACAGGGGCTTATAACTATTCAATGGCAAGCAATTACAATCGAACTCAAAAACCTGCTATGGTACTTGTAAATTCTGGTTTATCTGATATTATAGTAGAGAGAGAATCACTGGATGATTTGTTAGAACACGACGTTATACCAAGTAGGCTAAAATAATGATAGATGAACTATTAGCACAATTTTATAATCAAGTAAAAGCCATTGATTTGTCGTTCAACTGGTTAAATGCTGCTGAGGTTCTAATTATTGTTGCTACTATGTATGCGGTATATAGAAAGTTTATTAAAAATACTCAAGCAGAAAAATTGGTTAAAGGTATTTTATATCTTGCTCTTGCTTGGGCATTTTCAGAAGTTTTAATCAAAATTGACCTTAGAATTATTGGTATGTTCATTCAAACACTTGTTACAATGATTGCTTTGAGCTTGATTGTAATTTTCCAACCAGAATTGAGAAGATTCTTAGGCTATTTAGGTCAAGGCGGATTTATCAATGAATTGATTACAAACAAACACACTCAGCTTGAAACTGAAGTTGATATCGTAAAAGAATTAATTGAAGCTGTTAAATTTTTATCAAAAAATAAAATTGGTGCTTTGATTGTATTCCAAAATTCAATTGATACATCATCTTTCTTTGATGTTGGAACAAAAATTGATGCGATTATTTCAACAGAATTGATTTTGACAATTTTTCACCCAAATACACCACTTCACGATGGTGCAATGATTATTAAACAAGGAAAAATTCACTCAGCAGGTGTTTTGCTACCTTTAACAGAAGATCCAAAACTTAGTTGGAGATATGGAACACGTCATAGAGCCGCAATTGGAGTTACTGAAATTAGCGATTGCGCTTGTTTAGTTGTTTCAGAGGAAACAGGAAATGTCTCAGTTTCTTTAGATGGTGCACTTAAAAAATATGATGACTTAGCTACATTAAAACTTGATTTAGAAAACATTTTAGGAATTAAGAATGAATCAGATGTAACTAACAAAAAGACAATTTTTAAAATAGACAATTTGATTACAATTAAAAAGAACGAACACGAGAATAAACAATAATGACAATATTTGCGAAAAAGCCAAAGGTTCAACCAAAACCTAAAACAAAGTTAGAAATTGCCAAAGAAATTATTTTTAGAATGTTATTTATAACGCTAGGTGCTTTAATTGCAGCGTTTGCACTAGAGGCATTCTTACTTCCAAATAGCATTATCGACGGTGGTGTAATTGGTATTTCCATGATGGTGAGCCACATTACAAAATGGAACTTAGGTTTGATTATCTTTATTTTGAATTTACCTTTCTTGTTCTTGGCGTTGCAAAAAATGGGCAAGATGTTTGTTTTTAATGTATTGTTCGGGGTTACAATGTTGTCAATTTTTGTCAACTTAATCCACTTCCATATTACTGACGACAACCTTTTAGCGACAGTATTTGGCGGTATGATTTTAGGTGCTGGAGTTGGTATTATCCTTAAAAACGAAGGTGCGCTTGACGGAACAGAAATTTTGTCAATCAGATTGGCTAAAAAATTCGGCTTTTCTGTTGGTGAAGTTATCATGTTCTTTAACGTGTTTATTTATACAGCAGCTGGATTTTTATACGGCTGGGATAGTGCAATGCTTTCAATCTTGACATATTTCATTGCCTACAAGGTTATTGATATCGTTCAAGAGGGTATGGATAGTTCAAAATCAGCATTAATTATCTCTCAACACCCAAAAGAAATTGGTGATGCGATTATTAAAGAATTGGATATAAGCGTGACTTACCAAAAGGGTAAAGGTGGTTATTCTGGACAAGAAAAAACTATTATTTACTGCGTAATCAATCGTTTGGAAGTTACAAAGATGAAAAAATTAATCCACTCAATTGACCCAGAAGCATTCTTGGTTATACAAGAGGTTCACGAGGTTGAAGGTGTAAGAATTAAAAAGAAATAACTAGACAATTACAAAAAATTGTTATAATATAAATATTATCAACAAGGAGAAAGTTTAAAATGGCAGGTAAAAACTCAGATACAATTCCAATAGAGGTAAGCATTTTAACAGCTGACCACGATATTAAAGGAACTGTACACGTTTCAAAATATACAAATACTAATCGTGAATTGACAGACTTGTTAAATGATAAAGAACGTCGTTTCTTGGCAGTTACAAATGCAGAAATCTATCCTAGAAATTCTGCTCAAGCACCAAGAAGATACAATTTCTTAGAAATTCACATGGATTACGTTTTAATGGTTCACCCATCAGCTCAAGCTGTATTTAAAGAATCCGCAAAAGCTCAAGAGGATATTGCAAGATTCAGAGATTTGAGATTGAAATTAAATCAAACAAAACCATTCAAGTAAAATGAAATTTCAAAATGTATAATCGCCTGAATTTAATTCAGGCTTTTATATTATATATCGTCATACGGTATCTTTAAAAGAAAGTAGGTCAGGCATTGCCTGACAATAAAAGGAGTAAAAATGAAAGTATTAATTACTGATAAATGCCATGATAGAGCAAAAGAAATTCTTTCAGAAATCGCAGAAGTAGACGTATTGCCTACGATGAGCGAAGATGAATATGTTGAAAATATCAACAAATACGATGCTGTAATGATTAGAAGTACTTCTAGAATTACAAAAAGAATTATAGATACATCAACTCACTTAAAAATTATTGGTAGAGCTGGTGTAGGTGTTGATAATATAGACGTTGAAGCAGCAACAGAAAAGGGAATTGTTGTTGTAAATTCACCATGTGGAAACACTATAGCCGCAGCAGAACATACTATTGCAATGATGTTGTCAATGGCAAGGCATATTCCAGAAGCGTCAAAAAGGTTGCACGAAGGGCATTGGGACAAAAAGAACCTTACAGGGGTAGAAATTTTTGGAAAAACACTTGGTGTAATCGGCTTAGGTAAAATAGGTTCTCATGTTGCGAAGGTTGCAAAAGCTATGGGTATGAATATTATTGTTTATGATCCATTTGCAAGGGAAGAAATTGTTAAAGAGTTAGATGCAAAATTAGTTAAAGATTTGAAAGACTTCTGGCATGAACCAGATTTTATTACAATTCACGTTCCAAAAACAAAAGAAACCGTTGATTTAATTAATAAAGATACAATTGCACAAATGAAAAAAGGCGTAAGAATTGTTAATTGCGCAAGAGGCGGAGTTGTGAACGAGAAGGATTTACGTGAGGCATTAGATAATGATTACGTAGCAGGCGCAGCTCTTGATGTATTTTGTGACGAAAAAGATATAACAACTTCACCACTTTATGGTTGCGAAAAGAATTTGGTAATGACACCACACTTGGGTGCAACAACTTATGAAGCGCAAATTAGAGTAGCAGAAGATGTTGCAACACAAATCAAAATTGTTTTGCAAGGCGGAAAAACACAAAACGCAGTGAATAAAATTTAGTAAGACAGAACGTTATATTTTACGTCACCCTGAACTCGTTTCAGGGTCTCATAAACTTTCCAATAACAAACTAAACTCTTAATGTTATTCAAAGTTAAACAGAAACGCCCGACCTTCGGTCGGGCGTTTCTGTTATATTTTTTAAAATTATAATTTAAAATTATCCATTTGAGCTTGTTGTTCTTGTTGAGGGTAATTTTGTCTTAGAGGGTCATATCCACCAGCAGATTCAGCTCTTAATTTTTCCATATAAATTTGAGCAGATTTTACAGATTGTTGTAATTGGCTCAAGTTACTATCAAGTCCAGCCAAAACTTGGTCTGCATAAGCGTCTGCGCCTTCTTTTTTTCTCATCGCATCATCGTGAGCTTGATTTCTGTAGTTTTCTGCATCTTCTAACGCTTTATGTTTAATTTCTTCACATTCTGCAATAACTTGTTCTCTAACAATTTCAGCTTCTTTTTGAACTTGTCTCATTAATTCTGATTCGCTAAGAATTCTGTTTGCTTCGTTTTGAGCATCAAGAACAATTTTTTCAGCCTTTTGTTGAGCTTCCATTTGAAGTTCTTCTTTTCTGCGAAGAAGTCTTCTAGCTTCTTGAATTTCTTGTGGAAGTGAGCCATAAATGCTGTCTACAATTGCTTCAACTTCTTTTAATTTTATAGCTACTAAATAATTTGGCAAAATTGGAAAACTTTTTTCCAAAATGATTTCTAATTGCTTCAATAAGTCATAAATACCGTTATTTTGAACGTTCATTTTCGTTAATAACCTTTCGCTCTAGTGTAATAATTTTATTGTACAACAGTCTGAATTTAATTGTCAAACCATGATTTTAGGCAAGTTTGAGCTATTTTTTAAATTTTTCTTTTAAATACTCATTTACAACCTCTGGAACAAATTTTGAGATGTCTCCACCAAAATCAAAAACTTCTTTTACAGAACTAGAAGAAATGAAGTTGTATTTCGGACGGGTTGTCAAGAAAATGGTTTTAATCTCTTTATCAAGCGCACTATTTGTTTGAGATAACTGCATTTCAAATTCAAAATCAGAAACCGCACGTAATCCACGTATTAAAACCTTTGCACCTTTTTGTTTTGCATATTCAACTGTCAAGCCTACAAAACTGTCAACCTCTACGTTTGGAAAATCTTTTGTACATTTTTTGATTAACTCGACTCTTTCCTCAACATTCAAAAGTCCAGAATTTTTCTTTTCAGGGTTGTAAGCAACAGCAATAATAACCTTGTCAAAAATTTCAGAGCTTGTTTTCAAAACATCTAAGTGACCATTTGTAATAGGGTCAAAACTTCCAGGATATATTGCTATTTTCATAATTATTCGCCTTTCTTGTGTAATCTATTTAATATTATATGTCAAACATGAAATATTAAAATTTTGTTTATTTTTTAAAGTTTTTGTAAAAAATGGCTTAATATAATAAATGTAAAAAAAGTATAATTAATTTTTAATAAGGAAAGGCAAAAACAATGGCAAAAACAATTGGTATCGACTTGGGTACAACAAACTCTGTAGTTGCTGTTATGGAAGGTGGTAAACCAACCGTAATCGCAAACGCTGAAGGTATGAGAACAACACCTTCAATCGTAGGTTTTTCAAAAACAGGTGAAAGATTAGTTGGTCAATTAGCAAAACGTCAAGCAATCTTGAACCCAGACAAAACAATCGCTTCAATCAAAAGACACATGGGCGAAGATTACAAAAAGAACATTGATGGAAAAGACTACACTCCACAAGAAATTTCAGCAATGATTTTGAGAAAGTTAGCAGATGATGCTTCTAGCTATTTAGGAGAAAAGGTTACATCAGCAGTAATCACAGTTCCTGCATATTTTAATGACGCACAACGTCAAGCAACAAAAGATGCTGGTAAAATTGCAGGTTTGGATGTTCTACGTATCGTAAACGAACCAACAGCAGCAGCTTTGGCGTACGGTCTAGAAAAAGATAAATCAGAAAAAGTATTAGTATTCGACTTAGGTGGTGGTACATTTGATGTATCTATCCTAGAAATCGGTGATGGTGTTCACGAAGTACTTTCTACATCAGGTGATACTCACTTAGGTGGTGATGACTTTGATGAAAAAGTTATGAATTGGATTTGTGATGAATTCAAGAAAACTGAAGGTATTGACTTACGTGGTGATAAACAAGCAATGCAACGTATTAAAGAAGCAGCTGAAAAAGCAAAATGCGAATTGTCATCAGTAGTTGAAACAAATATCAACTTACCATTTATCACCGCAGATGCAAATGGTCCAAAACACTTAGACTTGTCATTAACTCGTGCAAAATTTGAAGATTTATGCCACGATTTATTGGAAAGATGTAAAAAACCAGTTGAACAAGCAATCCAAGATGCTGGCATTTCAAAAGGTGACATCAACGAAGTAGTATTAGTTGGTGGTTCAAGCCGTATCCCAGCTGTTCAACAATTGGTAAAAGATTACACAGGTAAAGAACCTAACCAATCAGTAAACCCAGATGAAGTAGTTGCAGTTGGTGCAGCAATTCAAGCAGGTGTATTGGCTGGTGAAGTTAATGATATCGTATTGTTAGATGTAACTCCATTAACATTAGGTATTGAAACTTTAGGCGGTGTAATGACTCCACTTGTACCAAGAAACACTACAATTCCGGTTTCTAAATCACAAGTGTTCTCAACAGCTGAAAACAACCAAACAGCAGTAGATATTCAAGTATTACAAGGTGAAAGACCAATGGCTAGAGATAACAAATCTTTAGGTATGTTTAGATTAGAAGGTATCGCACCTGCAATGCGTGGTGTTCCTCAAATCGAAGTAACATTTGATATTGATGCTAACGGTATTGTAAACGTATCAGCTAAAGATAAAGCTACAAACAAAGAACAAAAGATTACAATTACAAATTCTTCTAACTTGTCTGAAGAAGATATCGACAAAATGGTTAAAGAAGCTGAAGCAAACGCAGCAGAAGATAAAAAGAAAAAAGAAGAAGCAGAAGTTAAAAACAATGCAAATTCATTAATCACATCTGCTGAAAGAATTGTAAAAGACTTTGAAGGCAAAATTGACAAAGCTGATGAAGAAAAATTAAACGAACAAAAAGAAGCCTTGAAAAAAGCTCTTGATGAAAACAAATCAGCTGACGATTTGAAGAAATTGTCTGAAGAATTACAACAAACAATGTTCAGCATTTCTCAAAAAGCATACGAAGCAGTTCAAAAAGATGAAAGCGCAAATGCAGGTTCATCTGATTCAGCAAGTTCATCATCAAACGACAACAAAGGTGACGATGATGTAATTGATGCAGAATATACTAAAGAATAATCAGTAATGATTGAATAATTTTGAAAGAGCGCCGACCTTAGGTCGGCGCTCTTTTGATTGTATTATCTTATAGTATTCATTTTTAACACATATCATACTGTCATCCTGAACTCGTTTCAGGATCTCAAAAATGTGAGATTCTGAACCAAGTTCATAATGATAAAAGATAAAAATTTTATGCAAAAATTTTTAATAATTAAATAAAATCCACTTGCCAAATATTATTGATGTAATATGATAGTTGTACACTATAAATCGAAAGTTATGGCGTTGGTATGCCATGCTTTACGTAAGTGGAGAGGTTCAGACCTCTGATTACACAAGTAAAAAGGAGAAAACAAAATGCCAAAAATGAAAACTCACAAGTCTGGCGCAAAACGTTACAAAGTAACAGCAACAGGCAAAATTACCCGCAGAAAAGCTGGTATTGGACACTTACTAGCAAACAAATCTGCTAGCAGAAAGAGAAAGTTGTTCAAAACAACTGAAATCGCTGCTTCACAAGTAGATTTAGTTTCAAAAGAGTTACCATACAAGAAGTATTCAAGATAGGAGTGGACAATGAGAGTAAAACGCGGTAATGTATGTCGCAATAGACATAAAAAAATCTTAAAATTAGCTAAAGGTTTCAAAGGCGCAAGAAGCAGAATATTTAAAGTTGCTAACTGTGCTGTAATGAAAGCATTAAAATATGCTTACAGAGATAGAAAAGCTACAAAACGTAACATGAGAAGATTATGGATTGTTAGAATTAACGCAGCTGTTAGAGAAAACGGCATGAACTATTCTAGATTCGTAAACGCATGCAAAAAAGCTAATATCGTTGTAAACAGAAAAATGCTTGCAGACTTAGCTGTAAACGATAAAGAAGCATTCCAAGTAGTTTTAGAAACTGCAAAAGCTGCTGTTTAGTAGATTTTTAACACTACAAACATATCGTTTAACGAGTTTTTACAGGCGGTCGGTGTATTACACCGACCGCCTGTTTTATTATTAAATATTAAAAATGAATATTCTTATAACAAAAATCGCCATTACTGTCATAATAGCGATTTTGCAAATTGTTATAGTTTGTTTGTAGGGGACTAAGCCAAGCCTTAAGGAAACTGCCATTCTTTAGGGCTTGCCCCTATTGATATTATTTACGATTTTTTATTCTTTGTCAAGTCTTATAGTAAATTTAAACCTTCCGTCATACCACACTTGTTGTGGTATCTTTTGAACTTTTCAATTAATAAATAAAACCTAATGTCATTCTGAACTTGTTTCAGAATCTCTTATTTTATAAACTTTGAAATAAAATTAGAGTCACTTTGCCTATTTATTCCCCCTTCAATCTCGGTTGCATGGTTGATGTTGATTTTTAATAAATCTACTATACTCTTAGTATGAAAAAATTCTTATACGCAATATTGGGCTTAATGCTAGTTCAAATGCAGGCAAATGCACTAGATATTGTTTATCCGACAAAAGAATATTCAAAAATTAATTCGCCATCAACCTTTATTGTTGGTTCTACAAAGCCTAACGATAGACTTTTTATTAACGATAGAGAAATTGATGTGCATAAATCAGGCGCATTTGCGCAGGCTGTAAAACTTCAAAACGGAGTGAATGAGTTTAGAGTTTACTCTGGAAATGTTGAAAAAACTTATACAATTGAACGCCCTTATGTAGGTGGCGGAAATTGGAAACCTGCTCAAATTGTGGATTTTGAATGTCCTAAAATAATGGAAATTATACGTGAGGGCGCACCTGTAAGAACAACTCCTGTTCAATCTGGAATTAATAGATTGGCTCATTATCATCGTGGCATGTTGTTGAAGGTTGACGGTGAAAAGGGTGATATGTATAGGGTTGTGCTTGCAAACAACCAAAAAGTCTGGGTTGCAAAAAGTGATGTAAAACGCAAATTGGTTAATTATGACAGAGCCTTTTTGTACGATTATAGAGAAAGAGAAACTGAAAACAACTATATTTATGAATTTGCATTGTCAAAACAAACTCCCTATTCAATCACAGAGGGCGAAACAATGACTTTGAAAATTTATAATGTAGGTGGAAATGATAATAATATAGCAACTTTTAATATTAAATTAAATCAAATGCTTATGGGGTATGATATACGCTATAAAGGCGATACGTTGGTTTTGAGTATTAAAAAAGAACCTAATTTATCAAGAAAACATCCGTTAAAAAATGTTAGAATTGTGGTTGATGCAGGACATGGCGGTAAAGAATTAGGCGCTGTTGGTTGTTGTAGAAATTACGAAAAGGATTTCAACCTTTCAATTGCAAAATATTTGGAAAAAGAACTTCGCTCAATGGGTGCAACGGTTTATATGACAAGAAGTTATGATAAATATGTATCTTTGAATGATAGAGTCCGATATACAAACGATAAAGAGGCTCAAATTTTTGTAAGTATCCATGCAAATTCACTTCCAGATAGTATAAATCCAATGACAAGACGTGGTTCAAGCGTTTTCTATTACTATGATGAAGCAAAACCTTTGTCTGATGCGATTATGAACTCGGTAGCAAATAAAATGCCTGTAAATAACGAAGGTGTAAAACAAGCGAGCTTTGCAGTGGTTCGTAATACTTCTGCTGTAAGTGTTTTAGTTGAAACAGCTTACGTTATTAATCCGTATGATAATGAATTGTTGATGACAGATAAATTTAGACAAGACTATGCAAAAGCGGTTGCAGATGGTATTAAGAACTATGTATGGCAATCTTCACGCATAAAAATGGCATGGCTTTCTCGTAATAAAATTAAATGCGAAAAAATATCATAGTTAGAAATTTTGAGATTTAGAAGATTTAGGTCTAGTAAAACAGTAACCCTTCATTTTTGTCCGTAAAAAATCGTACGTAAAAATACGTACGCTATACACCTACAAGGTGGATTAAAATAAAACTAAGGCGGTGCTTTGCACCGCCTTAGTTACTTATGTGACAGTAATAGCCTAGCGATTACGCTTCGTCTAATGCTGCAACACCTGGTAATACTTTACCTTCAATGAATTCTAATGATGCACCACCACCTGTTGATACGTGAGTGAAGTCTTCAGCTTTGAAGAATTTCTTAGCCGCAGAAACTGAATCACCACCGCCAATTACTGATGTAGCACCGTTTTTAGTCGCTTCAACGATGTCTTTAAGGATTGATTTTGTACCTTCAGCGAATTTAGGGTTTTCAAATGCGCCAACAGGGCCGTTCATAAGGATTGTTTTAGAAGATTTGATAACTTCTGCAAATGCCTTTTGTGATTCAGGGCCTGCATCTACGCCTTCGAAACCGTCTGGAATGTCCTTGATATCTACAACTTTGTTAGTTCCGTTGCCAGAAAAGTCGTCTGTTACAAGAACATCAGTTGCCATAACTAGCTTAACGCCTTTATCTGCGGCTTTCTTCTCGATTGCTTTTGCAACTTCCAATTGGTCGTCTTCGCAAATAGAGTTACCGATGTTGCCACCGTTAGCTTTTACGAATGTATAAGCCATACCACCGCCAATAATCATATTATCAACCTTGTCTAATAAGTTTTCCAAAACACCGATTTTAGAAGAAACTTTTGCACCGCCAACAACAGCAGTGAAAGGTCTTTCAGGATTATCTAATGCTTGAGATAAGCAACGAATTTCTTTTTCCATTAATAGTCCAGATACAGCTGGTTTAAGGATTTTAGCTAATTTTGCAGTTGATGTGTGGTTTCTGTGAGCTGCGCCAAATGCGTCATTTACGTAGAAATCACCAAGTTTTGCAAGTTCTTCAGCAAAAGTCATATCATCATCTTTAGCTTCTTCAGCTTTGTAGTAACGAATGTTTTCTAATAAAGCAACTTGACCGTCTTTTAAGTCAGCTAACTCTTTGTCAGCGCCTTCACCAACAGGTGATTTAACGAATTTAACTTCTTGACCAAGAACTTTTGACATATATTTTGCAACAGGTTCAAGTGATAAATCTTCTAATTTTTGTCCTTCTTTAAGTTTTTGAGGTCTGCCCAAGTGAGCCATTAAGATGATTTTAGCACCCTTATCTTGCAAGAATTTTACTGTTGGTAAAATTGCTTGAATTCTAGTGTCGTCAGTAACATTTTTGTCTGCGTCTAGAGGAACATTGATGTCTACTCTAACTAACGCTCTTTTACCTTGAACGTCGCCTAAATCTTTGATTGATTTTTTCATTTTGTTAATCTCCTTTTATAAGTACAAAATTATATTATTTCCTACATTTTTATTTTAATCGACACAAAATTTTAAGTAAAGTATTAATTTTTTTTCACAAATATTGAATTTTCTTTTTAGTTTAAAGTACAATATACATAAAGTGTCGATAAATAGCATGGGAATTATGGAATGATGGACGATTTATTAACAGGATATAACTTTTACTCGAGCGGTCGAGATATGGAACTTATCACTAAAATTGTCGACACATTAAAAGATATTTTAGAATATGACAAAAAGCAAGCAAAGCCTTTATTCTTGCGTACGACAGACAACTTTATTATGAATATTGCTCGTAAGGTTGTTGAAGAAAAGAAAAAGACTTTTTTGATTGGTATTACTGGCGAAAGCGCTTCTGGAAAGACTGTGTTTGTTGATAATACTACACATGCTTGCGTAAAAGATTCTCATGACGGCATTTATACCGTAGTTAGGCAAGATGATTACTACAAAGATACATCAAAAGAATTGAGAGAAGCGGGAAGTTACGAAGAACTATTTAAAACAGGTTTTAG
Organism: Candidatus Melainabacteria bacterium; assembly: GCA_003258725.1. Classification (GTDB taxonomy): domain Bacteria; phylum Cyanobacteriota; class Vampirovibrionia; order Gastranaerophilales; family Gastranaerophilaceae; genus UBA6984. Next base: position 147,152 of record QHMG01000004.1, read on the forward strand.
CTTTGATACCCCTGATGTTATTGATTTACAGCTAATGCGAGAACACTTAATTGCACTTAAGGAAGGTAAAGAAATTATCTCTCCTCGTTACAATTTTGTAACTTGTGAATCTACTCCAGACGGTGATGTTAAAAAGCCAGCTAAAATAATCTTAACAGAAGGTTTGTATGTTTTAAATGAGCAAGTACGTGACATTATGGATGTGAAAGTTTATGTCTTTACTCCATTAGAAGTTTTGAAAGATCGTTGGTACAAACGAGCTGCAAGCAGGGGTAAAACAGGCGAAGCTGCTGATATGCAGTTTAAAGATGTAAATAAAACAGCTCAGCAATACATCAGACCAACTTATCCAATTGCAGATGTAATTATCAATGGACTTGTATCTCAAGAATATATTGTAGAAATTACAGACAAGATTTTTGACTCTATTAAAGCATTATTTTAAAAAATCATATATTTTGACTATTTGAAATTTGTAAAAACATCATTATACTAAAACTATGAAACGTTTTTTGTTAACAATTTTAATGATTATGTTTTCTACTCTTACGGTAAACTCGCAAGAACTTCTTTTGCGTGGATATGACGGTATTGAATTGCCTATCGGAACTTTAATTCAGGTTATTAATTTACAAGAATTTTCAACAAAATATTGTGATGAAACGACAAGAGTTTCTTTTGTTGCAACAAACGATACATACATGCAAGAAATGGTTATAATACCTAAGGGAACACGTTTTTACGGCATGATTGAAAAGATGAACGAACCAATTGTGGGTACTAATGCATCAATGGTAATAAAAATTACTAAAATGGTTTTGCCTGATGACTTTGAGATACCTATGAAGGGTTATATTTATTCTACAAATAAAAATATAATTGGTGGCGGTTTGACGGAACCAGCGAGTTATGTTAAGGTTCCACATTACCAACAAGGTTTCGGAATTGGTACAAACAAATTTGTTCCAGGACCCGCTCGTAGAATGGGTGAACACCTTACTATTGCTGCAGGAGCAGACCTTATGATTGTGCTAACAAGTCCAGCTTACATTACACATACCTTAACAAATTGACACGAACGAATAAAATAAATAAAATATCATTATCGTATATTTTTTATGAGGTAATGATATGAAAAAACAAATTAGCTTTCTTTTAATCGCAACATTTATTACGATGAACGCTTCTTTTGCAGCTTCAAATTATCAGTATGATTCATCATCTCAAGTATATTCAGGACAACCGTTAAGAGGTTCTGTAGTAAGTGTTCCTGCGGGGGCTGTAATCTCTGCAGTAACTACATCAGAAATTGGTTCAGAAACTTTGGTAAAAGGTCAAGCTGTGCAATTGGCATTAGGTTCAGACTTTTACTATAATGGAAAAATGATTGCTCCTGCTGGAAGTACTGTTTACGGTACTGTGACAGAATTGTCAAAAGCGAAATACGGTGATATGAACGGTAGGGTTAAAATTCTATTTACACAAATTACAACACCTTATGGTGTTCAAATCCCTATTTCAGGTGTAATCAAAACAAATGACGGTTCAGGAGTTCTTGTTGGCGGAACAAAAATGGACGTAACAAAAGAATATGCAAAGAATATGGCAGTAGGTACAGCCGCAGGTGCTTTATCAGGACTTGTATTTGGTGCATTAGCTGGCGGTGACGTTGGTCGTGGCGCAGCTTTAGGTACTGCTGTTGGTGCAGGAGGTGGCGCAGTTAAGGCTGCTGCTAAAAAAGGAAACCCTGTTTCTATTCCTGCAAATTCACGTATAGACATTCTTTTAAATCAGCCAATTACAGTAAACCCTTCGGCATATAGTTACGAAGATTAGAAGGTTAGGGAATAAATTATTTTATACTTTTTGTAAAAGTATGAAATAAAAAGTGGGATATCAAATGTCAATTCTAGGAAATATTAACAGTTTAATAGACGAAGACGATAACGAACAACATGGTTATACAACGCCAGCCGTTATTAAGGACAACAAAGACTATATTTCGATTAAAAAAGCCTTTGTTTTATCATTAATTTTACACCCTGCAGTAGTTGGTGTGATAGCTTTGATTGGTTTAATTTTAATGCTTTTTGGCATAAACTTATTTATGGCAGAAAGACCAAAACCAAAAATGAATGATATTGAGTTTGTTTTGGTTGATAGAGAAGCAACTCCAAGAAATATGAAAACACCATACCGCTCAAATATGAATTCTCGTGGTGGTGGTGTTAATGATCCAAAACGTAAGGTTTCAATGCCTTCTCCAAAGCCTGCAAAAACAGCGAAGCCAAAACAAGCATCTCCAGCTCCAAAGAAAGCTGTTAATAAGGCTGTTTCTAATCCAGCTCCAAAGAAAACAGTAAATAAAAAGGTTACAAAACCGCAAACATCTCATGGAACAAAAACTCCTGCTAAAAAGGTTTCATCACCAAGACCAGCAGCTCCAAGTGTTAGACCTTCAGCAACGAGACCTGCTGCACCAAAGGTTACAGCAAAGCCAAAGACAGCATTTAATGTTCCTGTTCCACCATCTCATACAACAGGAAAATATTCAACAGGTCCTGTAAGTGGTAGTGGTACAGCAAGAAAATCTGCTGGTGGTGGATATTCACCAAATCCATCGTTAGCACCTACATATCACTCTGGCTCAGGTTCTGCATCAGGCGCTAGAAAAGGCTCATCTTATGGTACAGGTTCTCGAGGTTCGGGTGCAAGCAGAGGTGGTACAGGTAATTATGGAAACCCAAGTGGTGGTGGAGGTAGACCTGGTATTGACGCAATTGCTCAACCAGATTTCGGACCATACATGGCGGATTTACAACGTCGTATCAAAATGAATTGGGACCCTCCAAAAGGTAATGAAAGTAAACGTGTAGTATTGTTATTCAAGATTGCACGTGACGGAAGACTTCTATCAGTAAGTGTTTACAAGTCTTCGGGCTTAGCATCAGCTGATAATGCAGCGCTTAACGCAGTAAGAGCAACTGCTCCATTTAGACCGTTACCTGCAAACTTTAGAGGCTCAAGCGTAGATATTCAATTTACATTTGATTACAACGTATTCGGTGCAAGTTATAGATAACAAGTAATAAATTAGTTAGTACAAAAAGGATAAAGGACAAAAAACATGGAATTAATTTTACATTCAATTCAACTAGATTGGCCTGTTTTAACACCAATTTTAATCTGTTCAATTTTGGTTGTTACAGTGGCAATTAACAGATACTCTTTTTATGGTAAAAACAAAAGAGACGTAGTTCAGTTTATTCCTAAATTACAAAAGGAATTGGCTAAAAACAACATGGCAGGCGCTCAAAACTTATCAATTCAATTGGGTGGGGTTATCGGCGAAGTTACAGAAGAAGCTGTTAGAATCTTCTCTGAACAAAAAGCTGGTTTTTCTCGTTCATTTGATATTGCTGCAGCTCTTGCTTCAAGAAAATTAGAAAATCACTTAACTGTTTTAGGTACAATTGGTGGTGTTGCACCATTTTTAGGGTTGTTTGGTACTGTTGTTAGAATTTTATACACATTCCAAGATTTAGCAACTCAAGGAAACCAATCAGCTGCAGTTGCAATGGGTATCGGTTCTGCCTTAATCGCTACTGCTTTCGGTTTAGGTGTTGCGATTGTTGCAGTTATCTTCTACAACTACTTCCAATCAGTTGTTAAGCGTTACGAAGATGATTTCAACTTAATTAAATTATTATTCTTGAGCTTTGTTGATTCAAATGATGAAACAACAGTTCAATCATCACAAAATATTGCTCTATAAGGATTATTAAACAATGGCAATGAAAACAAACAAGGGTAAAGAAGCTCTTTTTACTGAAATTAATATTACACCGCTAACGGATATTTTCTTGGTACTACTTATCATTATGATGGTTGTAGCGCCTACTTTCCAATCAATGGATAATAGCATTAATATTCCAGAAATTAATAGTGGTATATCTGTTGAGCAAAAAGATTGTACAGTTTCTGTTACAAAAGAAGGCTTGATGTATATTAATGGTAAAGAAACTTCTCCAACTGCTTTAGCATTTGAATTATCAACTTTACTACCAACTTTAGAAAAGAAGGAAGTAGTTGTTAAGGCTGATACAGAAGCCAAAAATTCCATTGTTTTGAAGATTATGGATGCAGCTCAAGAGGCAGGTTATGAAAAATTAATCGTAGCTGGTGAACCTTTGAGTAAAAAAGAACAAAATCAATTAAAAAATGATAGTATGTCGTCAGATGAAGTGGATATGCAAACCTCAGCACCTGCGGATATGGACAGAACAAAGGTTCAAAGAAGCAGTATTCCAACAGACGATGAAGAATGGGTTGAATAATTATGGCTAGAAATAAACGTGATTGTTTTAATGAAATTAATATTACACCGTTGACAGATATTTTCTTAGTATTGCTTATTATTATGATGGTTATTGCACCATTGTTGGATAGTCAAGGGCTTAACTTGACAGTTCCAGAAATTGTTAAAGAAGAAAATATTCAAAAAGATACTAAAATATTGAATGTTCAAGTTACAGACGATAACAAATATTATATCAATGATCAAGAAGTTGCAGAACAAGACTTAGAATCAACTCTTAAAGATGCAGCAAAAGATAAACCTGACGGATTATTAATTCAATCAGCTCCAAATTCAACTCATGGTGCTGTTGTAAAATTAATGGATAACGCTAGAAATTCTGGAATCACAAGTATTTCTGTAATGGAAGGTTAATTACTTAAAAGTTTTTTGTCTAATAAAAGGCGCAGATTGCATTGCAATCTGCGCCTTTTATATTTTACTTGATTAAACAAGTTGCTTTTTCGTTGTGATATCTAGTTGCTTTTTCTATAGCTCTATCCATTGAAAGAGTTATGTCGTGCCTAGTGATACTTTGTGAAAGTCCACTAAATAACTGCTCTCTAGCAATTTTGGCATTGTTAAATACCACAATTACATGGATATTGTCCTCTTTTAATCTTGAAATCATTGTTTCAAGTGCAAATGTTGCCGAAATGTCCATAGATTTAATCTTTTGACAATCTACAATAATAGTTTCTTTTTTTAGGAGTGCTTCGCTTCTTGCTAAAACGGTTGAAGCTGAACCAAAGAAGAACATTCCGTCAATGTGCAAAATTCCAAGATACAATTTGCAATCACCATCTAGATTTGGTATTTCGTGGTCGTAAGTATTTACTTTTAAGTCTTGCGAAGCTCTTACAGCAAATAATACGGCAGAAAGAACTATGCCAACGCCAACTGCAAAAATTAAATTGTCTATAACTGTTAGTACAAATACTGTTGTCATAACCAAAATGTCAGCTTTTGAAGAATGTACGATTACTTTTAAATATTTGTAATCAATAATATCAACGCCAACCTTGATAAGGATTGCAGCAAGTACAGCAAGTGGAATTTGTGATGCGAAAGGTGCTAAAAATAACACTACACAGATTAAAAAGATTGAATGAACAACACCTGATAATCTTCCAGTAGCGCCACTGTTGATATTGATTAAGGTTCTCATAGTAGCGCCAGCACCTGCTAATCCGCCAAACATACCAGCTAAAGCATTACCGATACCTTGTCCTACAAGTTCTCTATTTGAATTGTGCTTTGTGTTTGTAATTGAATCAACTACCAAACAAGTTAATAAAGAGTCGATAGAACCAAGTACTGCAAGTGTTACAGCAAGTGGTAAAATTGTTTGAAAATCATGGAAGGAAATTAATCCAAGTTCAAAATGAGGTAAACCTAAAGGAATTTCGCCGATAGTTTTTACGTTAAAATGAGATGCCATTGAAACAACTGTACCAATAACAAGTGCTAAAAGTGAGGTCGGACAATACTGTGCTATTTTCTTTGGTGTTAAAAATATTATTGCTAAAGCAATTACGCTTAAAATAATAGCTGGATAGCTCACTTCTGGTAAATGTTTAAACACTTGAAAAATCTGTTCAATGGGTGTGCCACTTACTTCAAGACCTAAAAATGGAGCTAATTGAAGTAGAATAATGATTATGCCGATTCCGCACATAAAACCTGATACAACAGGATATGGCACAAAGTGGATTAACTTTGCAACCCCTGTAAATGACAAACAAATTTGAACTAAACCAGCCAAAAAGATTGCCATAAAAATAATTTTAGGGTTATCAGGGTAAGTTAAAACGAGTGAAGCTATAACTACTGTCATAGGACCTGTTGGACCTGAAATTTGAGTTGCCGTTCCTCCAAAAATTGATGCAAAAAGTCCGACAATAATTGCACCCCAAAGTCCGGCAGCAGCTCCGAGTCCGCTAGCTACCCCAAAGGCTAAGGCTAAAGGCAATGCGATGACACCAGCTGTAATGCCACCAAAAAGATTACCTTTTAAATTTGTAAACATCGTTGTCTTAGTCATTGTAACCTCTTTCTATAAATGATAAAATTGTGTTTAATAATTATAATATATATTAGTAGGAAAGGATATAATATTTATGAACGATATTCAAAAACAAGAGATACAGCGTTTAATGGAAGGCAATGAGCGCTTTGTTAAAGGCGAATGCTCTTGTCATACCCGTAATCTTGAGACATTGAGACAGTTTATGACACATCAAGAACCTAAAACTATTATTTTAAGCTGTTCTGACTCTCGTGTAATTCCAGAAGTTATTTTTGATTGCGGAATTGGGGAGCTTTTTGTGGTTAGAACTGCAGGTGCAACAATTGGTTTGACTTTTGATATCTTAGAAAGTATTGAATTTGGTGTATCTAAACTTAAAGCACCACTGCTAATTCTTTTAGGACACGATGATTGTGGAGTTACAAAATATGCAAAAGATTATTACTCTGAAAATAAAGAGTCTTACACCTCAATAATGAGCAACTTATGCCCAATTGTTGAAGAACAAGGTCATTTACATTATGACGAAATTACAAAAATGCATACTCAGACTCTTATAAAATTATTAAAAGAACGCTCTATGATAATCAGCGAGGCAGTTTCTAATGGTAATTTAGAAATTGTAGGTGCGCACTTCCATTTTGATACAGGAAAAATTAATTTACTCTAATTTTTTTCTGTGTTATAAATAAAATGTACACAGACGAAATAATGGAAGAATTGGAATTATGGACATAGAAAAATTACGCAATATTGCGATTATTGCACACGTTGACCACGGTAAAACTTCAATGGTAGATTGTATGTTAAAACAAAGTGGTGTTTTTAGAGATAATCAAGAAGTTCAAGCGTGCGTTTTGGACTCAAACGATTTGGAAAGAGAACGTGGTATCACAATTCTTTCTAAAAATATTTCAGTAGACTATAAAGGCTATCATATCAATGTGGTAGACACTCCGGGTCACGCAGATTTTGGTGGTGAAGTAGAACGTGTGTTAGGTATGGTTGATGGTGCATTGTTAATCGTTGATGCTGCTGAAGGTCCAATGCCTCAAACAAGATTTGTATTGTCAAAAGCGTTAGAATTAGGTTTGAAAATTATTGTTGTAATTAACAAAATTGATAAACCTGCAGCTGAACCTAATTTAGCACTAGATAAAGTGTTTGACTTATTTACAGAATTGACTGATAATGAAGAATTAATTGATTTTCCAATTATTTATGCAAGTTCTTTACAAGGTTTTGCTAAAAAAGAATTGGAAGATGAAAGCGATAACATTGCTCCATTAATGGATTGCATTATTGAAAATATTAAACACCCAGAAGGTGATGCTGATGCAAACCTTCAATTTCACGTAACTACATTGGATTATAATGACTACGTTGGTCGTATTGCAATCGGTAGAATTAAAAATGGTCACTTGAAATCTCAAGAAACCTTGTCTTTAATCAAAGCTGACGGTTCTGTTCAAAGATGTAAGATAACAAAATTATTTGGTTTCCACGATTTAGGTCGTGTAGAAATTGAAGAAGCATCTGCTGGTGATATTGTTGGTATTGCAGGTTTTCCAGATGTTCAAATTGGGGAAACTATTTCATCATTAGATAATCCTGTAGCATTACCATTAATTCACATTGACGAACCTACATTGCAAATGAATTTTTCTGTAAATGACAGCCCTTATGCTGGTCAAGAAGGTAAATTTGTTACTTCTCGTCAATTGAGAAAAAGACTTTATGACGAGTTAGAAAAAAATGTTAGTATGAGAGTTGAAGATACTGAAAATACTGATAAATGGGTTGTTTCTGGACGTGGCGAATTACATTTAAGTATTTTAATTGAAACAATGCGTCGTGAAGGTTATGAATTCCAAGTATCTAAACCAGAAGTTATTTACAAGACTATTGACGGAGTTCAAATGGAGCCTTATGAAAACTTATTCTTAGATGTTCCAGATGAATGTACAGGTTCTTGCATTGAGCGTTTGGCAGGCAGAAAAGCTCAAATGATTGATATGCAATCAACAGGTGTTCGTTCAAAATTAGAATTTGTAATTCCTGCAAGAGGTTTAATCGGATTTAAAGGTGAATTTATTCGCTTGACTCGTGGTGAAGGTATTATGTATCATACATTCAACAAGTACGATACTTTAGCAGGTGATATTCCAAAACAAAGAATGGGCTCTTTAATCGCTTGGGAACAAGGTGAAGCCGTACCTTATGCGTTAGACCAATTTGCTGATAGAGGTACTTTCTTTATCACTCCAAAAACTAAAGTTTATAAAGGAATGATTGTTGGTGAAGGTAACAGAGCGCAAGATGTTGCGGTAAACGTATGTAAGACTAAAAAATTGACTAACATGCGTACTTCAACTGCTGATGCAATGGTTGTTTTAAAAGCACCTAAATTGTTATCTTTAGAAGAAGCTCTTGATTATATTGCAGATGATGAATTAGCAGAAATTACACCAGAAAGCATTAGATTAAGAAAAGCTGACTTAACAAGAACAAGATTTAACTAATTTAGACAAATATGATTAGAACAATAATTGCATTATTTTTAAGAATCGTTTCTAATCCTTTAGCAAACGTATATCAAAAGAAAATTTGTGAAACAAATTCTTCATTAATTTGCAATTTTTATACATACTTTATTCTAGGAATTCTGTGTGTACCTTTTGCATTAAAAGTTGATTGGGGCAGTTTGCCAAAAGAATTTTGGTTCTATGCAATAACAGCTGGATTGTTGTGTTCAGTTGGTAATGCCTGTTTAGTAAAGGCTCTACAAATAGGTGAACTTTCCGTTTTAGGACCAATTAATTCATACAAATCAGTTGTCGGAATGATTATTGCAATATTTATTTTGCATGAAATACCAAGTTTGTTTGGTGTTTTAGGTGTTGTTTTAATCATTTGGGGTAGTTGGTTTGTTTTTGATACTCAAGCAGAAGGCTTTTCTTTAGCTTTGTTTAAGAGAAAAGATATTTTGCTAAGGTTTACAGCCCTTATTTTAATGGGTGTCGAGGCAGTTTTGTTGAAGAAGGTTATTTTGCTTTCTTCTCCTGTAATCTCGTTTATGCTTTGGTGCTGGGCGGGTGCATTTTTTGCTTTAATGTTGATTTTTATATTTAAAAAGCCTCTGACAAGAATAAAAAAAGAAGATATTTCAAAATTTGCAATAGTTTGCTCAATGTTAGGTATAATGCAACTTACAACGAATTATGTTTTTGAAAATATGCAGGTTGGTTATGCTTTGGCTTTGTTCCAATTGTCAACTTTAGTTAATTTATTCTTTGGTTGGAGATTTTTCCACGAAACCGATATGAAAAAGAAAATTATTGGAACTTTAATTATGGTTGTAGGTTCTGTGTTAATTATTTTGACATAGAATTATTTAAAGAGGCACGGTTGCTTTGCAACCGTGCCTCTTTAATATTATTTAGTTAATTATATTTGGAATTGGTTATCTTTGATTAAAGTAACTTTTGAACCGTCTTCTTTAACACCTTCAACAACTACGTTTGGACCACCAATCATAAAATCTGTATGGATATTTGAGTCGTTGATGTTGTTTTCGTTCATATATTTTTGACGTTCTTTGTAATCTTTAATATCTTCTGCACCGTCAAGGCAGTCGTCAAAGCCTGCACCGATTGCGATGTGACAAGCTGCGTTTTCGTCTAACAAGGTGTTATTGAATACTCTACCTGTGTGGAAGATTGGAGAATTTGCAACAAGTGCAACTTCACCTAACATATCGCCACCTTCTGCAGATTTAATGTGTTCACGCCATAATTCTTGATTTTTGTCTGCGTAAACTTCAACAGCTTTACCGTTTTCAAACCTCATTCTGATTCCTTCTACAAGGTTGCCGTTTAAGCAAAGTGGCAATGTTGTTGATACCCAACCGTTTGTTTTTGTTTTATCAGGAGATGAGAAAACTTCTTCTGTTGGAGTATTTGCCATATATTGAACACCGTCATCAGTATTTTTTGCTGCGGCTCTAAATCTTGATTTATCGTGCATTCCTACGTGTAAATCAGTTTTGCCGTCTGGTTTCTTAGTTTCAGGGTCAACACTATAAAAATGGATTTCTTTAAAATGAAAATCATTCATTTTGTCTGCAACTGACATTAATTTTTGAGCGTGAGCTTTAAGTCCGCCAACTCTGTTAATGTTTTTAGCGTCTTCTGCTGCCATTTCAAGTGCTTTCATTGTATCAGGAACGTCAGCATAAGTTTTCTTTACAGACATTGTTGTTGGTGCATAAATAATGTTCCATTGGCTTTCAGGACCTGATTTTCTAATAGGTTTTACTACTTCATTTACTGCTTTTGATTGCATTACGATACGTTTAGGGTCAACGTCAGACATACCTTCTGGGTCTTTACCCTCTAAGAATAGTCTTGCTGTTTTTCTGCCTACTCTTTCTTGCCACATGTCTGCAACGTAAGAAGGTACGTCTTTTAAAGCATCGTCTGATGCATATTTTAATTTCGCTTTACCAACAGGATCACCAGGTTCAGTAAAGTTTACATCAATTGGACCAGAGCCATTTTTGTATGCGTATTCAACGAATTTTAGAACATTTTTTTCGTGTTCACGTTCTGCTGAAATTGAGATTGGTTGACCTTTTTGAACATTTAATAATGTGTGGAATACTTCTTTTTCGTTAAATGCGTCTGATAATTTCTTTTCAATGTGTTCTGGAATTTCAGTTTTTACAGTCTTTTTAACATCTTCTGTTTCTTTTGCAGAAAGTTTTGAAAGTTTGTAAGGGTCATTGTTTGCATCAAATGTGATTGTTTTAGCTCCTTGTTTTTCGTAGTATTCTGCTCGTTTTTGTTTGTATGCAAAATCAGGTTCAGTGCAATATTTCTCTTTTAGAGCATCAATTTCAGGTTGAGCAATTTCAACGTGAACATCTTTTGCGCCACGTTTATATGCTTCTTCTGCAAACACTTTTAAGAATGGAACGTGAGTTTTATCAGCTTTAACTACAACCGATTGTCCTTTTTCCAATTTAATATCTTCATCTAAAATTTTATTTACTGCTGAAAGCATTTTTGTTTCAGGAGTTTGTTTAGCATCTTTTGTTGCTGATAATTCAACTTTATCAGCGTGTAAACCTTTGTTGTTTACGGCGTTTTCGTTACCTTTAACTTGTTGTGGTGTAACCTTGTTCATGATTGCCTTTGCTGTGTTCATAATTCCAACAGAGTTCATTTTCATTGATTTTGTACCTCATTCATATACTAATTATTACGTTGTATGTTACAAAAACCCTCAAGCTAAATAGTTGCCATGTTTTTAGGGTAATTTTAACAATTGTTATAAATTTGTTACAAAAAGCCTAATATGCTTGCATGGTTTGAATGTTTCAGTTATCTTGTATTTAATACTAGGTGTAATTATATTTATTACAAGTAGATTTTATTTTAACTACAAGATATGTGAGGAAGGATTATGAAAAGAATTGTAAGTGCTATGCTTTGTGGCTTGTTTATGCTTCAAATGCTTTGTATTGGCACTTTTGGACAAGCGGCTAACGCTCAACAAGTCGTTAGAATTGCTTTTGTATTTGATGGTAAATCTCCTGCAAATGATTATTTCTTGAAACAATTTAAGACATCAATTCAAAAATCAATGGATAAGGGAACAGCAGTTCAATTTCCTACAAATTTGGTTTATGTTGCAGACTGGACAGAAAATGGAGTAAAAGCAAAATGTAACCAAGCGTTGTCTTCAAACGCTACAACTGTTGTTGCATTAGGCTATTTATCTTCTAAATATATGTCAACCTTAAAGAACAAAAGAAAAATGGTTGTAACTATTGACCAATACGGTTTGAGAGATTTCGGTACAGGAATGTTCTCACCTGTTGCTCAATTTACACAAAAATTAGAGTTATTCCACAGATTAACTCATTTCAAAAAAGTTGCAGTTCTTATGAATGAAAATTACTATAAGACTAGAAAAGATTGGAATTCATATATAACTAGCAAATTAAAAGATAAATCTATTAAATTAATGGTAGTTCCTGTTGGTAAAAATGTAGATACCGTAATGGCTAAAATCCCTGCTGATGTAGACGCAGCTTTGATTTTACCTCAATTTACATTGACAATGGAACAAGTTGGCGATATGTGCAACAAGTTAACAGACAGAAAAATTATGACTTTCTCTGTTTTAGGTGAAAGCGATGTTAACGTAGGTTGTATGTTGGGTTCTGGTGCGTTAGATATGGATAGAAAAATTTCTAATGCAATGTCTTTCAATATCAAAAGTGTTTTAGACGGTAAAAAAGTTCCGACAGAAAAAGTTATGTTTATGGAAGACGAAATTCTTTATGTAAACATGGACACTTGCGAAAAGATTGGCTATGAGCCACACTTAAGATTGTTAAACAGCGCTAAGGTTATTACACACAAAAAAGCTCCTGTTTATGACTTATCAACAGTATTCAACAAATTAGATGAACAAAACTTGGACATCGAACAAAAATCACACTTAGTTAAAGCTGCTAAAAAAGCTGCTTGGGCTGCTAGATTAAAATACTTACCAACTGCAACAATCAACTTAGGTTGGCAAGCATACGATAACAACTACGCTGAATCAGCTGCATTGTTAATTCCAGAAAAAACAGGTGTTTTCGGAATCAGCGTTGACCAAGTTATCTACTCACCAGCATTGGTAACAAACATCTTAATTAAGAACAAAAAAGTTAAATTTGATAAAGCTGAATACAAAATTACTGAACAAAATATGGGTATAGATGTTGCTAACCTTTATATTGATACATTAATTTTGAGAAACCAAATTGGTGTTCAACAAGAATATGTTAAAGAAGCTCGTGAAAACTTAGCAATCGCAAGAGTTCGTGCAAAAATGGGCTTCTGCGGTAACGAAGAAGTTATGCGTTGGGCAAGCCAATTGAGCATTTCGGAACAAAAATTGTTAGAAATGACAGCTGATTACAAAAATGTTAAAGTTGCTATCAGCAAATTCTTAAACGAAAAACAAAATGCAAACTTTGAGTTAAAAGACTTGAAAGCTAATGACCCTGCATTCTACACATCAGAATTGAACATTCTTGATTATGTAAGAACTCCTCGTGCATTAGAACAATTTACTCAAATGCTTGTAGATGAAGCATATAACGCAGCTCCAGAATTGGTTAAATTGAGAACTGCAATTGCAATGAAGAAAAATGAACGTTCTATGTATGTTCAAAAATTCGTATTGCCAGATGCAAAAATTTCTTACCAATACCAAACATTAATGGGTAGAGAGTTCGCTAAGGATAGTGCAACATTGGGTTCTTTGCCATTACCAGCAGCATTGGGTGGTCCAAAACCAATTAACTTAAGCTATGATGCTATTAGATCAAACGCTTCATATTCTAGGTTTGGTATCTTTGCTCAATGGAAACCAATCGAGGGTGGTACAAAGATTGCTGAAATTCAACGTATTAACGAAGAAATTAAGCAATTAAACACTCAAGAAATGGCAGTAAAAACTACTCTTGAAGAACATATCAGACAAGTTGTAAACAAAGCACTATCTTGCTACTTTAGTATCGAAAAAGACTACAAAGCTATGTTTGCAGCTAAAGAAAACTACGAAAAAGTAAAAGCTGACTACTTACAAAATAAAGTTCAAATCGCTCAAGTACTTGATGCTCAAAAAACTTATTTTGACTCAAAAGCAGCAGCAGCAAATGCACAAAATGACTTCTTCAAACAACTTGTTTGGGTACAAAGAGGTATCTGTTCTGTAAACTGGACAAAAGCTGATCCAAGTGCAAAAGATTGGATTAAGAAGGTTAAGACAGAACTTGTTGCATTACCTGACATTCAATTATAGTGTGTATAACAACTTAACTATATAATAGGGCGAAAATATTCGCCCTATTTTTTTGCAAAAAAAAAGCGAATCAGATGATTCGCCACTAAATATGGATAGTAATAAGATTAATTTAATAAGGGATATGTGTTAGGGATAAATTGTTTGTGTTTTATAACATTAAATCTATTGCTTCATCAAGAACATTGCTTGCGCCGTCTTGAGTGTAACTAGAATTTTGCATTTGGAAGTAGGCAAGCATTTCTTGTGTTGTTACAGTACCGTCACCATTCAAATCCATTGGGTCGTTTTCATCTTCGCTATCTTCGTTATCTCCACCACTACCGCCAGCGACTCCGCCTGCAGATGGAGAGTTAGCTACACTTTCTGATGATGAAGTACCTGTATTTATATCACCGTAGTCAGAAATTGATTCAACGGCGTTTAAACTATCAACATCTAAACCGTCAATATCCATTCCTGAAGGTGGACCAAATTGAGCGTTTGATGTATCGCCAAGAGGAGAAGTTATGCCTGCTTGTTGGTCTGCAACTTTTTCCATATTGGCATTTATTTCGTCAATAATTTGCCCAAAGACGTCTTCTGCCGAAGAGCTTTCTTCATCTTTATTTGTTTTTGATGTTTTTTGATATGCGTCTAAAGTTTTGATGTCTCCAATGTATTTCAGCATCATTGAATCATCACCATTGCCTAGTGAACCTAAACCAGCGACCATTTAATTTCCTCTCAAAAGTCTATTTATATTCGGGGGTAAACTTATCTCGTTTACATGGATATTCTTTCATCTTTTAGTTTAAATCGCAATCCTTTACATGGTTGAGATTTTGTTAAAAAGCATGGCAAAACCCATGTATAGCATGGGTTTTGCCATGCTTGAAAGATGAAATAAAATATTTCAATATTGTGTTAGAGTTACTATCTATAATCAACAAAATCAACGTATTCTTCTAAAATGGTACGTAGGTTTTTAAACTCTTCATCTGTGTAGCTTTCTTCACTCATCAAGGTTTCATCTAAAATCTTTGTTGCCAAAAACTTTTGCATATAGTACCTTTTAGCACCTTGAATAAGCTCTCCGATTTGTCTTAAATCTTCAACGGACAATTGAGATCTTACAATAGTTGTTCTAAATTCGTAGTCAACACCACTGTTCATTATCATATCAATACTTTTTTTGATAATTTTAGTATCAATATCAGTTTGTGTAATGGTCTTATACTTTGCAAGAGGGGCTTTTATATCCATTGCAATATAATCTAGCAAGTTTTCGTTTAAAAGCTCTTGTAGAACGTCTGGGTGCGTTCCATTGGTATCTAATTTAACAAGAAAACCCAATAATTTAACTTCTTTTATGAATTCAATCAAATCTTTGCCATGTAAAGTTGGCTCACCACCTGTAATTACAACCCCGTCAAGTTTGCCCTTGCGTTTGTTCAAAAACTCAAAGAATGCCGGTACTGAAAGTACCGGCTCTTTGTTTTCAAATAATTCTGGATTATGGCAATAGCCACATCTGAAATTGCAACCTTGTGTAAAAACAATACATGCGATTTTTTCTGGATAATCAATGAAAGTTGTTTTTTGCAACCCTGCTAGTTTAAAAGACATTTTTCTTTTTCTAATTCCTTTTCTAGGTCTTGTGCAATATCAAAAGTTTTTCTATTTTTAAATTCAGCTTTTTTACCTTTATTCCATTGTTTTACAGGTCTGATAAATCCAACAACACGAGAGTAGATTTCGCAATCATCACCGCAAGTTGGGCATTTTTCGTGTTCGCCTGCTACATAACCATGATTAGGGCAAATACTGAATGTTGGAGAGAATGTGAAGTATGGAAGTTTATAGTTTTCACATACTTTTTTAACAAAGTTTTTCATTGTTTCGTTATTGTGACATCTTTCTCCAGCGAATACGTGAACTGTTGTACCGCCTGTATATTTTGTTTGTAAGTCATCTTGCATGTCAAGTAATTCAAATACGTCATCTGTATAGTTTACAGGTACGTGAGTTGAATTTGTATAGTAAGGTTCGCCACCGTCGTTTGCTGTAATAATGTCTGGGTAAGTTTCTTTATCCAATTTAGCAAGTCTGTATGTTGTACCTTCAGCAGGTGTAGCTTCTAAGTTGTAGTTATTACCTGTTTCTTCTTGATATTTTGTGATTTCTGCTCTCATAAAGTCCATAACTCTGATAGCAAAATCGTGTCCTTTTTCAGTTGTAATGTTTTCACCAAACAAGTTTAAGCATGCTTCATTCATACCGATTAAGCCGATTGTTGAGAAGTGGTTTTTCCAATATTGCTTAAATCTTGCGTGAATATCTCTTAAATAGTATTTAGTATATGGATATAAGTTGTTTTCTGTGAATTTTTCAACTAATTTTCTCTTAATTTCTAAAGATTCTTTTGCCAACAACATTCTATCTGACAACATTTTGAAGAATTCTTCTTCATTCTTAGCTTGGTAACCGATTTTTGGTAAGTTGATTGTTACAACACCGATTGAACCTGTCAAAGGATTTGAACCAAACAAGCCACCACCACGATATGCCAATTGTCGGTTATCAATTCTTAAACGACAACACATTGAACGAGCATCTTCTGGGTTCAAGTCTGAGTTTACAAAGTTTGAGAAGTTTGGAATACCATATTTTGCTGTGATTTCCCATAAACCGTCTAAGTCTTTATTGTTCCAATCAAAGTCTTTTGTAATGTTGTATGTTGGGATTGGGAATGTGAATACACGTCCAGAAGCATCACCCTTCATCATTACATCAAAAAAGGCTTTGTTAATCATATTCATTTCTTCTTGGAAGTCGCCATAAGTTTCTTCCATAATTTCGCCACCAATGATTACACCTTGATCTTTGTAGTAGCTTGGTACTGTCAAGTCCATAGTGATATTAGAGAATGGAGTTTGGAAACCAACACGAGTTGGAACATTCATATTGAATACAAATTCTTGCATTGCTTGATGAACTTGATCATAGTTCAATTTGTCATATCTTACAAATGGAGCAAGCAATGTATCAAAGTTTGAAAATGCTTGAGCACCTGCTGCTTCACCTTGAAGTGTATACATAAAGTTTACGATTTGACCTAAAGCTGTTCTAAAGTGTTTTGCTGGAGCTGATTGAACTTTACCTTCAACACCTGTGAAACCTTCCATTAATAGGTCTTTTAAATCCCAACCTACGCAATATGAAGCTAAGATGTTCAAATCGTGAATGTGGATATCACCTTTTAAGTGAGCGTCTTTAATGTTATCTGGATAAATTTTGTTTAACCAATAGCTTTTTGAAATGTTTGAAGCGATATAGTTGTTCAAACCTTGAATTGAATAACCCATGTTTGAGTTTTCGTTAACTTTCCAGTCGATTTCTTTTAAGTAATCATCAGTCATATCAACTGAGGCATTATTAGCAAAATCTCTTAATTTTTTGTGTTGTTCTCTATACAAAATATATGCTTTTGCAGTTTGTTTATATTCAGATGACAACAAAACTTGTTCAACAATATCTTGAATTTCTTCAATAGAAGGTGCTTTCAAGTTAGATTGTTTTTCTCTTACAAAGTTTTTGATAATTCCAATAACATTTCTTGTAAGTTGTTGAGCAGTTTTAGCGTCGAATTCTTTTGTAATGTTGGATGCTTTTTCAATGGCATCGGTAATTTTAGCTTCATCAAATTCTGCTAATTTGCCATCACGTTTAATAATTGTTTCCATTTTAATCTCCTAATCACTATGTAGTGTATAAATCTTTTTTTTTGTTTTATAAGTATTTCGACTGTAATGGTTGTTGGATTTTAAAGGGTTTGCAACCATATATCCCGTACTTGTGTGTTCTATAATTGTAGCATATAGAACCTCAGGCATGGAAAATATTAATACATTTTAATATACTTTTCTTAATTAAGTTTGTTAAGAAGTCATATTTTATGTTCGGCTTGATTTAAAAGTGTTTTTAATTTAGAATGTATTTAAGTCGTACTCCACGGGGGTTTAGCGAGCCTCTCGACCCGAGCGCTTTAGCGGGGTGCAGAGCCTACTGTGAGGGTTGTGTGAGTATTGATAAATTGTTTAATATCGTTGACGGGCTGAATTATGGTGGCGTAATCTGTCGAACCATGTCAGGGTGGAAACACAGCAGCATTAAGGCAATCTTTGCGGGTGCTATAACTTTAGTCAAGAGGTGTTAAGCAAGGAGTCAGTATTTGCTCAATTCGATAGGTAGTGGTACGACTTTTTTAATGTTTATTTTTTTTGTAAAAAGCGGGCGGATTGTATTACAATCCGCCCGCTTAGTTATTAATTTATTGTTTGTTTAGTCATTTCTTCTATCGTATTCTTCTTTAATTTCTTTACGTTTAACTTTTCTTGTTGCTGTTCTTGGAAGTGCTTCTTTTGAAACAATAATTGAAGTTGGACGTTTGAAGTTTGAAAGACGTTTAGAAAGTTCTTTAACTTCCTTGATAACAACTTTTTCTAAATCATTATTATCTGGGTGAGCGTTGATTACATCTTCAGTTGGAACGATTTTAATTACAACATCTTCGCTACCGTCTTTTTGTCCGCCTTGACGTTTTGCACCGAATACACAAAGTTCTGCAAACATTGGGCTTTTTTCCATTACTGATTCTACTTCTTCCGGAAATACTTTCTTTCCTCCAGAAAGTACAATCATGTTTTTAATTCTACCTGTAATCCAGATATAACCATCGTTGTCTATTTTTGCGATATCACCTGTTCTTAACCAACCGTCTTCTGTCATAACGTCTTGTGTCATTTCAGGTTGACCATAGTAGCCCTTCATAACTGTAGGACCGTTAACTTGTAATTCGCCAGTTTCACTATCTACACGAACTTCAACATTTGGAATTGGTCTACCAACAGAACCAAATCTGTGGGCTGTTTTTGTGTTTACTGAAACAACAGGACTAGCTTCCGACAAGCCATAGCCTTCAAATACATCAATACCAATTGTTTGGAAGAAGTTACCTACATTCAAATCAAGAGGTGCACCACCTACAATAAAGCCTTCGAATTTACCACCCATGCTTCTGTGGAATGTTCTGAATAACATTCTTCTTACGCATTTTAACGGAATTAATTTAGCCAACTCATATTTTATATTGTAGAAGAATTTTCTTACAGGGTTGTATTGATTTATCTTTGTTTCTAAACTTAATTTTAATAGTTTTAAAAACGCTGGAACTACAACCATGAAAGTGATTTTCTTCGATTGAATAATGTCAAATAAATCATTTGGTTTTAAACTCTTTGAGTAGTAAATTGTTGTACCCAAACTCAAGAAAGTTAAGTAACCAACAGCCAATTCAAACAAATGATTCATAGGCAAGATAGACAATAATCTATCGTTTTTTGTCAATGGGAAGCATTGAGAAACGCTATCCATTTGTGAAATCATATTTTTATAAGTGATTTCAACGCCTTTAGGTCTGCCTGTTGTACCAGATGTGTAAATGATAAGAGCTGTCTTATTAAAACCTCTGTGTCTCCATTTTTTATCACTTGAAGTATCTTTTATTGTGTAAAGGCTTTCGTATTCCTTGTTAGCGCCTTTATCATCAATGATGATTATACGTTCAATTGAAGGAATTTGTTCCTTCATTTTTATACCTGTTTCTAAGAAAGCACTTGAAACAAGTAAAACTCTTGGAGTACAATCACTTAAGATTGAGTTTAGTTCATATTGAGTAAGTTTGATATCAAGAGGAACAACTGTACCGCCAGCAATGATTATTGAGAAGAATGCTGCACTCCATTCAGGCATAGATTCTGATAAAAGAGCAATTTTGTCGCCTTTTTCAATACCTAAATCTATTAAGTAGCTGCCAAGTCTTCTTGCTAAGATGCTAATACCTTTAAATGTCAATTCATTAGCACCAATATTTGTTTTCATACCTAACGCAGTTTGTCCTGCAAGTTCGTTTGTTTTTTCTTCTAAGAATAGTAGTAAATTTCTATGCATCTTAATTCCTTTCCGTTCATTTATTATACAATAAATAATCCAAAATTCAACTTATACTAATTTAATCTAGAATTTAAAATCAAGTAATCTAGTTTTAAACTCTAGATGTAGTTTATCAGAAAAATTTTATTTTTGCAAGTCTTGTTTTTTTATAATCCTTGAAACCTGTATAGGTGGCTAATTTTATCTGTTTTTAGATTTATTTATAATCACAAAAAATGAAAGGAGATAAAATGGAATTTAAAGGTAGTAAAACTGAAAAAAATTTAATGGATGCTTTTTCAGGTGAGTCAAAAGCTAGAAATATGTACACATATTTTGCGTCAAGAGCCAGAAAAGACGGTTATGAACAAATTGCGAGAATTTTTGAAGAAACGGGCAATAACGAAAAAGAACATGCAAAAATATGGTATAAATACTTAATTGGTGGAGCGATTCAAGATACAAAAACAAATTTAGAAACTTCAATAAAAAGCGAACATTACGAATGGACAGAAATGTATAAAAATTATGCTAAAGTTGCACGAGAAGAAGGATTTGAAGATATAGCTCAACATTTTGAAAGAGTTGCAACAGTTGAAAAATTTCACAATGAACGCTATGAAAAAGTCTTAAAAACAATGAATGACGGTGAAACATTTAAACGTGATAAAAAAGTTATTTGGGAATGTGGAAACTGTGGTTATCACATTATTGGCGAAAAACCACCAGAAACTTGTCCTTTATGTGAACATCCAAAAGCATATTTTTTCGATAAAGAAGAAATTCTTTAATGATTTGATTTTGCAGGCATGCAACCTGAGTCGGCAGAGTCAATTTTGCCATCAAAATCGTTATCAATTCCATCAAAACAAGAACCAAGCGAGTCGTGAGATTCGCTTGCTGCATTTTTTGTCAGCCAAATATCTGGAATTTTTTGCCATAAATAATTGAAGAAATCTTTATAATATTTTGTTAAGTAAGGATTTTCAATAATTAAAATATTTTCATCGTTTCGACTTTCGCCACTTTTTGAGAAGTTCATTGAGCCAATTATAAGATAATTATCATCAATAAGAATACTCTTTGCGTGCATTTTACCTGCGTAATTTTCGGTTTTAACTAAAATATTGTTTTTGCGCATAGTTTCGTGTGTTGTATGTTGATTTCTAGCATTTGTAGCATCAAGAATTATTCTAACGTCGACACCTCTTAATTTTGCATTTATCAATGCTTGAGTAAATCGCTTATGCGTAATAACAAACGCTGGAACATAAATGTATTTATGAGCATTATTTATAAGTGGAATGATTTTCTCTGTAATTGCCTTGTCAGTAGGAGAAAAGTAAACAGAAACGATAGATTCTCCAAGTAAAATGTTTTCTTTTTGTTCAATTTTTACTTTTTTACTGTGAAAATGATTATTATACATTTGTTCAAATTCTTGTTCATAAATTTGAGCAATTTCAGGTGAATTTATAAGTACAATGGCATTAGAATTAAATCCAGAAAGGTCGGTGAAACTAATATTTGCAGAACCTGTTAAAACAGTCTTTTTATCAAAAATAAAGAACTTGTTGTGCATAATGGAACTTTGATATTGAGAATCTCCATAATCACCTTTACTATCTGGAATTAGCTTTGCAAGCCTAAAGGTGTCAGGGTAGAAATTAGAACCTTTAGCGTTGACGTCATAAACCATTCTAACATTTACACCTCTTTGGATGGCGTGTTTTAGCGCATTTGTTACGTCAAGTACATCAGTGTAACCGTATAATGCCATATCAATACTTGAATTTGCACTATTAATTTGTTTGACTAGTGTTGTACAAAAATCTGTTGTACAACTTTTATGCGGTGTTAAATTTGTTGTTAAATCAGTCAAAAATAATTTTATATTGCCTTGAGATGTTTTAAAACTTTGAGATGTAATCTTTTTTATAATAGCTTTTTCTTGTGCATTTTTATCTTCTTTTTTAGGTGTTTTAGCTTTTTTTACTACATCTTCGCAGAATTTGCACGCTTTTGCAGTTTTAGGAATTTGACTTTTGGGTAATATTACGGCGTCATGTGCCATTTGACCATATTTACAATTTAGACGATGATATTTATCACTTTTGTTGTTATAAATTTTTAATTGAGCTTTTTTTACTATTTCAACTTGTTTTTTGAATGCTTGTTCATTTACAGGTTTTCCGCTTTTTAGTGCATAAGCAGAAATGTTAATTAATTTTGAATAATCTTTTCCGTCAAAATGAATTTCAACTTCGCCATTTTCAAAAGTTTTCACTTGAACATGTTTATGTTCGCCAAGAAGATTTTTAGCGTACGTTTCAGCAAAAAATCCCATAGCTAATGCGGTTTCTTCATCAATACCAATAGTATTAGCAAGTTCTTTTTGGGTGTCACTGACTTTAGATGAAAAACATTCAACATCTTTTATTGTTAAGGTTTCGTTGCCATCAATTTTGCCATTGTTGTTTAAATCCACAGCAACACTAGACGGCGAATACACTTTTAAAACTTTGTAAGAAGATTTTGTATATAAGTTAAAGCCGACAAATAAAATTAAGAGTAAAATTATAATTGATAAGCTAATAAGTTTTTTCATAATTGTTTTCAACTAACTCTCTGTATGTTGTAAATTCAAAGCCGTAGTTTTCGATTTTAAACTTCATATTTTGGTTTTGAATAATCTTGTATTCATCTACATGGCTAGGGTAAGGATGGAAAAGAGCTTCTACTACAATATCACTTTCGTTTTTGAATACTTCTAGTCCCTGTTCAACGGTTTGATTATCCATCATTCCAGTATAGCTTACCCCAACAAGAAAGTCATTTGTTTTTAAGCCATAGTCTTCAATAACTTTTTTATTTAAAATTGAAAAACTGTCTAAAAGTAACACTTTTATTTGGTTTACAGGATATTTTAAATTAATATGTTTTGATATATTATTGGTCAAGTAAGGGCGCTCAAATTGTGTTCTAACGTATGGAATGCCATATTCTTTTGCAAGTTTGCAGGTTAGTTTAAAAATGTTTGGAATTCCGTGTGTATGTACGTGAGAATCTATATGCGAAACTTTTGTGCAAGAAATTATTTTTTCAATTTGCGAGCGAAATTCAATTTCTAACTGTTCCATAAACTTTTTATTAAAAGATTTTAATAAAAGTTGAATCCAGCTGTTATTAAAATTACCTTCTGAATCTGTTAATTCAGTTAATGTTTCGTGTGGATTAAGAGCGTTTCCTTCAATGATATTAAGATGAACACCAACACATAGTTTTGGACATTCAGGCATAATCTCATTTACTGCAGAATAAAATGCTTCTCCATTTGCGCAAAGACTTGTAGAATGTAAAATTTCTGCATTGTAGCCCTCTACAATGGCACGGTTAATGTCATTAGAAAGACCAAAATCATCCGCATTTAAGATAAATTTTTTGTTATTCATAAAAATTCCTTGCCCTTGCTACAAGATTATTATAATATAAAAACAGAAAAGTTAGTAAAAAGGAAACATAATGGAAAAACCTACTTTAGCAATAACAGTTCCTTGTTTTAATGAAGAATTGTGTGTGGAAAGCACCGTAAAGAGCTTGTTTGAAGTTATTAATGATTTAATTAAAAAGGATAAAATTAAAGACGATAGCTTTGTGTATTTGATTGATGATGGTTCAAAAGACAGAACTTGGGAACTGATTTGTAAAATGCACGGAGAAAATCCTCTTGTAAAAGGTTTGAAGTTTGTTAGAAATTATGGTAATCAAAAGGCTCATATTGCAGGTCTTTTAGGTGTAAGAGACTTAGGTTGTGATTGTTGTGTTTCAATTGATGCAGACTTACAACAAGACCAATGGGCAATTGAAAAGTTTGTAGATGAGTATATGAATGGCGCAGATATTGTTTCTGGGATTAGAAATAGCCGTGATACAGATACTTTTTGGAAAAAAACAACAGCAATTTGTTTTTACAAAATAATGAATTTGCTAGGTGTAAATATTCCAATGAATCATTCTGATTATAGATTGGTAAGTCGCAGGGCATTGAATATTCTTGCTGAATATCCAGAGAAACAAATCTTTTTACGAGGTTTCTTTAATGAAATAGGACTAAAAACAGCTATTGTGCATTTTGACGTAAAACCTAGAAAAGCTGGTGAATCTAAATTCAATTATATGACTTTATTGGGGCTTGCACTAAATGGCATTACTTCATTTAGTATTATGCCACTTAGACTAATCGCTGTACTAGGCTTTTTAATGGCATTATTTTCAATTGGTTTAGGTGTTGAAGTAATTTACGAAAAACTGATACTTGATAACACACCAAGTGGTTGGGCAACAATTGTAGTCTTACTTTCCTTTTTTGGTGGTTTGCAATTATTCTGTATGGGAATTATTGGCGAATACTTAGGACAAGTATATAGAGAAGTTAAATCAAGACCAAGATATATTAAGGATATTGAGCTAAAATAGCTTCAAAATCAGGACTTTTGAACAGAGTGTTAACTTTTGTAAACTTCATGTTTTTTCAAAAGGCAATTTTTTGAGAAAAAAATACTTTATATAAGCACGAGGTATATTACACACACAAAGGAGATATTTACAATGGCTAAAGTTTTAATTTCAATGCCTGAACAATTTTTAGATCAAATAGATGCAGTAGCTGGTAACGAAAACAGAACACGTTCTGAACTTATCCGTGAAGCACTTAGAACATATATTCACAGAAATACTAAATACAACGCTCAAGCAGCTAATAAAAACGCTGAAATTTTAGAAGCATTATTAGACTAATTTTAGTCGGCTTTTAGGTCAACAAATTTGTCAACGAATTTGACGATTCTCATGAATTCTTGAAGGAGTTAACAAAATAAGCAAGATTTTGATTACAAGCACGTAGCTTGATAAAACATTATAGGGAAAAAAGGAATAAGGAAAGTACGAAAGTACAAAGTGTAAGTTAAAAATTTAGGTAGAAATAATTTTAAAGCGGTCATAAAGACCGCTTTTTATTTTGCATATTTTGTTTATTTTTAATGTTCTTAGTTAAGCATCTCTGCGAGAATTTTTAACTTGCTCCATTAATTCAACAAATTCTTTTTCATCTAAAGTTTCCATTTCAAGAAGTTTGTGAGAAATTGTGTCTAACATATCTCTGTTTTCTTCTAGTAATGTTTTAGCTAATTCATATTGTTCAGTTACTATTCTTTGAACTTCTTCATCAATTGCAGCTGCAATTTCTTCAGAGTAATCTCTTTGGTGTCCGAAATCACGTCCCATAAATACGTGGTCTTCGCTCTTTCCGTAAGCTAAGTTGCCTAGACGTTCGCTCATGCCGTATTTTGTAACCATTGAGCGAGCCATTTGAGTTACTTTTTCTAAATCATTAGATGCGCCTGTTGTAATAAATTCTTTACCATAAATGATTTCTTCAGCAACTCTGCCACCTAAAGTCATTGCAATTTTGTCCAGCAATTGAACTTTCTTTAATGTTAAATGGTCTTTTTCTGGAAGTACCATTGTAACTCCTAAAGCCATACCACGAGGGATAATTGAAACTTTGTGTAATGGATCACAATTCTTAAGAAGTTTTGCAAGTAAAGCGTGTCCGACTTCGTGATAAGCTGTATTTTCTTTTTCTTCGTCAGAGATAATACGGCTTTTCTTTTCAGGACCAGCCATAACTTTGTCGATAGCTTCTTCTAAATCGTCCATGTAAATTCTAGTTTTGTTATGACGAGCGGCAAGTAATGCAGCTTCGTTTAATAGATTTTGTAAATCTGCACCTGTAAATCCTGGAGTACGTTTTGCTAAAACTTTTAAATCAACTTCTTCAGCTAAAGGCTTGTTTTTGGCGTGAACCTTTAAGATTTGTTCTCTGCCTAAAATATCAGGTCTATTTATAACTATTTGTCTGTCAAATCTTCCAGGTCTAAGTAAAGCATTGTCTAAAATGTCAGGTCTGTTAGTTGCAGCAATTACAATAATGTTTGTTGTTTCATCAAAACCGTCCATTTCAACAAGTAATTGGTTCAAAGTTTGTTCACGTTCATCGTGTCCACCACCTAAACCTGCACCACGTTGGCGACCAACAGCATCAATCTCGTCAATAAAAATAATGCAAGGTTGATGTTTTTTAGCTTGGTCAAACAAATCTCTAACACGGCTTGCACCGACACCAACGAACATTTCTACGAAATCAGAACCAGAGATAGAGAAGAATGGAACACCTGCTTCACCCGCAACAGCTTTTGCCATTAAGGTTTTACCAGTACCTGGAGAACCAACTAAAAGTACGCCTTTTGGAATTTTAGCGCCAAGTTTTAAGTATTTTTCTCCATTTTTAAGAAAATCAACGATTTCTTCTAATTCTTTCTTTTCTTCGTCGATACCAGCAACATCTTTGAACATAACTTTAACTTTGTTATCTAAAAGCATTTTTGCTCTGCTTTTGCCAAAAGACATTGCTTGAGAACCGCCAGCTTGAAGTCCTCTAGCCATTATGATTAAGAAAATGATGATGAAGATAGGTAGAGCTAAAGAGCCTAGAATGTGCATAAATTGTGCTGATTCACTAGGTTTGCTAACTGCGATTTCGACATCAGCCTCTTCAAGTTTTTTCATTAAAGTTGGGTCGTTAGGTGTAAGCACCTTGTATTGAAGTGTCGCAACAGACTGTTGCATACCGTATAGCATTGGCAAGTCTTTTTTTACTTGTTTTTTAGGTTGAACTTTAGGGATAGCGATTAAGAAATCTTTGTCCATTTCAACTGACTTAATATCTCCTGCAGAGAGTTTTTGTAAGAAGTTAGTGTATGTTAATTCTTCGGTTGTGGTAGAAGGTCCAGCAAAAAGCATTGAAATAAATGCAAGAACCATTATGCCAAGAATAATGTACATACCCATTGATTGACTTTTGTTCATTTTAATTCCTCTTTTGTGATAATACTTCAATGATATAACAATAATTAATATAAGGCAAGTTGTTTTGTGTATTAATATAAATTTATATTTTAATTTTTAAGGCTAGCATAATTTATATTAATAGTGTATAATGATAGATAATATAAACTGGAGTAAATGTGCACATAAGAGAACTATTACATAAGACAACTGCATTTACGTTGGCGGAAATGATGGTTATATTGACTGTCATGAGTGTTGTTATGGCTGCAACAATGCCAATTATTACTGCTCCGGATAGCGCAATGTTGGGCGGTACCGTTAGTGGTGATAACCTATGGACAAAGGGTAACAATTTTAAGAGTATTTCTACGGCTAACTTTGTGGCAGTAGGTATGGCGCCGGATGTAAACACGCCATCAACAGGCACAGCCGGTTTATTTATCAATAATAAGGCGGATGAATCGAGTCCGTCACAAATTCTTTTTACAGTTTCGCCTGACGGAAAAACGGTTTATAATGCAGGTCGTTTGTATTTAGGTTCTATGGATACCTATAATGTAGCCATTGGTGCTAATGCATTGACAGAGACAAAGCTAGAAATACCTGCTGCAGTTTATAATGACTATAAAAATGTAGCTATTGGTGACTGGGCAATGAGGAGAGGTTCTACATCCGGTAGGGTAGGTTCTGTTGCAATTGGTTCAATGGCATCTTATGGTTCATCTCCATACAATTCTGTTGCAATTGGATATGCGGCTTTAGCAGTAGGAAGCACTCAAAACAATGATAATAATGTTGGTATTGGGTACATGGCAGGCTATGATGGAAGCCCTAGTCATCCGCTAAATAGGACTGTTGATATAGGTTATTTGGCGGGATATAACACATCGTCTTATGGATATCGTGAAAATTTAACCAATATAGGTTATCAAGCGGGAGCTATGTCAGAAGCAAGACATGCTGTTAATATTGGTTACTTAGCCGGTTTTGGCAATCATCCAACGGACACTGGTAGTAATCAGGTTTTAGGTGCTGTAAATATAGGTACAAATGCTGGTGCAATGCCTCTTGCGGAGTATGATAACACTTCAAATGACCGTTCAGCAAACTACCATGTTGCAATGGGTGACCATGCGTTGTATGCTCCAATGGCATCGGTTGATGAGGTTGTGGCTATTGGCTCATATGCAGGCTATAATCTTAGAGGTGATACAAAAGGTGCTGTGTTTATTGGAAATAAAGCAGGTTATCGAATTCAACAAGGAAATATTAGAAATTATGAATTGGTTTCTATAGGTTCTTATGCTAATTACAATGGTGTTGGAACTACAGTTGCAATAGGTTACATGGCTGGTTCTACAAAAGGGGCAATATCAAATTATGCAGGAAGTGGAAGATCCCAAACTCAGAATGATAAAAAAATGAATGAGATTGCAATCGGTCATAAAGCTGGGGCTTCTTGTATTAATAGCGACTTAAATTCTTATGGAAATATCGCTATAGGACACAATGCTCTAGAAGAAACTAACGATTATAATGCTGTTATTAAAAGTATTTGTATTGGATATGGTTCGTGTGCTCCGGATACTAAGGCTGTATACAGTATACTGTTAGGACAATATGCATCTGCTAACCCAAATACAGGAAGTAACAATAAATATCCTATGTTTAGTGTTATTTCTCCAACTTGGTATACTAAGGCATCCTATTTGGGGTTAGATGGAATACATCGTAATCCTAAAGGTGGAACTGTTGTTAGATTTGATAATTCTTCATCAAATAGACTTTTAAAATACAGAAGCAATGATGCAAATAATTACAGTCAAATGATAATTGCAGAAACAAGCTTACTTAATTCTCCTATTGGTAATGATAATGATTATAATGATTCTTCTGTTATTATTTTAGATGCAACAAATATTTATGGTCCAACGTCAAAACCAACTGGATATACCTCAAGTGATAAAACGTTGAAAGAAAATGTAAAACCTTTAAAATATTCATTGGCGGAAATAAATCGATTAAATGTATATGAATTTAGTTATCAAGACGAACCAGATGTTCGTCGTATAGGTGTAATAGCTCAAGAATTAAAAAAAGTTATTCCAGAAGCCGTAGATATATCTAAAAAAGAATCTTTTACAATTAATCCTGACTGGGTATTTTACACTATGTTTAATGCAGTAAAAGAATTGGATAAGACGGTAGAATCTTGCAAATCAAGTTTGTTGGCATATGCTAAAGAATATCAATCATTGTCTATCAAAATGAAATCTTTAGAAAAAGAACAAAAACAACTGGAAAAAGAAAGAAAATCATTAGAAAAACAGATAAATAAAGCGTATAGAAAAGCAGAAAAAATGGAGAAAAGTGCATAGATGAAATTCAAGTTTAAAAACTTAATAGCATTCACACTTTCAGAGATGATGATTGTACTTTTAATCGTCAGCGTAATTTCTGCTGCAACAATTCCAACAATTACGCAACAAAAACAAAAACCATACAATGTTACAGAAAACAATTCAACCTCAACAAATGATATATGGAAATATGATAAATTTTCAGGTATTACAGTTAGTGATTCTTTGAGTGATAGCGACCAAAAAGTTGTTATTGGTACTGATACAAAGAGTTATACAGCATCACAAATAGATGATTATAAAACAGCGTTTGACGGTACAAGACCGGCATTGGTTATTCAAAAAAATCAAGGAACTTTAGCTAAAAACGCAGATAGAGGTCAAATGATACTTTATGACAGAGGCAAATATGTTGGTTCTGTTGGTTTGGATGCTTCAGATAACATAATGATTGGTGCAAATGCTTTAACTCATAGTACAGATGTTGGTTCAAAAAATATAGCTGTAGGTTATTATGCCGGAAATGGAAATTTAATTGGTGCCATTTCAAGTATTATGATAGGTGAAAAAGCTATGTCTAGTAATATACCTATTATAACTAGAGCTATTGCAATCGGTAGATATGCAGCATATGGTAGTAGTTATGAATTAGAAAGCGTAAACATTGGTGAATGTGCCGGTTCAAATGTTTGTTATGGCCCTGTGAAATATGCAAATGCTGCTCCTACATATAATGGTGTTCAACAAAAATATAATATAGCAATTGGCTCAATGGCGGGTAGATTAGGTTATAGACCTTTGTCTGCATTTGCAGCAATAAAGAACATTAGTATTGGTTATTATTCAGGTAACTATGGTTATGGTGCAGCAGGTAATAATGGGCGTGATATGCAGATGGAAAATATTTCTATTGGTACATATTCAGGTCTTAATAATGCCTATTCTAATACTGTTAATATTGGTGTTTTTGCGGGAGGCAGATCATCTAACAACAAAAATGATTATCATGAAATTAAAGAAAGTAATATTAATATAGGTCATTATGCAGGTGCAAATAATGATAGTGATTCATTGACGTATAATTCTGCATTAATTTCATCAGAAGGTCAAAATGTAAAAATTGGTAATTACGCTGGAGTTAATAATTTTGGCTTTTCAAGAAGCGTAACTATAGGCTCATTTGCAGGTTTTGGTGCGAGAGGATCCTATTTTAAAAACGGTACATTAGGGGCTTCTACAGTAACAGCAATTGGATATTATGCAATGTATGGTGCATCATCTTCTAATGCAGTTGCGATTGGTGCTTACGCAGGTGCTTTTTCTGCAAGTTCGGATGCTATTATGATTGGCAAAAAAGCAGGTTATAATAATAGTGGCGTGAATAATATTCTTATAGGGCAATATGCAGCTGCAGAAACATCATTAAGTAATTCAATTGCAATAGGATTTGAAGCGGGAAAACTGTCCGGCGGAAGTAATAATGTATTTATAGGCTATGGCGCAGGACATTTTGGTTCAAATCGTGTAACAGGAAGCAATAAGTATATCTTACTTCCTTATTCTTCAAGTACTTTTCAATCAGACACAGGCTATAGATTTAATCTTTCATCAACAAGACCTCAAATGATTATAGGTCCTGGACATGGTGCTCCCGGAGGTGCTTCTTTCAATAATACAATACTTTTGTTATATGCTAATAAAGTCTATGCACGCCAAACTTCAATGACATTATTCTCTTCTGATAGAAGAGCAAAAGAAAATATCATAAAGGCAAAATATGGTATAAATGAAATTCGTAAAATAAATACTTACACATTTAATTTTAAATCTGATAAAACAAAAAATGTGCAAGTAGGTCTTATTGCTCAAGAAGTTCAAAAATATATTCCAGAAGCAGTAAAAGAAAATATTTATACAGGAAAACTTATGATAGATTTTGATTGGATTTTATTTCCGGTAGCAAATGCAATCAAAGATGTTGATAAAACTCTTATTCAAATGAACAAAGATTTAATGGCACAAGCAAAACAACTTGTTTCTCTTGAAAAACATGTTGACAAACTTGAAAGTAAAGTAAGAACAACATTTGAAAAGCAAGAAAAGATGCAATATAAGTTGAATGATACAAAAGATATATTAAATAAAATGGAGAATAAGTAAAGTTAATGAAGAAAAAGACAATCAAAAACTACATAGCCTTTACTTTAACCGAAATGACAATGGTACTTTTGATTATGAGTATTATTGCTGCAGTTTCGGCTCCACTTGTAAAACACGCAGTTTCTGACGTTGTTAGTTCTTCTGTCGCTGAATCAACAGGAATATGGCGAAAAATATCTAGCTTGTCGGGTATTTTTTATTCAAGTGTTGGAAACGGCATAGTCTCAATTGGTACAATTCCTGGGGCTGAACCAATTAATTATGGTTTTCCAGCTATGATTATTCAATCTAATGGCGGTGATAAAACTAACTTAGTTTCTCAATTAGGTTTTTATAGTACAAGTATATCAAACTCTCAAAGAATGTCTTTTGATAGATATAATAACATTGCAATTGGTAGAAATATAAAGTCAAATTCTAATTCTGATTCTCTATCTTATGGAAAAATTACAATAGGTTCAGATATTGGTAATGAAAAACAATTAGGTTCAAATCAAGCAATATTAATGGGTAGTACTTCTCTTAATACTGTTTATGCATCTGTAAATCATTCAATATTAATTGGTAATTATGTTGCAAATCAACAACAAATAGGTCCAATTGGAATCGAAGAGAAGAATATAGATGATACAATAAATATTGGTTCATATTCATCTACGCTTTTTGCGGGAAATATTGCTTATGGTTATTCTTCCATTAATATTGGTAACGAAACAGCACGATATACTACAAAAAATATATATAATGTAAATATCGGATACCTTGCTGCATATGAGTGTGAGGAGTCAGAAAATAATGTTAATATAGGTTCATTTGCAGGAAGTACTCTAAGTGGTTCTACTGGGAATAATTCCAAAAGTATTAACATTGGAAAATATGCAGGAGCATTTAAGACTCAATATGGGGTTTATGCGGGACTAAGCTATTCTAACGTTTTTGTAGGACAGTTTGCAGGTTCTTATTTAACTAAAGCGTATAAAACAAACATAATTCCAAAATCAGATAGCTATTTAAGAAGAAATAATATTGCTATTGGTTTAGGCTCACTTGCCTCTACGTGGAAATATGATCATTTGGAAGCTTTGGATTTAATGAATAATACTTGTGACGATGCTGTTATAACAAAAATGTGTGGAGAAGACAAAGCTTTTGTGTCAACGAAGGCGATGGCAAACGATATAGCAATAGGTGCTTTTGCCGGCAATAATATTCACATAATGGGTTATCAATATTCAAATACTGTAAACAATCATAATATAATTCTTATAGGTGCTTATGCAGGTGCAAAATCTGTACCTTTTAATAATTATATGCATGCAATTCCCCTTTCACCTGGTACACCCGCAGCTGCTGATAATAATACAACATATAAGGGTACTATTGCCATAGGACCTTTTGCGAGTTTTTCTGCTGGAAGGGCAAGAGATAATGATTCTTACAAAAGCTCTGTAGATGGTTTTACTAACTCTATTTCAATAGGTAACTATGCAGGATATGAAAGTATTCAACAAGGGCAAATAGCTATCGGTAATTATGCAGGTGCTGTTTCAGGGGAAATAGTTAATGGTAGAGATGCATCTGCAGCAAACTCTAAGATTTTTATAGGTAATTTTGCCGGATATGAATCTAATGGTAGTGCTATAGGCATTGGAAATTATGCTTGTTCAAGACTCGAAGGTTTCAATAACATGTGTTTTGGTAATTTTACTTATGCAATGTCGTTGAAAGATGGATATGATATGAATACAGTCTGGTGGGCGTATGATAGACCTTTTTATCGTACCACTGCTGTGTTTTATGCCGGTGCCGGAGTTGGTCAACAAAGTGATTTAATTTTAGCTACAAAAAAGATTTATACAAGAGATGGAACATTTTTAAGTGTTACTTCTGATGCTCGTTCAAAACGTAAAATTAATTTGGTTAATTATGGTATAAAAGATTTCAGAAAATTTGATATCTATAACTTTACGCTAAAAGCTGACAAAGAACACGAAAAACATATTGGGGTTATCGCTCAAGAATACAGAAAAGCCTTCCCTCTAGGATTAGACAAAAACGGAAAATACTATTCTGTAAAACTTGATTGGCTTTACTATTCTATGATTAACGCTGTCAAAGATTTAGACAAACTTATTCAAGAATTCCAAGTCAAATTTGACGAATATATCAACAACTTTGAATCTATAAAGGCTAGAATTGATGTTCTTGAAAAAGCTGTTGCACAAGAAAAAACCAACAATGAAAATATGCGCAAACAATTAGAACAAGTTAATGCAAAATTAAATGCGAAGAAGTAAGATTCTTTAGAGTTCCTAAAACAAGTTTATGTTGGCAAATTTAAAAACTTTTTTAACATTTGGGGGTTGACAGCCTAAGCCCGATTACCAAACGATTTGCCTGATTGTTTTTTAAATTGTAAAATTTTATTAAGCATATTTTTAGTCATTTTTTTATATTAATTGACTATAATATTTGATGTGTTACGATTTACTAGCATGCATTTGATTTTATATTTTATACAAATAGCCCAAATGTAAAGAAAAATTAAGACGTACGTACACAATAGAATAAAGAACGAGGTTAATTTAATGTCGACTCAATTTGCTAAAAGAAAAACACCAATGGGTATTCCGGCAACTAATCTGGATTATTTACCCGACTTAATTGAAGTGCAAAAAAAATCGTTTGAATGGTTTTTAAAGGAAGGTTTGAAGGAAGAATTACTTGCTTTCTCTCCTATTAAAGACTATACAGGAAGATTAGAATTACACTTCTTACCAAACTACACATTTGATAATGCTAAATACACTATCGAAGAAGCTAGAATCCACGATGCGACTTACGCAAAACAATTACGTGTTATGGTTAGACTTGTAAACCGTGATTCTGGTGAAATTAAAGAACAAGAAGTTTATATCGGTGATATTCCGACTATGACTGACAAAGGTACTTTCATTGTTAACGGTGCTGAACGTGTTATCGTTTCTCAAATCGTTCGTTCTCCTGGTGTTTACTTCAAACGTGAAGTTTCTCCAACTGGTAAACGTTTATACAATGCAACTGTTATTCCAAACCGTGGTGCTTGGATTAAAATTGAAACTGATTCTAACGATTTAGTTTACGTAAAAATCGACAAGAACAGAAAAATCCTAGCTACAACTTTATTGAAAGCTATGGGCTTGTCAGTTGCAGAAATGGAAGCTTCTTTTACTCACTTCGAATTCTTGAAAAAGACTTTAGAAAAAGATACAGCTGAAACTACTGATGATGCTTTAATTGATGTTTACAAGAAACTTAGACCTGGTGATCCTGCATCAGCTCAAGGTGGACGTCAAATTATTGAAGCTCGTTTCTTTGATGAAAAGAAATATGATATCGGTCGTGTAGGTCGTTATAAATTAAATAAAAAGTTGAACTTGAATATTGCTGCTTCTCAAAGAACTTTAACTATTCAAGATATCGTTGCTTCTATCGAATATTTAATCAACTTAACTTATGATGAAGGTACAGTTGATGATATCGACCACTTAGGCAACAGACGTGTTCGTTCAGTTGGTGAATTGTTACAAAATCAATTTAGAGTTGGTTTAAGCCGTATTGAACGTATCGTTAAAGAAAGAATGACACTACAAGATAGTGAAACTCTTACTCCATTGAACTTGTTAAATACAAAACCCTTGGTTGCAGCATTAAAAGAATTCTTTGGAAGTTCTCAATTATCTCAATTTATGGACCAAATCAACCCATTAGCTGAATTAACTCACAAAAGACGTATTTCAGCTTTAGGACCTGGTGGTTTGATGAGAGAACGTGCTGGTTTTGCAGTTCGTGATATTCACCCATCTCACTACGGTCGTATTTGTCCGATTGAAACTCCTGAAGGTCCAAACGCAGGTTTGATTGGTTCTTTAGCTACTCACGCAAAAGTAAATGATTACGGTTTTATTGAATCACCATTCTTCATTGTTAGAGATGGAAAGGTTACTGATGAAGTAGTTTATATGACTGCAGACGAAGATGAAAACTATCGTTGTGCTCCTGCTGACGTTGAACTTAATGAAGATAGAACATTCAAAAATGCTCAAGTTCCAGTTCGTTACAGATCTGAATTTGTAATGAGTGAATCTTCAAAAGTTGACTACGTTGGTGTTTGCCCAATTCAAATTATCTCTGTTGCGACATCAGTTATTCCATTCATTGAACACGATGATGCCAACCGTGCATTGATGGGTTCTAACATGCAACGTCAATCAGTTCCTCTTTTAATTACTGAAAGACCAAGAGTTGCAACAGGTATGGAAGCTAGAGCTGCTAAAGACTCTGGTATGTTGATTGTTTCTGAATACGACGGTGTCGTTGAAAGAGTAGTCGGCGAAGAAATTACAATAAGAGACACAGAAGGTATTCCACACGTATACCAATTAATGAAATATGTAAGAAGTAACCAAGATACTTGTATTAACCAAAAGCCAATTGTTAGAGAAGGCGACAAGGTTAAAGCAGGTGATGTAATCGCAGACGGTGCATCTACTTGTGGTGGTGAACTTTCATTAGGTAAAAATGTTTTAATCGCTTATATGCCTTGGGAAGGTTACAACTTCGAAGATGCTATTCTTCTTTCAGAAAGATGTGTTCACGATGACATCTTTACTTCAGTTCACATTGAAAAATTAGAAATTGATGCAAGACAAACAAAACTTGGACCAGAAGAAATTACTCGTGAAATTCCAAATGTTTCAGAAGAATCTTTGAGACACTTAGATGAACGTGGTATTGTTCGTATCGGTGCAAGAGTTTATGCAGATGATATTTTGGTTGGTAAAGTTACACCAAAAGGTGAATCTGAACATCCACCAGAAGAAAAATTATTAAGAGCAATCTTTGCAGAAAAAGCAAGAGATGTAAAAGATAACTCATTAAGAGTTCCTCACGGCGAAGGCGGTAGAGTTCTTGATGTTAAGGTATTTGATAGAGAAAAAGGTGATGAATTACCACCTGGAGCAAATACAGTTATCAGAGTTTACATCGCTCAAAAACGTAAAGTATCAGTAGGTGACAAACTTTCAGGTCGTCACGGTAACAAGGGTATCGTATCAAGAATTCTTGCAAAAGAAGATATGCCATTCTTACCAGACGGTACTCCTGTAGATGTTGTATTGAACCCTCTAGGTGTTCCTTCTCGTATGAACGTAGGTCAAACTTATGAACACTTATTAGGTTTAGCATCTTATTTGACTAAAGACTACTACGCAGCTCCATCATTTGATGAAAGATATGGTAAAAACATGTCTGAAAAAGTAACAAAAGAAGAATTGTTACGTGGTATCAAAGAAACTGGTTGTGATTGGGTAGGAGAAGACGGCAAAGTTCGCTTAATCGACGGTAGAACTGGTGAACCATTCGATGAACCAGTTGCAGTTGGTTTAACTTATTTCTTGAAACTTGTTCACTTAGTAGATGATAAAATTCACGCTCGTTCAACAGGTCCTTACTCATTAGTAACTCAACAACCTTTGGGTGGTAAGGCTCAATTCGGTGGACAAAGATTCGGTGAAATGGAAGTTTGGGCTCTTGAAGCTTATGGTGCAGCCTATGTACTTCAAGAAATGCTTACAATCAAATCCGATGATGTTAACGGACGTAACAGAGCGTACGAAGCAATTGTTAAAGGTGATAACATTCCAAGACCTGGTATTCCAGAATCATTCAAAGTACTTGTAAGAGAATTACAAAGTATCGGTTTGGATATTACGGTAGCTAAGAAAGACGGTATTGAAGTTGACTTAATGAGCGATATGGATGACTTGAGAAAAGCTGCTCCAAAACGCACATTATCAGACATTGATTCAGAATTGTTGAATATCAACTTCTTTGAAACACCAACAACTTTCGGAGATATATAAAATCCGAACCAACGTAATTAGACAATAAACTCAACAAAAGGAGAAATTATAAATGTCAACAAGTATTGATTATTTTGACTATATACGAATTAGTATTGCGTCACCAGAAAGAATTTTAAAATGGTCTTATGGTGAAGTTACTAAACCGGAAACAATTAACTACCGTACATTAAAACCAGAACGTGACGGTCTATTTTGCGAAAGAATCTTTGGACCTACAAAAGACTGGGAATGTTATTGCGGTAAATACAAAAGAGTAAGACACAAAGGTATCATTTGTGAACGATGCGGTGTTGAAGTTACAGATTCAAAAGTGCGTCGTCACAGAATGGGACACATTAAACTTGCAGCTCCTGTTTCTCACATCTGGTTCTTGAAAGGTATTCCATCTTACCTTGGCTTACTTTTAGATATGACTCTTAAAGATTTAGAACAAGTAATTTATTTTAACAGCTATGTTGTTATTGACCCAGCTGATTCTGAGTTCAAAAAATTACAACTTCTAAACGAAGAAGAATATGAAGATTACATCATGGAACATGAAGATTCTGAATTAAAAGTTGGAATCGGTGCTGAAGCAATCAAAGAATTGTTAGGTGAAATTGATGTGAAAGGCTTGGCTGAAGAAATTAGAAATGAATTGGCCGGCGGTGTAAACTCAGTTCAAAGAAAAGGTAAATTAATCAAACGTCTAAGATTATTAGATTCATTAATTTCAAGTGAAACAGACCCAACATGGATGATTATGGATGTATTACCTGTAACTCCACCAGATTTAAGACCTATGGTTCAATTGGACGGTGGTCGTTTCGCAACTTCTGATTTGAACGACTTATACAGACGTGTAATTAACAGAAACAACCGTTTACAAAGATTGTTAGAAATGGGCGCACCTGAAATTATTGTAAGAAACGAAAAACGTATGTTACAAGAAGCAGTAGATGCATTAATTGATAACGGTCGTCGTGGTAGAACAGTTGTTGGTCCAAATAACAGACCATTG
Organism: Candidatus Melainabacteria bacterium; assembly: GCA_003258725.1. Taxonomy (GTDB): domain Bacteria; phylum Cyanobacteriota; class Vampirovibrionia; order Gastranaerophilales; family Gastranaerophilaceae; genus UBA6984. Next base: position 185,712 of record QHMG01000004.1, read on the forward strand.
AAATCATTATCTAATATTATTGAAGGTAAACAAGGTCGTTTCCGTCAAAACTTATTAGGTAAACGTGTTGACTACTCAGGTCGTTCAGTAATCGTAGTTGGTCCTTCATTAGAATTGAACCAATGTGGTTTACCAAAAGAAATGGCTATTGAATTGTTCAAACCATTTGTTGTTAATAAATTGATTGAACGTGGTTATGTTCAAAATATTAAATCTGCCAAAAAGAAAATCGAACGATCTGAAGCTATCGTTTGGGATATTTTAGAAGAGGTAATTGACGGACACCCTGTAATGTTAAACCGTGCCCCTACTCTTCACAGATTAGGTATTCAAGCATTTGAACCAAAACTTGTTGAAGGTCGTGCAATTCAATTACACCCTCTTGTATGTACAGCGTTTAACGCCGATTTCGACGGTGACCAAATGGCTGTTCACGTACCATTGAGTATTGAAGCACAAACTGAAGCTAGAATGTTAATGTTAGCAACTAACAACATATTAGCTCCAGCGACAGGTAAACCTATTATTACACCATCTCAAGATATGGTTATGGGTATGTATTATTTAACTCTTATTAAAGATGAAAATATGGTACCTTCAAAATATTTCTACAACTTCCAAGATGCTATTGCAGCTTTAGAAGCAAATGTTATCGACTTACACGACAAAATCTATGTAAGAGATGAACACGGCAAACGTATCGAAACTACAGCAGGTAGAATTATTTTCAATGAAGCAGTAAGAAACGCAGTTTTATAATTAATAAAGGTAAATAAAAAAATGACAAATATGTATACAACACAAAAGAAAACAGTAGATTTCATTAATAAACAAATGGATAAAGGTGCATTGAAAAATTTACTTGCACAAATCTATCTTGAATTTGGTGGTGCAAAAACAGCAACATTGGCTAACACATTGAAAAACTTGGGTTACCATTACGCTACAAAATCAGGCGTAACAATTTCAATTTCAGATTTGTCTGTTCCACCTATTAAACAACAATTATTGAAAGAAGCTGATGAAGAAATCGAAAAATCAACAAAAAGATACTTAAAAGGTGAAATCACAGAAGTAGAAAGATATACAAAGGTTATTGATACTTGGTCTGAAACAACAGCTAAGTTGACAGAACAAGTAGTTAAAAACTTTGATAGATTGAACCCTGTTTACATGATGGCGTTCTCAGGTGCCAGAGGTAACTTGTCACAAGTATCACAATTGGTTGGTATGCGTGGTTTGATGGCTGATGCGCAAGGTCAAATCATCGACTTACCTATCCGTTCAAACTTTAAAGAAGGTCTATCAGTTACTGAATACATCATTTCATCATACGGTGCTCGTAAAGGTTTGGTAGATACAGCGTTAAAAACAGCCGACTCTGGTTACTTAACAAGACGTTTGGTTGACGTTGCTCAAGATGTTATTATTCGTGATCACGATTGTCACGGTAAAAAACATATCAAATTAAGAGGTATTTATGATGGTGATACTTGTATCGTTCCATTACTAGATAGATTATTAGGTAGAACAATTGCACAAGATATCGTTGATGCTGATGGTAAAGTTGTTGTTGAAAACAACACAACTTTAGATAGAAAAGACATCAAGAAAATTCAACGTTTAGACGAAAAAATCTGGGCTGAAATTGAAAAAGAAGGTTTAGATGTTCGTTCTGGTTTAACTTGTGAATTAGAATATGGTGTTTGCCAAAAATGTTACGGTTGGGCAATGACAACTCAAAAATTAGTTGATGTTGGTGAATCAATTGGTATTATCGCAGCTCAATCAATTGGTGAACCGGGTACACAGTTAACAATGAGAACATTCCACACTGGTGGTGTATTCAAAGGTTCTGGTGCTATGAAATATGTTAAAGCAGATGAAGCCGGTGAAGTTGTAACAGAATTAAAAGGTAAAACTCAAGAAGAAAGAACTCGTCATGGTGATGTTGTTCAAAAGTCAATGTTAGAATTTGATATTGAAATAAAAGGTGCTAAATCATCTAAAAAATATCATATTCCAACTGGCGCAAGAATTATGGTTCAAAAAGGTGATAAAGTTGCAAAAGATGACAACATCGCAATTTACGAACCTGTATCACAAGGTGACGGTTCTCGTTTAACTGAAAAAGCTACTAAGGATATCACTTCTGATTTATCAGGTGAAGTTGTTTACCAAGGCTTTACAGCTGATGAAAAGAAAGATAGACAAGGTAATATTTCTAGAACTGCTAACAAGAGCGGTGTTGTTTGGGTTCTTGGTGGTGATGTTTATAACTTACCAGGTGGTTCAAAAGTTCAAGTTAAAGACGGTCAAGCTATTAAAGAAGGTGAAAAACTTGCTGAAACTTCAACAATCTGCGAACACGGTGGTGAAGTTAGAGTTGGCGAAGACTTAGTCATTGAAGAAGTTAAATTTGAAGGTAAAAAAATCAAGAAGATTGTTTCAGGTAAAGAATTAACAATCGTAATTGCATCAATTATGCCATCAAATGCTTCATTTGAACAAACTAAAAAAGAACAAATTTGGACAGTTGATAAAACTGGCGAAAAATATATTGTTAAATCTCCTGTTGATACAACAGTTGAAAATGGTATGATTATTGCTGAGTTAATAAGTGAAGATTGTTCAGTAACTTCATCAGGTGAAATTAAATACGTAGATGTTGAAGTTGATGAAAATCAAATCATCACAAAAGCTGGTAACTTAGTATTTATTCCAGAAGAAGTTCATCAATTAAATAAAGAATCAACTTTAAAAATGGTTGAATCTGGTACTCACGTTACAGCTGGTACAGAAATTGTAAAAGACGTATATTGTCATTTAGACGGTATAGTTGAAATTAAAGAATACAATGATGTAATCCATGAAGTAACAATTCGACCAGGTGAAATTCACCAATTGGCAAATGTTTCAGAATTGAAAGTTGAAGAAGGCGAAGTTATCAAGAAAGGTACTTTAATTGCTGAAGGTATTAAAGCTAAAGAAACTTCAATTGTAACAATTATGGATTCAGAAATGGATGATTTGGACATTGAAGACTTAGATGAAGAAATTGATACAACAATGAATCTTGAGGAAGATAACATTGCAAATCAACCAATTCAAATCTTAGTAAGACCTGTTCAAGTTATCAAAATTCAACCAAAAGACGTATCAATTAACTTTGATTCAACAGATGAATTAATTGGTATAGTTCCTGTAACTCAATTACAATACAAAGACGGCGCTAGAGTTCGAAACTTAGATGGTGCAACTCTAGTTAGAACAAGTTTAGTTCTTCAAATGCAAGGTTACCTATCACACTTAAAAGGTATGGTAGAACTTAACGAAAAAGGAGAATTAAAAATTGTTGTTCTTGATAAGTTAATTGTTCGTCGTGAACTTGAAGGTAATTCTAAATTAAATGATTCATTACAAACAGAACTATTAGTTAAGAATGGCGAAACAATTGATCCAAAAACACCTGTTGCTAAAACTTGTGTATTAGCATTAAATGACGGTGTTGCTTCAATTAAGAACGAAAGTGAAGATGCGAGAAGATTGTTATTAGTTTGCGATAGCTATGAAGAAAAAGTTAAAATAAAAGCTAAAGCTGTTGTAAAAGCTGGTCAATTTATTAAACAAGATGACTTGTTAACTGAAGATGAAGCAGATAGAGCTCCTGTTTCAGGTCAAGTGGTAAGTGCTACAAAATCTGAAATAGTAATCAGAGCGGGTCGTCCTTACTTAATTAGTCCAGGTACAATGCTTCAAGTAGCTCAAGGCTCTTTGGTATTACGTGGTGATATGCTTGTTACATTGGTATATGAAAGACAAAAAACAGGTGATATCGTTCAAGGTCTTCCAAAAGTAGAAGAATTACTTGAAGGTAGAAAACCAAAAGATTGTGCTATTTTAGCAGAATTCGATGGTACCCTAATCATCGAAGAAGATGAAGCTGGTGGTTTACCAAAATTATACTTGGAATCTGAAGAAGGTGACAAAACTGAAATCAAATATCCAATTGACTTGAAACCAATCGGCACAAGCGGTAATAAAATTAAGAAAGGTCAACCTTTAACAACAGGTTCATTAAATCCTCATGACGTTATGAGATTATGTGGTCCTGAAGTAGCACAACAATACTTAGTAGATGAAGTACAACGAGTATACCGTTCTCAAGGTGTAGAAATTGCAGATAAACACGTTGAAATTATCGTTCGTCAAATGACTAAGAAAGTTAAAATTGTTGATGCTGGTGATACAAACTTATTACCAGGAGAATTGGTTGAAGTTCAATTATTTGAAAAAGAAAATGAGGCAGTTCAAGCTAACGGCGGTCAAGTAGCAACTTGTGAATACATGTTGCTAGGTATTACAAAAGCATCATTGAATACTGAATCATTTATTTCAGCAGCTTCATTCCAAGAAACAACAAGAATTCTTACAGAAGCAGCAGTTGATGGTAAGAAAGACTTATTGAGAGGTTTGAAAGAAAACGTTATCATTGGTCGTCTAATTCCAGCAGGTACTGGTTTCTATCACTTGACTCACGCTAATGAAGAAAAAGATAAAGAAGCTCAAAGACGTGCAGCTCAAAGAAATCAAGCTAGAAAACCTTCTGCAATCTTAGAAGAAATTGAAGGTATGTTTGGTGCTCCAGAGTTCTCTGTTGATGATGATACAATCGGTTAATCCGAAATGATAAATTAAAAAATAAGGCGGTTTGAGTTTACTCAAACCGCCTTATTTTTGCAAAGAAAGAGGAATTATTTTTATAATTCCTCTTTAAATTAAACTCCTGAACCTTTAATTTCTATCTTTTTAAGCCTTTGTTCAATCTTTCTATACCATTTTAATGGTTGTTGAAACAAAGTTTCGTAAGCATCTAACTTGCCTTCTGCAATTTCTTTAAATTGATTGTCACAAGCCTTAGTCATTTCGCTTTCAAGATAGTGAGTGTATTCTTTTCTATCAACTTTTGCATCTTCCAAAACGATTGGGTCGTTGAATTCTACTAAGACTTCTGGTCTGTCTGCACGTAGAAACATATAATTTACAGCAACAGGTACCAAGTTTACTTTGCCATATTTCTTAACTGCATTTTGCGCAATATAAGTTAGACCTGTTTGAAAATTAATAGGTCTATAATTTGGTGGCATAATAATTCCTTGTGGAAATATATACAAAAAGTTGTTTAAATCGCCAATAGTTTCAACAGAGAATTTTAGAGCTGCCATTGAGGCTTGAGGTGATTTTTTGTTTACAGAAAATGCTCCAGCACGTCTTAAAAGTGGAAAACGGTTTAATTCTTCAACCATAATTCTAATTTTTTTGTGGAAGATTCTTGTGCAAAGATTGTAACCTACAATACCGTCCCACCAATTTGAGTGTGGGGCAAAAAGAATTGTTGGAACAGAAGTATCTCTGTGAAAGACCTTTTCTGCGCCTTTGTATCTAAGTGCGAAAAATCGGTTTTGTAACATACCTCTGAAAAATAGGTCTGCAATTAGAGTCCAAAATTTTGAGTCTGTGTTTGCAGGACTAAATTTTTCTTCTTTGTTTCTTAATTTTGTAGGTGGTATTTTTGAATACAAATTTTCCATAGTACTATTTTATAATATTTTCAGGGATTTGAAACCATATAAAAAGTGTAAATTTAAAAAATCTTAATACATGAATTGACGATATTTAATTTTTATCATAGCATGTGAGCAGAGGAAATGAAGTGAATATCTTCAGCTGTGACGCAGCCGTAAAAGCCGGAATGCTCCAGAAAGATTGGAAGATCTTTCATCTTAACTTATCGCCGAGCTTCGACTCAAAGTGAAGGCTTAATTAATAACAAGTATCATAAAGAATTGATTAATTACCCGCACCCCAAGAACGTGGATAAGTTTTGAAACGCACCCTAATGTTACGAAAAAAATAGAGGAAGTAAGTAAACATGGCAGTAACTGCTGTACAAAATAATAGTAAGGTAGGTGGAGGATTATGTCCTCATGGATTACCACCTAGTGCTTGTCCAATTTGTTCAGGAGGAATGGGTGGTGCATCACAAAAGCGTGCAGATCATACAGCAAAACCAGGGGAAATGAGTTGGAATGAATGTGCTGCAATTGGTGCAATGATGAGGGCTCAAAAACTTGCAAAACAAAGAAATATCCAAGCAAATGAAAATCGGCTTATGCAAATAGCAAAGTTTGAAAGTCAAATGATGAATGTTTCTCAAAAACTTGCTAATTTAGCCGCAATAATTTCAAAAAATACTCCCTCAATTATAGCAAAACCTGTTAATTTTGTATTAAACAAGATAGCTTCGCCACTTGTAAATATGGCAAAAAATATCCCTGTGAATATTATGAAAGCAATGGATAACTTGAAACAAAAGTTTGTCGATATTCAAGATAAATTAAATGCGATGTTTGGAGAGATGAAAAATTCAGTTGAAAAGAAAATTTCTGATACTCTCGCAAATTTCAAGAAAAAGTTCAAAATGATACTTGAGGTAGAGGAAACTTCTCAAACAGATGACGAAGATAAAAAGGTTGAGGAAGATAAACGAGCATTTGAGGTTAAAACTTTTATTAACGATTTATATAACAAAATAACTAAAACGACACAATCTTATGTTGAACACAGAAAAGAACAATTAGAAAAAGAAAAGGATAAATAAACTTGGTACAAGTTGATAAAATTACAAACAATTTAGCAAAACTTTATTTAGTAGACTCAATGGGTTATAAAAAGCCTCAAATGCCTGTTAAAGGTAGACCTTATTGCGTATTTGATAACAATAAAGTTGATGTTTTTGTTAAAAATAGAGAAAGAGCTATTCCGAAATTAACGGATATGCTTGTTAATGCAAAGACAGAAGATGAAATTGTAGAAGGTTTATTTATTGCCGACCAAATGGCAGAAGCAAAAGTTAAAGGTATTGGAAATCTTTATTATCAAGGATTTTCCAGATTTAATAACTCTCGCTCTGCAAATGTGCAGACTTTTTTAGCCGGAGTTTATAGAAAAACACTTAATCCAGATGCATTTGCGCCATTAGTAAATATGTTAATGCAAAATATAAAAGAACCACCTAAGGCTAATTTTGATCCAAATGAGGAAATCGGTGGTGCGATTTTAGAATATACTCGTGAAGCATTTAAAGATTCAAGAAAAAATAATAGTAAGAAAATATAAGGAAAAGGAAAGAAAAATGAGATTATACGCAATCACAAATCCAATTAAAAGAGTAATTTTTAAAGGTGTTGAACAACCTCAAAAAACATCGGTTACTCCTGTTTCAAAAATTTCAGAAGGTTTAAATCAACCAACAAAAGATGAATTTGTAAAAACTTCTGCGCTTGAAGAAGAAAAACCTTTTGAATTACCAAAGGACAAAGAATTTAAAAAGCCAAGAATGGCTACAAAAGAAAAACCTTATTGTGAATTTGATAATGAAAAGGTTGATTTATTCGTAAATGCAAAAGAAAAAGCCATTCCTGCTGTAACAAAAATGTTAAACGAAGCAAAAACAGAAGAGGAAATATGTGAAGGTTTATATATAGCAGATAGAATGATAGCAAATGGTACAAAAGGTATGGATAAAATGTACTATGGTACTTTTTCAAAATTCAATGAAGACCGTTCTCCAAATGTTCAATCGTTGTTATCAGGTGTTTATAGAAGAATTTTAGTACCTGATGCTTTTGGTCCATTAATCAAAATGTTGGTTCAAAATATTATGGTTCCACCAAAAGATGCACCTTTTGATCCAAATGAAGCAATTGGCGGTTCAATTCTAGAACATATTAAAGCTCCAGAAATTCACCCACTATAAGTAAACATATATATTATAAAAAAGGTAGGTTTTAAAACCTACCTTTTTTGTTATTCATTATTTGATGTTAGCATTTCAATATTTTTTTGAACATTTTTGAAATTGTAATCAATGCTTTCAATTTCTCTATACAATTCAAGCGCTTTTTCTTTATTACCTTGGCTTTCTAATATTAAGGCAAGTTGATATTTAGCGTCTAAGTGCTGAGGTTCTAGTTCTAAAATCTTTTCTAAAGTATGGATTTCACTTGCTTTATCGTGTTGACCATCATACAACATTGCAAGTTTGAAGTAAGCAGTTGTATTGTTTTCATCAACATTAATTGCGGCAAGTAATGAATCTTTTTGTTCAAATGTATTGCCAATTGATTGGTAACAATCTGCAATAGCCATATAGTATTTAGGTTCATTAGCATTGATACTAATAGCTTTTTTCAATTGAATTATAGCTTCATTAAAGTTTTTTATTTCGTAGTTTACCAAACCTAATTCATAATAAATTTCTGGATTTGCATTATCGTATTGAATTGCAATAGTAAAAGTTTTAAAACATTCATTTAATTCTCGTTTTTCAAATAGATATCTTGCCCATTTTGCAAAAACATTACTCATTTCAGTATGAACAGACTTAACTTCTAGTGGATTAACTAAATCAACAATTTGTTTATACAACTCAATTGCAGCGATAAAGTTATTTTTGTTTATGTAAGTATCAATTAATAATTTTTTAACTTCTATGTTTTCATTATTCTTTTCAGAAAGCTCATTAAGCATTTCTAGCCCTTCTTGCTCTTTACCGCTAGAAATTAAAATTTTTGCAATGTAAGTTTTTGTTTTTAACTTGTCTGAGAAAGGGTGTTCTAAAAGTCGCTTTGCATATTCCATGGTTTTGTCAATGTTTTTAGTTAAATAATACAAGTTAACTAAATTATTAAGTATCCATAAGCTCAAGCTATTGTTTTCGTTCACAGCCAATAAGTTTTCGCAAGTTTCAATTGCGCTTTCATAGTTTTGAACTTTGATATATAGCTCAATAAGTTTTTTATTAGTTTCTGTATCTTCTGGATAAATCTCAAGAATTTCATTCAATTCATCAAATGCTTCTGGATAATTTTCCATTTCAATATATAAATTTGCAAGTGTTGTTTTAATTTGTAAAAGCTCACCGTTATTTTCAGTTAAACTTTCAAGATGCTTTAATGCCTTTATTGCAGATGATTTTTGACCTGATTCAACATATAGTTCGCTCAATTCTTGAGATGCGGACATATTATCTGGGTCATGTTTTATGATTTCTTGTAATTCAGCAATAGCTTTTGTTGGTTGATTTACCTTTTTGTAGCATCTAGCTAAAAGTAAACGAGCATCACTATTATTTTCATCTTTTGTAAGAATAGTTAAGGCTTCTTTTACTGCATCATATATACTATCTTCATTGTACAAAGCCTTTGCAAGAATAAGTCTTAGTTCATGATGTTCTGGTTTGATTTCTAAATATTTATAAGCTAATTTTTCAACCAGTTTGTATTTCTTTTGTTTAAATAGAATTTTAGCATGTTCAACAATTCCTTTTGGTGTTACCTGCAATTCTTTCTTTTTAGGACTTGATGATTCTAAAAGGATAGCATATATCATATAAATTAACGCCAAAGCGGAAATTAGTGCAATTAAAAATACTAATAAGTTTGTTGACATAAGAACCTTTTTCTTTTACCTGTAAATAACCTTATACTATTTATACTATGTTACTATGTTTTTGTAAAAAATTTATACTATCTCTAGAGTATATTTTTGAATAATCCTTTACTTTTAAGTAAAAATTATTATAGTAAAAGTATATGCGAAACAAATTACTATGTCTATTATCTATATTCATGATTTTTTCATCTCTTGCATTTGCTGATGAGGTGTCAGGGACTTCTGCGTCTTGGAGTGAAATTTCTGGTGCAGAGAATGCTTGGGACGGTCAAAAAATGATTACCAACAAAGAGTATGAACAAGTTGTAAAGGCTTTAGAAGAAAAGAAAAATGCTAAAAAAATAAGAGCGCAAAAAAAAGCTGGCGACCCTTTGATGAAAAATGGTAATGGTGAAATGGATTTTTTAAGTAATTTTCAAGAACAATATCCATTGTTAAATTTAACAGTACCTGTAGTTACACCATCTGGTGAAATTCCTGTTGGTCATTATAAAGTTGTTGGTACAAAAAATAATGGAAAAGTTATTATAAATTTATGCCAAGCGTACAATGTTGTTGGTAAAATACCAGCAACAGAGACAGAAGAAGATTTTGATGCAAACGAAATTAACTTTGTTAAATTAGAGCCTATAAACGATAATACTTTAAAATTAATGTATGGTTCTATGAATTTTAATGCGTATGCATATATTAAATATGAAAATCCATAAAATGGGTTATAAAAAAAATATTACTTTTATGTTAGTTTAGAATAGTGAAACGAATTATTTATATAGTAATATTTATATTAATTGTCTTGCTATGTCTAAAACTTTGTATTAGACAAGATCTTCCGACTGAAGATGTTTATAAGCATGATGTAATTAAAGATAGTGGAATTGTGAATTATCCAAAAGATCCTATTAATGTTGTTTTAATGGGTAAAGATTATTTGCAATCTCAAGCTCCTATTGGTAAATATGGTGGGGAATTAATTAGTTCAACAATAGGTGAAGGTCCAAAAACTTTTAATCCGTTTACGTCAAAAGATTCAACATCTTCTTCAATGGCAGGATTAATGTTCGACGGGTTATTTACAACTGACCCTAAAAACGGTAGAGTTATTCCAAAACTTGCAAAATCTTACGAAACAAAAGACGGAATGACATATATTGTAAAATTAAGGCATGGAGCTATTTGGTCAGACGGTTTTCCAATTACTGCTGATGATGTTGTATTTACGTGGAAAGATATAATTTTAGCAGGTCTTGGTAATACTTCAATACGAGATATGGTAATAATTGACGGTAAATTACCGCAAGTGTATAAAGTTGATGATTATACGGTTAAGTTTGTTGTTTCAAAACCATTTTCACCGTTTTTGAGACTTTTATCAACTCAAATTGCGCCAAAACATATTTTTGCACCTGTTGTAAAACAAGGTCAAAAAGCATTTGATAGTTTTTATTCTACAAATACAAATCCAAGCGATTTTGTAACCAGTGGTCCGTTTAAATTAAAAGAATATAAGGCGGCTCAAAGGGTTGTTTTTGTTCGTAATCCAGATTATTACATGATAAATAAACAAAATAAAAAATTGCCATATTTAGATAAAGTTGTTTATTTAATTGTAGGTGACTTGAATAATGAAATATTAAAATTTGAAGCAAAAGAAATTGATGTAATTGGTTTAAGAGGTTCAAATGTAGCTCCTTATAAATCAAAAGAAGCAAAATCAGATTATAGAATTTATAATATTGGACCTGATACAGGTACAATGTTTTTAGTTTTAAATTTGAATAAACGAAAAAGTTTAGATACAAATTACTATGTGCAACCAGAAAAACAGTTCTGGTTTAATGATAAAAACTTTAGAACAGCAATTGATTATGCCATTGATAGAAAAAGTATGGTTCAAAATATTGCAAACGGACTTGCAAAGCCATTGTTTACTGCAGAAAGTTTAAATTCTATTTTTCTAAATAAAAATATTAAAGGTCACGACAGAGATTTAAATAAATCAAGGTCATTACTAAAAGCTAGCGGTTTTCATATAGGTAAGAATAATAAATTATATGACAAATTCAATAATCGTGTAGAATTTGATTTGTTGACAAACGCAGGTAATACTGAACGAGAAGCTCTTGGTGTAATGATAAAACAAGACCTTGAAGATTTGGGTATGCGTGTAAATTATAAACCAATAGAGTTTAATTCACTTGTAAATAAAATGACAACAACTCTAGATTGGGATATGATAATTATGGGGCTTACAGGTTCTCCGTTAGAGCCTCATGATGGCAAAAATGTTTGGTATTCAAACGGATCATTGCACTTGTTTAATCAAAGAACAGGTAATGAAACAGTAGATGACAGGTTAGAATTTGAAAAAAGATTAGACGAAATCTTTGATAAAGCTGCATTAGAAACTGATTTTAATAAACGAAAAATTTTATATAACGAATACCAACAAATAATTTATGATGAAAAACCTATAATTTATTTGTATTCACCTGTAAGAATTGTTGCAATTAGAAAAAAATTTAAAAATATATTTCCGTCTCCACTTGCAGGTGTGACTTACAATATTGAAGAAATTTATGAGGACAAAAAGTAATGCAGATATTATTTTATATACTAAAAAGAATATTGCAGACAATTCCATTATTGATTTTGGTGTCAATGATAAGTTTTTTCATTATTAGATTAAGCCCTGTTGACCCATTGGCGGAATTGAAATTAAATCCTTCAATATCAAAAGCAACATTACACGCAGAAAGAGAACGATTAGGTTTAAATAAACCACTTCCTGTGCAATATTTGTTGTGGGCAAAATCTTTTGTAAAAGGCGATTTGGGAGTAACAACAACAGGTGAAAAAGTTTCGGTAAAATTAATGGAGCGTATTCCAAATACATTGCTATTAACTTTAGTTGTAATTTTCTTAACTTGGTCTGTTGGTGTACCTTTAGGTATTCTTGCCGCAGTAAATTGGAAAACGCCATTTGATAGGTTTTTAACCTTTATAACGAGTATCGGAATGGCAATACCGTCGTTCTTCTTTGCAATTTTATTACTTATTTTTGCAGTAAAGACTGGTTGGTTTCCTGTTGGTGGCTTAACTTCTTACAACTTTGATGATATGAATTTATTGCATCAAATTTTAGACATTGCTCATCATTTATGCTTACCTGTATTAGTATTGTTTACAATATCATTGGCAGGTTTGCAACGTCAAATGAGAGCGAACTTGTTAGATGTTTTAGATAGTGATTACGTAAAATTTGCAAGAGCAAAAGGTTTGAGCGAATTTAAAGTAATTTTTAAACACGCATTAAGAAATGCCGTTAATCCAATGATTACATTGTTAGGCTTTGAGTTTTCAGGACTTTTATCTGGTGCTGCACTTACGGAATATGTTTTCCAATATCCTGGATTAGGTCGTTTGATTTTAGAAGCTGTATTGAAATCTGATATAAATTTGGTAATGGCATCATTAATGATTGGTGCAATAATGCTTGTTGTTGGCAATTTGATTGCAGATATTCTGTTAATATTAACTGACCCTCGAATTAGGGCAAAGGCTTAGGGGGACAGGCATGTTTAAAGAAATTATCAAAGGAATTTATAGAGACAAATTTGCAAGGATTGCCTTTTTAGTATTGGCATTTATCTATTTTTGCCTATTTTTTGCAGATATAATTGCACCTTACACAAAGGATTATACGGATAGACAATTGTCTTATGTTCCACCTTCACCTGTTTTCACGATTGATGAAAAAGGCAAATTCTCTCGTCCATACACATACAATTACAAGCGAGAATATGATGCAGAATTAATGCAAACAGTTTTTAAATTAGATAGAAGCAAAAAATATTATCTAAAATTTTTTGCAAGAGGTGAAGAATATGACTTTTTAGGTGCAATTCCAATGGATAGACACCTTGTAACAGTTGATTCTGATGGAAGGTTATATTTACTTGGTGGTGATATAAACGGAAGAGATGTATTTTCACGCCTATTATTCGGTGGTAGAATTTCAATGACCATTGGGTTTTTAGCCTTGTTAGTATTATTTCCAATAGGTTTACTATATGGTGGTATTTCAGGATATTTTGGCGGAATTACAGATACCTTAATGATGAGATTAGCTGAAGCGGTAATGTCTATACCGAGTTTTTACCTGTTAATAATTTTGGCTGCAATATTACCGTCAAATATGACAAGCACTCAGCGTTTGATTTTGATTGTTGTAATTCTTGCTTTAATTGGTTGGGCAGGATTTGCTAGAGTAGTTAGAGGTATGGTTTTATCAATTAAAAATCAAGAATTTGTGCAGTCTGCAAAAATGATAGGTGCATCAAATTTGAGAATTATTATTAGAGAAATTCTTCCTCAAACAACAAGTTACGTAATTGTTGCAATGACCTTGTCTGTACCTTCTTACATACTTTCTGAAAGTGGCTTGAGTTTCTTGGGGTTAGGTATTCAACAACCAGATGCAAGTTGGGGAAATATGTTAAAAGAGGCTCAAGAGTATATGAACATTCTTTATAGACCTTGGTTATTGACACCTGGTTTTTTAATTTTTGTTGCGGTATTATCATTTAATTTAATAGGTGATACAATAAGAGATGTACTTGATCCAAAAAGTAGAATGAGATAGGTGAAAATGATTTTAGATTATTTTATAAGTTTAGTTGTAGCGATAACTTTAGGTTTTGCGCTGGGTTTAGAAAGAGAACTCACTAATAAAAATGCAGGCTTACGTACACACATTTTTGTATGTTTAGGTTCTTGTATTTTTACACTCCTTTCAATTCACGGATTTCCGACTTATGCAACAGGTGATAATATTATCATAGACCAAGCGACAGGAGTAAGAGATACCGCTCGTATTGCAGCTCAAATTGTTACAGGTATCGGTTTTATTGGTGCTGGTGCAGTAATGAGAAATGGTTCATCAGTTTATGGTATTACAACAGCTGCAACATTATGGCTAGCTGCAGGTATTGGTATGGCTTGTGGTGCAAATGAATATGGTATAGCTATTGTTGCAACATGTTTAAGTTTATTAGTATTAATTGGTGTTAAAGAGTTGGAGATAAATTTTATCTCTAAAGTAAAAAGAATAAATAAACGCTTAAGATTATCTGTTCGTTGTGCAAAGTGCGATGTAAACGATATTCAAAATTATATTATAAATGAATTTCCATATATTAATGAAATAAAGTATGTTGATTCAGATGGTGGAAATTCAGCAAAAATTGTTGCATTTATGAATGTAAGATGCAATAATCCTATTCAATCATTGTATAAAGATGTAGAAAAAATTAAAGGTATAACTTCTATTTCAATAAGAGAGGCAGATGAATAGTCAATCAACAAAAGCTAAATCTACCCAAAAGAAAGTTAATCCATTTTTTGAAGGTGACAAATGGGATTATTTGAAAACCTTTTTAACCACATTATTTATTGTGGTCATGTTTGGTATTTTTAATATTTTTTATATGATTCACAATATTTTTAACGATAATGTGAAAAGTAAATATAACGTAGATGCAGCCTTTGAATCATATTTGGTAGATGTTTTAATTGACCAAAACATAGATTTATCAAAAAGATATCCTAAAAATTATGCAACAAATATGCGTTTAGGCATTTTATTTAGCTACAAACGTGATTATACAAATGCAGAAAAAGAATTTAAAAATTCCGTTGAAAAAGCTGCGGCTTATGATTATACTCCAAGTTATCAGTTGGCAAAGTTATATGTAAAAATTAATCGTCTCCAAGACGCTCAAGATATTATGGACAACATTGGTGAACGTCCGAATAAACGTTTGATAAATTTTAAAGGAGATATTTATTTTAAATTGGGTGAAGCCTACTATAATCAGGGTTATTACGCCCTTTCTATGATGAAATACGAAAAATCAATGTCGTATTATCAAATTATTAGCAAAAAAATGTTGAAAGAAACAAAAGTTGCATACATAAATTCTTGCATTGCGCTTGCTGATGGCTATGTTCAAGTCGGAAAAATTGATGATGCAATTTTAACTTTAGAAAGGGCTTATGAACTTGATCCTAAAAATATTACATTAAACTACAAGTTAGGTCTGTTATATTCTGACAATGATATCAAGAAGGCATACAAGTTACTTTCTTTTGTAAATAAAGAAAATCCAGAAATTATGAACTATGATTTGTATTTTGATTTAATAAACCGTTTAGCGGATTTTGAAGCTGAGAATGGAAAACCAACAGAGGCGGAATTGTTTAGAAAAAAAGCTCTGCAATATCAGAAATTTGTTAAAAATAATTTGCTTTATGATAAGGATTTATTCTTTGATGTGATGAAATTAGATGTAAATACTGATATTGCGGCACAAGAACATATTATTAATTTACAATTTAGGTTGCAAAATAATTCTAGTTTAGATATTGGAAATTTGTACGTAAAAGCTGTATTTAAAGATGGTGATAAAATTATTCAAACATCTACTCAACAACTTTATGATGAAACGAGGGTATTTAAAGCTGGCGCAACAACTCCGCCAATTTCAATAAGTGCATCAGAACCTTATGACAAAAATTACAAACCAGAAATGGATTGGAAAATTCAAGTTTATGCATACAAATATCCAAAATATAGAGTTTTAATTTTTGAAAAATTACTTAAAAAGCCTAGTTTAAGTCTTTAAAAATTTCCATTTGACAATTTTTGCAATCAAATTTTAGTTTGTAGCGTTGATTTTTTTCATCAATTAAGAATAAATTAATAGGCTTTTTGCATAAATTAAATGCGTATTTTAAACAATGTTTTGTTGTCATTAAAGGCTTATCTTTTGTTGAACCTCCACTTTCTAGGGAGTTTTCTGTAATTTTGCAATTACATTTTTCATAAAATCTTTTTGCTAAATTGTTATGAACATTTGCTCTAAAATCCATTTCTTTTTTAGGAAAATTAGTGTATTTTAAAGGCTTTTGTTCAAGTTTTGGGTAATTTTTTAAACGCTCGTGCATTAATTTATCAAATAAATTACGTCTCAAATTGTTAATTTGAGAAATTGTCAAAAATGGAAGATTTGTTGTATTTATTGCGATTTTTTCGCAGAAAAAATCGCTCTCGCCTGTTTTTTGAAGTTGGCGATTTAATGTTTCTTTCATTTTTTCTTGATTTTTGGCTAATTCTTCCGAATTTATAAAAATAGAAATTTTGTTATTGTCTTCATCAATTGCTTCAATGTTGTTGTCAGAAATATTGATATTTACGGCAATTTGACGTTTTGTTCTAGAGTTTTTTAATTGTTTTTCAAATTCAACGTCAGAATTTCTATAAACTATTAAACCTTCTTTAATTCCAAGCATTTTGTTCGGATAAATTTTGTCACCCTCAATTTTGTTAACTAAGCAGCCTGTACCGTTGAAATATAGACCGTCTTGAGCGTGTAGGTTGTTGTTTTTTATGACGAAATAATTTTTCCCAACATATTCAATAGTACCAATTTTTTCTCCAATTGATTTTGGAGTGTCAAAATTAAATATTTTTTGACGACCTTCTAAAACGTAGTCAGTAAAACCTCTGTTAAAGGATTTTGAAACATTAGGCTTGAAATCTAAAAATATCCTGCCAGAAGATGTTTTTTCTCCAATTTTATCAAGTTTTTGACGATAAAATGCTACAATATTTTTGATGTAATTTTCATCTTTCAAACGTCCTTCTATTTTGAATGAAGATACACCAATTTTTGCAAGTTTTTCAAGGTGTTCAGAAGCATTAAAATCTTTTAAACTTAGTAAATGTTTGTCCTTTGCTAAGATATTTCCTTTGTCATCAACAAGGGTATATTTTTTTCTGCAAGGTTGTGCGCATTCACCTCTATTTGCAGAACGTCCGCCTATAGAATGGCTTAAATAGCATTGTCCACTGTAACTTACGCATAATGCGCCATGTACGAAGGTCTCAATTTCACAAGTTGTGTTTTTACAAATATCTTCAATTTCTTTTAAAGACATTTCTCGAGCTAAAATAACTCGTTCGATACCAAGTTTATTAAAGAATTGTACTTTTTCTAAAGTTCTATTGTCACACTGCGTGCTTGCATAAAGCTGAATTGGTGGTAGTTTTCCTTCTAGTGCAAGTTCAAAAATTCCCATATCTTGAACAATTATGCCATCAACATTGATTTTGTATAACGCCTCAATTAATTTTTGAGCTTCTAGAATTTCATAATCGTCTAAAATGGTGTTGATAGTGCAATAAATGCGGACATAAAACTTATGCGCATATTCAACAACTTCTTGAATATCTTTTAAACTGTTTCCCGCAGATGAACGTGCCCCAAAAGATTTAGCACCAATGTAAATTGCATCAGCACCATAATTTATGGCACTAATCGCACATTCTTTATTTTGAGCAGGAGCAAGTAATTCAAGTTTCATTATAATGTACTTTCAAAATATTTAATAGTTTTCATTAAACCGTATTCTAGTTTGATTGTCGGTTCATAATTTAATTCTTTTCTTGCTAAAGTTAAATCGGGACGTCGTTTTACAGGGTCATCAGAAGGTAATGGTTTGTAAATAATTTTAGAATTAGAATTTGTAAGTTTGATAATTTGTTCAGCAAGTTCCTTGATTGTAAATTCACCGTCATTGCCAACATTAACAGGGCCGTGAAAATTTTCCTTGTTCATTAATGCAATCATTCCTCTAACTAAGTCATCAACATAACAGAAAGAACGAGTTTGCGAACCGTCGCCGTAGATTGTTATGTCTTGATTTTTTAGAGCTTGAATGATGAAGTTAGATACAACCCTTCCGTCATTTTCAGCCATTCTTGGACCGTAGGTATTAAAAATACGAATAATTTTAATATCAACGTTATGTTGGCGGTGGTAATCCATCATTAAAGTTTCAGCAACACGTTTACCCTCATCATAACAACTTCTTATACCAATAGGGTTAACATTTCCCCAATATTCTTCTTTTTGAGGGTGCATTAATGGGTCGCCGTAAACTTCACTTGTTGAGGCTTGTAATATTTTTGCTTTAGTTCGTTTGGCAATACCAAGCATATTAGTTACACCCAAAACGCTAGTTTTAATTGTTTTGATTGCGTTAAATTGATAATGTATAGGGCTTGCAGGACAAGCTAGGTTGTAGATTTCATCGGCTTCAAGTCTAATTGGTTCAATGATATCGTGTCTAATTAATTCAAAGTGTTTGTCACCAATAAGGTGTTCAACATTCTTTTTAGAACCTGTAAAAAAGTTATCTAAACAAGTAACATAGTTACCTTGTTCAATTAATTTTTCGCAAAGGTGAGACCCAATAAAACCTGCACCACCTGTAACTAAGATTGTTTTTGACATAAATTTAACCTCGTATTTAGATTTTATCATAAATAAATAAGGAATAAATATATTTTATCGGTTATTTGTTTGATGTGATTTGTAAAAAAAACAGATACTATCGTTATATTAATTTGAAGGTTAAAAATAAATATGAACAGAGTTGCTATATTTGCACATTATGACAAAAAAAATATAATTGACGATTATGTAATTTTTTACATACAAGAATTAAAAAAAATAGCTAATGAGGTTATTTTTGTTTCTTGTTGTGATTTACCCAAAGAGGAGTTGGATAAGTTAGATTGCTACAAGATAGCTCAAAAACATGAAGAATATGATTTTGGCTCTTATAAACGAGGGTTTGATTTTGCTGAAGAGAAAAATTTGTTGAATAATTGTGATGAATTAATCTTTGCAAACGATAGTTGTTATGGACCATTTAAATCTTTAGAAAAGATTTTTAATCAGATGTCTGTAAAAGACTGTGATTTTTGGGGCTTAACTAAAAATCGAATTGGGTTTAAAATGTTGAAAAATGGTAAGGTAAAAGATATCTATTGCCCTCATATTCAGTCTTATTTTTTTGTTTTAAGACCTCAAATTTTTAATTCAGAAGTCTTTAAGAATTTTATAAATTCAATCGAATACCAAAAAAATAAAAATGATGTTATTTTGAAATATGAAATTGGACTTACAAAAACGCTTGAAAACGCTAGTTTTAAGTCGGATTTTGCGATAAAGGATTTTTATAAAAAAAATAATCCAACAATTTTTAAATGGCGTAAATTGTATGAAACAACAGACTTTCCTTTTATAAAATGCTCTGTTTTAAGACTTCAAAACTATTTGCATACAACAATTGAGGGCTGGAAAGAGTTGTTTTTACCTGAACAAATTGCAATGATTGAAAAAAATTTAAAATATACATCTCGAGTAAAACCGATAAGACATAGAGCGCCAAGATTTTTAAAAGAATTTGTTATGAACATAATTCCAAAAGGAACTTCAAAGCGTGCGGCGATTGTTCGGAAACTGTTAGTATGGTGTCCTTTGTTTATTGATTAATCGTCAAATAATGGAGATTCTTTAGGTTTTATGCCAACTAGTTTTTTTATAATTCTAATTAAAACTACATAATAAAATTTAAAGCGTTTTGTAATGGTTAAAAGGACTGTTTTTAAAAAGAATGGCAAAAATTTAATTCCAATTTTTTGAGTATTCCAAACATCTAGGTATGCGGATAAATTAACACTTTTAAATTTTATTTTCTTTTGTCTGAATAGGTAACTATTCTTGTGCTGTCGCCATTTTGTAAGTTTTTTGTTTATGTAAAATGCGTCATTTTTGTATGATACGTGAATAAATATCCACCAATCTAAAAGTGCATCAATGGGTGTGTCTAGGGGACAATTTTCTAATGCTTCTTTTTTTATCATTACAGCTGAAAAAGTCAAAAGAAGGTTTTCAATGTTTAAATTATAAAAAATATTTTTAGGAAATTTTAATTTAGAAATTTTTGCTCTATTTTTTTCTAAATTATTTTTTACCGCTAAAACAGCTTTTTCGTCTCCGATTTCTTCAACATCATTGAATATAATACCGACTTGCGGATGATTTTTTATTGCTTGAACTCTTTCTTCAAGTGTATCTTTAGTCCATAAATCATCACTTTCTAAAAAAGCAATCCAATCACCTTTTGCATATTTCAAACCTGTTTTTACAGCTTGAGTAAGTCCTTTATTTTTGTCATGGCAAATTAATTTTATACGCTTGTCTTCGCAAAAAGATTTTATGACATTAACTGAATTGTCACAAGATGCATCATCAACAATGACGAGTTCCCAATCTGTATAAGTTTGAGCCAATACAGATTTTATAGTTTCTGAAATATAATTTTCGTAGTTATAACTTGTTGTTATTATTGAAATCATTGTTTTTGTTTCTCTTTTTTATTATATTATCACAAGTTTTGCAACAACGCATAATTTTTAACTAGCCAAGTAAGCTAATAATTTTGACTTGTACTTGACAATTAGCTTTGGTTAAAATAGAATTAAGAAAAGGTTATGGCGACATGGCCAAGTGGTAAGGCAGAAGCCTGCAAAGCTTTTATCCCCCAGTTCGAATCTGGGTGTCGCCTTTTTTATTTAACAGCTCTCAATACGTGAGAGCTGTTTTAATTTTTTAAATCCTTTAAAATTAATGCTTGTAACCAATTTAAAAAGGCATGCTTTGTAATAGGTTGACAATTGATTTTGATATAATAAAATTAAGATACAGCTTAGTATTTATAATAAGTTAGTTTAGTAAAATAAGTAAAAAAAGGAGACCACTAAAATGGCACGCGAAAAGTACGAAAGAACCAAACCGCACGTTAACGTTGGTACTATTGGTCACGTAGACCACGGTAAAACAACTTTAACAGCAGCAATCACAGCTACATTAGCAGCAGCAGGTCAAGCTGAATTAAAGAAATTTGATGAAATTGATGCTGCTCCAGAAGAAAAAGCAAGAGGTATTACTATCTCTACTGCTCACGTAGAATACGAAACAGCAACAAGACACTATGCTCACGTTGACTGCCCAGGCCACGCCGACTACGTTAAAAACATGATTACAGGTGCTGCTCAAATGGACGGTGCAATTCTTGTAGTTGCTGCAACAGATGGTGCAATGCCTCAAACTCGTGAACACATCCTACTTGCAAGACAAGTTGGTGTTCCAAACTTAGTAGTATTCTTAAATAAATGTGATATGGTTGATGACCCTGAATTATTAGAATTAGTAGAAATGGAAGTTAGAGAACTTCTTTCTTCATACGAATTTGATGGTGACAACATTCCATTCATCCACGGTTCAGCTTTGAAAGCTTTAGAAGCAGTTCAAGCTAATCCTTCAATTAAACGTGGCGAAGATAAATGGGTTGACAAAATCTGGGAATTGATGGATGCATTAGATACATACTTCCCTGAACCTCAACGTGATTTAGACAAACCATTCTTGATGCCAGTTGAAGACGTATTCTCTATTACAGGTCGTGGTACAGTAGCAACAGGTAGAGTAGAACGTGGTATTGTTAAAGTTGGTGATGAAGTTGAATTAGTTGGTTTAGGCGAAACTAAAAAAACAACTGTAACAGGTGTTGAAATGTTCAGAAAACAACTTGATCAAGGTCAAGCTGGTGACAACATCGGTGCTTTATTAAGAGGTGTTGATAAAACTGAAATTCAACGTGGTCAAGTATTAGCTAAACCTGGTACAATTCACCCACACACAAAATTCACAGCTAACGTTTATGTTTTAACTAAAGAAGAAGGCGGACGTCACACTCCATTCTTCCCTGGTTACAGACCTCAATTCTACATCAGAACAACTGACGTAACTGGTTCTATTCAATTTGACGGCGAAATGGTAATGCCTGGTGACAACGTTGTAATGAACGTTGAATTGATTGCTCCTGTAGCTATCGAAGAAGGTATGAGATTCGCTATTCGTGAAGGCGGCAGAACAGTTGGTGCTGGTGTTGTTGACAAAATTATTGAATAATTTTTTAATAATATAAACATACCAAAAAGAGCTTATCGAAAGATAGGCTCTTTTTTTTATTTATTTTGTATGCTATAATTCTACACAAAGAGTATAATAGGAATTTTATTTTATGGATGCAAAAGAAAAAGACGAGAAAATACTTTATTATTTGGCTAAAGTTGTTCAAGACTTGGCACTAAAAAATTATACAGAAATAGTTAAAACAATAAAAGAACTGTTAGAAATTGATGAAAAAGCTGATTATTACGGTATTATCGGACTTGCAGAATATAAACTAGGTGAATATGAGGATTCAATTACTCATTTAGATAAAGCTATTGAATTATCACCAAGAGCAGATTATTACTGTAATTTGGGTATGGCAAAAGATGCCATTAAAGATAAAAAAGGTGCGTTGAATGCTTATGAAAAAGCAGTTGAAATGAACCCTAAATCGGATTATTATTACAGCAATGTAGCCTCTATTAAATATGATATGGGGCAATATGACGAGGCTATCGAGGATTATTCAAAGGCGATTGAACTAGGCCCAAAAGAAGATACTTATTATGGTATGCGTGGGCTATCAAAAGTTAAGGCCGGTAGAGCTGACGAAGCTATTGAAGATTATATTTCTGCAATTGGTATCAATAAAAACGAGATTGAATATTATTACAGATTAGCAAATATTTATTTAGAAAAGAAAGATTACGAAAACGCATCAGAATATTATGAAAAAGTTCTTGCATTGTGTAAAGAACAAGGCGGAGATGTTTTCGATGCTGTTGGTGTTTCTTATCTTGTTAAATGTTATTTAAGGTATGCTCGTGTAAAAGTTGCGCAAGGTGATTATCAAGCTGCACAAGAAATGTTGACTGTATCAATTAACAAAGATCCAAAACTGGATGTTGATAATGCAGGTGATTAAAGTATAGCAAAAAGGTTGAACCAATTGGTTCAACCTTTTTGTAATTTAAACTATTAAATTTTTTATTATGCAATACCGATTTGGCGCATTGGCATTGCCTTTTTACCCATTTGAGCTGCGCTTGTTTGAACAGCACCGTCTTTAATGCCTAAGCCAACGTAAGCCATATCGTTTGAGAATGGATTACCACCGTCAGCACCTGCTCTTTTAACAGCAGATACAGGTTGGAATTGACCTATGCCTTTTACACCTTGAAGTTTTGTTGCAAATGGATTATTGTTTAATGCTGAAATATCCAATTTTAATATCCTTTCTTACATTTATATTAAAACATTGTTTTTTGAAAAATTGCCTAATGTTAACAAAATATTTACAATTTCTTTTTTGTTTTCGTGTTGAATTGCCCCTGTGTTTTTGATAGAATTAATTGGCTAAAAATAAATATTTAAAAGGGGATATGAATATGACAAATCGTGTTTTATTATGTATTATGGACGGTTGGGGAATAGAAGTTGGTGCTGAAAAATATGACGCAACTGTTCTTGCAGATGCAACAAATGTTAAACATTTAGAAGCAACTGAAAAGTTTACAAAAATCCATGCTGATGGTCAATATGTAGGCTTGCCGAAAGGTCAAATGGGCAATAGTGAGGTTGGTCACTTAAATTTAGGTGCTGGCAGAGTTGTTCATCAAGATTTGTCAAAAATTAATTTAAGCATAAAAGACGGTAGCTTCTTTAAAAATGAAAAATTCTTACAAGCTATTGAACACGTTAAAAAGAATGATTCAGCTTTACATTTGTATGGTTTAGTTTCAACAGGTGGTGTTCACTCATCATTAGATCATTTGTTAGCTTTAATTAAATTAGCTGCTGATAATGGTTTGAAAAAAGTTTATGTACACGCTTTCTTAGACGGTCGTGATACACCTCCAGCAAGTGCTTGCACCTTCTTGCAAGTTGTAGAAGATGAATTAAAAAAATATAATCTTCCTCAAATTGCATCAGTTGTGGGCAGATATTGGATTATGGATAGAGATAATCGTTGGGAACGTGTTGAAAAGGGTTATAATTGCTTACTTTTAGGCGAAGGTAATAAGGCTGAAAATGCTATTGCGGGTGTTAAAGCGTCTTATGATAACAAAATTACTGATGAATTTGTAGAGCCAATCGTTTGTGGTGGCGAAGAATCAAGAATTCACGATAACGATGCAATTATTTTCTTTAACTATCGTCCAGATAGAGCTAGAGAAATTTCTAAAGCAATTAACTTTACTGATTTTGACGGCTTTAAAAGAAAAGTTGTTAGAAAAAATATTTGCTATGTAACTTTTACTCAATATGATGAAACATTTACATTCCCTGTTGCATTTGAAAAAACAAAAATGGTAAATATTTTAGGTGACGTTTTAGAAGCAAACGGTGTAAACCAATTTAGAACAGCGGAAACTGAAAAATACGCTCACGTAACATTCTTCTTTAATGGCGGTATTGAAGAACCAAATGCGCACGAGACTCGTAAGCTAGTTGCATCACCAAAGGTTGCGACTTATGATATGCAACCAGAAATGAGTGCTCCGGAAGTTTGCCAAAACGTATTAGACGCAATTGACGATAAAAAATATGGATTTATCTTAGTAAACTTTGCAAACCCTGATATGGTTGGTCACACAGGAGTTTTAGATGCAGCGGTTAAGGCTTGTAAAACAGTTGATGAATGTGTTGGTAAAATAGCTAAAAAATGTAAAGAAAATGGTGTGATTATGGTTCTAACAGCAGATCACGGTAACGCAGAAATGATGATGGATGAAAAAACAGGAAAACCTCATACAGCGCACACAACAAACGAAGTGCCATTTGTAATTATTAATGCCGACAAAAATATTGAATTGAAAGAAGATGGTGCGTTGTGTAATGTTGCACCAACAATCTTGCAATTAATGGGTATTAAACAACCTGCTGAAATGGATTGTGAATCTTTAATCAAATAGTAAAGGAAAATTATGACGGAGAAGACTAAAGGATTAGATATAGATTTATCATTTAAAAAGAATAATGTTGATGAATTATTCTTTAATTTGAGCGAAAACCCAAATGGTTTCAAAAATAAGGATTTTCGTTACACATTGAGTTTAATTTATCAAATTGTTGAAGATGAATTTGAAGGTGTTTTCTTAAGCCCTAATTCGCCTGTAAGAAATACTGATTTTTATATGGTAAATAATAACGGAAAACAATCATTCTTTGTCACTCCGACAAATAATTTTCAATATTACTTAAAGTCAAAAGGTTCTTTATTCCGTTGTTCATCAAGCGTAATTGGCACAAAAGTTGGTTATGCCTTGCCAAAAGATTTGGTTTTAGATTATTTTGGTGGATTTGGTGAAATAGTTGATTTTGATGATATTTCATACACATTTATATATTTGAATAAATTGACTCAATTTGTTTTAAAATTGATTGAAAAATTATACTTCATACCAACAGTAAAACGTCGTGGACAAATGTTTCGAATTGTTTATGAGCCAATTATTGCAAACAAGCAATTAGCAAGAATTATCAATCAATTTGAAGAAAATATTCCAGAGGATTTATTTATTCAAGGTGAAATGCCTAAAAACTTTGTAAGTGATTTTATTTATGATTACTTAAATTATGTTATTTACAAATTCTTGGGTATTAAAGCATATAAATTTAAAGACATTAAATCTGGTACTTACCTAATCAAAGATTTAGAACAAAAATCCTTGATGAAGGGTAATGATTATGCAGAAAACTTTGCACAATGGTTTGATGAATTATATTTAGGCAAATACGACGTTATTCCATTCTTTAAAGTTAATAAGATTTCTGATGAATTGTTCCAATTGAAGGTTCATATTAAAAATAGAAAAACTGGCGAAGAAGCTTTAATTGATGATTTATATACAAAAGATGAAGTGTTTGGTGTAAATTCTTCTGATATAGCAAAAATTGTTGAAAAACAATTGAATTATGCAAATAGATATATGCCAGAACTTGAAACTTTGTTTGAAGATGAAGATAAATTAGCTTTAGATTTGAACTTGGGTGAAGTTTATAAAATTATTACTCAAACCGCATACTATTTACAAAAAGCTCAAATAGAGGTAATTCTACCAGATGAACTTGTAAATGTTATAGTTCCAAGAGCATCTATCAACGCAAGGGTTAAAGCCTCTCGTTCAGGTGATTTGTTGGATATTTTCAACACAACTTCTTCAAGTGCAATTTCATTAGACGATATTTTAGACTTTTCTTACGAAATTGCATTAGGCAATGATAAATTGTCTTTAGAAGAATTCCAAGAGTTGGTTAAAGGTTCTCAAGGTTTGGTGAAATATAAAGATAAATACATTCTTATTGATCAAGATGAAAGCAAAAAAATCTTTGAAAAAATTGCAAAAGCTGACCATAGTAAGATGACAAGAATGAAATTAATTCACGCATCAATGTCAGGTCAGTTAGAAGACTTTGATTTTGATTATGATGAAGCCTTTGCAAATATCTTGAAGGACTTTACAAAACCTGTTGAAGTTGACCCGCCAAAAGGCTTGAAGGGTGAACTTCGACCATACCAACAAACTGGTCTTAAATGGTTATGGACAAATGTTTCAAAAGGATTTGGCTGTTGTATGGCAGATGACATGGGGTTAGGTAAAACAATTCAAGTTATCAGTTTGATTTTGAAACTTAAAGAGGAAGAAAAACTTAAAAAGCCTGTACTTGTTGTATGTCCAACAACATTAATGGGTAATTGGATGAAGGAATTGCAACTATTTGCACCTGACTTAAAAGCAACAACATATCACGGCTTAGACAGACAATTAAATACTAACGTCGATATTATTCTTACAACTTATGCAATTATGAGGATTGATATTGAAGAATTGAAAAAACAACAATGGGGTATGATTATTGTTGATGAAGCTCAAAATATAAAAAATCCTGATACGGCTCAAACATTAGCGGTTAAAATCTTGAAATCAGATATCAAGATTGCAATGACAGGTACTCCTGTTGAAAATAGATTAACAGAATTGTGGAGTATTTTTGACTTTATCAATGCTGGATATTTAGGTTCGTTGAAGGAATTTCAAAAGAGTTATGCTATTCCAATTGAAAGATTTAAAGAAACTTCTCGTGCGACAAAATTGAAGATGTCAGTATCTCCATTTGTTCTAAGACGTTTGAAAACAGACAAGCATGTTATCTCAGATTTACCAGAAAAAATGGTACTTAATGATTACTGCTACTTGTCTAAGAACCAAGCTGTTCTTTACGAAAAGACTTTGAACGAAATGATGGAAAAGATAAGTGGATTTACAGGTATAAACAGACGTGGCAATATTTTCAAACTTATTACTGCTCTAAAACAAATTTGCAACCACCCTTACCAATTCTTGAAATCAGGTGATATGAACAAAGAATCTTCAGGTAAGATGGAACAATGTATCCAATTGGTACAAAGCATTATTGATAATGATGAAAAGACATTAATCTTTACTCAATATAAAGAAATGGGTGATATTTTAACCCATGTAATTGAAGAAGAATGTAATACGACTCCATTGTTCTTCCATGGTTCATTGAATGTTAATCAACGTGAAGAAATGATTAATAAATTCCAAACAGATACAGATACAAAGGTTATGATATTATCATTAAAAGCTGGTGGTACAGGTTTGAACCTAACTTCAGCAACAAATGTTATTCATTATGACTTGTGGTGGAATCCTGCGGTTGAAGATCAAGCTACCGACCGTACTTACCGTATTGGTCAAGACAAAAATGTTATGGTACATAGACTTATCACGCTTGGTACTTTTGAAGAAAAAATTGATGAAATGCTTAAATCTAAGAAAGAACTTGCTGATATGGCTGTTTACGAAGGTGAAAAGATTATTACAGAACTTTCAGACGAAGAAATCTACGAAATCTTTACACTTTCTGCATAAATTTCAGATACCGTACAAATGTGTTATGGCGAAAAAGTGCGAGTTTGCGAAACAAACCCGCACTTTTTTTAATATTTTTCAACAAACTTAGTCGCTTGTTCTTTTGTTGTAATATCACCATTGAATTGAGCTTCTTTTAGCGCATCAATTATTTCACCAAGCTCTTTAGACGGTTTTATATTTTTAATTTTCATAATTTCTTCGCCAGAAAGTAACTTTGGTAAAGGTTTTAGAGTATCTTTAACCTCAAGATAGTATTTTAAAAGAGATTGAAGCCCTGTAATGTTGTTGCGTACAATTTCATCAGTAATTGCTTCTCCACGAGCTGAAAGCCTGTCTGACATTGCTACAATAATGTTATCAATTACATTATCACCCATTCTGCGAATGTATCTCATTTTTGTTTTATCCGAAAGTCCTTCTGTAACAATAATATTAGACGGATAGATATGATATCTAATCATAGCTTCAATGTATTCAATTTGTTTTTTAGAGAATTTTAAATTGCGAAGAATTGGCTTGCACATATCAGCGCCAACTAATTCATGCTTGATAAAACGGTGTCTACCTGTATCTTCAATTGTCCAGCAAGAAAATTTTCCAATATCGTGCATAAAACCTGCTAATTTTAAGTGAGCAAGTCGAGTAAATCCGCCAAAATCAATTCTATCAAGGTGATTTTTTACTTCTTTGTTTGCAATTTTATAGAAATTTTGGATTTGTCGAACAGTTTCAATAGAGTGTCCAATTAGCGGTAAGTGATGGTGTGAATTTGGTGGAACTTTTTTTACATCGTTGAAAATCGGCAGAATTTCACATAAAAGACCTGATTTATCTAGATTTTCGAGTGCCTTTACCGTGTAGTTACCACTAAAAAGTTTCATTAATTCATAATTAATACGTTCTTTTGCTGGTTTATTGATTAAATTTTTGTGTTGTTTAACTATTTTGATTAAATTTTCATCAATGTCAAAGCCTGTAATTGCTTGAAATCTGAATATTCTAAGTAACCTTAAAGGGTCATCTATAAGGTTTTGTTCAGAGATTATATTTATTTTTTCATCATTTAAATCTTTAAATCCACTGAATAAATCAATAAACTTGTCATCTTGTAAGTCATAAGCAATTGCGTTCATTCTCAAATCACGGCGCTCTAAATCCTTTTGCAAACTATTTTCTATCGGGTTTGTGATATCAATAAAATTGATTTTGTCTCTTAAAACAAGCCTGTAAATGTGGTTAATTTCATCAAGTGGAATATATGTTGCATCAAGTTCTTTTGCAAGCTCTTGAGCGAAGATTTTAGCGTCTTTTTCAACGACAATAATATCTTTATCGTGATTTTCTTTGCCTAAACAAAAATCACGTATAACACCGCCAACAAGTAATACTTTTGTGTTTTTAGCAAAAGTTTTTATTTGTTGAATTAATTTATCGGATTTAATTTTATTTGTTATTTGAGAACTCATAAATTATGTTTCCAAGTGCCACTATTACTGCTGTTTCTGCTTTTAAAATTAAACTTCCAAGAGTTAGCATTGCGATATTATTTTCTTCAAAATATTTAAACTCACGTGCAGAAAATCCACCCTCTGGACCAATAATTGCAAGTATATTTTCGTCTTTTTTTATTGGATTTTTAGCTAAATAATTATTTAGACTAAATCTTTCATCTCGTTCGCAAAAGGCTAAAATTTTATCAAATTTTTTACTTGTCAAAAGTGTATCTAAGTCGGTTAAATCAAAACATTTAGGAATACTTGCTCGCTCGCATTGTTTTGAGGCTTCTGACATGATTTTTTGCCATTTAGTAATTTTCTTTTCAATAATGCTTTTTCCTAAATTGCAAAAATCTGTGTAAATAGGATAAATTCCACGAACGCCCAGTTCTGTTGCTTTTTCAATAATGAAACCTTGTGCATCACTTTTTACAGGTGATTGAGCCAAAAATAAATTGAAGTCTAAATCATTTTTTGAGGGGTATTTTTTTTCTATTTTTGCTTCAATAGAATTTTTGTCAATGTTTGAAATTACACATTCATATTCAATTCTATTTTCATCAATAACCCTAAGTTTTTCGCCGTTTTTTGCACGCAAAGACCTTGCAATATGTTGATAATTTTCTTTATCATCAATCGTTACAAGGTCATTTGTTATATTTTTTGAATTTATAAAAAAATGTGGCATATTAGTAATCTGAAGGTGCAGATTCATCGTCATCTTTTAAAGAGGACAAGTCATCGCTATAAGTTGAATCAAAATCTTCTGGAAGCATATCTGTATCTGGCCATACAGTTTCATCATCGAAACGGCAAGCGCTCATATTAGTAGCTGTTGAAAAATCTGAATTTGATAAATCGCTTTCATCAAAAATACAGCCTGCAACGTCAGTTTCGTTGAAGTTGCAATAATTTACAGCTGCGTATGAAAAATCTGCTCCAGGCATAATTGCTTCTGAAAAATCACATTCAACAAGGTTTGAACGAGTAAAATCAACAGATGTTAAGTCGCAGTTTTGAAATTTTACTTCAGTTAAATGTGAATCGGCAAATGAGCTTGAATTCAAATCTACATCAGTAAAATCAATTTCAGTAAGTGTTAAATTAGAAAAATCAACTTCGCTTAAATCAATATCTTCTTGATTTTTTTTCCATTCGTTGAATTCTTGTGGATTGTCTTGAATTAATGCGATTAGTTCGTCTTTAGTGTAATTCGCCATTGATGTTCTCCTATTTATATTATTCTGATATTATGTTCATTTGCATTGCCAAAAGTACTGCTTGAGTTCTATTTGACACTTTTAATTTTTTGAAAATACTATTTAAATGAGTTTTTACTGTAACTTCTTTTAGAAATAATTTT
Organism: Candidatus Melainabacteria bacterium; assembly: GCA_003258725.1. Classification (GTDB taxonomy): domain Bacteria; phylum Cyanobacteriota; class Vampirovibrionia; order Gastranaerophilales; family Gastranaerophilaceae; genus UBA6984. The sequence continues at coordinate 216,862 of QHMG01000004.1, forward strand.
TCAGCGATTTCGTGATTGCTTCCGCCTTTTGCGACCATTGAAAGAACTTCTTTTTCTCTTTGTGTTAATTCTTCAATTGGTTCGTCTGAAGTGAAAGACATATCAACTGATTTAACTTCTTTTTTGTTCCAATTAGAACGTCTTAAAACGGCTTCAATTCTAGCTAAAAGATTTGGTAAAACAAAAGGTTTTACGATGTAATCATCAGCTCCTATTTTTAAGCCAGAAACGATTTTTTGTTCTTCACTCACTGCTGTAATCATAATTACAGGAATCATTTTGGTTTTTTCAGAAGTTCTTATAGCCTTTAAAGTGTCCCAACCATTCATATTTGGCATCATTACGTCAAGCAAAACTAAATCTATTTTATCAGATTCTTTTGATAAAATCTTTAGGGCTTTAATTCCGTCTGTTGCAACTACAACCTCGTAGCCGTACATAGGTAAAGCATCTTCTAAATATTTTGGATTATCGTCAACAATCAAAATTCTTGCTAATTCTGCCATAATATTTCCTTTAAACTATTTTGTTTTTTATTGCTTTCAATGCTGCTTGAAGTCTATCATCAACCTCTAATTTTTGCAATATACTTGCAACGTGTGCTTTAGTAGTATTTATACTTACTAAAAGTTCATTTGCAATATCTGTGTTGCTATAACCTTCCGTGATAAGTTTCAAGATTTGAGCCTCACGTGCTGTTAAATTATAATCTGATTTTTTAGGTGAAACCTCATACGATTGGGTGGTTGTTGCAGCTTTTAAAACAATATGTGAAATTGATGGATCAAACCATGCTGCCCCGTCTAAAACTGATTGAACAACATTCACTAACCTTTGAGGGTTAATTTCTTTTGAACAATATGCGTTTGCACCAGCCTTAATGCTGTTTATAACTTCTTTTTCGTCATTGTGAGAAGTTAAAATTACAATTTTTGCATCTTTATTTATTGCACGAATTTTCTTTGTTGCATCAATTCCGTTCATGTTTGGCAAACCTAAATCCATAATGATAAGTTGAATATCATTGTTCTCAAATAATTCTAAGCCTTTTTCGGCTGAATCTGCTTCATATATTGTTCCAATAAATTCAACATCTTCGAAAGCTGTTTTTAAACCGAAACGAGTTAATTCGTGGTCTTCTATGATTAAAATATTGTTCTTCATTATAGGTATAACTCCTTTTTGGCTTCTACGCAATCAGGGTTTAATTTTAAGCATTTTCTAAAATATAATGCAGCTGTTTGCATATCATCTTGGCTCTTATAGATTAAACCTTGATAATAAAAATATCTAAAATCATTTTGGTCTAAATAATAAGCGATTGCAAGGTAATCTTCTGCCATTGAGAAATTGTCTCTTGAAATTTCATATCTAGCAAGCGCAAGCCAAGCATTTGTGTACATTATATTAATGCCTAAAGCTTTTTTCAAATAAGTTAATTCTTTGTATGGTTCAATTAATGCAATGCTGTAATATGCTTCGTATTCAGTTGCTGAATCTTTTAGCACTTTTTCAAACATTTCTTTTGCTTTGCGCTCGTTACCTAAACTTTGATATGTTTGAGCAATTTTAACTTCTGCTTTTGTTTCGTTTTCGCTATCTTTTGCTGCAATTTTGAAGTTTTTCATTGCTTTTTTATAGTTTTTATTTAGATAATTAATTTGTCCTAAAGATAGGTTAGCAGTTGAATCATCTTTATCTCTTTTAATAGTTTTTTGTGCTAAATCTTGAGCCTTTTCGTATTCTTGCATTGATAAGTAGACTTTACTCAATAAAGAATTTACTTGAGCGTTAAACTTCTTTTTCTTTGTGATTGCACTTTGAAGTGTTTTGATAGATTTGTTAAAATCACCTTCTAGGTAGTAATAATAGCCTAAATGGTAGTTTTTAACGTTGTCTTTTGTTGCACATTTATATAAAACATATTGTTCAATAGAATCAACTCTTCTGATAAGTTCAGATTCTGTCAAACGTTCTTTTTTTAGTTGTTTTACAACTTTTAATGCTTCTTGAGGTTTCATTCCGTTTGCAAGAATTTTTGCTTCAAGAATTTTGTAATTCAAATTTTGAGGATTTTTTGTTATTGCAACTTGAATGTATTGTTTTGCAATTTGTAAGTTGTTAGCCTTGTATGCGGCAAGTGCTAAAATATAGTTTGCATAATCATATTTGTTTAGAATTTCTTCATTTTGAAGTAATTCTTCCATAACTTCCTTGCTTTGGGCATTAAACATTATGTTTGAATACGCCTCTGCTAAATAAATTTCTTCTTTGTAAGGTAATCTATTTTTTGGATAGAAGAAGGTTTCAATGTTTTCAATGTGATTACGAGAAATGTTTGGGTCAGAAGTTTTTTGATTTGCTCTATCTGAAAGATAGAAAAAACCATAATCAGCCAATTTGCCAGACATTAAAATATAACCAAAATCGCTAGTTTCAATGTTATCTAGAATAAATTTGTAATCTTCATAAGCAACTTCAACATTTGTGCCTTTGAATTTGTCAGTTGCTTTCAAAAATTCGTTAAAGGCGTCAACTTGAGAGGCAGTAATGTTGAAATTTATTGCCAACTGAGTAACCTTCATCGTCGGATCAAGCAAATTGATTGAAAGTTTGTTGAAGTTATCATTCACGTTTATGTTATTATCGCTTTGAGCCAAGCAAACTGTCGAGGCGCTAAGCAATACTGCAAGTGTTATTAAGCACTTTTTAATCATTGTCTAAGTCCCTTATAATTTCATGACCATAATAATATGTGTTGAATAGGCTAACAAAGTTTTGTTGTGTGTTATCCAATGTATCAGGGTCAAGTTTTAAAGTATCATATAAATCATTCATAGTGTATTGAGCTAAGAATTTTTGGTCTTCTGGTTTTAATTCTAAGTGGTTTTCTGTTAAAAATACTTGAATAATTTTGTCGCAAGACAAACTCATAAATACTTTAACAACATCTCCGTCAAAGTGAGTACCAGAATCTTGTTTTAAAATGTCCATAACCTTTACGATAGGCATTTTATCACGATAGTGTCTTTTTGATGTGATAGCATCAAAAACGTCAGATACAGCTAAAATCCTACCGCCTAGTGGAATATCTGCTCCATGAAGTGAACGATAATAGCCGTTTCCGTCAAATCTTTCGTGGTGAGAGCAAGCGATTTCAGTTACTTTTTTGAAATCATCAGACATGTGAATTTTTTGTAGAATGTCGTGTGTAATAACAACATGTGATTGAATATGTTTATATTCTTCGTCAGTCAATCGCCCTTCTTTTTGTAAAACTGAGTCACGAATACCAATTTTACCAATGTCGTGAAGTGTTGCAGCTTTTTCAATAATTTCTACTTCTCTATCAGTAAGTCCCATTTTTTTTGCGATAAGTGATGAGTACATTCTAACACGGCTAGAATGACCTGCTGTAATCTTATCACGGGCATCAATAGAGGCTGCAAGTGTTTCAATGAAACTTTCAAATACAACTTTTTGTTCTTCTAACATTTTTTGTTGAGTTTTGAAAAGTTGTGCGTTTTCTAATGCAATACCGGCTGAAGAACCAATTGCTACCAGTAAATCTTCATCTTCATCTGTGAAATATCCGTCAAGTTTATTTAAAACTTGGAATGCGCCAACAATTTCATTTTGTAAATTTTTAATAGGCATGCAAAGAATTGTTTTTGTCTTGTAGCCTGTTTTATTATCAACTTCTGGGTTAAAACGAGAATCATTATAAGCATCTTTGATGTTGATAGTTTCGCCTGTTTTTACGCAGTGACCTGCTAAGCCTTTGTCTGCTGGAAACCTAATTTCAGAATTTTCCATTCCTAAAGCTACTTTTGACCATAATTCGTTGTTCTTTTTATCATATAAAAATACGGTACAACGGTCAGCTTGGATAGCTTCTTTTGTTTCTTCTGCAATAACTCTGATTAGTTCGTCAATATTTGTTTCTGCTGAAACTGATTGACCTATTTTTACTAAGGCAACCATAGGGTCACGCTTATTGGCAAGAAGTTTATTTGAGTTTACGTTTAATTCGTTTAATTCATTGGTAATGTGATCTAACAAATTTAATTCGTCAGCCTTAAATGCAAGATTTTTGGCATTAGTAAGGTGAATTTTCGCTAAATCTATATTGCTATCCAATTTATAAATACAACCTAAAACATATTCACAAAAAGTTCTAGCAGTATGATTTTGAGAATATGTAGCTAAATATTTTGCGTCTTCTAATAAATTTAGTGATTCTTCGTAATTATTTTTATCATTTATATAATCTAAAGCGCCTTCTAAAGATAAGCATAGTGACATTAAGTTGTCTAATTTTGAGTTTTTAAATGTAGTTTTTGCTTCATTCAATAAATTTGAACTCATAGAATAGTTCTTTTTGTTGAATTCTTTTATTGCTGTATTTAGTAAGTTTGAAGCGTATTCAATCTCTTTCTCATCTGATAATTTAATAGTTTCCATATTAACCCTTTATTATACTATATTTTTATTGTACAATATATTCTATAATATTTCAAAATATTTTAATAAAATTTTATACGGAGAAGCAATATTGAACAAGATTACAATTTTAATACCAGTTTATAATGAAGTCGAGACATTAAGGAAAATTCTTGAAAAGGTTGAGAATGCTGATTTTTGCGGATTAGAAAAAGAAATTATTTTGATTGATGACTGTTCAACTGATGGAACTAAAGATATTTACCCATCTTTACCATATAAAGTTTTGTATCACGATGTAAATCAAGGTAAAGGTGCAGCACTTAGAGATGGCTTTAAAGAAGCAACAGGAGATATCATAATTATTCAAGATGCGGACTTGGAATATGATCCTGTTGATTATAAAGATTTAATCCAATTGATTTTGGATAACAAAGCAGATGTAGCTTATGGTTCAAGACTTAACGGTGGGAAACCTTCAAGAGCGTTTATGTTTCACCACTTGTTAGGAAACAAATTGCTTACATTTGTTACAAATGTTTTATACAATACGACTCTAACAGATATGGAAACTTGTTATAAAGCTTTCAGAGCTGATTTTATAAAAGACATAGAGATTAAGTCAAATAGATTCGATTTTGAACCTGAAATTACAGCAAAAGTTCTTAAAAAAGGCGCAAGACTATATGAACTTTCTATTTCTTACTATGGCAGAGAGTTTGCAGAAGGTAAGAAAATTACATGGAAAGATGGTTTTCACGCATTATGGGCTTTGATAAAATTTAGGTTTATTGACTAATTTGAAAAATCTCTTATTTCATGGTAACTTGAAACCAGATAGGAGTCCGAAATGAAAAATTTAGTTGTAGGCGCAGGTTTAACAGGCGCAGTAATAGCCGAAAGAATTGCAACAATGCTTCGTGAAGAAGTTACAGTTATTGACAAGGCTTCACACGTAGGCGGAATGCATTACGATTATGTTGACAAAGATACAAATATACTTGTTCACGCAAAACACGTAAACTTTTTGCATACAGAACACAAATTTATTTGGGATTATCTATCAAAATTTGGCAAGTTAGCACCTGTAACTTTTAAGCCTAGTGTTAGAATTCAAGGTAAAAATGTTTCTATGCCGTTGTGCTTATGTACTATTGATGAATTATTCCCAGAAGATTTTGCAAAAATGTTGACAAACAAATTGATTGCAAAATTTGGTTATAACAGACAAATTACGCTTGCAGAAATGTATAGAAATATGGATGAAGATTTGAAATTCTTGGCTAATTATTTCTATGAAAATGTTTTCAAACCATACACCGTAAAACAATGGGGCGTAGATGAAGATGCTCTTCCTGAATGTGAAGATACATATTATCCATTCTATATCAGTAATGACAACAGATACTATAAAGAAAAATATGTTGCTATACCTGAAAACGGTTGGACAGAATTGATAGAAAATATTTTGAAAAACAATAAAAATATCAAATTGAAATTGAATACAGATTTTTCAGATATTAACCCTGCAAAATATGATAGAATATTCTTTACAGGCTCTATTGATGAATATTTTGATTACAAACATGGCGAATTGCCTTACAGAAGTGTAAGAATGGATATTGATAGCAAGGTTAAAGAAAATTGTTGCTATTCTGGAACTTACAATTGGCCTTATGAATACGATTTTATAAGAGCACACATTTTTGCGGATCATTTACCAGATAAAATGTATTCTGGAAATAATGATATTATAGGATATGAATATATTGAGTCATTTGAATTAGGTAAAAATGAAAGATTTTATCCTATCAATAATGTTGTTTCAAACGAAGTTTATGCAAAATATTTAGAAGATGCTAGTCAGCTTGAAAATGTTTATTTTGCAGGTCGTTTGGGCGAATTTAAATATTATGAATCAGATGAGCTTGTAAGACGTGCATTTGAAATCGTTGCAAGTTTAGTTATGAGGCCAGAAGAACCTGAAGATGTTATAGAAGTGATTACTATTGATGAGGATATCGACGATAATGACATCAATAATTAATGAAGAATATTTATCATACGTTGATTACTTAAAATCTGTAAATTTTGAAAAAATTTTAAATAATTTAAAAGCAAAATATGCAGATAAAAAGGTTATTTTGTTTGGAACAGGTGTTCTTTTAGATGCTATTTTAGATAATTATAATGTTACTGAATACTTGAACATTATTGGTATAAGTGATAAGCGTGCGGAAGAGTCAAATGCTACAACATATAAAGATTTTAATTTGTACAAACCGATTGCACTAAGAGCCTTAAATTTTAATGTAGTTTTAGATACAAGTGTTCTTTTTGAAAAAACAGCTAAATATTTAAGACACAATTTTTTCGTTAAAAAATCGGTTGAGATTGCTCCAATTGTTCAAATTCCATTTGCAGATAAGTTTAACAATTTTGTTGAAAAACAAAGAGCAACATTTGAATATTTGAGGACAAGTAAAAATTTGTTTAAAACCTTGGGATATTATTTTTTATTAAGTTCTCAAGAATTAATTTCAAAAACAAATTATTTGAAAAAATTAAAGAAAATTAAAAGCACAAAAGAGCCTGTAAAAGTTGCATTTTTATGCTCAGATACTCAACATACAGATTTTGTCGGCTTGTATAATTTACTTTATTATGACAAAGATTTTAAAACTTTTCCGATAATTATTACACCAAAACAATTGTTGGAAAGCGAACCTGTAAATGAAGAAAATATGCAAAGAGATGTAGATATCTTCAATAATTTTGATACAAAAGTAATTGACGGTTGGGATAGAGAAACAAATACTCTACCTTGTATTCACGCTTTTAAGCCCGATTTGATTTTTTATCAAAAACCAATTTATATAAAAGATGATTTTTCACCTTATGTAATGTCAGAGCAAGCGCTAACTTTTGCGATTGAATATGATACAAGAAATGCGGATTTTACAGCACTTGGTTCAAAATATTTTAGAAAACAAGTTTCGAACTTGTGGAAAATATTTGTAAATAATGAAGATGATCGCAAATTATACGAGGAATATACAGATATTTCGCATAAAGATATTGTTCAAGTCGTAAATAAGAATATTAATACTGCAATTGTAAAATATTTGAAAAAGACGTTAAAACGTTAATTATTTACTTAAAACTTCATCAGCAGAATGTTTGAATAATTCAACCCATTCGTGAGTTTTTTGTGTATCAATTAATTTAAGAGTTCCACCGCTACGATTTTCGTGTCCACCTGCAACTAAGTCAGGATAAGTTGTTGCTTTGATGTTATCAATAATTTGTTTTGCGTAACCACCTTTTGTTTGAAGGCTCATTTTATAGATATTTTCATTTGTAGGGTAAAATACTGCAACAGCGTCTACGTTATCTTTTTCAAGAACATCTTTTCTAAATTGTTGTAAAACTTTTATTGAGCGAACTGTATCTTTACCTAAATCATTCCATTCTTTGTCGTCTGGTGAAATTTCTATATAAGCAAATTTGTGGTTGTTTGAATATTGTGTTCTTTCTTTTAAATGTTTAGAAAATGCAATTTCTTTATCTGTTAATTTTGTTTTGTCTGCAAAGTGTTTTAAAACGGCAAACTTGTCGAATACTCTCATACGTTCAAGAATATTTTTCATAACTTCTTTAGTGTTGCCTAAGTCATTTGCCTTTTCTGTAACTTTGACTTTGCCAAGTTTGTTAACCTTGGTAATTCCGTCTTTTGAAGTGTCATCAAGCATACCAGCGAATAGAGAGCGAACTTCTTCGTGAGTAGCTCTGTGACCTATTGCATCAAAAAATCTTGAAATGATTGCACTGTTTGATTTTGCAGAAGAATCAATGTAGTAATTTTGGGCATCTATTGTTGGCATTGTATTTTTTTTGTATGATTGAGTAATTTTGTTATAATCTTTCACGACAATATCGGGGTCGTTGTGGTGGTCAAAACCAACAATATTTTGACCGTAGCTGTTAATGAATTTTAAGACATTGGAACCAACTCTAGCAGGTGAACTAAAGTCTACGCAAAGTGCCATATCAGCTTTTTGTGTGTTTTCTGAGACTGTACTAGCTTGAATAATGTTGTATTTATTTACATCATATTGATAATTTTCTTTACCGCCAGAAACGACAAGTCGAGGTATTACGCCTTGGCTTTTAAGATAAGAATACATTGCTTTTGCGCTATTAAAAGTATCTTCGTCGCTAGAAGTGTGACAGAAAATATCAACTGTTTTTGCTGATTTTAGTTTGTTGTTAATGTATTCGGCACAATTTTTCGGCATAACATTCGCCGTAAAATTAGGACGTATAAAATTGTTTGAACTATTTATATTCATATACACACAAAATTACTACTCTTATATAAAGTAAATTTGTGCATGAAAATTGCCATGAGGAGTCATTGCCCTTTTGATATAAATAATAAATGTTATATTGCGCAAACAGAGTGAATTGCGGTATCTTTTTTCTTCTAATGTTATGCTGAGCTTGTTTGACAAAGCGAACAAATTGTTGAGACCCTGAAACTAGTTCAAGGTGACATAGGGTTGAACAAACAAAACTAAGTTTTGTCAAAAAAAAGCCACCTTGCTGGTGGCTTGTAAATTTTGTGTATAGGCGAATTTTCGGTAGGGTGGAGTCGCACGAAGTGAGCGAACCCGTAAGGTGTCGGTCGGACGTTACTCCGCCGACGCCCCGAATAATTCGTTGAAATATTTTGTCAAAAAAAAGCCACCTTGCTGGTGGCTTGTAAATTTTGTGTATAGGGAAGGAAATAAGGAAATTTTTCGTTAAGCAATCATCAATTAAGAGAATAATTGGAACGATTTGCTGATGTTATCACCGATTAATGATTTAACAGAATCGTATTCAGTTTTTAATGCATTGTGTTCAGTATCCATTTCTTTCATTTGTTGGTCTAATTTCTTTTCTTTTGTGTTGATTTTAGCAGTTGCTGCGTTGTATTCAGCTTCAGCTTTTGCTAAATTATTATCTTCATTTTGGATACCTAGTGAAACATTACCTGAAACAGATGTATCAGTCCATTTTGTAACACCATCAACAGTTGTTTTTTGTTGTAAAGAGAATTGACCTGATTCAATCATTTCATACATTTGAGAAGCAGTAATTTTACTGCTACTGCATTCTTTACCATTTTTATCAACTAATTTGAAACCATATTTTGATAAGTTGCTTGGTGTTAAATCTATTTTTTGAGCTTGACCAGAAGAGTAATCTGTATAAGTTAATTTACTTGCGTTCAACGCTTTTGTGTAAGCATTTGCAACTTGTTCAGATTCATCTGCAAGTCTAATTTTTGTGTTTGAAATTTGTTGTGAACGAAGTTCGATATCGTTCATACGTGATGTAATTGCTAACAATCTAGCTTGTGATGCTGACATACCCATAGGCTTTACTCCTTTACACGATATCTGATAACTTACATTCTAGTTATCGGTCTAAATGCATGTAAACTTGAGGGTTTTTGGAGGTCTTGTTACATAACTTTACAATATATGTTCATGAGCCAAGTATAGCAAGAACATGTATTTTAAAGAGGGTTACATGTTTTCTTCAAAATAACCAAAAGTTTTTAATGTTTTGTCTTTTTTACGCCAATCTTTTTCAACTTTGACTGTTAAATCGAGATAAACTTTTTTCTCTACAATTTCTTCTAATTCAAGTCGGGCTTGTGTTCCAATGGTTTTTAGGAGCGAACCATTTTTGCCAATTAGAATACCTTTTTGACTTTTGTGTTCACAGTAAATTGTTGCATAAATTTTGTCGATGTTTTCTTCCTCGTGATAATTGTCAATCATAACAGCGATAGAGTGCGGAATTTCATCTTGTGTGTTTAATAATATTTTTTCTCGGATAATTTCTGATGCTACATCTCGCATTGTTTCTTCTGTCAAAACATCTTCTGGATAAAGCAAATCGCCCTCTGGAAGTTTTTTATAGATATTATCTAATAATGTATCAATGTTTCTTCCTGTTTTTGCAGAAATTTTTACGATTGGAAGATTTTTTTCAAAAAGAGTTTTGTAACTTAATAAGTTTTGTTCAACTTTTTCCAATTTTTTTACTTTATCTAACTTATTTAAAACAATAATAACAGGTGTTTCTGTTTTAGAAAGAATGTTTTCAACAATCCACTTGTCGCCTTTACCTGCAGGGTCTGATGCATCAACTAAAAATAAAATTAGGTCACTATCCGGAACGGCGATTTTAGCCTCATCAAGTAGAAATTCACCAAGTTTGTTCAGTGGTTTGTGAACTCCAGGGGTGTCGACAAAAACGATTTGCCCTTTATCAGTGGTCAAAATCCCTTTAATTCTTTTTCTTGTAGTTTGAGCCTTGTCAGTTGCAATAACAATCTTTTGTCCGAGTATTTGGTTCAAAAGAGTTGATTTGCCTACGTTGGGTCTTCCAATAATTGTTACAAATCCGCTTTTCATAAAATTAGGATAGCATAAACAAGATGTTTTTAATCAAAAAATCCCTCAAATGTAGTATTTTTGTTGTCGCTCATATATTTTTTATTATTATAATGATAAGATTAATCTTAGGAGATTATTCCGTGAAAAAAGAGATAGTAAAATCAACAATTTTATTAACTACTTTATGCTTTGCACTGTCGCAAAGCGTTTTTGCTGCGGAAAATAAAGAACTTGTTAGAATGGATTTGGATCAAAATTCTGACGGGTCTGTAAAGGTTAATATTTATACAGATAAGCCTTATACAGAGCAAATTATCGTAAACAAAAAACCAGATAATAAATATGTAATTTTGCTTCCTGAAACAGTAAATGCAATGGGAGTAAAGCCAGATGTTTCAGGGTTGTCAAATGTTAAAGGTGTTGATGTAAAAACTCAACAATATTCATCTTTGCCAAATAAAGGCTATACAAAGATTACAATTGACGGTAAAAGACCGATTGAAGTTGTGCCACAAACACATGTCTCTCGTACAATGCAAGCACCAAGAAGAAGTGTTGCAGAGCAAACTAGAAGTGTAATGTCTCAATCAAATAGACGTCCTTATGTAACACCTCAACAAGTGCAAATGACAGTGCCACAAAGAGTTTTGAACCAATCAAGACCTGTAACTCATAGTGATTTTGTGCCAGCTTATGAGCGTCAAAGACAATATAATGCTCAAAATACGTCAAGACGATATTCTCAACCAACACAAAACTATGTTTCAAGACCTGTTCAACAAACTCGTCAAGAAGTTGTTTCACAGCCTCAAAGGGCAGTTCAACAATTTGCACAATCTGTTCAACGTGCCGTTCAACCACAAGTTCAACAACAAACACAATTAATTGAAACAACTCAAACTTCAAATAACGCTCTTACTGAAAATGAACAAGTTGCGTTGGAAGATAACAATAATAATCAAGCAGTTGATGATGCGACAACTAAGCAATTAGAAGCAAATGATGACGATATTACAGAAGACGATTTAGCCTTCTTTAAAAAGATTATCAGATTTAAGCAAAAAGTAGTAAGAAAGATTAAACAAATTCTTTCATTTAGAATTTCTTTCTCAACATTTATGGGCTTGGCTCAATTTGCGTTGCTAATAGTTCTAGTTAAAATTATTGGTGATTTGGTAAAAAGAATTCAATATCCAAACGGAGAAAATATTGAAACTCGCCCTGTGACCAAAAGATTAATTCATAACAATGATGAAACTTTTGATCAGGCATATCCGTCTTATTCAAATATGGACGTGTACAATACGTCTAGGAGCAATTTTGAAGAAGATAACAAGGAAGGATTTAATATAAAGCCACTTTCAACATCTTCAAGTTTTGCTAAAAGTAATAATCTTTACTCAAACGAAAATATGTTGTATAATCAGCAACAGCCAGCGAGTCAAAGTTTTATTCAACACAATGATTTTTATCAACCATTGAATAAGATTAGTAAGGAAGAAAAGATGTCAATCTTTGATGAAAATGCAGAAGATATTGAACGCACAATATTCAAAAATCCATTGAAGCAAATCAGCAAACAAGAAGAACAAACTTTGTTTGATGAAGATGAACCAGCTTCGTTCAATTCTCCATTTAATAACCAAGAAGATTATTCAATCAAAGAACAAGAAGATGAATTCTTCAACTATAATGATAATTCTGGAAACGATGAGGACTTCTTTATCTTTGAAGATGATGATGAAGATGAAGATGACATTGAATACCAAGAAGATTATGATGATGAAGAAGACGATGCCGAATATGACGAAGATGAATCTGATGAAGATGAATACGAATATGAAGATGACGGCGAAGAATATGAAGAAACAGATGATGTAGAAGATACTGAGGCTCAACCTCAAGAACCAGCAGCTGTTTCAGACCCATTTGAACATTTAACAGTAAAATCAAAATTTGTAATTGACGGAAACAGAGGCTTTGCCCTTGTTAGTGTTGATGGTTTGAACGCTCTTATCGGTTATGTAGGTTCAAAAATCAGCGTTATCCGTAAATTTAAAGAAGAAATTAATGATAAAATGCAAGTTCGTCTAAATGAACAAGCTGACGAAAATACGCTAATTTATATTATTAGAGTTGGCAAATTCAAAACTTTGGTTGAAGTTAAGCCTGAGTCTATTAGACAGTTGTTGGATTTATAATAAACTATGAAAAAACTGTTAGTTTGTTTAATCTTTGCTCTAACTTTTTGTACTGCGTGTTACAGGCATGATGATGTGCCTACGATAAAATTTGCAAGCTGGGGTTCACAATCTGAAGTTGCTATTTTAAAACCTTTGATTGAAGATTTTGAACAAAAAAACGGTGTAAAAGTTGAATTTATGCATATTCCGCAAAACTATTTTCAAAAATTACACCTGCTTTTTGCTTCCAATATGCCACCAGATGTAATTTTTATAAACAACCTATATTTACCTGTTTATGCGGATTTTTTAGAAGATTTAACCCCTTATGCAGATAAAGATGTGTTTTATAAAAAATCGCTTGATGCGATGACTTATGAGAATAAGGTTTTGGCTATTCCAAGAGATGTTTCAAACTTGGTAGTTTATTATAACAAAGACCTTTTTGACAAGTACGAAATTTCTTATCCTAACAAAAATTGGACATTTAAGGATTTGTTGGAGAAATCTTTAGAATTTAAAAAGCATGGCGTTTTTGGAATTAGCTTTGAAACTTCAAATCTGTTTTATTTGCCATACTTAATGAGTGAAGGTGGTGGAATACTTTCAGAGGATTTAAAAACTGTTATAATTGACAAACCTCAATCGCAAAAAGGGTTACAGTTTTATGCAGATTTAAGAAATAAATATAACGTTGCACCTAAAAAATCTCAAAGTGCAAGTGCTACAATGGCGCAAATGTTTTTACAAAAACAAATTGCAATGCACCTTTCAGGTCGCTGGTTAGTGCCTAAATATAGAGAGGTGGCAGATTTTAATTGGGATATAATTAATTTTCCAAATGGTGATAAAGGTAGTATAGTGCCGATGGACGCCTCAGGTTGGGCTGTTTGTAAGCAGTCTAAACGAAAAGAGTTGGCTCTAAAATTTGTTCAATACTTGTCATCAAAAGACTCTATTGGAAAATTAACAAAATCTGGTTTGATTACCCCAGCAAGAATTGATGTTGCAAATTCTGATATATTCTTAAAGGGTAAACCTCAATCTTCACAAGTATTTTTAGAAGTAATTGAAACCTCAAAACCAACACCAGTTTCAAAAGATTATCGTGAAATCTCAGATAAAATAGACACAAAACTAGAACTTTTGTTTGAAAAATAATCTAAATGAACATCCTGTCATTTTTTTAAGCAAAGATTTTGAGCGGATATGAGACATATTGATATATGACGTAGCAAATAAAGACTTGAAATAGATATTTATTTTCAACCTTCTATCCAATTTCGTCTTCGCCTTTTTTAAGTGCGCTCAAGTCAACTTCTAACTTGCCGTCAGATTGGTAAGATAAGGTTTGAGCCACTGCTGCTGGATAGAAGTGGAAGTTTTTAATCTTGCCTGTATTGATTCTATCAATAACTTCGTCCATATATTTTTGTGTGTTGGTTTTCATTTCTGGGTGCATATCAACCCAGTCACCCAATGGAATAGAACTTCGGTCGTGGTTACAGCCTCCACATTCTAACAAGTAGTTTGTTTCAACATCTCGTCCACCTTCTGATTGTGGCTTGATATGTTCAATTGTGCCAACTGAAAGTTTAACCAATCTTTGTCCGATTTCTGAGTGGCTTCTGTCTGAATATTTAACGACAAAAGCGCTTACGTCATTTTGAGAGGTTGGCATTTTTTCTGCCTCTGTTCTCATTTGTTTATAAACTTTTTCGTCAGAGATTTTACTTTCTAATTCATTCATATCCTTCAAGAAGGCTTTACGTTTGAATTTTATTTCTTTATCGTTTGAGGAAACATATTTTCTTGTTTCGTCAGTAACTTTTTTAACGGTTTCTTGTTCTTTTTCTGATAACGTTTTTGACAACGTGTCAACAGTATCAAGAATTGTATTTTGTTTTGCTTGAAGTTTCTTCAATTCTGGTTCTCTGTGCTCTTGTAATAAATCTCTGAAATTTGCATCAGGCTTTTCTTTTGACCAGTCTTTTAAAAGATTAAAACATTGTTTCTCTACAGGACGCATATTGTCTTCAAATTCATTCAAAGTTTTTACGGCTTGTTTGCTTGTGCAACCCAAACCTTTGGTAACCTTGTTCATATCTTTTTGGGTCATCATTTCAATACCACAACAAGGACATGTAATATGACCTAAACTTCTTACTCTGTCAGCATTTTTTAATCCAGTAAATGCAATTTGTTCTATTTTTGGTTGAGGTTCAACCGCAGGAGATTTTTCAAACCTATCTGGTTTGGTTGCAAATTTTAAATTTGCAAGTGGTTGTGGATTATTTTTAATATACCTATAAACTCTTGGTGTCGCAAATGCTGCGAAAACTTGAATTGGTGGAATCATATTCTTCTTCCCTAAGCAAAAACGCTTAATTTTTTATTTTGAGTACCCTTAGTTTTTTTGTTATACTGTTCTTTCTTTTGAGCCTTTGAAACGATTTCCGCTTCTTGTTTTTTTACTCTTGACATTTCCTGTGCTATTTGTCGTTTGCTCAATTTTAATTTTGAAGTGTCTAGTTTAATTTTACCCTTAGATTCTTTTTCAACAGTTTCTGCTACTAGAATAGGATAAACACGACATCTTTGCAATGCCTCTTTTTTATTAATTTTTTCAATTACTGCATCAATATAATTTTGCATGTGGTCTTTAATTTCAGGGTTTTTGTCTACCCATTTATCAAGAGGCATATTTTTTCTGCGAGTATTCCATTCTTTACTAGCATAAACGTAGTTTGAATAAATATTTTTTCCACCTTCTGAACCGTCTTGAGGGTGTCTAGGTGTGATGTGTTCTAATGAACCAACTGAAGGCTCTACAAGAGAAATACCAATTTGGAACGGTGTTTTTTCTTGTTTTGTACCAGCATCTTTTTGTGTAAATTTAACGATAAATGCGCTTACGTTGTCGTGTGAACGTGGAATATCTTCTGCAATATTCAATAGTTCTTGCGCTTTATGTTGTTCATTCATATTTTTTGTGATGTTATTAAGTTTTTCTAACAATCTTCTTCTACGGAAAATGTAGTTAGGGTCTTGCTTTTCAAGAATTTCTTTTGAACTTGCAAGAAGTTTGCCAACATTTTTAGCATCTTCCTTGTTTTGAATTGTTTTTGCACATTTGAACATTCTATGAAGAATTTTCTGCTCTGCATCTTGAACCTTCTTTAAATGCTCTGGTCTTACTGTGTCTAATAGCTCTCTCAAATTCTTTTCTGGTTTGTCTTTGCTCAAATTTTTAAGTATGCCAAAAACTTCCTTTTCAACAGGGTGCATTCTGTCTTCAAAAGGTTGTAATAGCTTAATAGCCTTGTCGCTTCTTCCGCCAAGGTTTTCTTTGTTCAAATGGTTAATTTCTTTTCCGTTAATAATCCTTGTTCCACAATAAGGACAAGGTACATCGCCCAATTCTCGAATGCTTTTTCCTACAATGCTGTTATCAACCGAGGTAAACGAAACGTTTGCAACTGATTGAGATGGTGTAAAAGTGTCAGATTGTAAAGTTTTCAACGCAAAAGGGTTTGTTTGATACTTGTTATCAAACAATTTCGGCGTTTGAACCTTATTTAAAGACACACTAATAGGATTGAGCATACTTATATATAGCTCCTAAAGATTTGTTTTTGCCCTAATTTCACCATGCTTTTACAAAAGTTTACATGTAAAACGTGGGTGAGTTAAAATTTTTTTAAAATTTTTTCTAATCTTTGTAATTTCAATTTGTTAGTGCCTAAGCCACACAAAAGCATTGTTGATTTTGCATTTGTTTTTTCGTCTTCAATTCTGTTTTCAAATAGTTTTTCTGAAAGTTCAAAACCAGTGTAATTGTTGTACTTAATTAAAATTTTTGTTATATCTCCGTCAAAAAAATCAATGTTTGGAAGATTTTTTCTTAAATTTTTAATGTTTTTAATTAATTCTTCAATTTTTTGTCTACCCTTTTGAGAGTTTAAGTAATTTATGTTTTTTTCAATTGAATAAAGTAATGCATAACTTGGTGAAGTTGTTGAAAATTTTGATAAGGCACTATTTATGTCTAAATTTGTGTTTGTATGTAAAAGTGCAGTTGGATTAAGTCCACCAGCTGTTTTATGCAGAGATTGAACTGTGAAATCAGCAATATTTACAGCGCTTTGTGGTAATTTATCCGAGAATGGATATAGTGCACCATGTGCTTCATCTACAATTAAATAAGTTCCGTATTTTGCACAAATTTCTTTTAGTTTTTTTATATCGCTTACAACTCCGTAATAACTTGGTGATGTTACAATTACGGCTTTAATGTTATCTTGCGCTAAATATTTTTCTAAAATTATTGGAGAGAACTCTTTATAAATTCCCCATTCTTCATTTTTTTCTAAATTATAAAAAACAGGTGTTGCACCCGAAAGCTCAACGGCGTTTTTATGGCAAGGGTGAGAGTTGTCCCAAATTAAAACCTTGTCGTCACGATTTACGCATGCCAAAACAGAAGCTATTATGCCACTTGTAGAGCCGTTTGTTAAAAACTTGGTCTTAGTTGTACCATAAATTTCGCTAGCATGTTTTTCTGCGTCAGCAAGAGCATCTTCAGGTTCGTGAGTGTCAGTTTCAGAAAAGTCGTATTTATAAAATTGTTCAAATTTAGAAGTGATAAAAAACCTCTGAGAATGGCTTGGAGTCGTAAAAAGAGTGTTTCTATATGTCTTATTGAATAATTTTGTAAACCCCATTATTTTTCACTACTTTCTTCTGTGTCACTATCGTCAGACAAATCAATACCTTCTAAATCTTCTACATTATCAAGTCCTTCTTCTTTAATAATTTCTTGTAAAAGTGCATTAGTATAACCGATATCTTTTTCTTTAACAATAGTTTTAGAAGATTCAATCATAGCGCCAATTAACCAACCAAGTCCATACATAACAAGCACAGCCGGAACAACAGCAGGAGCGGAACAAACAATGCTTGTATAATTTATACCGCCATTTTTGATAAGATAGCAAGTTCCGACAATAAGCAAAGTTGAACAGCTTAGCAAAAGTCCAATGTTTTGTTTGTATTTGACAATTTTCATAGATTATTTGTTTTCAGCTTCCATGTTTTTATTCATACAGTATTGAATTAAAGTCATTTTATCAACATTAACTTGGTGAACAAATCTTCCTGATAGAATAAATCTTCCGTTATCTTGTTTTTCCATACGAATTGGTTGTAATATACAAGATACATTTTGTTCTTCGCTTAAAACGATTTCTACTTTGTATTCATCATCTAGGTTAATTGATTCGTTAGTAAAGAATTTCAAACCTCCAGCTGACAAGTCAACAGTAGAAATGTCATAAACTTTGTCAGTTGTTAAGTCTCTCATTGTAGTTTCTGTCAAGAACTTGATACGAGTGAATTGACGTCTTTGTAAAAATCTGTGTTTGATAGGGTTTGCAATAAACAATTCGTTATCTTTAACTTCTGATGCGTGAGATGAGAAGAAAAGAATACCATTTTGAGTGTGAGAATAAAATTCGCAAATATAATTTTGTTTAATACCACTTGTAGGGTATTTCATTTTCATTCTAAAACCTTGTGGTGTAACTTCGGTTACTGAACCCATGTTTGTAAAATTAAAGTCTCTAGGTACGATTGTTACGTCTTGGTCGATTTTTACTAATTCGTTCATTATATAAACCTTTCTGTGTTAATTTCTTACAACTTTTACAATACCCACTGATTTAGTTTTAGTATTTGAACTAATTTCATTATACGACATAATTGTAAATTGTGGATAGTAATTTTCAATTAAGTTTCTAAATGCTAATCTAATTGCAGCCGAACATAAGATTACAGGTTGGCATCCGTAAGTTGTGATTGCTTTTTGAATTTCGCTGTCTAAACTGTTGAACAATAATTTTGAATATGTCGGATCAACGGTCAAACTTCTTCCGTCTGGTGACATACCTTGTGCAAGAGTTCTTTCAACATCTGGAGATAAGATGATTGCCATTAATTCGCCGTTGTCGGCAACATTTTGTTTACAAATACTTCTTGCCAAAGCGTGACGAACCTGTTCTGTCAAGTAGCTGTAATCCTTACTAAATTTAGATTGCAAGCTGATTGTCTCAAGAATAGTTTTCAAGTCACGGATTGTAACACGTTCACGCAACAGACTTTGCAGAATTTGTTGAATATCACCAATAGTCATATCCTTCAATAAGTCATCAACATAAGAATCTGAAACTTCTTTTCTCAAATTGTCAACCAATTGTTGAACATCACTTCTTGTTAAGATATCAGCTGCATTTTTCTTGATAACTTCTGTCAAGTGAGTTGAAACAACTGCAGAAGGGCTTACAACTGTGTAACCATAAGCCTCTGCCAAATCTTTTTGATCTTCTTCAATCCATAAAGCCGGTAGACCAAATGCTGGTTCAACAGCGCTAATACCTTTAATATTAGGGTTATCATCTCCACCCATTGCGTTCATGGCTAAACTTCTATCTGGATATACTTCTCCAGCTTCAATAGGTACACCTTTTAACTTAATTTGATAAGTATTTGGTGACAATTGAAGGTTATCTCTAACTCTAATTGAAGGTAATACAATACCCATATCAAGAGCGGTTTGACGTCTAATTTGTGCGATACGTTCTAATAAATCTCCGCCCATTTCAACTTGCAATAATGGTACAAGTCTATAACCAACTTCAATTTCAATAGTATCAACATTAAGTAATTCCATAACGCTTTCACGTGTCGCACGTTTATTTCTTTTACCCAATTTTTCAGCTTTTTCAGCTTCAATTTTGGCTTGAGCTTCTGCAGCAATTTTTGCTTGTTTTTCTTTGTGTTTAAGTGTTGCCCAACTTCCTAAACCAATACTTATAAGCAAAAATGGAATAGTCGGCATACCAGGAATAATACCTAAAACTAATAGTAAACCTGAAACGACGCCTAAAACTCTAGGGTCAGAGAACATTTCCTTGCCGATATCTTGAGATAAAGATTCATCTTTACCTGTTGCACGAGATACAATCAAACCTGTTGCAACTGAGATTAAAAGAGCTGGAACTTGTGAAACAAGACCGTCCCCTACGGTTAATATGGTGTATGTAGTTAAGGCTGTTGAAAAATCCATTTTCAACATTACCATACCAATAATCAAACCACCGATAATGTTAATGATAGTGATTAAGATACCAGCTGTGGCATCACCTTTTACGAACTTAGAAGCACCGTCCATAGTACCGTAAAAATCAGTTTCACGTTCAAGTGCTTTTCTTCTAGCTTTTGCTTCCTCGTCAGAAATCAATCCTGCATTCAAATCGGCATCAATACTCAATTGTTTACCAGGCATTTTATCCAAAGTGAAACGTGCTGTTACTTCAGCTACACGAGTTGCACCGCCTGTGATTACCATAAAGTTAATCAATACAAGAATTACGAAGATTACAAAACCTACAACATAGTTACCACCTACAACGAACTCCCCAAAAGAGTGAATTACGTTACCAGCTTCACCGTAAAGCAAAATAAGTCTTGTAGAACTGATGTTCAAGCCTAATCTAAACAAGGTTGCAATCAACAATACTGTTGGAAAACTTGAATAATCAAGTGGCTCTTTTGTATAAAGACAAACTAGCAAGATGATTACAGAAAGTGAAATGTTGATAGTCAACAAAATATCCAGCATTGCAGGTGGAAGAGGAATAACCATCATTAAAACAATGAACACCAAGCCAATGGCTAGTGAGATGTCATTATTCTTCAATAAGTTTGAAAGTTTTCCAAAGTTCATCTTTTTGTTCTCTTACCTTCACCCAAGATTAGCGTTTCCTGTTGTTGTATACATACGCAAGAATTTCTGCAACAGCTTGAAACATATCTGATGGTATTATATCATTTATTTCTACTAATTGGTAGAGTGTTCTTGCAACAAGCCTATTTTCTACGATAGGAATGTTATTATTTTGAGCAATTTCTCTAATCTTAAATGCAATAAAATCAACCCCCTTAGCCACAACGTAAGGTGCTGGTTTTTGCGTTCTATCATATTTTATCGCAACTGCGTAATGTGTCGGATTTGTTACAACCACATCGGCAGTTGGAATAGCAGACATCATTTGTTGTTGTAAAAGTTGTTGCCCCATGGCTCTAATTTTGCTCTTAATTTTTGGGTCACCTTCGGTTTCTTTGAATTCGTCTTTAATTTCTTGCTTAGTCATCTTGATAGATTTTTCAAATTGATAAGTTTGGAATTTTAAGTCTAAAAGTCCAATAATAAGCATTGCCAAGCACATATTCAAAAACATTTGTCCTAAAATGCTACCAATTACGGAGAATACGACCTCAGGAGTTGCACCCAATAGTGCATAAAGTTCATCTAATCTAGAATGAACTACTGAATAACCACAAGCACCTACAATACATACTTTCAATATTGATTTTGCAAGTTCTACCATTTTTTGAGGTTCAAAAGGGTTTAACAATTTCTTTAAACCGTCTACCCATTTTTTAGGTGAAACGTTATCAAATTTTGGGGTTATTTTATCAATAGCAAAAATTTTGCCGATTTGAAGTCTGATTGAAACAGCAGTAAGAATGAAAGTTGCTACCATAAATGGTAAAACGGCCTCTGCCATTACTCTTACATAAGGTGCTAACAATCCAATAAATTCATTAACATTGATTTCTTTTGGGTTTAGGTTAGTGAAGGAATAATGCATAAGTATTTGGAAACGATTCATCATCCAACCGGAAAAAGCACCTAAAAGTACAAGACTTATTGTAACTGTTACAGATGACATCAAGTCCTTGCTCTTGGCTACATTACCCTTTTCACGTTCTTTCTCCCGTCGTCTGGGTGTGGCTTCTTCGGTTCTATCTGCGGCATCGTTTGCCATTTTTAAGCTATTTTATCCTTTCTTTTAAAATAATGTTGCGACCTGCGTCAGAACTTTTTCTAACAATATTCTAGAATATTCTGCAATAGGGCGCATAAATATCATACATAATAACAATCCAACATAAATTTTTAAAGGCATTGCAACCATAAAGATGTTCATTTGTGGCATCAGTTTTGAAATAAAACCCAATAAAATATCCTTGATTAACAACACGCTAAAAATTGGCATTGAAATTCCAATTGCGATTACAAACATTTGTCCTGTCATATAGATTACTCTTTGAACAAGAGTGCCATCAAAAATGAAGGAATAACCAATAGGCACATGTGCAAAACTACTATAAACTGCTGAAAACAACCATTGATGAGCATTTAAACTAATAAAGATTAGGGTTAAAAGGATTGTGAAGGCTTGCGAGATAATAGGTGAAGTAGTGCCTGATGCAGGGTTTAAGGCTTGGCTTATAGACAAACCCATTTGAATAGAGAACATATTTGCACCAAGTTCGGCAGCCATGAAAACCAAGTTTGCACAAAATCCAATGATGTAACCAATTGCGAATTCTTTAATCATTACAACGGTTAAACCAGCAATGTCATGTGGTATCATAAATTGAGAATGTCCTTGTACAAATGGATAAATTATGAATGCAATAAAGCAAACAAGCCAAATTTTAATCTGCATAGGGATTGGATAAGTTGAAAATAGCGGTGCAGAAGTCAATAGACCGCTTATTCTTGTGAAAACCGCCATAAAAACGATAATATTTGCAGGTGTGAAAATTTGTAATAAAGTAAAATCCACTTGCGACCCTCTATTTTATTAATCCAGGAATCATATCAAAAAATTCGTTTGTTGTTTGAATTACCAAACTCATCATCCAAGGCATTAATACAATCAATGCAATTACGCCCGCAATGATTTTTGGTACGATTGTAAGTGTAGATTCTTGAATTTGTGTGATTGTTTGAAAAATACTAACTGTTAAACCGACTACGATGCCGACAAGTAGAACTGGTGTAGAAATTTCCAAAATCAGCACAAACATTTTTTGTAAAAGTGTTATAACTATATCTTGTTCCATTAATTTTCCTCAATTCTAACTTGCAGCTGCAAATCCTTCTACAAGCGATTTTATGATTAAATACCAACCATCAACCATTACAAACATAATCAATTTGAAAGGTAGTGCGATTGTTGTTGGTGGCAAAAACATCATACCCATTGAAACAAGTACGCTGGAAATTACGATGTCGATTACCAAGAATGGCAAGAAGATTACAAAACCAATCTTAAATGCTGTGTTTAATTCGCTAATAATAAACGACGGAATTAAAACATAAGTTGGAACATCGTCTATGTTTCTAGGTTTATCAATCTTAGCCATTTTTACAAATAGTGCAAGTTCTTTTTCATCAGTCTGTGCGAACATAAACGCCCTAACAGGTTTGATACCTCTATCCAAAGCTGCTTGTTGTGTAATTTGATTGTTCATATAAGGTTGTAAGGCTTCTTTGTTAATTTTGTTTATTGTTGGAGCCATAACAAAGAAGGTTAAAATAAGCGCTAAACTGATTAATACTTGGTTTGGAGGTAAAGAACCTGCCCCTAAGGCTTGTCTTGTTAAAGCCAAAACGATTGCAATTCGGACAAACGCAGTTGTCATAATAAAGATACTTGGTGCTAAGGTTAAAATAGTCAACCAAATAAGGATTTGAATACCGTTTGAAAAGTCTTGAGGCGTGTTAGCAGGTTGCATTCCTATATTAATATTAGGAAAAGACAGGGCTGCACTTGCCATTGGCGCAAACATAAATAGCGCACCGACGGTAAACATTACCTTTCTCAATAAATTTTTGTTCATTTTTATCCCTAATCTCAATTTTGTGATAGTTTTCCTTTTTTATTCTAAAGGATTTTTGTATTTAGGGCTATTTATTAAATTTTAGTAACATAATCGAAACAACAAAGAGTCGCAGTTGATTTTATCAACTGCGACTCTAAAAATCTATGAAGTTAATTATTTGCTCTCAACAGCATAAACACTAACTTGTTTTCTGTCACGTCTGTGAGGTTCAAATTTTACTTGACCGTCGATTAAAGCGAACAATGTATCATCAGAACCGATACCAACGTTGTTACCTGGGTGGATTTTAGTTCCTCTTTGGCGAACGATGATGTTGCCTGTTTTAACCATTTCTCCGCCGAATTTTTTAACGCCTAAGCGTTGAGCTTCGGAATCACGTCCGTTACGGGTAGAACCCATCCCTTTCTTATGTGCCATTTTATACCTACTTTCTAATTAAATATTACCGTAATAACTCTATGATTATGCTTCTGTTGTTTCTGCAGTTTCAGCTGCTTTTTTAGAAGCTGTTGTTCTGATTTTGTTAATCATAACTCTTGTGTATTGTTGTCTGTGACCACGTTTTACACGGTAACCTTTTTTAGGTCTTTGTTTGTAAACGATAACTTTCTTAGCTTTGTCATGACCCATGATAACGCCTTCAGCACTTGCATTTTTTACGTATGGTTGACCAACTTTTGATTTTTTACCGTTAACTACCATAACAACTTTGTCAAATACAACTTTGTCATCTTTTTCGCCTTCAAGTAGTTCTACGTCTAAGTAACGACCTTCTTCTACTTGGTATTGTTTTCCGCCTGTTTCTACTATTGCGTACATTTTTAAATCCCTTTCTATTTGAGGAATCGCAACCTTTTTAGGTTTTTGTGAGCGATTTACCTATCTAACTGTAATACTATTTGTGTAATCTTATTATTTACCGCTAAACTTCCGCTGTCAAGCATGTTTGAAAACAAAATTTAACAAAAATAATTATTCAAAAATTCTTTTCCACAAAGGTTTTTGGCGTTCTTCTAGGTATTCAAGTCTTTTTGCTAATTTTTTATTATCTTCTAACAATTGTTCAACTTGTTGTGCCAATTTTTGGTTATCTTTTTTGTATTCGCCTGCCTCAATTAATTTTTCAGAGAATTGAGATGCGTCAATATGATTTTTTATATCGTCGGTAATTTTTCCTGCAACCGCTTCTGCAAGCATTTGAAGTGTTTGATTTGTAACATTTAAGGTCACATTTCTAACCTCTGGAATTTGTTGTGGAGTTGTTTCTAAGGCTGTTGATTTAATTTCTTCATCTTCTTTTTCTGGCATTTCCAAAGGTGTTTTGTGTATACGGTAACAAATTTGGTCGTTTGTGTAACCTTGAGATTTTAAACTGATTCCTTTTTTTAGTTTAAAAATTCCGATATCGTCAAAGAAAACAGTACCGTCTTTTGCTTCGTAAATTGGGTCAATTTGCCAATCTTTAACAAAGTTTTCTAATGCTCTTATATCAATATAATAGTTATCTTCATTTAATTTTTTTAAAACATCTTCTTTTCTGTACATTTCAACCCTTTTTAGTAATTTTTAAGTTTTCTTTGAATATCTCTATTTTGAGTTTTTTTAGTTATATCTTCACGTTTGTCATAAAGTTTTTTACCTTTTGCTAAACCAATTTCAAGTTTAGCATAACCTCTTGTTAAAAACAGTTCTAAAGGTACTATTGTGTAACCTTCTTTTTTGATTTTCATTTCTATCTTTAGAATTTCTTTTTTATTTAAAAGAAGTTTTCTAGTTCTTTCTGGCTCGTGGTTATATCTATTACCTTGCTCGTATTTTGATATGTGGCAATTGTACAAGAAAATTTCACCTTTTTCAATTTTTGCAAAGCTGTCTTTTAAATTTACAGCTCCTTTTCTGATAGACTTAATTTCAGTCCCAGCAAGAACAATACCGGCAATAAATTTATCAAATATAAGAAAGTCGTGAAAGGCTTTTCTGTTTGTTGATATAACTTTTTTCTCCATAGTTAAATTATACCGCAAACTTTGAACCTTGCCAAGAGTCTCGACGAATTAGTTCTGCGTCAATCTTATTTAAACATTCAAACTTTTTGCCAATCCATTTTGGTTCAACAAGAGTTGATTTTAAGCCACTTCCCGCAATTCTATGTAAAGTTGTTTCAGGAGGCAAAAGTTCAATAGCATCACAACAAAGGTTTACATATTCCATTTCGTCCATAAATTTAAACTCACCTCGTTCGTACATTTGAGTGATTTCAGTGCCACGAAGTCCGCAAATCATGTGAAGTTTTACACCGTCAACTCTTAATTTAGCTAACAATTTGATAGTTTCCATCATTTCATCGTGAGTCTCCCATAAGCCGAAAATTACGTGAACACAAGTGTTTATACCTCGTTCTTTTGTCATTTTATACGCTTTTAAAAAACAATCTAAATCGTGACCACGATTAATTCTTTCAAGAGTTTTGTTGTGCATAGATTGAAGTCCGTATTCAATCCAAGTTTCATATTTATCTTTGTAACCTGCAATTAAATCAAGTTTTTCTTCATCAACGCAGTCAGGACGTGTTCCGATAGATATTCCGACTATGTCAGAGTGATCTAAAGATGCGTCATAAATTGTTTTTAATTCTTCAACAGGCTTATAGGTGTTAGAAAAAGACTGAAAATAAGACATATATTTTACGGCTTTAAATCTTTCTGTAAGGTATTGAGCACCAAAGTCTAATTGCTCTTTTATAGACATATTTGCTGAATGAGATTGAGAAAAACTTCCCCCGTCATCGCAATAAATACAGCCGTGTTTACCGTTTTGTCTGTTTGGACACGAAAAACCGGCGTCAAGTGTTATTTTGTAAACCTTAACGCCGAATTTTTCTTTTAAATATTCGCTAAATTGATTGTAGCGTTTTTCTGTACCATGGAAAAACATTATAAATTAGTTGTTTTCACCTTCTGTTTCTTTAGGGATAGGGTAAACATAGTGTTCACCGCAAGCTGGACATACAACTTCTTGTTGTTTACCGTCTTCTAAAACTGCTACTTCAAATAATTGTTTGCAACCTGATTGTGTGCATCTGATAGCCCAAGTTGGTCTTACAAGTCTTGCCATTTTTTAATTTCTCCTTTTTTTCTTAATCTTATCACAGTAAATAAAAATTGTAAAATGGATTAAGATATAGTGAACTGGGACATGGGGTTGAAAATTTTTGAAAATAAGTTATAATATAAATATAACAGGTGGCTATCGGTTTGACCGATATTTAATACCCTGTTTCGATTATGAAACTAGCACTAGGATTGCAATTATAAGTGCTAGTTTTTCCATTTTAAATAATAAGGATATTACAAAAAGGATTATTAGCATTTTTGCTTTTACCATAGGCATCACCCCTTTCTTGGCGTTAGAACCGCCATTTAAAAAGGATTTAGGTAACCACCTGTTAAATAAAATTTCAATGTACTTACCTTTTTATTCTAACACGAGGTTTAAAAAAGTATGTACATTAAATTGATGATATTCGTTGCAAAAAAAGATGCAAAGCCGTAATGAAACGGCTCCGCATCTTTTTTAAATTAGATATTAAATTATTTATTATGGTCGAACATTTGTTTAATGCCGTCAACTGAAGAAAGAACTCCTGTTGCTTCATAAGGCATATAAACAACCTTGTTGTTTTGACCTGATGCAATACCTTTTAGTGTTTCTAGATATTTCATAGCGATTAAGTATTGATCTGGTTTACCTTTATCACCAATTGCATTAATAATTAATTCAACGGCTTGTTTTTCACCTTCAGCTTCAAGAACACGAGCTTTTGCGATACCGTCAGCTCTTAAGATTGCAGCTTGTTTTTCACCTTCTGCTTTGTTAATTGCAGCTTCTTTTTCCCCTTGAGCTTGAAGAATTGCAGATTGTTTCATACCTTCAGATTCAAGAATTACGGCACGTTTTTCACGTTCTGCTTTCATTTGTTTTTCCATTGCTGCTTGAATGTCAGCAGGCGGGTTGATGTCTTGAAGTTCTACACGGTTAACTTTTACGCCCCATTTGTTAGTTGCTTCGTCTAAGATTTCTCTTAATTCTTGGTTAATTTGGTCACGAGAAATAAGAGTTTCATCTAAGTCTAATTTACCAACTAATTGTCTCAAGTTTGTTTGAGTCAATTTTTCGATTGCATCTAACAAGTTTGAAATTTCGTAAACTGCTGATTTCGCATCAACGATTTGAAAGTATAATAAAGCGTTAATGCTGATTGTAACATTATCTTTTGTGATTACATTTTGTCTTGGAAAGTCATAAACTGTTTCACGTTTGTTAATGCTTTTTAAAATTTTGTTGTAAGTATAAACTTGACCATCTAAGCCTTTTTGTCTTTCTTTCCATTCAATTCCGCAAGGGGCATCAATGAATGGAATAATAAAGTTTAACCCTGGTGTTAAGGTCTTGTGATATTTACCTAAACGCTCAATGATAACTTCTTCCATTTGTTTAACAATGATTACACCGAATTTGATATAAGCAATTGCCAAAACTATTACTAAAATTAATAAAATATCCATTTTTTCTCCTTATTTTTGTTTAACAAACATAGTTAAACTATCATTTTTAACGATTTCAACTTCAGAACCTTCTGGAATTTCGTTGTCGTTTAATGCTCGAGCTTCCCAGCGTTCGCCATAAATTGAAATAGCTCCTTCGTTCTTGTTAATTGTTTTTATAGCTTTTGCAGTTTTGCCGATATATTGACCTTCCATTCCTGTTTCTTGTTCTTTTGTGGCTTTTTGATTTTTAGCTAAAAGTGGTCTGAAAATTAAAAGCGAAACAAGTGAACAAACGGCAAACAATGGCACTAACACTACTTTAGAAACAACCCAAACAGCTACAATTGCGGTAATAAATGCTCCAACTGACATACTTAAAAAGAATGTAAAAGGCATAAACATTTCTAAAATAAGTGTTATAACCCCGACGCAAGTCCAAAATTGCCAAAGAGTCATCTATTCGTCATCTCCTACTAATTCGTTCATAGCATCAACCATTGCTTCGATGTCGATACCGTGAACTTTAGCGCCAGCTTCTAGGTTTTCAAAGTGAGCTGCTGCACAACCGATACAACCCATACCGAATTTTTGGAATACTTCAACTGTTTCAGGGTGGTTTTGTACGATTTCCATAATACCCATATCTTTTGTAATTTTTGCCATAATTATTTTCTCCTTATCCTTTGTGTTGACTTAATACAAAATATCATTAAACCTATTCTACAAAATAATCGTAAAAATGTAAATAAGATTAAAGATTAATTTTGACAAAATGTTGACTTTAAAAAAAACATCATTAAAAAGAGAGCATAGGATATTACATAAGCAATAAAGAAAATGAGGATGAGATTATGGAACAATTTTTAAGAAACTTTTTTAACAACGATTCAGTATGTTTAGGATTATGCGATTTGCAACGTAAAATTGCAGGTGTAAGTTTTAACAATCCACCAGCACACATGCAAGCACCTGTTCATACTCCGCAACCGCAAGTATATCATCAAGCATACGCTCAAGCCTATGCTCAACAACAAGTTCAACCACAACCACAACAAAAAATGTCTTTGTCTCAATATTTTGCGCAACAACAACGTGAATACGCTGCAAAACAAGCGTATGCTTCACAAAAACAAACTATGGTTGCTCCACAACCTTCTCAAAATCCATATAGACAAGTTCAACAACAAACTTTTCAACAATCTTTGAACCAACCACAACAAGTTCAAAGAACCGTTCATGTACAACAATCATCAAACGTAGAATCATATATTCAACAAAGACCAACTCACTCTCAAGCTAAAACAACAACAATAATCAATGGAAATATGAAGAAAGTTATCTCAGCTGCAGTCCCTGCACGCAGATGATTGTTTCAGGCGGGCAACCATGCACTGCCCGCCTGTGTTTCTAAAACGAAGCGCCGATTGCATTTGCAATCGGCGCTTCGCAGTTTTAAATAATATGTGAGAAAGTATTAAAGTAATCTGAAATAACATTTATAAGCATTGGCAAAATCCACATTAGAATAGCCGCACCAAAAACGGGTTTGAAAAGGAAGGACAATTGGAATACGTTTACTTGTGGAGCTGTTTTAGAAATTACACCCAAGATAATATCTTGTCCTAAAGTTGCCAACAGTACAGGGGACGCAATTTGAAGCCCCATGTATAAAACATTTGAGGATAAACTTATTAAATAATCCATATTTACAAGTTTATTCAACGGAATTGTGCTTGCGTAAATCGGAAAGATTTCAAAACTTCTATCTATTGCTTGAAATAACCAATAAGCACCGCCTATTTGTAAAAAAATTACAATGCCTAAAACGCCGAAAAATCTGCCTAAAATAGAAACTTGGCTTGAAGTTGTAGGGTCTAAAACCATTGCTGAAGATAACCCCATTTGCATGTTAATCATATCGCCACCTGCTTCAATGGCGGCAAGGATTAATTGAGCCATGTAGCCAATAATCATACCTGCAGCAGCGTTTAGGAGTAGTGCTAAAAGTAAATCCCCATGCGCAGGTTGACCTTGTGCATTTACTAAAGGTAAGAAAATTAGTGTCAAAAGGAAGGATAACCCTAATTTTACTAAACCTGGAATTTCCTTTCTGTTTAAAACAGGTGCAAATCTTACAAAACCCAACATTCTTGCAAAGATAACTAGTCCAGCGCACATATTTGCGATGAATCCAGGAATCAAAGAGTTAAGTTGTATGATGAAGCCTTCCATATTTATTGATTATTGTACCTATTCATAATTTTTTGTGTTTCCATAAAATCAGTTTTTGGTTCCATAACACCAGATGCCTTGTCATAACGCTTAAATTGGTCTTTGCCATGTCTGTTATAACCTGGTTTTCCGCTAGTCATACGCTTAAATTCGTCTTTATCTGGCTTTTTAAATTGATCTTGCATTTCATTTGCAAAAGGTCTTGTGTATTTGTAATAATCAGCAGGCAAAACGTAAGTGTCGTTTTTAGGTACGACGTTAAACGCCAAAGCCATGCCGTCTGTGAATAGATTTGATAAAATTCTAACAAATCCAACACCACCGATTACAATTACAAGGAATACAGCCAAAATTTTAGGAGCTGCAGCAATAGTTTGTTCTTGAACTTGAGTTACGGCTTGCAAAATACCGACAACAAGACCGATACCAGCAGCTACAAGTACGCAAGGCATTGAGATTGAAAGCATTACGACAAAACCTCTTGCCATATATTCCATTAACATTTCCATAGTTTTTACCTCTTTTAGTTATAACTTTGTACCAGACCCTGAACAATCAATGCCCAACCGTCAACCGCAATAAATATAAGCAGTTTGAATGGTAAAGAAATGATTGTTGGTGATAACATGAACATACCTAGTGCTAATAAGATGTTTGCTACAACCAAGTCTAATACAATAAATGGTACGAATACGATGAAACCAATTTCAAAAGCTGTTTTTAATTCGCTGATAATGTAAGCTGGAGCAACTTGCCAAATTGTAATTTCATCTGGACTTTCTGGTCTATCATTGCCAGAAAGCTCTATAAAGAATGCCAAATCCGTTTCACGGGTTTGTTTTAGCATAAATTCTTTCAATGGTTTAGAACCTTTTTCTATTGCTACGATTAAGTTCTTTGTTTGCTTGTAAGGAGCTTGACCTTGTTCATAACATTGTTGGAATACTGGTCCCATAGTGTAGAACGTCAAAATCATAGATAAACCGATGATTACAATTGACGGTGGAACAGATTGTGTACCCATCGCAGTTTTTAGCATTGAAAATACAATGATAAATCTTAAAAAACTTGTCATGCAAGCGAATACAAACGGTAATATCGAAAACATTGACATTACTAAAAGCATTTGTATAACGGGATTTATATCCTTAAAAATGTCTGACATACTATTTCTACCTTCTTTTTAACCTATTAATAATTTACGCCTTGTTCTTCTAAATTAGCTTTATCAATTTCATCTAATTCATTAGTATCATTTGTAACTAAGTTGTTAGAATCTAATTTAGAAATTAAAGTTGTTCTTTCTAAATCTGCTACAATCAAAAAGCGTTCGTTGCCAGCTTTTATTATGTACAGAGTTTTTCTTGAAGACAAGCCTAAACCGTCTTCGATTGATAACAAACCTTTTTTGTTGCCTGTAAAGTTTGTTATTGCAAACTTTTTATATGCAAATAGAGCGAAACAGATTAGCCCTATCATAGCCATTGTGTATACTGTGAAATTTAAAATGTAGTGTCCCATTTGTTATTTAATCCTTTAATGATTTTTTATTTAATTTCAATGTTCTGTCGTTCTGAACTTGTATGACAGAATCTCACAAATATTGCGACCCTGAAATAAATTCAGGGTGACATTGAGCCCCCAATGCCCTTATCTACTAGATATCTTCGTCATCAAGTTCAAAATCGCTGTAATCGAAATCCTCATCGCCTTGACCATCTTCAGGCATATCGCCCATTTCTTGCATAGGTTCGCCAGCCATTTCATCTTGATGCATTTCAACATCGCTGTCAGGAATTGGCAATTCTTGTTGCATTTCTGGCATTGGTTGAGGTGCTGGTGCAGACGGTGCATCAGCGAAAATGTGGTTAATTTTTACGCCATAGCGGTCGTTTACGATAACAAGTTCGCCTGTTGCAATTGTTTTTTCTTCAACTTTTAGCGTAATGTTGTTGTTGTAAACAGAGCCGATATCTACAACCAAACCGTCTTCGATATTTTTTAATTCGCCCAAAGAAATTTTCACTTTGTCGAATTCTGCGCCCATTTCCACCTGAATACTGTCCCAAAGGTTTGCTGGTGGCATGTTTGAAGCCATTTCTTCTTCTCCTCCGTTATCTACTGATATAATTAATGCTGGGTTAGGGGCTATTCTAAAATCTTTGGAGTAGCCCATATATCGCAAATTCATAAGCTGAATGTTGCTATTGTCTAAAACTACAATGTCTTCGACTTCTAAGGATTTTAAATCTTTTACTGTAAAACTTGTTGTGCCAACAGAGATGTTGACCTCTACTAAACTACCCAAGAAAGAGTCATTAGAGAATTTCTGTTCTCCTAGCTGAATTTCTTGTGGCGAAATTAAAGTGTTTGGGAATGAAACGATAATTTTACCACATCTTCCAGATTCGTTGTCTTTAATTATGAAGGTTAAATGTACGGTGTCGAATTTCTTTACTGTGCCATCATATTGTTGTGGTATAAAGTTAGAGCTTATAAAATTATATAAATTATCATTGTAAGCCGTTATTAATTTTGCTTCAAGTTCTGTAATTTGATTGATTTGAAACGCTTTTTTAGAAGGTCCTAAACTTCGTTCTAAAATTACCCTAACGGCTTTGTCAGAGCTTCTGATGTAAACTTCGTTTTTAGCATCAACCTTAATTTTGGTAACAAAATAACTATCATCTTGGAAAAGAGTGTTCATATTTTGACTGACAGAAACAAGTTTGAAGTGTAACCCACCTAAAAGAAAATCGTCAGATGCGCTTTGTAGTGCATTGTTGAATGCACTATCAAACCAGCTGAATTCAGCCAATAATTTTTTTGTACTTGTACTTAACGCTTCTGTCATTCCCCGTAAGTCCCTTTTTGGGTTTTAACTTATTACTTTCCCGTTTATAGCATAATTGTATTTCTGTAAAGTGGCATCATTCGTTTAGAGGATTTTTTTTTATGAAGTATGCGAAATATTTTTGTTGTTTGACTAGGAGCTTATTTTGTTAAAATATTGCATAAATAATTTTTTGTAATACAATTATGGCGTAGATATACTTTTACAAACAAAAGGAGAACTCAAATGAGTGAAAGAAAATTAGTAGGAACAGAAGAAATGTTCAAAAAAGCATTAGCTGGCGGTTACGCTATTGGTGCTTACAATGTTAACAACATGGAAATTTTACAAGGTATTGCAGAAGCAGCTGAAGAAACTCGTTCACCAATCATTTTACAAGTTTCAGCAGGTGCTAGAAAATACGCTAACCAAACATACTTAATCAAATTAGTTGAAGCAGCTTTAGCTACAACAACAGTACCTATCGCATTACACTTAGATCACGGTGCTGACTTTGAAATTTGTAAAGCTTGTATCGACGGCGGTTTCTCATCAGTAATGATTGACGGTTCAAGATTCCCATTCGAAGAAAACGTAGCAGTAACTAAGAAAGTTGTTGAATACGCTCACGAAAGAGGAGTTTCTGTAGAAGCTGAACTTGGTAAATTAGCTGGTGTTGAAGATGATGTTAATGTATCAGATAAAGATGCTAAATATACAAATGTTCACGAAGCAGTTGAATTTGTTAAACAAACAGGTTGTGATTCATTAGCAATTGCTATTGGTACTTCACACGGTGCTTACAAATTCAAAGGTGAAGCAAAATTAGACTTCGACAGATTAAAAGAAATTAAAGATGCATTAAAAGAAGCTGGTTTTGGTGATTATCCAATCGTTCTTCACGGTTCATCATCAGTACCAAAAGAATTCGTAGAAAAATGTAACAAATTTGGTGGTAACTTACCAGATGCACAAGGTGTTCCAGAAGACATGTTAAACTATGCTTCTAAACACGGTGTAGCTAAAATCAACATTGATACAGACTTACGTTTAGCTATGACTTCAACTATCAGAGAATTCTTCATTGAACACCCTGAAAAATTCGACCCTCGTGAATACATGGGACCTGGTAGAACAGCAGTTAAAGAAATGGTTATGCATAAAATGAGAGATGTATTAGGAACAGCTGGTCACGCTGATGACTAATTCATAACTCAATAAGTTATAAACATTAAAAAGGTTAAAGGCATTTTTGTCTTTAACCTTTTTTTGTGTTGTTAATTAAAATATTTAAATTTTGTATTAACTTTTATAGGCTCAAATTTAAAAATAAGTGTTATCTTTACATTCATATTAAGATGATATCAAGATATTATTAGTTTATGCATGTTTATAATATAATATACACAATAGGTACATTAGAATAGGGGAATTATTTTGAAAACTTCCAAGCTGACATCATTTATTTTTGGCGCATTAATTTTAGGCGTATTTATCGGTTGGTTATTTCCATCATTTGCAGTTAAATTAGACCCATTGGCAAAAATCTTTTTAAATATGATTAAGATGATTATTGCACCATTATTGTTCTCCACATTGGTTGTTGGTATTGCAGGACATGGTGATATCAAAAGTTTGGGTAAAATCGGTTTAAAAACTATAATTTACTTTGAGATAGTTACAACAATTGCCTTGTTAATTGGTTTAGCAATGGGTAACTTAGTTCAACCAGGTGTTGGTGTAGGTGTTAATGCAAGTGCTCATGATATGCAAGCGGCTCAACACTTGGCAACAATTAATACAAATAATTCTTTGAGCGGAATGATTATCGGTATGTTCCCAACTTCTGTTGTTAAGGCAATGGCAGACGGTAACTTACTTCAAATAGTAATCTTTTCTCTATTCTTCGCAGTTGCAATTTGTGCAGTTGGTAAGGCTGCAAAACCTGTTTTAGATGTCTTAAATTCAACTGCAAAAATAATGTTTAAATTTACAGAATATGTTATGTACTTCGCTCCTGTGGGTATTTTGGGTGCGGTTGCTTCTGCTATCGGCTCAAACGGTATTGGAGTATTAAAAAGTTATGGTAAAGTAATTTTCTGCTTATACGCAGCGTTAGCAATATTTATCGGTTTAGTTTTACACGGTGTATGCTCAATTGTAAGAGTTCCATTTTGGAAACTTATGGGTGCATTGAAAGACCAAATTTTATTAGCATTTACAACTTCAAGTTCAGAAGCTGCCTTGCCAAAATCTATGGAAATTATGGAGAAATTTGGTGTTCCAAGAAACATTGTAGCGTTTGTAATGCCAACTGGTTATTCATTTAACCTTGACGGTTCAACTTTGGGGGTTGCCGTTGCAGTATTATTTTCTACACAAATTGTAGGAATTAACTTGAATTTTGAACAACAATTAGTTATGATGTTAGCGTTGATGTTTGCTAGTAAAGGTATCGCAGGTGTGCCAAGAGTATCATTAATCGTACTTGCAGGTACTTTGACAACATTTAACTACCCAATTGTAGGTGTTGCAATTCTATTAGGTATTGACCACATTTTAGACATGGCACGTACAGTAACAAACTTGATTGGTAACTCAATCGCAACAGTTGTTATTGCCCGTTGGGAAGGTCAATTTGACGACGAAAAAATGCAAAAATATATTTCTAAAGAAAAACGTCGTAAAGAACTTTTAGCATATTTTAGCTCAAAAAGACAACAACAAAAAAATAATCAATTAGTAAATGAAGGATAAGTTGGAAATGACAGAGAACGAAAAAAAAGAGTTTAAAGATACTCTTAATTTACCAAAAACCACATTAGAAATGCGTGCAAACGCAACCAAAAAAGAACCTGAAACTCAAAAGTTTTGGGAAGAACATCAGATGTATAAAAAAATGACTGAAAACAGAGATAAAGCTAATAGTTTTATTCTTCATGACGGTCCTCCATACTTGAGTTCAGAAAAAATTCACGTTGGTACAGCGTTGAACAAAATTTTAAAAGATATTTTAATCAAATATAAATCTCAAAGAGGTTACTATGCACCTTATGTTCCTGGATATGACGGTCATGGTTTACCAATTGAAAATAAAGTAGTTAAAAATATTGAAGGTGGACGTAATGCAGTTACTCCAGCAGAATTAAGACAAAAATGTCGTGAATATGCTCACAACAGCTTAAAAGGTCAAGAATCAGAATTTAAAAGACTAGGCGTTTTAGGCAACTGGGAGCACCCTTATTTGACAATTGACGGCGAATACGAAGCTGAACAAGTTAGAGTATTTGGTGAAATGTACAAAAAAGGCTATATTGAAAAAGGTTTGAAACCTGTTTATTGGTGTGCATCTTGCGAAACAGCTCTTGCTGAAGCAGAGGTTGAATACGCAGATCACACATCAACTTCAATTTACGTAAGATTTAAGTTTGATGATGAAAGCGTTAATACTTTAAAATCAAAATTTGATTTCTTAAATACAGACAAAGATATGTATGCTGTAATTTGGACAACAACTCCATGGACAATTCCGTCAAACTTAGCAATCAGCGTACACCCAAGATTTGAATATACATTCTTTGAATACAACAACGATGTTTACTACGCAGCAACAGGCTTGTTAGCAAACTTCTTAAAAGATGTTGATTGGAAAGAAGAAGATATTAAAGTTCTAGGCACTTGTAAAGGTCAAGACTTAGAAAACTTAACTCCTGTTCACCCAATGTATGACAGAAAATCACCAATTCTTTGCGGTGAACACGTTACACTAGATGCTGGTACAGGTTCAGTTCACACAGCTCCTGGACATGGTTTAGAAGACTACGAGGTTTGTTGCAAATACAAAATCGGCGTATATTCACCACTTGATTCAAAAGGTGTTTGGACTGAAGAAGCTGGCGATTTAGCAGGTATTCCTTATTACAAAGGAAATTCTATTGTAATCGACAAATTAAAAGATTGTGGCGCATTACTTGCGGCTGCGGATATTCAACACAGTTATCCACATTGTTGGAGATGTAAAAAGCCTGTAATCTACAGAGCAACTCCTCAATGGTTTGTTAAAGTTGATAAATTCAGAGATAAAGCATTAGAAGAAATTAAAAAAGTTAAATTCATTCCTGCATCAGGCGAAGCAAGAATTTCAAACATGGTTGAAGGTCGTACAGATTGGTGTATCTCTCGTCAACGTGCTTGGGGTGTTCCAATTCCTGTATTCTATTGTGAGGATTGTGGCGAAGTTATTGTTACAGACGAAACAATTGAACACGTAGCAAAAATGTTTGAAAAAGAAACTTCTGATGCGTGGGTTAAATATTCAGAAAAAGAACTTATGCCGGAAGGAATTGTTTGTCCAAAATGTGGAAAAACACACTTCCGCAAAGAAAAAGATATTATGGACGTTTGGTTTGACTCAGGTGTATCTTGGAGAGCTGTTGTTGAAAAACGTGCTGATGAATTAAACCACACACCAGTTGATATGTATTTAGAAGGTTCTGACCAACACAGAGGTTGGTTCCAATCTTCACTATTAACCTCAGTTGCAACTCAAGGCAAAGCACCTTACAAGCAAGTTTTGACACACGGTTTCGTATTCGGTGAAGACGGAAGAAAAATGTCAAAATCTTTAGGTAACTATATTAGACCAGATGATATTATTAAAAACTACGGTGCTGATATCTTAAGACTTTGGGCTGCATCAGTTGATTACAGAAATGATATCAAAATTGGTGATAATATCGTTAAACAACTTGCAGAAATATTTAAGAAAACAAGAAATACTGCTCGTTTCTTAATGGGTAACTTGTTTGACTTTGATCCAGAAAAAGATTATGTAAATTACAAAGACCTTAAAGACTTGGATAAATTTGCATTACACAAGTTGTACCAATTAATTGAAAATGTAACAGAAGCGTTTGAAGGTTATGAATTTTACAAATACTTCCAATGCTTGCAAAACTTTGCTGCAGTTGACTTAAGCTCATTCTACTTGGATATCGTAAAAGATAGATTGTATACTTCTGGTAAAAAATCACTTTCACGCAGAGCTTGTCAAACAGTAATGTATGAAATCTTACAAGCCTTAGTTAGAATCATTATGCCTGTAATGCCTCACCAAGCAGAAGACATTTGGCAAAATGTTCCAGAAAATCAAAAGGGCGGATTGGAAAGTATCTTGCTTTCTTCTTGGCCTGAAATGAAACCAGAATGGAATAACCCAGAATTAGAACAAGAATTTGCAAAAATCTTGAAAACTCGTGTAATTGTAACAAAAGCGATTGAACCTCTAAGAGCAGATAAGAAAGTTGGAAGCTCTTTAGAAGTTGCAGTATATGTAAAATATGACGAAAACAAAGACTTGTTGAAATCTTGTGAAAACGAACTTTGCAACATCTTTATTACATCTCAAGCCGTTGTTGCTGATGAAAAACCAGCAGACGTATTGAATGAATATACAGAAGACGGTTGCACAGTATGGGTTACAAAAGCACACGGTGAAAAATGTTGCCGTTGCTGGAAATATCGTGAATTGAACGCAGACGGTATTTGCCCAGATTGCCAAGAAGCAATTAGTGAATAAATAAAATAAATTATAAGAAGAAGGCGCAAGCTATGCTTGCGCCTTCTATATATTTATAGATAATAAATTAAACTTATTATTACCAATTCATTGGGTTAAGTGGACTTATTGGACTCATTGGGTTCAATGGGTTTGACCAATCATCATCTCTGTTATTTGTTGTACTATTTGTGCTATTTGACTCAGAAGAAGATGAAGATTTTCTTGGTGACGGATAATAAGGTCCGGCTTCTACCGTAGATTCACTAAGTTTTTGTCCACCTGCTTTGTAAACGGCATTGTGTAAGCCGTTATGGTTTTCAATTTTATAAGTTGAGTTTTTATTGCGTTCAAGTCGAGTTCTATATTCTTTGTATTGTTGAGGCATTTTCATTTCTGGCTTTTCAAACTCAACAACTGCCTTTAAAATATTTTGTTGTTCAGCTTTTGGATTTTTAGTTGTTTTAGAAAACTCGTAAGCCTCGCTCATACCTTTTATCGTTAAATTAGTTTGAGCAAAAGTTTTTACTGTATCAACATCAAGTTCGCCTTTTTTCAAATATTTTTTTATTTCTTTTTGGTCTTCCTTGTCGTATCGTTGAAACCCTTGATTATTCTTGATAGCCTTAACTTCGTCCATTTGCTTAGAAACTTCGGATTTAAAAATATCAGGTAACCAATTAAATTCTTGTTTTTGAACTTGTGGTGCTTGTTTTTTTACAGGAGTACCTAGCGGATTAAGCGCTTGTGTTTGCACTTTTTGTGTAGCAACACGTGGCGTTACTCGTGGAGTAACTGCTTGAATAGGCATAATAAATTTTTTCCTTTCTATTTACTATGCCATGAGAAACGACTCTAAAATTTAAAATTGCTATAACCGAAAAAAATATTTACAAAATATAACAAAATTGTTAGCCTTTAAAACTTCTAAAAAAATCCTCTAAACGAATGGTTGAAAAGGTTCAAAAAAGTATTAATATACTAATAGCAAATTGGATTATGCAAAAAGGAGCGATATATGTTCGGAATTGGTTCAGCAAGTAAAGAAGATGTTTTAATCGTTACTGAAGACTATGAAGTTAAAGGTACGGTTTTTAATATTGGTTTTTCTAAGAAAAATCGTTTTTTAAGTGATTTATTAAACAAAGCAAATAAAAACTTTATTGCAGTAAAAGATT
This sequence comes from Candidatus Melainabacteria bacterium, assembly GCA_003258725.1. Classification (GTDB taxonomy): domain Bacteria; phylum Cyanobacteriota; class Vampirovibrionia; order Gastranaerophilales; family Gastranaerophilaceae; genus UBA6984. The sequence continues at coordinate 257,048 of QHMG01000004.1, forward strand.
GCGAAGTTACATATAAAAATAGACAAGGTGAAACAGAAAAGTTTGATTTCTTACAATTGAACATGCGTTATGTTGTAATGATTAGACCTCTAAAACCTGAGGAAAAACCTGATTATGTTGCACCTATGGAAGGTTAGATTTTAATAAAAAAATGCGGTCGGCTTTGTTTTACAAAGCCGACCGCATCTTTTATCTTAATCTGAATATTTTAACAATATATTTGAAACCATATCAACAAAGGCTTTTTGATTGAATTCTCCTTTTACAACATATTTTTCAGCGCCTAGAGAGTGAGCTTTTCGTTTTTGACTTTCGTCACCAAGAGAACTCATTACGACTATTGGAACATCTGCATAAAGTTCGTTAGTTTTCATTTGTGATAGAAATTCTAGTCCAGACATTTCAGGCATTTCAATATCTGTAAGGATTATGTCAAAATGAATTTCGTTTATTTTCTTTAACGCATCAATTGGGTTATTTGCCGTAATTACATTGAAACCTGCGCTTGAAAGAATATTTTTTTCTAGTGTTCTTGTGGTTATTGAATCGTCAATAACCAAAATGTTCTTTTGGTTTAACTTAGACTTCTTTTCTTCAATTGTAGCCACTTTTGGTTGAGTCATTGATAATTTTTTAGCGTTTTGTAGCGTTGAATTTTTGATTAAATCAATTGCATTTAAAATTAAACAGGTTTCTCCTGTTGCAAGGGTTGTAACCCCTGAAATATTTTTAATTCTGTATAATGGTGGTGACAATTTTTTGTGTAGAATTTCTTGTTCGCCAAGCAACTTATTTACGATAATACCAATAACTTTGTTGTTTGTTTCAATAATGATTATTGTTTTCATATCGCTTTCTTCTTGAAAGCCTTTAAGGTTTAGAAGATATGCAAGATTGTATACAGGAATATTTTTTCCGTTGTGCAAAATGGTCAAACTTTCGTGTGTGCGGTAAATTTCTTTGTCACTTCTACAAACTACAGTGTTAATAACTGACATTGGAAGCGCAAAGGTTTGATTAGCCGATTGAATTAAGAAGGCTGTAAGTGTCGCCATTGTTACAGGTAATTCAATTTGAATTTTGCTACCAACATTGAATTCAGAAACAACTTTTACAGTACCATTAAGTTGCGCAATTTTAGATTTTACAACGTCCATACCGATACCACGTCCAGATATGCTTGTAACCTCGTCGCCTGTTGTAAACCCTGGATAGAATACGATATTCATAATTTCTTCATCACTCATATCGCTAATTTCTTCCGCTGTTAAAAAGCCTTTATTTAGAGCCTTTTCCTTAATTTTTTCAATGTTGAACCCTTGACCGTCGTCGATAACTTCAATCAAAATCTTGTTGTCTAGATGTTTTGCATTAATTTGAATGTGACCTGTTGGGTTTTTACCCAATTCTCGTCTACGTTCTGGAGTTTCAATACCATGATCAATAGAGTTTCTAATAATGTGGATTAAAGGATTTTTGATTTCTTCAATAATCTTTTTATCAACGCTGGTTTCACTACCTGTGATTGTTAATTCAACCTCTTTTCCTCTTTCGTGAGCAATATCTCGAACCATTCTGCCGAATAGGTGGAATACTGTTGCAAGCGGTAATACACGAATGTTTTTAATCATTCCGTCAAAATCGTCGATTAAGATACGCATTTTCATATCATCTTCAATGTTAGAACGTTGAGTTTGTGCAATACCAGAGGCAATCGAATTTAACTTTTTGCTTTGCTCGGTAAGTGTATTTAGCATTTGCTTTATAAAAATGATAGAAGAAGTATCAGTTTCGCTGTCTTGTTTTGAAAAACGTTTGTCATAACTTTTCATGTGGCGAATTAATTTTGAAAAATCCTTTTGCCAATCCTCTAACTTGTCATTTAGATTGTTTAATTCGCCCAATTGTTTTGTTGTTTTGATTTTTGTTGCAATAAGCTCACCGATTTGACTTACCATTGCATCAAGTTTTGAAGATTCTACATGAAGCGTTTTGATTTCACCTGTGTCAAAAATCTTTGTAAAATCTTTCATTTTTGAAAAATTGCGAGGCTTTTGTTCTGTTTGGCTAGGTTCATCAAGTTGTTGCGCTGGGACTATTTCGGCTGTTGTTTGCGGATTGGCAAGCTCTACTAATTGTCTTGCAACAGTTAGTTGTTGTGCTAAAAGGGCGCTGTCATCTTGAGACCGTTCACCGTTGATTGTTGCATAACAAAATCTTGTTGCGTTTGAAAGAATTTCAATTACGGATTCATCAAGTGTTATGTCTAGTTTTTTTGTGAATTCAATAATTGATAAAATTTTGTCTAAAACCGGTGTGATTTCTGATTTTGGGTTGCTTTCTTTTAAACCTTTGAAAGTTTTTTCTAAATCCTCATAAGTTTCAGATGAAGTTTCAAGTGTTTTAATTTTGCCTAAAATATCTTCAATATTGAAGTTTGAAATAATTTTAGGACTAATGATTTCTTCATCAAGAATAATTTCAGGTTCTATAACGTTGTTTTCTTCTTCTGCAATTTCTGGAACTTCGTATTCCTCGTCACCAAACGCATAGCCATAGTAATCAATCGTTTCAAGATTGTTAATTTCGCACAAATTTGTAAGCTGATTGATAATGTTGTCCATTGCTTGTTGAATTTCTGCGACTTCTTCTAACGTAAGTTCAGTATTGCATTTCTCAATGATATCAAGTTTAAGTTTGATAGTTTCAAGTGTTGATTTGATGTCGTAATGATTAATCTGTTCAAAATAGCCAAGTAATTCTGTAACAAGGCTTAAAAGCTCTTTGATAGAGTTGTTTTCAATCTTTTCAGACAATTTTATAACGCATTTTAGAGTTTTTATAATAGTTGAATTATAGTGATGATAATATTTTATCAAATTAGCTCTGCTGAACTCTTTTGGCTTGTCCGACCTACGTCTTTGAGGTGCTTCAATATTTGGGTTAGCTTCTTTAACTTCAATTGTAGGTTCTTTAGTTTTTTGTAGATTTTGAATATTTTCAAGCTCTTTTGTTTGGGTATCGACTTCTGAGGGACTAAATTTTTCTTTGCCTGTTTCAATAGATTGCTCAATAATTTTTGAAATTAAATCGACTGTTTTATACATAACATCGGCGATTTGAGGAGTTATTGCAAGTTTGTCTTCTTTAGCTAAACCTAAGGTATCCTCTAATTTGTGTGCAAGGTTTTGGGTTGCTGTGAACCCAATCATTCTAGAAGCACCCTTCAAACTATGAGCATCTCTAAATAGAAGGATAATTAAATCCTTGTTTGTCGGCGATTTTTCAAGCGCCATAAGGTTATCGTTTAAACGAGTAACGATTTCTTCGGATTCAACACGAAAAATATTTAAAATTTCTATCAACTCGTCGTTTTGAAATTCCATTTTCTAACCTTACATTTTTGCAGATGATTCTTCGTTGTAAACTGTTGTCATTTCGTCAATTTGACCAACACATTTTTCTAATTCTTGTAAGAAATTGCCGATTTCATCGCTAAATTCTAAAATTGTAGAGTTAAATTCAGCAGAAAATGCACTTTGTGTATCTGCTGTAATTCTTGAAACATTTTCAGAAATTGATTTTACACCGCTTGTAATTTCTTCAAGGTTAGATTTTGTAAAACTAGAAGTTTTAACAACTTGTTCAATTTCTTTTGTACCTTCTTCTGTTGCCATAACTGTAGAATTAGTAACATTTTGAATATCATTAATTAATGAAGAAATTTTTGTGGTAGCTTGTTTTGATTCGTCAGCAAGTTTTCTAATTTCACTTGCAACAACTGCGAAACCTTTACCATGTTCACCAGCTCTAGCGGCTTCTACTGCGGCATTTAAGGCCAACATATTTGTTTGCTCAGCAATATCTTCAACCAAACCTACGTTTGAACCAATTTGCTGATTGTATTCAGAAAGGTCTAAAATTAAATCTGCAATAATTTGAATACGTTGTTTTAAAAAGTCTAACTTTTCAGAGTTTTCAACCATTGCATCATGTTCTTTTTTTGTTGCATTGACTGATTTTTCAACTTGAGAAGAAAGAATTTGAGAAATTTGTTTTGTTCTAACGTTTGCTTCCTTAATTGTTTCAAAATTTGCAACACAGTCTTGAGTTGTTTTTAAGTATAAATCAAGAGTTTTTCTGTGTTTTGCAATCAAATCTTCTAAAACTGTTTTCAATTGACTGATATCTTTAATTTTTGTTGTAAGATCTCGTCTTATTGTTTTGTCAATCCATAGTCTAAGCAGGTAATATACAAAAACGTTTAAAATAAGCATAATAGAAATAAATGCGAAGGCTCTTGCCATTGGAATATTAAACGTTAAAATTAATGAAAATAGACCAAAGTCAGCTAAAATTAAGAAGGTTTCAATGGTATATTTTATAAACATCTTTTCCAAGATAGTAAAATTGAATTTATTGAACATAAAGGACTCCTTGCTATATAAATATTTATAGTATAATTATATTACAAATAAGGATTATTTGACGATGAAAAATAAAGTTTTACTTATAGATGATAGCAAAACTCAATTAGATGTTATGAGAGTGCGATTTACAAAATGTGATTTTGAGGTGGAAACAGCTCAAAATGCGCTTGAAGGTTATCATAAAATCTTTACTTTTGTACCGGATATTATCTTGTCTGATATTATTATGCCTGATTTGGACGGTTATCAATTTTGTCGTTTGTTGAAAAACAATGCTATTACAAAAAATATTCCGATAATCCTTTTGACAGTTTTAGACAAAAATGTAGACAAATTCTGGGGTAAAAAAGCTGGTGCACAAGCGTTTATCTCAAAAACTGCAGAGTTTGAAGAAATTATGCAAAAAACTTTAGAGGTTCTAAAGGATAGTGAACTTTCAAACGAAGATAAAACCGTTATTTCAAATCACAAAGTAGACGATATTTCAGTAAACGAGCAAATTAACAGAATTTTGAACAAATTATTGATGCAATCTTTATTCTTAAATGAGTTCAGAAATCTTGGTGAATATTATACACATGAAAAAGTCCTTGTAGACAAAACATTAGAGCTTTTGTCTACCTTTATTGATTATGATATTTCGGCATTATTCTTTAAATGCCCAGATGATAATGCAAAAAATATTTTGTATTTTGATGTAAATAGTTCAAGTGTTTCTTCATTTGTAATTGAAAAATTGAAACGTGATTTTTTTACTCAAATGCCTAATATGAAAGCGTTTAATACAAATGACTTTTTGCACGAGATTGCTCGTACAAATCCAGAAAGAACTGATAATAATTTGATTTCACCTTCAGTTTTTAAATCAAACTATATTTTGCCTCTAACCTTTGAGAATAAATTGTTGGGTGGTATTGCGTTCTTTTCAAAAGATGAAGTTGATTACACTCAAATTCAATTCTATGATTTGATGAAAAATGAACTTTTAGCTTTGATGAAAATGAAATCTTTGTATTCTGAAGTCGAATTATTGTCTGTAACCGACGGCTTGACAGGTTTGTATAATAGACGTCACTTTGAATACAATATTGAACGTGAATTTTTGCGTGCAAAACGTTATAAAAACCCATTAAGTTTTGCGATTCTTGATATTGACTTCTTTAAATCGGTAAACGATAACTATGGGCACCAATACGGTGATTACGTTTTGAAAGAGGTTTCAAATTTAATGAAACAGTCCTTCAGAAAAACCGATATGATTTATCGTTACGGTGGGGAGGAAATTGGTATTATCTTGCCTGAAACTTCAGCCGATAATGCAGAAATTCCGGTAGAAAGATTGCGTGAAAAAATTGCTCAACACAAATTCTCTTTCAATGGAATAGATATTTCTTTAACTGTAAGTGTTGGTATTGCAGAAATGGAAGATGCTTACTATAATGCATCTGAATTGGTTGAAGTCGCAGATAAAGCATTATATCACGCAAAACAAACAGGTAGAAACAAGGTTGTAATTTATGAAGAACAGCTTGCAAACGTTAAATAACAATACCTTTGAAGTTCAACAAAATCTTTATTTTACATTGAGTGATAACAAATATGCTATCCCTTTGAAAAATGTGGTTGAAGTTATGAAACTTCCTGCGCTAGATTATCCGCAGAAACTTCCGAATAATATTATCGGTGTGTTAAAGTTTAATAATATCAATATAAATATTTTAGACATAAGATTTTATCTTGATGTTAATGTCACAAAATATTCAGTTGATAACAAACTTATCATTGTAAAAACTGACGAATCTATTTTCGGAATAATTGCTGATAATATCGAAAATATTATTGATTTTGAAAATTCTAAAATTGAACGCTTACCGTTTGTTTCTGAAAATAGAATTATTGATTCTTTGTATCATATTGAAGAACAAACTGTTTCAATTTTGAACATGTATGCACTAGAACAACTACTTAGACAAGGTGTTGAAACAAAATCTGATGTGGATATAAAAAGTTTGTTTCCTACCGATGAAAAATCACTAGAAGTTTTTAATATGCGTGCAAAATATTTGATTACAAAATTGGATAACTCTGTTGCACAAACCGCTTTTGTAAATGACAAGTTTGTAACTTTTGCTCTTAACGAAACCTCTTATTGTATAAATCTTAAATATGTAAAAGAAGTTACAAACAAGATGAATATTATTCAATTACCTTGTTCACCTGACTATATAGAGGGTCTGATGACTGTTAGAGGTGATTTTATTACAGTTATAAACTTCAAAAAAATCTTAAATCTTTCTCATACAAATTACTCTCAAAAACCGAAAGTTATTATTATTGATTCAGAACAATATAAAATTGGATTTCTTGTAGATGAAATCTTTGAAATTGCGGATATTCCAGAAGAATTGATTTATAATAAAAAAACAAGCATTGATGATACATTTATTTCTTCTGAAATTATTAGAGGAAATGATATTCAACTTTTAATAAATATGGAGAAAGTTCTATCTGATGAAAAAATGTTTATTGATGAAGATTAGTTAAAAAATGCGCATGGGCTTTGCCCATGCGCATTTTTTTATTCTTTTTGACTTCTCCTAAAATCTTGAGACATTGTTTGTTGGAAATTTTGTTGTTGAATTTCATTACTTTTATGAACCTTGCCAACGGTTGTGTTTACTTTGCCAACGAAGGTTACTGTTTGATTTACTGCAAACCAAAGGATTGCGACTACTGTTATAACTATCAGTGGTTTGGGTATATCTGGCATATCTCATCCTCCTCATATCTTATTGGGTATTAGAAAAACGAACGTTAGCTATCCAATTATATTATAACTCTTTTGGGTGAAAATTTTTATTATACTATTGGGTAGTTTGTTAGTCGTCTTTATCTTTAAATTCAATGCGAGGAAGTTTTGGTAATCCTAGGTGGTAGTATGAAGCTAATATTCTTATGATAATTGTAAGTACGATAGCTAATACAACAGACCAAATACGACTGCAATGATTTGTATACATAAAATAATAAATTCCAGCACCAACGATTGCAGCAGAAGCGTAAATATCCTTGAATAGAACAAATGGAACCTTTCCTGCAAGCACGTCTCTGACCATGCCACCGCCAATACCTGTGATTACGCCAACGAAGATAGCTAAAAATGCGTTGTGTTCAAATCCGTTAACTATGGCAGTGTTTGTACCTGTTACGGCAAAAACGCCTAAACCAATAGCATCAAAGAAGTTTACGACTTCTACAAAAAATTGCTTGTTTTTATTGAATTTTGCCCTTACAATTGCGGCAGCTCCAAAGGTTACACAAGATGTCATAAATGCAACAACTACGTAGATTGGGTTTTTAAACATTGTAGGTGGAATAATTCCTAACGTAATGTCCCGTAATGCCCCACCGCCAACGGCAGTGATTACACCTAAAACGATTATGCCAAAAATATCGAAATGCTTTTTAATTCCAACAATTGCGCCAGAAATTGCAAACGCAATGATACCAATGATTTCAGTTATAAAAATTTCTATTCCAAACGTCATAATTTTATACCCTTATCAATATTTACTAAATATTTTAATATATAAAATTATATAGACAAGTGTAAAATCACAAGGTCAATGATATTGAGATTATCCTTCTTGCTGTTAAATAATTAATTTGAACAGAAGAAAGGATAAAGTTATGAATATTGTAGAACCAATCAGAAACAAACAAGACATCTGTAATAATTATAAGTAGAAGGATAAAATTAAAGTTATGTAATGGTTAGTATTTTGGAAAATGGTTGGTATTATTGGGGTTTGTTGCCTCTTCCCATGTCTAAAGAAATGTAGTGGTAAAATTATCCTTTTTATCCTTTTCTTATCCTTAGAATTATCCTTTTTCCCTTTTATTCTCTGTATTTTACCCTCAATCTCGCACGCTGTTTAGGTTTAACAAAGGATAAAAAAAGATAAGAACCATTACATTTGAAGAGGTTTTATTTAAAAATTTCCCACTTGTCGGAAACCCATTTAAGATGCATATTTCCACGTTTAAAAATATTTAAGGGAAGCAATATTTTTATCTCAAAAAATGTAATTTAAAAATGTAATGTTAAAATCCAAAATTAGACCATTTGTTTTATTATTTTAATTACTTTTGGATTTTCTATTTTGTAGCAAATCTGATTACCATTTCTATAGCCGATTATTACATTAGCATTTTTTAAAATTGTTAAATGCTGAGAAACCGTTGGTTGTGGAACCCCTAAGCACTCACTCATTTTACTTACATTGCACTCCGTTTTTTTAGAAAGATTATACGCAATTGTCAGTCTTGTCGGATGAGCAAGAGCTTTAAAAATTTCTGCATATTCTTTTATATCAATGTCGGTATCTATTTTCATAATATTAGAATATTATAATATTTGAATATTGTCAATTTATATTGCTATTGACAAACAATAAATATTTTTGCTAATATTCTAATATGCGAATATAGATATATTAGGAGATTATATGAAAGTAATAATTATAGGTGGTGGAGCATGTGGTGCAAGTTGTGCAACGAGGCTAAGAAGATTGAATGAACATTGTGAAATAACTATATTAGAACGTACAAATGAAGTGTCTATTGCTAATTGTGGTTTGCCATATTATTGTTCAGATGTCATTAATGACAGGGATAAAATTCTTGTATCAAATCCTCAAAAATTCAAAAATATGTTTAATATAGATGTAAGGCTAAATACCGAAGTAGTAGAAATTAATAGAGAAGAAAGGTTCGTTGTGTCCTCAAATGGAGAAAAATTCTATTATGATAAATTGGTTTTAGCTCAAGGAGGAAGTCCAATAGTTCCTCCATTAGAAGGTGTAAATAATAAAAATATTTTTACGGTCAGAAGTTTGGCTGACGCTGATAAAATAAAAGATTATATAAACAATAATAACGTTAAATCAGCTGTTGTTGTAGGAGCAGGATTTATCGGCATAGAAATGGCTGAAAATTTTGTTCATTTGGGGCTCGAGACAAAAGTTGTTGAATTATCTAATCAAATTCTTGCCCCTGTTGATTATGAAGTGGCATGTTTTGCTCAAAATGAGATGAGAGATAATGGAGTTGAATTAATTTTGTCAGACGGAGTAAAAGAATTTAAAGAAAAAGAAATTGAGCTAAATTCCGGTAAAACAATTCCTTATGATATTGCAATTTTAGCAATCGGAGTAAAACTTGAAACAACATTAGCAAAAAATTCTAATTTAGAAGTTAACAGGGGAATTATCGTTAATGAAAATATGCAAACAAATGATGAAAATATTTTCGCCGGTGGAGATAGTGTAGAAATCAAACATTTTGTAACAAATAGCAATGTTTTAATACCTTTAGCTGGTCCTGCCAACAGGCAAGGAAGAATCATTGCCGATAATATTTGTAATTTAAAATCAACTTACAAAAAATCTCAAGGAACATCTGTTTTAAAAGTTTTTGATTATACAGTAGCTTGCACAGGCTATAATGAAAAATCTTTAAAAAGAGAAAATATTCCATATTGGAAAGCATTAACTTTCGGGAATTCTCATGCAGGATATTATCCGGATGCAACTTCAACTTTTTATAAGTTATTATTTAATAATGAAGGCAAAATTTTGGGAGCGCAAGCCGTAGGATATGAAGGTGTTGAAAAAAGAATTGATGTCATTGCATCAGTTATGAGAAATCAAGGAACAATTCAAGAATTGTTGGATAGTGAATTATGTTATGCACCGCCTTATTCATCAGCAAAAGACCCTGTAAATATTTTGGGAATGTTAGCAGATAATATTTTGAAAGGTTTAGTTAAACCTGCGTATTACGAAGATATTGATGGTTCTTATATAGTAGATGTCAGAATACCTGAAAGTTATAATATCAAAACGATAAATGATGCTAAAAATATTCCTCTTGCACAGTTAAGAGAGCGAATTAATGAAATTCCAAAAGACAAAAAAGTTATTCTTGTATGTAATACCGGTTACACAAGTTATGTAGCTTCAAGAATATTAATCCAAAACGGATATAATAATGTTTATTCACTTTTAGGCGGAATGCAGTTATTTAAGGAAATAGAAAAAGATAAAAACGGTAAAGTTAAAAAAGTTTCACAAGAATTACAAACTGCAAATATAGGAACATCCAATATTGTAAAAATTGATGCTTGTGGTTTATCTTGTCCCGGACCAATTATGAAATTATCAAGCACAATATCAAACTTAAACGATGGTGAGATTTTAGAAATAACTTCAACCGACAGAGGTTTTTATTCTGATGTCGAAGCTTGGTGTAATTCGACAAATAATACTTTATTGAGTTTGACTAATGCTGATAAAAAAATTGTTGCAACAATTCAAAAAGGTGTTAATAATGAACAATCACCCAAAAATGAAACTTCTAAAAACAGTCAAACAATTGTCGTTTTTTCATCTGATTTAGATAAAGCGTTAGCAAGTTTTATTATCGCAAATGGCGCTAAAGCAAGCGGAAAAGATGTAACAATGTTTTTCACGTTTTGGGGATTGAATGTTTTAAGAAAAGAAGATATAACCGTCAAAAAAAGATTTGTTGATAAGATGTTTGGTTTTATGATGCCAAAAGGAGCAGAAAAGCTAACACTTTCAAAAATGAATATGGGTGGACTCGGCTCATTTATGATGAAGCAAGTTATGAAAAGAAAAAATGTTTTATCGTTGAAAGAATTAATTAAGCAAGCTCAAAATCAAGGAGTTAAGTTTATAGCTTGTCAAATGAGTATGGATGTTATGGGAATACAAAAAGAAGAATTGCTTGATGGTGTCGAAATTGGTGGAGTAGCAAAATATATCTCTGAAAGTAATAATTCTAACTCAAATTTGTTTATTTAAAGGTAAAAAAAGAATAAGGAGAACTAATATGAAAATAGCAATACCAACAGCAGATGGAAAATTGTGTGCTCACTTCGGGCATTGTGAATCCTTTACGTTTGCTGAAATTGATGAAACTACAAAAGAAATCAAAACAATAGAAGAACGAATTCCTGAAGAAGGAATATCATGCCAAAGTGCAGCTTGGATAGCTGAGCAAGGTGCTCAAATTGTTTTGGCAGGTGGAATGGGCGGACGTCCATTGCAAATGCTTGCTAATTGTGGAGTTAACGTCATAACAGGCTGTCCGGAAGAAAATATTGAAATTGTTTTAAAAGCATTTTTAGAACAAAATTTGATTACCGGCGAAAACTCTTGTGGTGGCGAGCATCATCATTGTCATGGACATGGAGAAGGTCATTGTCACTAAATGAGCATTTTTCAATAAAATAGAAAACAAAAAGTCCTGTATAAAAATATATAGGACTTTTAGCATATAAGCACGTAATTATTATAAATATAGTTTATGTTCAAAAATAATAAAAGTACTCATAATAATACACTTTTTTCTTATCTCGCTCGAACTCTCAAATGCATTATTATTGCAGTAAAAAAGACCTCTTTCAAGGTCTTAAATTTTGTTGGGGCGGGTGATGACTCTGCCGAGCAAAACAATTAATAATTGTTTTGCGAGAGGTAAGAACCCGTTGTTTGCTTGCCAAACAACTTGGGGCGAATCCAAAATTTTTGAGTATTTTCTTGGATTATTCGGGTGCGCATAGCCTTACTTTTTCGCTTTTAATTTTCGCACTGCTCAAATTAGCGCTCAAAAAGGCTATTTGCTCAGACAGGTTCGCTCGCTTTGCTCGACTTCACCCTACCGAAAATCCGCCGAACCCTTAAATGGTTTCTTATCCTTATGCACAATTCAAATTAAAAAAAATACACCTTTTATAAGGTGTATTTTTTTTAATGGGGCGGGTGATGGGATTCGAACCCATGCATATCGGAACCACAATCCGAGGTCTTAACCACTTGACGACACCCGCCACCAATAATTATTTATTATTCTGCTTTTACAACTAATTAATTCTTTGGAACATGTAGCCAATGCCACGTGCTGTCAAAATTAATTCTGGATTTGCAGGATCTGCTTCTAATTTTGAACGTAATCTTGAAATATGTACGTCTACTACACGTGTATCAATTCTATGATCTGGTGGGTATGCCCATACGTGTTGCAAGATTTCGTTTCTTGAATATGCTTGACCTGAATTGTTTACTAACAATTCTAACAAGCTGAATTCCATTCCTGTAAGTCTGATACGTTCGTTCTTTCTGAAAACTTGTCTTCTTGCTGTATCAATCTTAATGTTACCTGTTGTGATAACATTTTTTGTAACTTTTCCTGTTGGAACAACTGCCTCACGGCTATTTGTTCTTCTCAAAACTGCTTTTACACGAGCTTCTAATTCTTTTGGTGAGAATGGTTTGATTACATAATCGTCTGCACCTAATTCTAAGCCTGTAATTCTTTCTGAAACATCACCTAATGCTGTTAAGATAATTATAGGTACATCTGATGTTCTTCTGATTTCTCTTGTTACACCATAACCATCTACTTTAGGCATCATTACGTCTAAAACTACTAGGTCTGGATTTGTTTTATTAAATACGTTGATTGCTTCTTCGCCGTCTTCTGCAACGACTACATCGTAACCAACCATTTTTAAACGAGTTTCTAGAATTCTTCTGATACTAGCTTCATCGTCAGCTACTAAAATTCGTTGACGGTCTTCTGTTTCGTTTTGCATTTCAGCGTTATCTGTCATGTTTTTTTCCTTACATTTCCTAAGCTACTAATAAAATCTTAACATAAATAAAATTATTATTAATATAAATTTATTTTTCTAAATACATCTTAATATAAACAAAAAATAATTGCAAACATATTTTTTACTTTTTTTTGAAAACTTTGATTACGATTGTTTTTGACCGATTAGGCGTTCAAATTCTTCAAAATCTTCTTTTGTGTCAATACCTACGGGTTTTTCGTTTACAATTGCTGTTTTAATCTTCATACCCATTTGCAAGGCTCTTAACTGTTCTAGGCTTTCAGCAATTTCTAAAGGTGTTTGAGGTGATGTTGTCATTTTTACTAACGCTTCTCTTGTATAACCGTAAATGCCGATGTGACCGTAGAATGGCGCTGGATTTTCATTTCTCTCAAACGGAATTTTTGAACGAGAGAAGTACAAAGCAAATCCATTGTTGTCGATTACGCATTTTACCAACTGAGGTTTTTCAACATCTTCTTTGTCCTTAATTGGGCAAATTAAAGTCGAAATATCTGCATTGTGGTTTTTAACCCCGTCGATTACGGCTTCAATGTAATCAACTTTAATCATCGGTTCATCGCCTTGAAGATTAATTATATATTCAAAATCCTTATGTCTGTCTGCAACCTCTTTAATTCTGTCGCTTCCGCATTTGTGGTTAACTGATGTCATTTCAACGTCACCGCCAAAGGCTTTTACTGCATTGAAAATTCGTTCATCATCAGTTGCAACGATAACTGCATCAACTTCTTTTGCTTGTTTAGCTTTTTCGTAAACCCATTGAATAATAGGTTTTCCGCCAGCGACTAAAAGTGGTTTACCTTCTAATCTGCTAGAGCCGTATCTTGCAGGAATAATAATTGCAGTTTTCTTTTTGCCAAACATTTTGAACCTCTTTTCTGATAACAAAAGTTTAGCACAAACAGGAATATTAATGTTTAAGTTTTACAAGTTCTTGGATTTGTTTGTCTGAGAAGTTATTAGCGATAAAGTTGCAGTTAGAACCTTTGAAGGCTACGACTTGTTTATTTTTGAAGATTTTAGCTATTTTGTTTAATTCAACGGCTCTTTTCTTCACAAAAACTCCGCCCAAACTTGAAAGAACAAATTTGTCTGGATAAACGTCTAATTTCAAGGCAATGCCCCAATTTGAGAAATCGAATTTTTCCTTGCTACCGTGCTTGCTCATTCTTGTTTTGTCGATGTAATCCTTGTAAAAGCTGTTTGAAATCCAATATTTAGTAAAAATTGGAGTTTTATCTTCGTCAGCAACATCTTTTATTGGCAAATAAACCTCATATTCTTTGCCTGCTTTAACTCTCCAAATTACAAATGGTACAAGTAAAATGGCGATAACTAAGACGGTAAATAATTCTAGATGTTGCATAATGCACTCCTTTATTTAGTTACAACAAAAGAAACCCATTGATCTTGATGTATTTCATCAATAATGTTCAAATTTTCTCTTTCAATAGCTTCTAGAACAATAGGTGCTTTCTCTAATAAAATACCACTTAATGACATTTTTGAACCGTCATTCATTAATTTTTTTAAATCACCCATAATGTCAAAAAGTACATTGTGTAAGATGTTTGCACATACAAAATCGAATTTTTTGTTAATTTTATTAGCAGAACCAAGTTCAAAAGAACATTCTTCGTGGTTTAATTTTGCGTTTTCTTTTGCCACCTCAATAACAGTATCGTCTATGTCGCAACCGTAGACTTCGCTTGCACCCAATTTTTTTGCAAGAATTGATAAAATTCCAGAACCCATGCCAATATCAGCCATAGTTTGACCTTTTTGAAAATATTTTTCTAAAGCGACCATGCAAAGTTGGGTTGTTTGGTGAGTTCCTGTACCGAAAGCGCAACCAGGGTCAAGGTTTATAATAATTTCGTCTTTGCTTTTTGGTGTGTAATCAAGCCATGTCGGAACGATTGTAATTTTGTCTGTAACGTGTGTTACGTCCCATTTTTCTTTCCACTTTTTAGACCAATCTTGATTTTCTTTTTCTTCAAAAGTGTATTCCCAAGAGCCAAGTTCTTCGTCTGAAAGCCCACGAGATTTTAGAAGCTCTCTTTGCTCTTGCAAAATTTTTTCAACATCGGGCATTTCCCCTCTAATAAAGGCTTTAAGAGTACCTTCTGTGGTTGCAACCATTTCAAGGTCTTTGTAGGTTTCTTCTACCATAACAACGCCTTCGCAGTCAAAAACGTCAAACAAAATGTCAGAAATAACTTCTGACATTTCAGGATTAATCTTTATTTGCAATTCATAATAATTATTAGTCATGTAAAAAACAACCCATTTTACGATATTTTTCGTATCTTTGCTTACGTAATTTTTCAGGTGACATCTTAGTTAATTTTTTAAGTGAAGAAAGAATATCTTTTTTCAAGTTTTTAGCCATTTCTTCCTTGTTGTTGTGAGCGCCACCCATAGGTTCTTTAACACATTCATCAATAATTCCAAGTTCTAGCAAATCACTTGCTGTAATTTTTAATGCATTAGCTGCATCAGCAGCTTTTGTTGCGTCACGGAATAAAATTGAAGCGCAACCTTCTGGTGAAATTACTGTATAATATGCGTATTCAAGCATTTTTACATCGTTTGCAACCGCCAAACCTAACGCACCGCCAGAACAGCCTTCACCTGTAATAACTGCGATAACAGGAACATCAAGTTTTGCCATATCTCTAAGATTTTGAGCAATAGCAATACCTTGTCCGTTTTGTTCTGCTGTAATCCCAGGATATGCTCCTGGTGTGTCGATTAGAGTAACAATTGGTAAATTAAATTTGTTTGCATGGTTAAACAAACGCATTGCCTTTCTGTAACCTTCAGGTTGAGGCATACCAAAGTTATATTCTAAGTTTTCTTTTGTAGTTGAACCTTTTTGAGTTCCAACGAAAACTGCATTAAAGTTTCCGATTTTACCAATACCGCCGATGATAGCTCTATCATCAGTACCAGCTCTGTCGCCATGAAATTCAATAAAATCATCACACATCAATTGCATGTAGTCCAAAAAGTTCGGTCTATTGGCGTGTCTTGCAATTTGTAACTTTTCTGAAGGTTTAAGATTTTCGTAAATTTCTTTTTGATAATCCTTCGCTTGTTGTTCAAATTTTTCAATTTCGTTATCTAAGTTCATTCCTGACTCCGAGCTTATTTTTTTTAGTTCGTCAATTTTTTGTTGTATATCCAAAATTGGCTTTTCAAATTCAAATGCCATAATTAAAAATCCTCATTTATTCTTCAACAGGAACTGTGTACCCGTGCATATCAAAGATTTTAGACAAGTTTTCTCTTAAGTCTTTTCTCTTTGAGATGATGTCAACTTGACCGAATTTCAAAAGATATTCGGCAGTTTGGAAGCCTGATGGTAATTTTTGGTGGATTGTTTGTTCAATAACCCTCTTACCAGCAAAACCAATTCTAGCACCTTGTTCAGCGATAATGATGTCACCTAAAGTACCGAAACTAGCAGTTACACCACCGTAAGTAGGCTCTGTTAATAAACAAATGTATAGAACTTTTTCCTCGTCCATTTTTGCACAAGCACAAGAAGTTTTAGCCATTTGCATTAAGCTCAAAGCACTTTCTTGCATTCTTGCGCCACCAGAAGATGTGATAGCAAGCATAGGAATTTTTCTTTCAGCAGCTTCTTCCATCATTCTAGTAACTTTTTCGCCTACAACGCTACCCATTGAACCGCCCATAAAGTTGAAATCCATTACGGCAGTTGCAACTTCGTGACCTTCAATTTTACCAATCCCAGTAACAACAGCATCGTTAAGGTTGGTTTTTTCGACAGCTTCTTTAATTCTATCCTTGTAAGATTCTGTATCAACAAAATTTAGAGGGTCTGTTGGACGAATGTCTGAATACATTTCAACGAAACTACCTTCATCAAATAGTTGTTTGATTCTGTCTCTAGCGCCTAATCTGAAGTGATAATCACATTGAGGGCATACGTTTAAATTTTCTTCTAAATCTTTATTTGTTAATTGCGCTCCACAGTGGACACACTTAGTCCACAAACCTGGGAACGTAATATTTTCTACCTTAGCTTCTGATGAGCGTCGTTCAATTTGCGCTTCTTTTCGCTTATCAAACCATTCTTGTATACTCATAAACTATCCTTTTTTGTGTCATAAATTATGTTGTTTTGTACCAACTTCTTATAATATTATACATCAAACTGAAATTAGTCAATCTTTTTTTCAATTGGTTTGCCCAAATAGCGTTTAACATTGTCTGACAGCTGAATATTTTGTATTGCTAAATTGTATTTTTTTAAATCAGCAATGTTTGTCTGTTCTGTCAACAAATCTTTTTTAGGAACACTCGGACTTAGTGAATTTTTAACCTGCTCAAACTCGCTAGGGTTGTTTTGCAGAATGACTTTTGTAATAATTTCATCTGGATTATTTGAACCTATTTTGTATTTAGAAGAAAGGTTTGCAACGCTTGTACCTTGCTCTAGCTTGTAAAGCCATTGAATAGAGGTTTTGTCACGAGGCGAAAGTGATACAACACCGTATTTGTGCGGAGTGTACATAATATCTGTATCATAAGGACTATGTCCTAAACCTAAAGCGTGACCGATTTCGTGCAAAATTGTATGGTAAACTTCTTCTTCAGCCATATATCGTTGGCACATTACTCCATCTGAAAGTCCGATTGAAACTTCTGCACCATAAAGCCTGTTTGTTGCATCAAAACTAAATTTGCAATGTCCAAGAGCTTTGCGGTCAATGCGTCGCCATTCAACATTGATGTTTGAACTTAATAAATTATCTACAAGTACAAAGCGAACACGCCCCATACTTGCTCTTTCCCATTCTTCGCAAGCCTTAATGACCATTTGTTTGTATAAATAATCTTGTCCTTGCTTTGAATAAAACTTCATAGGAGCAATAAAAACATTTAAAGGCATAAACGTCCAGCGCAACAGCCCTTTACTTTTAAAACTTTCGTTCAAATAAGTTTTCATTTCCATACTTTTATTGTATAATATTTTTTGCGAGTTGACAACTCGGGGGAAATAATCGTTAAAAAAGGAGATTTGCCAATGAACATGGGTCAAATGATGCAAATGATGCAAAAGGCACAAACTATTCAAAAGAAATTACAAGAAACTCAAGAACAACTAGCTCAATCTGAATTTACAGGCGAAGCAGGTGGTGTTGCTGTTACTTGCGACGGTCAAGGTAAATTCAAATCAATAAAAATTTCTAAACAAACAATTAATCCTGAAAACCCTGATTCTGTTGATGATGATACAATCGAAATGTTAGAAGATGTTATCACAACTGCAATTAAACAAGCAACAGAAACAGCTTCAAAAGAAATGGAAACAAAAATGAAGGCTGTTACAGGTGGCATCAGTATTCCAGGACTTTGCTAAGAGGGTAATTAGTTAATGATTTATCCAAAATCAATAGCAACTTTAATTGAGCAATTTCAAAAGTTTCCGTCAGTAGGACCGAAATCTGCTCAAAGAATGGCATTTCACTTGTTGAAAATGCCTGTGTCAGAGGTGGAAAAATTTGCAAGAGCTGTTGTCGAGGCTAAACAAAGCACAGTAGCGTGTGAAATTTGTTATAACCTATCTTCAACAAGTCCTTGTGAAATTTGCTCATCTACAACTCGTGATAGGAGTACAATTTGCGTAGTTGCAGAGACAAAAGACCTTATTGCTATTGAAAAAACAAACGAATACAAGGGTTTGTATCACGTTTTGCAGGGTTTAATCTCTCCAATTGACGGTATTGGTGCGGAAGATATCCGAATAAAAGAGCTTTTGAGCCGTTTGACAGATGAGAGTATAAAAGAATTGATATTGGCACTAAGCCCTTCAGTTGAAGGTGAGGCAACAAGTTTGTATTTGACAAAACTGGTAAAACCTTTTGGAATAACCGTTTCAAGAATTGCTTTTGGTTTACCTGTGGGTACAGACTTAGAATTTGCAGATGAAATTACACTAGCAAAAGCCCTAGAAGGCAGAAGAGAAGTATAGAGCAAATATATGGAAGTAAACAAAACTAAATGTCATTCTGAACTTGTTTCAGAATCTCATAACCCTTCCAATAAAAAATTAAACTTCCGTCATACCACACTTGACATACGCTCAAAAATAGTAAATAATATAGGTGTAGGGCGAAGCTCCTAAGACGGGCAAAATGCTTAAGAGCTTTCTTCGCACCCTACGGTTTACAATTTTAATGCTATTACTGCGACAGTTAATGCTAGTAATAGCATTATTATTTTGTTCACCATAGCAAATACCTCCTTTCTGTCTAATTTCTTCGTAATCGTTGTGTGACAGAAGTTAGCATTGTGCTAAGCCCTACAAAAATTATTATATCAAAAGTGTATTAATGTGCATATATGTAAATTTTTATAAATATTATTATAGTCTTAATGCCTTATTGTCTAAAATAGTAATTTAATCTATAATACCAATATGACAAAACCCGTTTTAGAAATTAAAAATTTGAATGTTCAATATAAGACAAAAGGCACTGTTTTTAATAAAGAAAAAGTTGTAAATGCTGTAAATGACCTTAATTTGTCAGTTGAAAAAGGTGAAATTATTGCCGTTGCGGGTGAGTCAGGGTGTGGAAAATCAACTCTTGCAAGTGCTATTTGTCGTTTAATCCCTGTGACATCTGGTGAAATTCTGTTTCATGGGGTTGATATTCTAAAATTAAAAGGCAAAAAACTGAAGGTCTATCGACAAGCCTTGCAAATGATTTTTCAAAATCCTTATTCTAGCTTGAACCCAAAGAAAAAAGTTTTTGATATTTTAAAAGAACCGCTAGATGTAAATAGCGAATTATGTACATATTCAGAGGATTTTAGACCTCTTTATGAGTTTTCTAAAGACGAAATTAAAAACTTGATTTTGCAGGTTGCAGAGTCTGTTGGACTTGATGAAAATGCGTTGAAACTCTATCCACACGAATTTTCAGGCGGTCAAAGACAAAGAATTGCAATTGCAAGAGCCTTGATGATGAAGCCGGAGTTTATTATTGCTGACGAACCTGTAAGTGCTTTAGACGTTAGTATTCAAGCTCAAATTATCAATTTGCTTCTGAACTTGAAAAAAGAATTGGATTTGACTGTAATCTTTATTTCACACGATATGAACGTAATTCGACAAATTGCGGATAGAGTTGCAATTATGTATTTAGGCAAAATTGTTGAAATTGGAACGACTGACCAAGTGTTTAAATTTCCTCAACACCCTTATACAAGAGCGCTTTTGAGTGCTGTGCCAAGTTTTGATAAAAAAGATAACAATATTATTTTGAAGGGCGACTTACCTTCACCAACAGACTTGCCAACAGGTTGTAAATTCCATACTCGTTGCCAATATTGTATGGAAAAATGCAAAGAAGAAGAACCAGAGTTGAAAACTTTTTATGAACAACATCGAGTTGCATGTTTTTTAAATGATGATAATAATGATTTGTAATTTTTTCTCTATAAAATTCTGAGTTAAAATGATTTTTAAAATAAATTTTTGAAAAAATTAAACAAAATTAAACATAATGTTATGCTTCAGCATTTCTTTTACATTTTGTCCGTAAAAAATCGTACGTAAAAATGCGTACGTATTTCTACGTACATGCACACTTGAAATCCTTGTTAATTAGTTTCATACAGATTTTAAAACGATTTTTGACTATTATAGCCTAGCTTTTAGCGATTAAATAAGCCTAATGCTATTTTAAATATTACTTTTTAGATTTTTAGCCAAAAATTTGGATAATATAATATTCATGTTACAATTAAAGAAAAAGGAGTTAAAAATGGCAAAAGATTCAAGTTTTGACATCGTTTCAGAGTTTGACAAACAAGAATTGGTGAACGCAGTTGACCAAGTAAAGCGTGATATCACATCTCGCTTTGACTTGAAGAACTCAAAATCAGATGTAGTTTTAGACGGCGAAAAGTCAATCACAATCACTACTGAAGACGATATGAAGTTACGAAATATATATGATATTTTACAATCAAAATTGGTTAAAAGAGGCTTAAGCATTAAGATTTTAGACCCTCAAAAGCTGGAAGATGCCTTAGGTGGCGCTGTTCGACAAGTTTACCTTTTAAGAAAAGGTTTAACTCAAGAACTAGCTAAGAAAATTGTTGCCGATATAAAAGACTCTAAAATAAAGGTACAGGCTTCAATTCAGGGGGATCAAGTTAGAGTTTCAGGCAAAAGCAGAGATGATTTGCAAGAAGTAATTGCAATGTTACGCAAAAACGAAGACAAATACGATTATCCATTGCAGTTCCAAAACTACAGATAGAGGGCATTATGGGCGTTATTGAAACCTTAAAAAATAAAGTTGTAGTTTCTTGTCAAGCAATGCCGAATGAGCCTCTATACCGTGAAGAATGTATGCTTGCGATGATGAAATCTGTTCTAAACGGCGGTGCTGGCGGTTTACGTGTTGCTGGTGCAAGAGATGTTATGAATGCAAAAAAGATAACAAATGTGCCTGTAATCGGCTTAACAAAACCAGATGAGATACCTGCAAACTGGAAGGAAATCGTGTATATTACACCTTCTTTGAAACATGTAGGGTTCTTGATTAAAGCTGGGGCAGATGTTATTGCGTTTGATGGCACAAGCAGAAAGCACGAAAATTGCACTCTAGACGAGATTATTAAGCTGATTAGCATAAACAAACGTATCTCAATGGCAGATATATCAACTGTTGAAGAAGGTATTAATTGTGAAAAACTAGGTGTTGATATGGTTTCAACAACCTTAGCTGGCTATACTCAATTTTCACCGCTAAAAGGCGACGGTCCAGACTTTGAATTACTAGAAGAATTGGTTAAAAGCGTTAAAATACCTGTCGTTTTAGAAGGTCGAATTTGGGAACCAGAACAAATAGACAAAGCGTTTAAAATTGGTGCACATTGCGTGGTTATTGGCTCTGCGATTACACGTCCACAACTTATTACAAAGCGTTTTGTTCAAAGAAAGGAAAAATAATGAAGGCACTTGCATTTGACGTTGGTGGTACAAAAATATATTCAGCTGTAATTGATGACAAAGGAAACTTTGTTACAGAGGTTGAAAAGCACTCTACACCAAGAGATTTGGGTAAAATTAGAGAAATATTTTTGTCTGTAATTGCAAAACATAATTCAGAAATTGATGCAATAGCATTTTCAACTGCGGGAGCTTGTAATAATGCTCATACAGGCATTTTAGGCTCAACAGGCAATATGGTTGAAGGTTATAGTAAATTTGATTTTCAATCTTTGTCATCTACAAAACCTGTATATGTTGAAAACGACGCCAATTGCGCAGCGTGGGCGGAACATACTAACGGTGCATCAAAGGGTATGTCTAATTCAATTATGCTAACTCTTGGAACAGGCGTAGGTGGTGGAATTATCCTTAATGACAAGCTATATAAGGGTAAATCAGGTGCTGCTGGTGAAATGCACTTTAAAATGCGTACAGATAAGCATAGACATTGCACTTGCGGAAGTTACGATTGTTTTGAAGTCTATACATCAGGCACAGGCTTAAAAATGACAGCTGAGGAAATGCTAAATAACCCTAATGTAACGACTTACGACGTTATTGATGGCGTAAACGCAGGTGACGAAAAGATGAAAGCAGTTTTTGGTAAATGGCAAAATGACATTTTAGAAGGCTGTATTGGGTTGTCGAACATCTTTGATCCCGATTGTATCGTATTTTCAGGTTCGATGGCTCAATTTATTGATGTTGATTATCTTGAAAAGGCTACAAATGCTGAAATTATTACTCAACCAATAAAAATTCTTAAAGCTACAACAGGTAATTATGCCGGTATGATTGGCGCTGCGCTTTTGGCTTTAGGAGGTAAGTAGATTGGGTAAGGCTAAAAAACGCAGTATTACCTTAGGTAAACATCAGCAAATACCTTTAATGACTCGTGAGAACGCAATTAAAGAGGTGGTAAGACGTTTCAAACACAATGAAGACGTGATTGATTTGGTCACATTATTTGGGTTATCAGCAGAGGAACTACTTGAGGGTGGTGCTTTGTATGAGGAAGTTAAAGCTATTGAGGGTATTTTAGATGTTTAAGAAAATTGGGTTTTGGTTAGAAAATTCAAGGGTTTTCACACTTCCAATGTCTATTTTTTCTTGGCTTGTAGTGTTTACGTTTGGTGTATCAAGTCATGGTAATGTTTTTTATGGTATTTTAGCCTTAATCGGAATTTGTTGTTGTCAATTGGCAACAAATTTATTTGATGACTATTTAGACTACCAAAAGTTAATAAAATTAGGTACTTTAGAGCATCAAACAAAATCAAAATGTGCTTATATTACAAAAGGAGAGGCAACTTTAGACGATGTTTTAAGGATTGTGTTCTTATATTGTTCAATTGCGTGTATAATTGGGGCATTTTTGTTATGGAAAACAGGCTATCCAGTTGCGATATTTGCTTTTCTAGGTGCAATTTTTGTATTAACTTATGCAAAATGGTCAAGCGCCGGAATTGGTGAAATTGCGGTGGGTTTGGCATTTGGACCGATTTTGTTTGGCGGTGTTTATTGGGTTATGACTCAAACCTACAGTATGGAAGTTTTTTTGATTGGTACAATCGTCGTAATGTTTACTATTGGGCTTTTGTACACAAATTCCTTGTTAGATTTTGATGGTGATAAAGTTTCTCATAAAAAAACATTATGTAGTCGCTTCAAGGACAAGGATAAAGCGGTTTCTGGGCTTGGAATAATTTATGGTTGTGCCTATGGTTTATTGATTTATGCAGTTGCATCAAAACAATTTGCACCAATGTTTTTAATTGTATTTTTTACTGTGCCTTTTGTAGTGGAATTAATGGTTTCACTGTTGTTATTCAACGAAAACAAAACTTATATTCCAAGAAAAAAACTATGGCATTTTCCGTTTGAAGGATTTGAAAAAATTCGACAAAAAGATGAAAGCATTGCAAGTTTTAGGTTTAGAATGTATCAAGCTAGAAACCTTATGATATATGCATCTGTGCTAATTTGTATTGCTAAAATTTTAAGTGTATATTTTTAATGTATAATTAAAGAAAAAAGGAAGAATAAATGGAAAATATTAAAAAGACTTTAGTAAAATATCCTTATTTAACACGTGATGTAGAGGTTTATGAAAGAGAAAACGGTCATAAAATCGTATTGGCGCATAAAGAAGGCGATATGGTTAATGTTAGTTCTTGGGTAAAAACAGGTTCTATCAATGAAAATGACCACAATAACGGTATTTCTCACTTTCTTGAACATTTGATGTTCAAAGGAACTCACAAGCACAAAGCGGGCTATTTTGACAGAACTTTAGAAGCAAAAGGTGCTATTGTAAACGCTGCAACTTGGAAGGATTATACTTTTTACTATGTAACTTTACCAAAAGGTGAAGGTAACAAAGATTTTTACGAAACAATTGAGCTTCACGCAGATATGATGTTAGATCCAACATTGCCAGAAGATGAAATCGGGCATGAGTTTGATATTAATGATGATAAATCAGTTAAAGACAAACGAGAAAGACATGTTGTTATTGAAGAAATTCGTATGCGCAAGGATCAACCTTGGACAAAGGTTTATAACAAGACAAATTCTTGCATGTACAAAAAGCACCCTTATAAACGAGATGTAATAGGTACTCCAGAAATTATTTCACAAGTTCCGCAAGCTGAAATTATGGAATACTACAAAACTCATTACACTCCAAACAATGTAACAACAATAATTGTAGGTGATTTTAATCACGAAGAAATTTTGGAAAAAGTTTGTAAAGAATTTGATTGGAAGGGTAGAAAAAATTACCAAAATCCAATTTATGAAATTGATGCGCCGACAGACCATACAATTTACAACGAAGAAACGGCAAACGTAAATACTGGTTTCTTAATGGCAGGTTATTTGACTTGTCCTGCAAAAGACGTTAAAGATACGATTTTAATGGATTTAGTAAATATAATTTTAGGTGACGGTTCAAGTTCTAGATTGTATCAAAACTTAATTGAAAAGGTTGAAGAACCCGTATTTAATATGGTTGAAACAGATTATTATCAATTTAGAGATGGCAATAACTTCTTTGTAGAGGCTAATTTCCGCCCAGAAAAGAAAGAAAAAGCTGTTGAAATGATTAAAGCCGAAATTGAAAAAGTTAAATCTACAATCACAGAGGCTGAATTTAAAAAAGCGGTTAAAAAAACCAAATCTGAATTTGCATACAAAGCTGAAACAGTTTCTGAAATTGGTGATACAATCGGTCATTATATGACAGTATGTAATGATTTAGCGCTTGTTTCAGATTATTTGAATATATTAGAAAGTCTTACTGTTGAAGATGTTCAAGATGCAGCAGAACGCTATTTGAACATTAATAATGCGGTTATTTCAGTTTTAATGCCTGAAAAATAAGAGTTAAAATGTTTTATATGGGCGGATTTGCATTATGCAAATCCGCCCATATTTTATTAAAATAGTCAAAAAGAAAGAGCCTTTGTACGCAAAAGCTCTATATAAGAATAGCTGGAAGTATGAAAAAGATTTAATTATATTTAACCCTTTTTTATATAAAAGAGCAATTAGTCTGTTAGGCTATTTATTCATCTAATAAATGTTCTTTTACGACCTTAACCGCAGCCTCTAACCTTGTTGTAACGGATAATTTAGCAAGTATTGAACTTACATAAAATTTAATAGTATGAATACTTAAGCACATATCGTTTGCAATTTGTGTGTTATTTTTTCCCGTGATTACTTCTTTTAAAATTTCAAGTTCTCTTTCTGTAAAATGGTAATTTTTGTTTTCGTCCATAAATTCTCCTCTTTAGCTACTATTTTTATCATAGCAGAGGATTGAAAAAAATGTTCTATACATTTGCCTGTTACATATAGGATACTAAAAATTTAAAGAAATTTTAGAAAATTATCACACCAATTAATGCAAAAATTATAATTGCCGTATTGTAATGTAAAAAT
Organism: Candidatus Melainabacteria bacterium; assembly: GCA_003258725.1. Taxonomy (GTDB): domain Bacteria; phylum Cyanobacteriota; class Vampirovibrionia; order Gastranaerophilales; family Gastranaerophilaceae; genus UBA6984. The sequence goes on from QHMG01000004.1 coordinate 283,194, forward strand.
GTAGGTATGCAGGTATCCCAAATATGATTGTGTTGTCCATCGGCATTTAAGCCTGCGGTTGGTCCTAATGTTGTGTCAGATGCAGGAGAACCTGCGTCACCAAGAGCTGCAGCTGCTGCAAATACTACAATTGTTTCTTGCAAATTAAACCCTAATTGTGCGCAAATTGGAACAAATATTACTGCCAAAATAGGGATTGTACCAAAAGACGTGCCTATTCCGATTGTAATAAATAAACCTGTAATAAGCATTAATAATGCGGCTGCAATTTTGTTTGATGGCATTATTGCCATTGTTGAATTTACAAGCGATTCAATTCCGCCAGTTTGTTTTAAAACAAGAGCAAAACCTGCGGCTACAAGCATTACGAATGCAATGTAACCCATTAAACCAATACCTTCATCAACAAGATTATCCATTTTTTTATGTTTGATTGTGCCTGTTCCAAAGATAATTCCTAAGCCTACAAGAGCACCTAGTGGCAAGGATTTTGTCCACAATTGAACTCCAAGAGTTGCAATCGCTGCAAGCAAAGTTATATAGTGTTCTTTTGTAAGTTTTGTGTCAGTATTGTCAATGTCTTTTACTGTAACATCTTTGTACTCTCGAGGTTTGCGGTATGAAATGAATATTGCAACTAAAAGCCCAACGAACATACCTAAACCTAAAATCCAAGTTGATTTCCAAATTTCGTTTATTGAAACATTCATTCCATTTTGAACCATATTATCTGCCAATAAGCCTTGAAAAATTAGTCCAAAACCGGCAGGAATAACGATATATGGCGCTTTTAGACCGAATGCTAAGCAACAAGCAATAGCACGTCTGTCAATTTTTAAAACATTCATTACATGCAATAATGGTGGAATTAAAATCGGTATAAACGCAATGTGTACTGGGATTAAATTTTGAGATAATATAGCGATTACTGTTAAAATCAAGTATAAAATAAATGCATTATTTTTAATTAATTGAGTGATTTTTTTTGCTAAAACGGTTGCTAATCCTGTGTGGGTCATAGCTGCAGCAAAAGCGCCCAAAAGAATGTAACTCAAGGCAGTTTCGGCATTTGTTCCCATACCAGAGATAAATGTGTTCATTATATCTGTAATTCCCATGTGGGCAATAAGTCCTGCAACAATGGCAGAAATCATAATTGACAACAAAACATTAATTTTGCATAAACAAAGTACGCAAAGTAGAATGATTGAAATTAATACGGGATTCAAAAAAATCGTGCTATCCATATATTTAGAATAGCACGAATATTTTTATTTTAAAATTTTGATTATTTCCCAGGTGCTAATTCAAACTTGCTGTTTGGTTTGAACTTGTTTTTGTAAACTTCAACGTGTGGTTGGAAAACTTCTGGTAATTTTTCAGTATTAGTAATCGCAACTTGACGTCTTAACATACCTGTATAAACCGTTTCAAAGTGTTTTGATTGAACGTATTCACCAATTGCTTCAGGTCTAATAGCACCGTTTTCTACTTCAAGAATTTCTAAACCCACAGGAGCTGTTTCAAGATATGAAACAAGTACTGCAGAAACATATTTTCTGTAATTTTCAGAAATATCAGGTGTCATAATGGTCATAACCATGTGATACTTGTCTCTGTTTTGTGGGTAGAAAAAGCCTTCTGAAGCATAATGCATGCTGTCTGGTGCTTTTGAAGATACAAAATCAAAATCTTTTAGCGATTCTAAGTATAATTGTTTAATCCAATTTTCACCGCCAGTTTCAAACAAGTGTCCAAAATATTGTTGTTGAGTTAATTTGTAACCGTAATCTCTAGAATATACGTTAAATATGGCTGCTAAGCCGGCTGGATTGTCGCTTGCGTTTTCGTTTAAGCAGAAACCTGACATTTTTTCAGCACTTTTTAACATTCTAACTGCTTTTGCTTTTGGAAATCCTGCATAAGCATTTACGAATAAGCCTGCATCATCAAACATACTGAAACGACCACCTACACCATCGTGAATATATAATTCTTTGATGTATGAGTTATCCTTGCCGTTTTTGTGTCCGATTTTGCCTCTTAAATTAGCTTTTGTTGCTGTTTTGTCTGTACAAATTGCAAAATGGCTTTGTGCTTTTGTTTTTGCTTGAGCTTCATTTAAACCTTGCTTTTGGTAATATTCCACCAACATATTTTCAAATCTTGTAAATGCATCTTTTGTTTCAAAGGTTGTGCCAGATTTTGATACTACTAAGAAATTCAAATCTTGAACAGGGTGATTAACTTCTTTTAAAAAGTTAGAAAAACTGATTGGATCAATATCTGAGTAGAAATAAACTTTGCCCTTGTTGCCCAAACCGTTCATATTCAATAAAAATTCAGCTGTATGTTTAGAACCGCCAATGCCTAAAACAACAAGAGGTCTGTCAACTTTGTCTTTTCTAGATTTTAGCTCAGTTGCTTGTTCGTAAATCTCGTCTAAGTGAGATTTTGTTCCATGAACAGTCATTTGTTCTGTTGGCAAATCTACCCATTTTAAAAATTGTTTTGTGTCATTTTTTCTTGCTTTGAAATCTTTTACAACTGTTGACATGTCTGATGCGTAGTGTTTAGTTACCTCATAAAAATTAGCATAAGGTGTTTTGTTCTTCATCGGTGTTAAATAAGATTGTGTATATGGCCATTTTACGGCTGTTGCTGTTTTTACTGTTGCAATGTTTGTTTTTGTGTTTGCAACAGCTATCAAATTCATTTTGTTTACATCAGGGTTAATCATTGCTGATGCTAATAATTCAAATAACATTTTGTCTCCTATTAATTATAAATTGTTACGTCTTCTGTTAGTTTAATTCTAAACGCTGTATCTGCTGGAATTGAGATTGAACCACCTTTTGAGAAAATTGCGATGACAGGTGATGCAACAATGTTCGCACCAAATACAACTAATCCAGAGGCAAGTGTAAAAGGACTGAAAATGAAGGTTACGCCTTCACCTGCAAGTTTTTTTGTTGCCTTCCACATCTTGTCATTGAATTTCTTTCCTGGAGTAATTGATTTTGCTAAGTTACTCCAATATTTGCGTTTACCTTTTATATTATTAAAATAAATATGTTTGTAATTAGCTTTTGTAACTTTACCGCAAACTTCTTGAGTTTTGCCGTTGATAATAACTTTTTCAATTCTAATTACAATCAAACCCCCGTTACCTGTAAGTTGAGGTGTATGAGAATCTGAAATTACGCCAACAAATCTTGTATTTTCTGGTAATGTGAAATATTTTGTTTTAATTGTTTTAGGTAATTTGAAATAAACCTTCGTGCCTGCGGTCATTTTATCAGAAATTGCTGAGGTGTTTCTAATAGTAAAAGAAGTTCCACGTCTTAAAGCTAAAGTTTGACCGTAACTCTTATATTTTTGTTGAGTTACAACCTGTTGTTTTGGCACTTGCGTAGTCTTTGTGTTTGCTTGAGTTGGTTTATTATAAGGTTTTGTAAAATCTTCATTCGATTGCAATGGCTTGTCATTCTTCAATTTATCTGGTAAGTTTGGCAACAAGTCATTTTCAATCTTATTCGGATTATATTTTCTTCTTATTTCATAATCAACAGATGCGTCTATATCAAGCACTGCAAATGCTGGTAGACACATCAAGTTGAAAATTATTAAACTAATAAAAATTCTATTTAAGAAGTTCATTAATTGCCTTAGCAGCTCTTTTACCTGCACCCATAGCGTTAATCGCTGTTGAAGGACCTGTTGGTGCAACATCGCCACCTGCATAGATTCTAGGAATTGAAGTTTCACCTGTGTCACCGTTGATTACAATATAACCTTTTTTGTCTGTATCAAATGCCATATTGTCAGCTACTGCTGATTTTTGGATAATAGGATTTGGACCTGTACCTAATGCAACAATTACGCTATCAACGTCCATAACGGTATATTTGCCTGTTCCGATAGGTTTTCTTCTACCGCTTTCATCAGGTTCACCAAGCTCCATAATTTCAAACTTCATGCCTTTTACATAGCCTTCTTCGCCTAATATTTCAACAGGAGCGTGTAATAAATCAAAGATAACGCCTTCTTCTTTTGCGTGTCTGATTTCTTCTTTTCTTGCTGGAAGTTCTGCTTCTGTACGTCTGTAAACGATATGCACTTCTTCAAAACCAGCTCTTAAAGATGTTCTAGCTGCGTCCATTGCTACGTTACCACCACCAATTACGGCAACTTTTTTACCAACTCTTAATGGTGTTGGATATTTATCATCATTTGCGTGCATCAAATTTACACGAGTTAAGAATTCGTTTGCTGAATATACGCCATTTAAGTTTTCACCAGGAATACCCATCATTTTTGGAAGTCCTGCGCCTGAGCATATAAATATTGCGTCATAACCATCATCTTCAAGTTGTTTCAATGTGATTGATTTACCAACAATAACATTTTTATTGAATTTTACACCCATAGCTTTTAAAGCGTCTAGTTCTCTATCTAAAACTACACGAGGTAATCTGAAAGGTGGAATACCATATCTCAATACACCGCCAAGTTCGTGCAATGCTTCAAATACAGTAACTTCGTGACCGGCTTTTCTTAGGTCAGCAGCGGCTGTAATTCCTGCACAACCAGAACCAACGATTGCAACTTTTTTGCCTGATGGTTTAATTTCTGTTTCTGCTGCTTTAGTTTTGTCACCAACGTATCTTTCCAACGCACCGATTGCAACTGCATCGCCTTTAATACCTAAAACGCATTTGCCTTCGCATTGTCTTTCCTGTGGGCAAACACGTCCACAAACTGATGGTAACATACTTGATTGTCTAATTACTTCACCTGCTTTGTCAATATTGCCTTCTTTTACTTCGTGAATGAAGGCTGGAATGTTAATATTTACAGGACAACCAGAAACGCATCTCGGATTTTTACAGTTTAAGCATCTTGAAGATTCAAGTTTTGCTTGTTCATCTGTAAAGTTTTCTTCTACTGCATCAAAATTAGTCTTTCTGATGTTTGGATCTTGTTCGTGTTGTCTTTGTCTTTCTACTGCCATAATTTTTCTCCAATAAGTTTTTTCTTAATTTTAAAATAAAGGAGTTTATTATGCAAATATTTTAACAATAAAAGGTACTGTCTTTTAAACAGTACCATTAAATTAAAATAAGAGTGATTATGAAATTTTTAAACTTTTGTCATTCCGCACTTGTTGCGGTATCTTTGGTCTTTACGCCCGAATTGTTCGGATTGTAGCTTATACCGAAAATCCTTTTTGATTATTGCTTCACTCGGACAAGTTGTTTGCTTCACTACGTTGTCGCAAACATTGTCCTCATTACTTCGGGTTGGGTTCGCTTACGCTCACACGGCACCCTACGCAAAATCAAACTACGCAAATGTCTTGAATGAATCTTCAGAGTTTTTCTTAACTACTGATTGAACAGATTCCATTTCAGTTTGAACAGCATTGTGTTCAGTATCAAGCTGTTTCAACTTCAATTCTAACTCTTTATCTTGAGCTTGAATAATTGATGTTTTAGCGTTGATGTTATTCATTTCTTGCTCATACAAGTAGTTTTGATATGTATATTCATTCATCGCATCGTTGTAAGCTTCATCATCTGTTACAGTTTTTGTTGTAACTGCAAAGTCTTGGGTATTACCTGTTGTTGGAGTGTAAGTAAAGCCTGTAAGACGGTTTTGCTTATCTCTTGTAACAATACAAGGTGTATAATATTCGCTCTTTGGAACTTCTCTTGTGCCAGCAGTGTAGTAGCTACATTTTTTATTAGATGCAGCAGTTGCGGCTCTTGCTTTTTCAAGTTCAGTTCCTTTAAAATATTGATAAATAGGTTTTTCATCTGTACCAACATTTGCAATATACATTTCACCAGAACCGTTACAAATATCGGTACTCTTATACGCATCTTCGTGAATTTTATTAGTTGCATCATTTTCATATTTGTACAAGCTGATAGTTTTACCTGATGATGTTGTAATTTGATATGTTTGGTATGTTTTAGTTGCTGTATATCTATCATCTGTAAAGTTTACTTTGTTAGATGCAACAGAAACTTGATTTGTTGTTGGGCAGACATTAAATGCATCTTCTGTTGTTACGTAAGAATAAGCAACTGTATATTTGTTATCAGTACCTTTAACCTTTGTTACCTGTGAAATAGTTGCTTCTTCATTGCTACCAGGAACAGTAAATGTATACTCAACCTTAGTATAATCATTAGTGTTTGGTGGAGTTGGAACAGAAAGGACCAACATCTGATTATATAAGTTTGCAGATTCATTAGACAACACTGTTCTTTGTTGGTTAATTTGTTGTCCTTGGTATTCAATATTTGTTTTTCTTGCGGTAAGATTTAAAAATCTCGCCTGTGATGCTGCCATGCCCATAATTTATGTCCTTTCGGTAAACTCTTTCTTCTTTTATTTAATGATATTTTTTAAATTATCAATAAATTTCTCCGTGGTTAATTAAATTGTCATTTGCTATGTTCTCAATACTTCGGTGTTTCGTGCTATGCACTCACTTCACCCTACCGAAAATCCGCTGTCTTGGATTATTCGGGAACGCATAGCCTTTGCATTTCGTTTTAAATTTTCGCTTCGCTCAAATTTGCACTCAATCAGGCTATCTGCTCTTACGGGTTTCGTTCGTTTTACTCACTTCACCCTACCGAAAATCCGCTATGCGAATGTCTTGAACGAATCTTCTGTATTTTTCTTACATACAGCTTTTACAGATTCCATTTCGGTTTGAACAGCGTTGTGTTCTGTATCAAGTTGTTTCAAGCGTAATTCTAATTCACGGTCTTGAGCTTGAACTACTGATGTTTTAGCGTTGATTTGGTTCATTTGTTGTTCATACAAGTAGTTTTGGTATGTGTATTCATTCATCGCATCGTTATACGCTGCATCATCAGTAATTGTTTTTGTTGTTACTGCAAATTCTTGCGAATCTCCGTCGGCAGGGGTATAAGTGAAACTTGAAACCCTGTTGTTCTTATCCCTAGTGATTGTACAAGGGGAATAAGATTCAGTTTTTGGAACAGTTACGGTTCCAGCTGAGTAGTAACTTGCTTTGCCATTACCTGTTGTGCCCACTGCTTTATCTAAATCTGAGCCTTTATAATATTGGTAATTTGGTTTTTCATCTGTACCAATGTTTGCCATGTACATATCACCGGTACCATTACAAAGATTATCATAAGCATCTTTGTGTTGTGCATCTGCACTTGTAACTTCGCCGTATTTATATAGTTTTAGTACCTTGCCTGTAGCAGTCGTTATTTGGTAAGTTTGATAAGATTTTACATTTTTAGGGTCACGATTATCAGTAATGCTTACTTTTGTTGGATCAACAGTAGATTGGTTTGTTGTTGGACAAATATTAAATCCTTGTTCTTGCTCAACGTAAGAATATGTTACGGTATATTTGTTATCAGTACCTTTAACTTTTGTAATTTGAGAAACAGTTGCTTCATTTTCAGTTCCTGGAACCATGAATGCATATTCGACTTTTGTATAGTCGTTAGTATTCGGTGGAACTGGTACTGATAAACTCAACATTTGGTTATACAAATTAGCAGACTCATTTGATAAGGCTGTTCTTTGTTGGTTAATTTGTTGACCTTCATATTCAATATTTGTTTTTCTTGCAGTTAGGTTTAAAAACCTAGCTTGCGATGCAGCCATGCCCATGATTTTGTCCTCACTATGTGTGTTATCTCTTTCGTCGGTTAATTTAATGATGAAATTAAAAAAAGCAACATAATCTCCTCTGTTTGATGTAAACAATTGTAAATTGTGTTCTAAAAAGGCTCTATATAAGCACGTTTTAATGTGCATATTTTTATAAAAATAATGATTTTTGACTAGGTATTTGCAAATTTTTCTAAAAATTACATGTGAAAAATTTAAAAATACATGCCAAAAGATTGTTAAAAAGCATGCTAAAAACTTTATGTATTTGTAATTAAACTTTTTAAGTGATATATATTATATATATAAGAATATTGAAAGGAATTATTCATGGAAAAGAACAATGAAACTTTGCATGTCTTAAGACACTCGGCTTCACACATAATGGCTCAAGCCGTTCAATCTTTATTCCCACATGCCAAACTAGCAATCGGTCCTGCAACAGATACAGGCTTTTATTATGACTTTGACTTAGATGAACATACTTTTACGGAAGAAGATTTGACGAAAATTGAAGATAAAATGAAAGAAATCTTGAAACAAAATCTTACTTTTGAAAAATATGATGTTGAAGATGTTGATGCTAAAATCGCTGAATTTAAGGCTCAAGGCGAAATTTATAAAGCTGAATTGTTAGAAGAACATAGAAACGATCACCCAACACTATATTTAACAAAAGACAAAGACGGCAATGTGTTATTTAACGACCTTTGTGCAGGTCCTCATGTTCCGAATACAAGCTATATCAAAGGTAACGCTATCAAATTATTAAAAGTTGCAGGCGCTTATTGGAGAGGTAATGAAAAGAACAAAATGTTGCAACGTATTTATGCTACTGCTTTTTGGACAAAAGAAGACTTAGCTGATTACTTGCACATGCTTGAGGAAGCTGAAAAACGTGACCATAGAAAATTAGGTGCAAAACTTGATTTATTCTCAGTAAGAGAAGAAATCGGTGCTGGCTTAGTTTTATGGCACCCAAATTTATATACAGTAAGAGAAGAAATTGAAAATTATTGGAGAACAGAACACAGAAAACGTGGTTATGTAATTGTTCAAACTCCACAACTTGCAAAATCTAAATTGTGGGAACTTTCTGGACACATTGACCACTATAAAGAAAATATGTTCTTTATTCAAAAGGAAAATGAAGATGATGATCAATACATTGTAAAACCAATGAATTGTCCGTTCCACATTTTGATTTACCAATCACAAAGACACTCTTACCGTTCATTACCATTGAGAATGGCAGAATTAGGTACAGTTTACAGACGTGAAAAATCAGGAGCTTTGTCTGGCTTAACTCGTGTACAAGGCTTTACTCAGGATGATGCTCACATCTTCTGTACACCTGAACAATTAGTAGATGAAATCAACAATATTATTGACTTTGTTGCTGATACAATGGCTATCTTTAAAATGGGATTTGAAGTTGAATTATCAACAAGACCAGAAAGTTATGTAGGTAGCATTGAAAATTGGGATTTAGCAGAAGCTGGTTTAAAAGAAGCAATGGATAAACGTGGTATGAAATACGACATTAACGAAGGTGATGGCGCATTTTATGGTCCAAAAATTGACTTCAAGGTTAAAGACGCAATCGGTAGAACATGGCAATGTGCTACAATTCAATTAGACTTTAACTTACCTGAAAGATTTGATATTAAATATCAAGATAAAGACGGTCAATTGAAAACTCCTGTAATGTTACACCGTGTAATATTTGGTTCAATGGAGCGTTTCCACGGTATCTTAATTGAACACTTTGCAGGTGCATTCCCAACTTGGTTGGCTCCAACTCAAGTTGCAGTTGTTCCAATTTCAAACGAAAAACATGCAGACTTTGCAGAAAAAGTTTATAAAAAACTTAGAGAACAAGGCATTAGAGCTTATTTAGATGACCGTTCAGAAAGTATGAATTACAGAATTAGAGAAAACTTACAAGATAAGAAAGTTCCTTATGTTGCAGTAGTAGGCGACAAGGAAATTGAAGCTAATTCAGTTGCGGTACGTCAAAGAGGCGTTGGTCAAATTGGTACAAAGACTGTTGATGAATTTGTAGATATGATTTTGGACGAAATTAAGACTAGAAAATGCTAATTGAAGGTTCAATTTCATCAAAAAAAACTCAAATGTTGGTTGAAGAATATGCTCGATTATTGAATTCGGGCATTTCATCAGCCGACATTTTGGTATTAGTGAATAATTCAACCGCAAAAGAAAATTTTATAAATAAAACTTTTGAATTATTAAATATTGATTGTGTTGAAAAAATGCAAGTTTATTCATTTTTTGGACTTGTTTACAATACAGTAATGGACAATTGGGCGTTTTTAGAAAACAAACTTTCAAATGGTAATCCTGTTGTAATTCCTAATATGATTGGGTTAGAGATTTCTCAATTTATGTTAAAGGGTATTATTAAGGATATCAAATTTGAAGGTTATAACTCTAAAAAATCCTTGTTACAACAGCTTTTTAGACGTTATTCTTTGATTATACAAAACAATCTTAATGAAAAAGAGGTTGATTGGCGCTCAAATGAAGTGTTGAAGGAAGGTTTTTCAAATGACGCGAAAAATGCCTTAAAAACTTTAATGGCTAAAACGCTTAATTACAGAAGTTTTGATTACTTGAGACAAAGTTTGCTATTTAATTATATATATAAAAATACAGAGGTTTTTAAAAATATTAAATATCTGTTAATTGATGATGCTGACGAAATTACGCCGATATGTTTTGATTTTATCAGCTATTTGAAACCTCAATTACAAAATTGTTTAATAGCTTGTGACAGGCATGGTTCAAGTCGTTCGGGGTATTTGAGTGCAGATAAAAATATTTATTCAAAATTAACTGAACTTTTTGCAAATGAAATTGAAAAATTAGACACTCAATCACCTTTAGCAGAAGATGCTGATGAGCTTTATAGAAATGTAATTCAAAATGAAGTAAGCAGGTTAGAGCATTTTTCGTTTCTTTCACCATCAAAGCGTGCAACTATGATTGATTTAGCCGTTTTAAAAGTCGAAGACCTGTTAAGACAGGGCTACAAACCTTCTGATATTGTTATAATCTCGCCAATCATTGATGATATGCTTAGATTTTGTCTAAAAGAAAAAGTCCAAAATGCAAATTTACTTTTCTTGTCAGGTAGTGAAAAATTAGTGCAAAATCCGTATGTATTAGCATCTTTAACTATCTTAAAGTTGAACACAAATTTAAAAGATACTCTTAGTGAGTTTGATTTGAGAGTAATTTTATCAAATATTTTGGATATTCCAATAAGACACTGTCAAGTTATTTTAAGTCAATTTGAAAAGACTAAAAAACTCGTAGATTATGAGTTTAAGATAGAGGAATACAACGAAAAATACACAAAATTTAGAAATTTAGTCGAAGAATTGAAAAATTCTAAAAGGACGATTTCTGAACAAGTTTTGTATATTTTTAATAATTTATTCAAATTTTATTCTGTAAATAAAAATACAATTAACAAATTTACGTTCTTTGTAAAAGAGTTACAAGACTTTGAGACTGTTTTTTCGCCTGATTTTATGGAGAACAAACTTGAAGATATAATCACTCAAATTGAGACCTCTGTAATTGCGGAAAATCCTTACAGCACTTTTGAAATAGATGAAAATGATTTAGTAATTGCAACCCCACAAAAGATTATTGATAATCAAATTCAAACAAAATTTCAATTGTGGTTGGATATTTCTTCAAGCGAATGGATTAAAAATGATATTGGTCCATTGTACAATTCGTGGGTATTTCAGGCTGATTGGTCAAAAGGTGATTATACAGTACAAGATGATGTAGAGCTTTCTAGGCAAAAAACAGCAAGAATTTTGCGTAAATTAACTCTTTGCGCAAGTCAATTTATATATACGTTTTCAAGCCTTTTTGACGGTACAGGAGCTGAAAATTTTGGCGGAATTGAACAATATTTCAGAAATGAAGAAATAAAAACATCAAATTCAAATTTTAAAATTATTCCACGAGAGGATCAAAAGCCAGTATTAGACTATAAACAAGGTCAAATGGCGATTTCCGCAGTTCCAGGAGCAGGAAAAACAACAATTTTGCTGGCATTAATTATAAAATTGTTGAACGACGGTATAAACCCAGAAAATATCTTTGTTTTAACGTACATGGAGTCTGCTGCACGTAATTTTAGAGAACGTATTAAAAATGTAAATCAGGAAAGTTCAAAATTGCCGAATATTAGTACAATTCACGGCTTGGCACTTAGAATTTTGAAGGATAATTCAAACTTTGAGCGCTTAGGTTTAGCTTCAGATTTTGAAATTTGTGATGATTCACAACGTACAACAATTATTCAAAGAGTTGCAAATCACCTAAAATTAAAGAAAAACGAGATTGAAGAATTTGACAGAGCTATTTCTATTATGAAACTTGGAAGCGGAGTAATTCCAAAATCTGTGACAGATGCGAAAGTTAAGAAATTTATTGAATTTTATAACCTTTACTCGCAAAGTTTAAAGGAGAATAGCTTGATTGACTATGACGATATGCTTTTGTCGTCAGTTCGCTTGCTAGAGGAAAACAAGGATATTTTAGAATATTATCAAGAGGTTTGCCAATTTATCATTGAGGACGAAGCTCAGGATTCATCAGCAATTCAGCAAAGATTAATTACGCTTTTAAGTGCAAAACATAAAAACTTAATTCGTTGCGGTGATATCAATCAAGCGATTACAACAACTTTTTCAAATGCTGATGTAGAGGGGTTTCGAAGGTTTATAAAAACAAGTCAAAGTGTTGAAATGAATTGCTCACAACGCTGCTGTCAAGAGGTTTGGAAACTTGCAAACAATCTTGTTGAATGGGCTGAAAATAGTCAAAATCATAAAAATTCTTTCTATAAAATCTTTATGAATCCTGTTGAAGGGCGCAATCCAATAGCTGAAAATGCTGTAAAATCGCTAATTTTGGAAAATACATTTGCAGAAAAAAATTATATTTTAAAACAAATTAAAGAGATTCTTTCAAATAATCCAAAAGCTACTATTGGTATACTTTTGAGGAGTAATTACCAAGTAAGTTCTTGGTTATCCTTTATTAATGATGCAGGATTTAAGAGCATTTCTCGTTCAGAATGTTTAGAGCAAAAAAGCGTTTATAGAACGATTTTAGCCATTTTAAATATGATTTTGAAACCTTTTGATAACGAGGTTATTGCAACTTCTTACGAAATTTTATCCGAAAATGGATTTTATAAAAGTCGTTTGAGTGTTGGTATAAGAGCTTATGAAATACCTTTTGTACTTGCAGATGTAGATGAAATGAATGTCGATTTGGCTCGTTTCTATTGGGATACAATTTATTGGCTAAACTTTTCTTCTTTGCCGATTGAAGAACTGGCTATTAAAATAGGTTTATTCTATTACACTAGCGAAATTGAAAAATCTAATGTTTATTTAATTTCAACTTTAATTAAGAGACTTGCAACATCAAATAGAAACTTCGCAACTGTTTTGGAAAAATTATCAGCTCTTGCAAAACGTCCTAATTTGAGTGGTTTCAAATTCTTTTCAGAGGAAGATGAAGCCAGTAAAGAATTTTTAGAAGGTAAAATTCAAATTATGACTTATCATAAATCAAAAGGTGATGAATTTGATTATGTATTTTTGCCTGAATTTACAGAAAAATCTTTACCTCTTGATTTTGTGCAAATGGAATTGAAGAAAAATGCTGATTTTATGGAGCAAATTAGAGAATTTAATCCAAAATACAAGAAAAAAACTGAATTTGAATTAAAAAAAGTTCAAATTGCGGAAAATTTACGTTTGCTTTATGTTGCAATTACAAGAGCGAAGCGTCAATTGACCTTTACAGTATCAAAAGAGACAAAAAGTTTTGGCAAGGTTCAAAAACAAGCACCAAGTATTATTTTTGCCGAATTGTTGAAGGGAGGTAAAAGATGATAATTTCTCCTGCAATGCTAAAAATATTTGACGAATGTCCACAAAAATATAAATTTATGTATGTGGATAAAATTTCATTACCTCAAAACAAGTATTTCTTTGAAAAAGGCAAGAAAATTCACGCAATCGCAGGTTATTACATAAAAGGTTATGATGTTTCAAAATTAGAAAAAGCCTTAACCGAGAAAGAAAAACAAATTTGGAACTATTTGACATCAACAGAATATTTTAAATACGAACTGTTAAAAAGTGAATATCAGTTGAATATGCACTTGGGAGATTGCTGGATTGGCGGACGTCTTGATGCACTTGTTAAAAATGGCAATAACTATTATATTTTAGATTATAAAACAGGTGAAATTCCTCAAAATCCGGAATATGATTATCAAACAATGATTTATTTGTTGTGTGCAGATAAAAAAATAGGGGATTTTCAGTCACTTTATTTTGTTTATTTGGATTTGAAAAATAATACAGAATATAAAATTACATTTACAGAGAAACTTAAAAAAGAGTATATTCAAAGGCTTTCAACCACTCTAAACAGGCTAACCTCAGTTACTAATTACAAAAATAATAAGTTACAAAATGTTAAGTGTAATTGTGACTATTATAAAATTTGCTCAATAATGTGATATTATGATTGTAGTAACATTTACCTCTAAAAAACATGTTAAAGAAATGTTACAAACATGCTAAAAGATAGCATTTTTCATGCTTTTGCGGACTTTTAGTATATGTGTAGGTACATAAGAATAATAGTATAGTGTAGAAAATGTCAAATTACGTAGCGTCATTAATATCGTTATATGAAAATGCAAAAGCCGCCAAAGGTGGTAATATTTTACGGCATGCTTCCGTAGTTGGTCATGCTTCAAAAGTTATTACAAAACTGGCTTCAGGACAAGCTGGTGAAGCTCCAGCAAAGTTATGTCAGGGAATTGTTGATACTTTTAACAAAGTGACCGAAGGCTCAAAAGTCGGAAGTGTCGTAAGAAAGGGTGTTAAACTATCCAGAAATACAGACCCAATTTCTGCAACTTGTGCGATGATTAGGGTTTGTAAATCTGATACTCCAGCAAGAGCCTTCTTAGAAGAAGCTGCAGATATTATGGGTATGTTTATTGTCGAAGGTTCAATGATTAAATATGCCAAAGATATTGCAAACATTAAAGGTATAAAAACCTTAAATGACGGAATGGTAAACTTTTGCAAAGGTAAAAAAGGCTTGAGTGTCGTTCCAGCCGTTGCTTATGGTGTGTTATTCACCGTAGGTTCAATGGTCGGTTCAAATGCATTTAGAAAAGCCGGAACTTGGGTTGCTGATAAATTAGGCTTACCAAAATCTCAACAAGAACCAGATAATCACAAAACAGCCGACGGAAAAACAAAATACTATTTCGGCTAGGGAATAAATAAAAACAATGTCATCAAATTATATTTCAGAATCAATATCATTAGTAAGAAACCTTAAGAAAGCCACAAAGGGTGATAAGTTTGCTATGGTTAATGCCGTAGGGAACGTAATGAAGGTTACTGAAAAACTTGCTAGAATTGACAACTCTTGGGGGGAAGCCGCAAGAGGTGCATTAGATACATATTCAAATACTGTTGCAACAAACAAAGTTGCAGGTTCTGCTGATAAATTTATTCAAGTTGCTAAAATGAGTGATGAAATCGGTATTGTAAAATCAGGAGTTCAAGTTTTAACCTGTTCTTCTCCAATCAGAAAAACAGTTGAAGAAACTTTGGGCTGGGGAACAAAATTTGCTTCAAAACACCTTATGTTACACGTAGTTCCTGATATGATTAAAAATACAAAATCTTTGAATAGTTTAGCTAAATCGGTTGGCGATTTTTCAAAAAACACAAAGAATATGGGACAATTACCTGCCGTAATTTCAGGTATAGCTTATTCTGTCGTAACAGTAAACGCACCTAAGTATGCAAGGAAAATAGGCGGTTGGATTTGTGATAAGTTAGGCGTAAAACAATACGATGACCCAAAAAAGAAATTTTAATATAAAAAGGATATCGTAAAAGCGGTATCCTTTTTTATAGCATTTAACTTTTTCCAGCCTTTGATTTATAATACTGTCAAGGATAGTTTTACAAATCATGAAAAATTTAAAGTTAATTATAACAATATTTGTCATGCTTATTTTTATTCAGCCCGCTCATGCAATAAAAATAGGCTTAATTACAGGTGTTGAATCAGTCAGATTGGGTGCTTCGACTTATGCAAATATAATTAATTCAAGAACTAACCATAAAATATATACTCTTGACCCAATGAGAAATTATGAGTTTAAAGCGTATGGAACAAAAGTTATAATAAAAATTGCAGGTAAATATTATAACTTAGATTCGGACGAGGTTGCAATTAGACCAACAAATGGAGGCTTTGTTAGCGCTAAAAATAAGTGGTATCGTGGAATTTTTATTGTTAAAAATATAAACGGTTCATTAGTTTTAATAAATAAAGTAGATATAGAATCCTATTTAAGAGGGGTTGTTCCGTCAGAGATGCCTTCTAGTTGGGATTATGAAGCATTAAAAGCACAAGCAATTGCCGCAAGAAGCTATGCTTTAGCAAATTTAGGCAAACGAGCAAGATGGGGATATGATTTAAAAGATACGCCAGAAGATCAAGCGTATAATGGCGCTAGTGCTGAAAAGGATAGTACAGATAAGGCTGTTGCAGACTCTTATGGTATTGTTTTAATTTATGATTTAAAGATTATTCCCGCATATTATTCTGCTTCTGCTGGTGGTCAATCAAAGACTTGGGAAAGAGATTTACCTTATATTCGTTCAGTTCCATCTTATGATAGCAATGTCAAAAAGAATGGTCATGGTGTAGGCATGTCACAACATGGTGCAAATAATCTTGCAAAACAAGGCTATAATGCATATCAAATATTACAATATTTTTACAAAAATATAAGATTTGCCAGAATTAATCAAAGTTATTATCAGTAGTCGAAAGCGTTGGGGCGCAAACCTATCCGCTCATGATTTAGTTGTGATGCGCACTTGCATATTAAAAAAATGTTAAGATTTTGCTGAAATGCTTGTCTAAATTGAATGTTAGTGTATAATAAATCTATGAAAAAGCATAACTATTGGGAGCAAGGACAGTTTTCCTAGGAGTTAGTGTAGTAGGAGCTACTGTTTCTTAGTTGTGCAAAAAAATGTTTACAGTATAGGAAAGGGGTTCAAAATGAACAAAGAAGAATTAGTAAAAGAAGTTGCTAAAAAAGCAAAAGTTTCACAAAAAGCAGCAGCAGACGTTATTTCTGCAACATTAGAAACAGTTGAAAAAACAGTTGCTAAAGGTAAAAGAGTTACTTTAGTTGGTTTCGGTACTTTCGAACCACGCAAACGTGCAGCTAGAATGGGTAGAAACCCTCAAACCGGTAAAGAAATTAAAATTGCTGCTAAAACTGTTCCAGCTTTCTCAGCAGGTAAAAAATTCAAAGAATTAGTAAAATAGTTCTAGAATTAAATAAATGTAAGGCGCAAGCAGAGCTTGCGCCTTTTTGTTAAAAATCTTTTAATGAGTAGATATAGAGAGGCTCAGTTGATTTTATCAACTGAGCCTCTAAATTTTTCAAATAATTTTTTCCCTATAATTAATCTCTATTACCTATTCTTCTTCTTCTTCTTCTTCTTCAGATAGTTTCACTGGGTCTGCTATTTGGATACCCATAGAGCGTAATGCTGTCCTAGCTTTTGGTGCAAGCGCTGTATCTGCGAAATTTTCTAGAATTGTTTGAAAGCAATCAACTGCCTCTTGATTCATATCTCTCATCTTATATAAATAGCCAGCCTTATAGTATAGCGGTGCTAAACTCGGATCAGATAACACAAGCATTTGGTTATCAAGTTTTATTTTTACTTCAATAAGTTTTTGATTGTCTTCTGGTGACAACAATGCATGCGCATAAACTTTTTTAGTTAAATTATCAATAGTTTGTGACATTTCATCAGTTACTTCTGGAGCTAATTTTTTAGCTTTTTTTGCTGCGTAAGCGTCCATTGCAAATGCTGAAACTGCTAAAAATGCTACTAAAGTTAATACAATTAATTTTTTCATTACCCGTCCCCTACGTTTGTGTATATATCATACAAAAAAACTTGCAATTTGACCTCAATTAAATGTATGATATATTCTATGAAAATCATTCAAAAATTGTATCAAATGTTTATACTTGGTTGTCAAGGAAATAACCTTAAAAGTGCCTTAGAAAAAGGACTTGGGGGTGTTATCTTTTTTAAAGACGATATAATATCTTTAGAGGATTTTAAAAGATTAACTGCAAAATTGGCATGCCAATCTGAAATTGTTCCATTTCTTTCTATTGACCAAGAAGGTGGAAGAGTTGAAAGAACTGAAAATATATGGGGTGGCAAAAGATATTTAAGCCCCAAATTTGCCTATGAAAAAGGCGAAGAATTTTTGAAGGTTCAAACGCAAATGATTGCTGATGAATTAAAAGATTATGGAATAAACTTAAATTTTGCGCCTTGTTGCGATACAAATACAAATCCTAAAAACCCAATTATTGGTGAACGAGCATTTTCTAGTGATCCCGATGAGGTTATTAAAGGTGCAGAAATTGTTTTAGGTATTTATGAAGAAAATGGAATTATTCCTTGTATAAAGCACTATCCTGGACATGGAGATGCTGATTGTGACAGTCATTTGACATTACCAACTATAAATTTGTCATTAGATGAAATGGAAAAAACTCACATAAAACCTTTTAAACATCTTGTAAAACGTGGTGTTGATATGGTTATGGTAGCTCATTTGCATTGTACTTGCTTTAATGAAGATGTTTTGCCAACTTCGTTAAGTAAAAATGCGATTGATTATTTAAGACAAGATTATGATGGTGTAATTTGCTCTGATGATATGGTTATGCAAGCGTTAGAGGATTTTGACAATCCTTGTGAACGAGCAATACGAGCAGGTGTAAATTTATTTTTATATCGTTATTCTGATGACAAGACAATTCAAGTTATTGAAGATATTGCTAAAAAGGCAGAAAACGATAAAACCCTTCAAAGATGTATTGAAGAGTCTTATGCAAAAATTATAAAACTAAAACAAAAATACGGATTAGTAAGTATTTAACATACCTTCGTAAATTAGTTTTGAGGCTTGTTGAATGAATTGTTTGCCTAAAGGTGAGTTGTAAGGGCGTTTTGCCATAATTACAACGATGTATTTTTTGCCGTTTGGCATATAAACAATACCTGCATCGCCAAGCATAGTGCCGATATCACCTGTTTTGTGTAAGAAGGTTGCGCCTTTGCCTAAACCTTGAGGAATTAATCTATCATTTTTTACATGGCTCATGTAATCAACGATATATTCTCTTGAATTTATGCTCAAGAAATTTGGATTATCTAAATTGAATAGCATTGTAGCCATATCATTTGTAGTTGTAAAATTTGTTCCTGTTAAATCTGGAAGCCAAGTTTGTACGTGAGTGTTTGGAATCCCCCAACTTCTGATAGCTGTGTTTACTGCTGTCATAGAGCCAAGTTTTGACATTAACATATTTGTAGCAGAATTATCAGAATCTTCAATCATAGTTTTTGCAAGTTTGTCGATTGTGTAATTTTTTCCGCTTGCAGCGTATTGAAGATTGCCAGAACCAGATGCTTTATAATAATTTGTTAAAGTCATTTCATCATAAATTGATAAACCATTTGCTTCAATTGTTTTGAATAAATTGATTAATACAGGAACTTTGATAATGCTTGCAGCTGGATAGATTTCTGAACCGTTTATATCAACGTATTTTCCTGTATTAAAATCCCATACTGTAATAGCAGGTTGGATTGTCGGATATTTTTTCATTAATTCTTTCAATCCATCTTCAAGAATAGTAAGTCTATCGGTTTTGTATAAATCAGTCATTAAAGGTTTTTTAGTTGCAACACCAGCTAAAGCGTGTCGACCTTCAAAGATTGTATTGTGCAAATATTTGCTTGTTGGAAACATTAAATTGTAATAATTAGTTTTAATGTTCGAATAGTTTTGTTTTCCAGTTATTAATGGCAAAGATATTCTATGGAATGCGAATGGCAATACATAGTAACCGATTAAAAACATAAATGATAAAGAAATTAAAGATGCTAAAAGATTCTTTTTCTTTTTATTAGGTTTTCTTGCATCTTGAATACGTTTTCTAGGTGTTTGATGATGTATTGGATTTTGAACAGGTTTAAATCTGCGTTCTGGTACATCAACATAAGAATAAGTTTGTGGATAACCGTAACTTCTTCTATAACTTTCTTGAACTGCCCTTTGTGGCATTTTCCATATCCCCCATTAGTATAATATTTATAATATATATAAATATTACACTTGTAAAGCAAATTTGAAAATCATCTATTTAATGTATTTTTATTTTTAGCAAAAAACACCTTGAAAAACATGAATAGCATGCTTTTGGGGAATCTTTTTAAATGTAAAATCTATTAATATTTAATAAATAAAATGTTGCAATTCTGTTACACATTCACGCTATTTATGTATTGCATATATTTGTTTACATAAATTTTATTAGAAATTGCTAAAAGTTCAGAACGGAAAAGCTCTGAAAAATCTGTATCTATTGAAGCACTGCTTGGTGCAGAAAAATCACGAGATACAAAAGCGGCGTGCAATGCTTTTTCAAATTCTACACAGAAAAAATTATAAGCTACTTCTAGTGGATAAATTTTAAGGGCAAGTTTTACTAATGTATCAATGTTTGAAATGCTGAAAACTTGTTTAAGAACACCAACTACGTACAAGAAAATTATTTGATTTCTTGAATATTTTTTGTTTTTAGGTGGTGCAATAATTTTTTGTTTTACGTAATTGTTAACCATAGTTGATGTGATTAACTTTTCGTCTTGAGAAGTTGCAAAAGGGTTTAAATTTGAATGTAAAATTTCTATCACTTGCTCCATATATAACCCAATATCAGGGAATTCCTCATATCTAGGGCAATGATACTTAACCATATCTTTTGAAAATTTTGATTCTACGAATGTAGCCATACCAACCTCCAAACATATTATACTAGATAAAAAGATTTTCGCAAGGTGTGATTTAGTATTGAAAACTATTTCTTGACACTAGTCTATATACAATATAAAATGGTGAAACGGGGGGTATGTATGTCAATTATATTAACAGATAACGAACTAATAAGAGAGGACTTAAAGGGTATTCACAGTATTACAGAGCATTTAGAAAAATCAATTGAAGAGCATAAAGATTTAGTTGCTGTAACTGATGCATATAATGAATTGGAAATGACTTATCAAGATGTTCAAAACTTGATTACACAAACAGCTGGTGGGTTACAACATTTAGGTATAAATAAAGGTGATTTTGTTTGCTTGTTTACAGAAAATAACGGCTATTTTATGAGTATGGCTCAAGCAATTATAAAAACAGGTGCAATTGATGTTTTAAGAGGTTCTAATGCTCCAATTGAAGAACTTGATTACATTATGGGACACTCAGAACCTAAGGGCGTTATTATTTACGATATGAAACTTTTGAATAAGTTAAAAGATAGTTTAAACGCAAGACAATTGAACTTTATTATTGTTTTAAATAAAAAAGATTTTTCAAAAGAAGGTTTAAATGCTCCTGTTTATACACTTGACGAAATTATAGAAATGGGTAGAGAAAACCCATTTACTCCTGTAGAAATTAATCTTGCAGACTCTGCTACAATGCTTTATACATCAGGAACAACAGGAAATCCAAAAGGCGTATTGCTTACTCATAGCAACATTGTTTCGCAAATGGAAGGTACAGAGGCTGGTTTTAGAGCTAAAGCTGGTGAAAATACCCTGCAAATATTGCCTTGTTGGCACGCTTATGAGAATTTAGCACAATTTTATTACTACACAAAAGGTTGTCATTTGCATTTTACAAACATTAATAATTTAAAAAATGATTTGTTGAGATATAAAATTGATACAATGATGTCAGTTCCAAGAATTTGGGAAGCGTTTAGACTTGGAATTTACCAAAAATTGAAACAAAATTCTAAACTAGGATATTTCTTGTTTGACTTTGCTGTACAAAATAGTATTAACTATAAAATTCACAAAATGTATAGCGAAAGAAGACTTACAAATAAGAAAACAAGCTATAAATTACCGTCAAATATTTATCATAAAATTGCAAGAGCCTTCTTGAAACCGTTGCACGTATTAGCAACAAAAACAATTTATAAAAAGGTAAAAGAAGCCGCTGGATTGGATAGAATTAGATTATCAATCTCTGGTGGTGGCGCATTATCATTGAAGGATGAATTGTTCTATGATGCAATCGGTGTAAATTTAAGAATTGGTTATGGTTTAACAGAAACCTCTCCTGTATTAACCTTGCGTGGTATTCAATATCCAAACTATTTGGGGTGTGTTGGTAAACCTTATGCGCACACAAAAATTAAAATTGTTGACCCTCAAACAATGAAGAAGGTTCGTCTTTATACAAAAGGGCTTGTACTTGCAAAAGGACCACAGGTTATGAATGGATATTATAAAGATGAAGAAGCTACAAAGAAGGTGTTTACAGAAGATGGCTGGTTTATTACAGGTGATTTAGGGTGGTTAACTCGTAATAATAACCTTGTTTTAGTAGGTCGTCAAAAAGAAACAATTGTACTTTCGAGTGGTGAAAATGTTGAGCCTATTCCAATTGAAGAAGCAATTTTAGAAAGTCCATATATTGATCAAATCGTTTTGGTCGGTCAAGATGAAGCAAGCGTAGGCGCATTGATTGTACCTTCAAAAATGGCATTAGATAAATGCGGAATTTTGGCAAAAGAATTGAAATCTGGTAAAACTTTATCAATTAAAAATCCAAATTTGCGTGAGTTAATGAAAAAAGAAATTCAAACATATATCAAAAATAAAACAGGTTTGAAACCTTTTGAAAAAGTTAAAGAATTTGAAGTTTTAAAAGACGGTTTTAGTATGGATAACGGACTTTTAAGCCAAACAGCAAAAGTAAAACGTAATGTTATTTTTGAAAAATATCAAGATATAATCAATAAGATGTTTAAAAAATAAAAAAGTAGGGCGAGTTCGATTTTATCGAACTCGCCCTTTCATTACTAATTTATAATTTTTATCCCTTGTTCTTCAAGTTTTATAGGCATAGTTTCAAGAAGTGGAACTTGTTGTTTTTCTTCTGGTGAAATATATATTTGACCGCCTTGAAGTTTAAGAGAATTTATCCATTCAACTCGTTGTTGCGCAAGTTTAATTCTGTCATTCAAGTATTGTTGTGCGATAATTGCCGAATTTAGAAAGGCAATGAATAATAAAATATAAATGAAGATTTGTTTTTTATCCTTAAATTGCTCGTTATATAAGAAAAATAACATTATAAATAGCGGGAAACTCCACATTTGCGGTACAAACCTAGCCCACCAAGCCTCGTGATTGCCTAAAACTGATAAAACTAGGATTGTCATTATTACAAAAAATAAGCGTTTATCATCTTTGTTTTTAAACCTTAAAAATGCACTCAAAATCAATGAGCATAATAATATTCCGCTGAAAAAATAGCCAAAACCGCCTACACGCATATCTTCAAAATGAAAAATGTCGTCATTTGTTATTGTAAACGGTATTTTTAGTGTTGGCTTGTCCTTGTTAATTAGTGGTGACAAGTTTCTAGACGAGCTAAAGGTGGATATAAATAACTTTTTAAATCGGTTGGCATTTTCAAATCCTGTTGGATAAGATGTTGTCATATACTCTTTGTTTGCGTTTAAAAATGAATTTTTAACAACAGGATAAAGTAGATTGTAACCGCTTATAATATTTGTTATATATGGATTTATCCCTGTTAAAAGAATTAAAAATGCGACTAAAATACTAACTTTTAATAAATTTTTAGTAAAACATACTATTAAAAAAGTTATTAGCATAATTAAAACTGTAAAAAGCCCTGTCAATTTTATGTTTGCAAAAATTATAGAACTCATAACTATCATAAATAAGGCGCTATTATCTTTAGTTTTTGTATAATTAATTAGTGCAAACATAAGAATTAAAAAAGCATAATAAAATGCGCAATCTACGTAATTTGTAAGTGTTTGATAAATACACACAGGGTTAAAAACAAACAAAAATGCGAATATGCTAACTTGCCAATTCGGAATATTTTTGTAATTTTTTATCGAATAGAAAGTGTAGCAAAAAGAAATCAAGGTAAACAAAAAGTTTGTTATCTTTGTTAATTCTATTTTGCCTGTAAGTGCATAAATATTAGCACCAATAATTTCAAAAAATTTCAAAAAGTGTTGTCCATATTCTAGTGAAGATAGAAACTGATATGGCATTGTTGTCGCAAAAGTTGAAAGTTTTGTATAAATAGGATTCCAGCCCCATTTTAGCCAAATAATTGAGGCCTGATGATAAGTTGTACCGTCATATGAAAAATCAGGTATGAAGTAGCATACAGCACCAAAAATTAGGATTAAATCAAATAAAAGAATTAATTGAGCAATAAAATTTTTGTTAGAAAAGTTGTCTTTTTTTATAGTTAAATACCAAAGAGTAAAAATGCTTAAAACTACTGATAAAAGAGGGTAAGCAGAGTTTATTGTAAGCCCTAAAATAAATCCAACACTACTGAAAATAAATAGTGAAAAAAGCCCTATTAATAATGAAATTGACCAATTGTAACAAATTTTCTTCATAATACAATTATACAAGAAAAATGTTATTTAATTTTTTTTAATAGCAAAAGTAGTGGAATAATTACAATTGCAAGAATACCACAAATTCTGAAGGCTTCCATAAAGCCCCAAAGGCTTGCTTGTTTAACCATTGAACCATAAAGAGAGTATTCTGCCATATACTGTGCAACATTGTATTGAGTGTATTGAGCTAAAGCTCCAGCAGTTGAGGTCAATCGTTCCATATAAATTGGATTTAAAGGGTTTAAATGGTCAACCATATAGGCTTGGTGAATTTGAGAAAATCTAGAAACTAATGTTGTTGCAACAGATGTACCAACAGCACCACCAATATTTTTCAACATATTTTGAATACCAGTTGCGTTTGTCATTTGACTGTTTTTTAGTGTTACAACGGAAAGTGCTATAATCGGAATCATTGCTAATGTCATACCAAAACCATAAATATAGTTTGGAATGGCAATGTTAATGGTTGCGATATCAAGGTTTAAGAACCCGAAGAAAATACCTGCAATGCCAATTAATGACAAACCAAAGGCAACGGAAAGACGTTCATCAACCTTGTTTGCTAAGATACCATATAAAATTACACCCGTCATTGCACCGCAACCTCGAGGCATAATTGCCAAACCACTATCAAATGCGCTGTAGCCCATTAATGTTTGTAAGAATTGTGGTAAAAGCATCATTGAGCCCATCATTACGCCCATGATGATTACTTGAATAAGTGTACCAATTGTATAGTTTTTATCCTTAAATACGCTCATATCAACAAGCGGTTTTTCTTGTTTGATTTGAGACACAACAAAAGCTATAAAACATAAGACACTAAACGCCGTTAATTTACAAATCCAAGCTGCATTGAACCAGTCGGCATCGTTACCTTTATCAAAAATGACTTGCATTGAGATTAACCATGCAGTTAAGAATAAAAATCCAATTTTGTCAAAATAAACATTATTTTGCTTTCTAGCGTAAGGTGGGTCTTCCAAGAAAATTGTAGTTAAATATACGGTCAGAATACCAATCGGTACGTTAATAAAGAAAATCCACGGCCAAGTCCAACAATCAGTAATCCAACCACCGATAACAGGTCCGATAATAGGTGCAACAACAACAACCAAACCGAAGGTTGCCATTGCTTTACCACGTTGGTCTTTAGGAAACCCTTCCAATAATACTGCTTGAGAAACAGGTAGCAAACCACCACCGCCGAGACCTTGCATAATTCTTGCAAAGATAATCATTTCGATAGAGTTTGCTACCCCGCATAGGAATGATGAAATAGTAAATATACATATACTCATGATGAAGAAATTTTTTCTTCCCATAAGTTTACAGAACCAGTCAACGGCAGTAATCATAATACCGCTGGCTACGATATAACTTGTTAAAATCCAAGTAGATTCTTGACGGCTAACAGAAAATGTACCAGCCATGTGTGGCAAGGCAACATTTGCAATCGTTTCGTCTAAAACAAACATAAATGCTGCAAAAATGGTTGGAATTGCGATAATCCAAGGACCTTTGGAAGGTTTCCATTCTTCTGAGTTTTCTGTTACTTCGTTAGCCATTATTTGTTATTTTTAACCTTTACTTTTGGAACTACGCTCATACCTGGAACGATGTTGTATTCGTCAGGGTTAATTTCTTCGTCAAAAACGATTTTTACAGGAATTCTTTGTACGATTTTAACGAAACTACCAACAGCGTTTTCAGGTGGAAATAGACTAGCTTTTGCGCCTGATGCTCTTTGAATAGAGTCAATTTTGCCCTTAAAAACTTTGTTTGGATACGCATCAATCTTAATGTCAACAGGTTGACCTGCTCTCATTAAACCAACTTGGTTTTCTTTAAAATTTGCAACAACCCAAACATCGTTTGGAACAATTACAAATAGGGGGCTTCCAACTTGAACATAAGTGCCAACTTCAACTCTTTTGTTTGAAACTGTACCGTCTTGAGGTGCATAAATTTTTGTGTAAGACAAGTTTAATTGAGCTTGTTCTTTTGCGGCTTTTAAAGATTTAATGTCAGCATCTGCAACTTTGTTTTGAGCTTCAGACATAACATTTTCATCTGCATTTACTAATCTTGCTTGTGTTGATTCATATTTTGTTTGAACCATATCAAGTTGTTGTTTAGAAACAGCCCCAGTTTTATACAGGTTTTGATATCTTTCTAAATCTGCTTTAGCGTTTTTAATTTCAATTTGAGTTGCGTTAAAGTTTGCTTTTGCAACTTTTTGACCAGCTAATGCTTTTTCGTAAAGCGCAGATGCTTTGTCTAGCGCAACTTTGTAATCCTTATTGTCAATTACAGCAACTAAATCGCCTTTTTTGACCTTTTGGTTATCTGTCACTAAAACTTGTACTATGTGACCAGAAACTTTAGGTGCAACTTGTACTGTATGGTTTTCTACATAAGCGTCATCAGTTGATTGGAATTGTAAGTTATAAACTATAAAACCAGTTACAACTAATGCTAAAATAAGAATTGCTGAAATTAGAATTGAACGCTTTAAGCTTTTATCCAAAGTCTTTTTTATTTCTTTTTCTTTGCTTTCTTCCATTATATTTCTCCTATATATTAAATTCTACTATTTCTGCCATTGAGTTTTCTAATTTTTCTAATGCCCCTTTTAATTCAATCATTTTTTCTTCTGGGAATTTTTCTAACAATTTTTCCATAACTTTGTTCATTATATAAAATTGTTCGTTGTAGAATTTTTCACCAGCTTTTGTAAGTGTTAAAAGTCTTACAAGACGGTTGTTTTTAGTAGTGTTTGTTCTTTTTACAAAGCCTTTATCCTCTAAAGAGTTTAAAATTCTACCTGTTCTAACTCGGTCTCTAAGAATGATTTTAGCCAAATCACGTTGGCAAATGTTTGGGTGATTTAAAATTATATTTAATGCGCAAAATTCATCATGAGTTAAATCAACATTACGAATTTCAAAGAAATTTTGGGCTAATCTTTCTATATAAATAGATAATTGGCTTATCTTATAAAATACTGATTCTGAAAAATCAGTAGTAGGTTCTAACATTTTACTTTTCATTATTATCCTTCCCTATTTTGTCTGTTACAAAAAATACATGTTGCATTTGTAACAAAGATATGTTATCATATCATTATGAAATTTGTCAAGTATGTGAGGAAGTAAAATGAATTTAAAAAAAATATTTTCAACTTTAATGCTAGTTAGCTTTGTGAATATGAGTATTTTGCCTGCTTTTGCTATTCAAGATACAAAAGTCCAACAAGATGCAAAAGCTGTTAAAAAGCAAGAAAAAATGCTTAAACACAAAGTTAAAAAAAATAAAAATTATAATGAGGATTACAAATTTGGTTATGTAAATATGGATTTTTGGAAAAGTTTTAATGACAAAAATTTGGATAATTATATTAATTTAGCCATAAAAAATAACTATGATTTAAAAATGGCAACCTTGAATGTTGATGAATATTATCAAAATGTAAAACTTCAATTTGCAAATGAATTACCTAGTGCAACAGTAGGTTTTTCTCCAGCTTATTCAAAAGTGGCAACTATTGGTAATGGTTTGGACATCGGTTCAGAATGGTCTTATGCAACACCGATGTTGATAAACTACGAGGCTGATATTTTCTTGAAAAATAGAGATAAAACTCGTAGTGTTAAAAAGTTATATGAAGCCTCTCAACTAGATGAACGTGCTGCATACATTTCAATTGCAGCAGCTGTTGGCAGTGTTTATATGAACTTGGTTACATTAGATGAAGTTATAAAATATCAAGAAAATATTGTTGCCTTGAGAAAAGAAATTTATGAAATTATGCAAGAAAGCAACAGACAAGGTCTTGTTTCAACTTCTGATACTGTGAAAGCAAACAAGGCTTATGTAAATGGTACTTCTGATTTAATTAATTATAAAAAGAATAAAGAAATCTTAATGCACCAATTGGCAGTTTTAATTGGTGAAAGTCCTGAAAATGTTAATGAATTAAAAATTTCAAAACTTTCTGATGTAAAATACTCAAAAGCTATTCCAACAAGTATTTCATCAGAAATTATTACAGGCAGACCTGATTATTTAAAATCAATCAAAATGCTTGAAAAAATGGGTATTGATGTAAGAGTTGCTAAAAAAGAATTTTTGCCATCAATTAATATTTCTGGGTTGGCGATGTTCTTGCATGGTGCAAATAACCCAATTGACGGACTATACGCTATTGCAGCATCAGGCATGTTGCCAGTATTTACAGGTGGAAGACGTATTGCAAACTTGAAACTTAAAAAAGTTCAATATGACAAAGCCCTAGAAAGTTATCACAAAACTAATTTAACAGCTTTGCAAGAGGTTAATGATGCTTTAATTTCTGTAAAACGTGATAGTGAAAAATTAGATAAGCACAAAAAACAACTGGCATTAGAAAATCAAGATTTTGGATACACTCAGCAACGCTATAAACAAGGTGTAATCTCAAAACTTGATATGATTCAAATGCAAGAAAATTTGCTTTCAGTAAATCAATTGGTTGCAAATACAACAGGCAGTTGTTATGTTGATTACATAAGTTTGTATAAAGCTGTCGGAAGTAAGTTATAATCTGTATAAAACTACTTGCAATTAAAATATTTTAGTGTAATAATCAAGTTACGGTCATCTTAAGAGTAATAGTATTTTATACTTAAACCGTTTGTTACACCCTTAAGTAAGTAAAAGAAAGACAAACTCTAATAAGTTTATGAGTGTTCCTAAATTTAATTTTAAATTTTTAAAAGAAAATGCTACGGCTGGAAGCTGGCGTCGTGGCTATGAATATTACACAAAAGATATGATTCTTGAGTCTTATCCTGAAAAGAATTTCTACAAGGGTAAGGTTAAGGGAAGTTTTCAAGATTCGTATAATACAGATTTAATTTTTAAAAAGAACAAAGTAGAGGCACGTTGTAATTGTCCATTAAAAGAAGAATGGTGTAAACACGCTGTTGCTGTTGCAATTAAAGCAATTGACGAACATGCCTATGAAGATTGGTTAGAAACAAAATATGGTATTGAACCTGATTACAGCGACGAAGATACTTCAATGCCAGAACCGCCAAAAGGTAATTATATCTTCCACTTTAACCCAAAGAGAAAACCTAATTTCTTCTCTATTCTTGTGATGTCGAGAACAACAGGTAAAGTAGTTAGAGCTATTGAACCAATTTTATTAGGATTGGTTGAGGCTCAAAAAAATGATTCAACTTTCGTTTTAAATCGCTCACAATTGGTAGAAGTTGAAATTTTTAAACAAATTTTAAAAACTGCAAGACAGGATAAAAAAGCTGGTTGGTATGATATTCCGATTCCGAAATTTGCACCAATGTTTCCACTTTTAGCTGTTGCAGATGAAGTTTTAGATGAAAAAACTAAACATAGAATTAAATTTACAGACAAAGAATGGCGCTTAGTTTTATCAGTAAATAGCAATCCAACAGGCAATATTATGCTTGAATTATTCTGGCGAAGACCTGACAAAGACGATATTGTACCGTTTGAAGAGGTTCGTTATTTCTCTCGTCAAATAAAATGGGGTCGTTATAAAAATGTAATCTTCCCAACAAATGTTTCTATGAATGTTGTACCTCAAAACTTATTAAAATCAACATTTACAGACCTAAAAGATGCAGAAGGTGGAAAGTTCATTTATGAAGAACTTCCAAAACTTCAAGAACAAATTGATGTAGAGGTTTCTGATACAATTAGTAAATTGTTCTTAGAACAGCGCCCACCTAAGAATATTGTATCTTTGGGTATAGATTATGACCAATCGTTGAAGGCATCTTTAGAGTTTGAATACGACGGAGTTAGAGTTCCGTTCTCAAAAACAGCGGACAAAACTCCTTACGTTACGGTAAAACGTAAAGAAGACGATATGGTTTATTGGGTTAAACGTAATATTCAACACGAAATTTCAGCTTATCAAATGCTTTTAGCTTGTAAATTCGTTCCAATGCAAACTAATAACTTGGCTATGGAAAAAGAAAACGCAATTGATTTTTATAATTATTATA
The DNA here is from genome assembly GCA_003258725.1 of Candidatus Melainabacteria bacterium. GTDB lineage: Bacteria > Cyanobacteriota > Vampirovibrionia > Gastranaerophilales > Gastranaerophilaceae > UBA6984. Next base: position 313,608 of record QHMG01000004.1, read on the forward strand.
TGAATAAAGCTGGCGAAGGTTGGGTATTTGAAGAAAAAGATGATATTAGCTTCTTTAAACTTATAGAAGAACCTTTTAAAATGTGTGCCAAAATTGACTTTTCAGAAGATTCAAAGGATAGTTTTGAAATTCAATTGTATGGTCAAGTTGGTGAAGATGTTATCAATTTTGATGAAATTTATGAAACAATCCAAAACAATGAAAAATACAGTCGTGTAAGAAGTTTAGGCTTTGTTGAATATCCTGCGGAAGATATTTATGCGATGATGAGATCTTTTAACTCATTTGATGCTTACAGAAACGATGAAAATAAATTTATGGTAAAAACTTATCGTGCTGGGTTGGTTCAAGAGTTGAAAAATAGAGGTTTTGAACTTGTGTTGAGCGAGGATTTTGAAAAATTCTGGTCGCAAATCACATCGTTCTCAACTGATGAAAACTTAACATTACCAAAAGGTGTAAACGCAGAACTTCGTGAATACCAAATGAAAGGGTTTAGCTGGTTATGGTTTATGTATAAATACGGCTTAAACGGTATTCTTGCAGATGATATGGGGCTTGGTAAAACGCTTCAAGCCTTGAGTTTAATTCAAAAAGCTAAGGAAGAAGACGGCTCAATGCCTGTGTTGGTAGTTTGTCCAACTTCTGTTGTATTTAACTGGGAATCAGAAATTCAAAAATTTACGCCAGATTTGAGTTGCTTAAAACTTGCAGGTGTTGATAGAAAAAGTTTGTTTGAAAAAATACCAGAATACGATATTGTAATTACAAGCTATGCGCTGATTAGACGTGATATTGAAGAATTGAAAAATATTAAATTTAGATATGTCGTTTTAGATGAATCTCAAAATATTAAAAACGCAATGAGTCAAACAGCTCAAGCAGTTAAGATGTTAGATTCTGATCATAGATTGGCACTTTCTGGTACTCCAATCGAAAACAGATTAGAGGAATTGTGGTCTGTATTTGATTTCTTAATGCCAGGCTTCTTATTTAATGTTGCAGAATTTAACTTTAGATATGTAAATCCAATTATGGAACGTCAAGATAAGACCGTTGAAAAACGATTAAAAATGCAAATTTATCCATTTATTTTACGCCGTATGAAACGTGACGTAGCTAAGGATTTACCAGATAAGGTTGAAAATATTGCATACTGTGAAATGACTCCAGAACAAAAGGATTTCTATCTTGAAGTATTGGACAGCACAAAAGAAGAATTGTTTAAATCTATTGAACAAAACGGTCTTGAAAAGAGCAGAATGTCTATTTTCTCAGCCTTGTTGCGCTTGCGTCAAATTTGTTGTCACCCTCGTTTATACGATAAAGATATGGTTAAAGGCGATATTCAATCAGGTAAATTTGAGCACTTGAAGGGTATGCTTGAACAAATTATTTCAGAAGGTCATAGAGTTCTTTTATTTAGCCAATTTGTTGATATGCTTGATATCATTAAGGCTTGGTGCGAAAGAGCTGGAATCCCTTACGAATATTTGACAGGTAAGACAAAAGATCGTCAAGGCGCAGTCGAAAGATTTAACTCATCAAATTCAATTCCAATCTTTTTAATCAGTTTGAAAGCTGGTGGTACAGGTTTGAATTTGACAGGTGCAGATTATGTAATTCACTACGACCCTTGGTGGAATCCTGCAGTTGAAGATCAAGCGACTGACCGTGCTTATCGTATTGGACAGACTAAAAAAGTATTTGTTTATAGAATTATTACTAAAAATACGGTTGAAGAAAAAATTCAAAAACTTAAATCAATCAAGAGAAACCTTGTTGATAGCGTAATTTCAGTTGATAGAAATATTACAAAATCGCTTACAATTGATGATATCAAAGAAATCTTCTCGGTTGATTAATCTTTATGCCTCAAAACTTGTGCCATAAGGTATAAAACCATTAATGTTGTTGTAGCCAATCGAAATATTTAAGTCTGGAATGTTGTTCCAACCTAATTGTGCTACTTTGTTTACGTTCTGCATTGTGTATTCAAACGCAGCACCTCTGAATTCCATCGGTACATCTTTGCATTCTTTAAGTTTTTCTTTTAAATATTCAGAAAATTCAACTCCGTCAGAGGTGTAATATTTTCCGTCCTCTCTTGTTTCCATTTTAGAAAGGTCAAGCCCTGTGTAATCCAAAACTAGATGATATGCCTGCATTTTTGCAACAGAATTACTGTCAAGGTCTGTCATTTGATTTTTAACATAGGATAAAAGGTTTGAGGAATTGTTGTTTTGCTCTAATAAACCTTTTAGTTTGGCTAAAATATCATTGTTTTCAATTCCTGATAAATTAACTTCACGAGTGTATGGATTTATAGAAATTAAAAGTGTCTCATCATCGTTTAGCGTAATATTGTTATTTTTCAATAAGTTTTGCATGTTCAAACTAATTGACTTATGTTTGTCAATTTGGCTTTGTTTTTCATAACTTTCCCAATCTTCAGGAGAGTAGTTTAATCTTGGGTCATCTAAATTTCCGCAACCAATAGTGCCGTAACAAATTGCATTGTAGTCGTTTTTAAACATTGCATATTTTTCAGGTTCGTCCCATTTTTTTGTGTATGCAAAATCAGATGTACCAAAGTATTTTTTGCTTAAATATTCGTGAACTTCCTGTTCTGTCTTGCATTGCGAACGAACAGTACTTGCCCAATCTGCAAGTTTTTCGTCTAAATTTCTTCTTGATAAATTAAGTTCTGAATAGGGATCGTATTCAGAACTTTTTGCCTTCAAGTTGTCAGAATTATATGCATCTACCATTTGTTGATAGCGGTCTTGAACTGTATCAGGTGAATAGCGGTGAGGATTGTTGTAATAGTTGTAATATCCAATTTCACTCATAAGCAAAACTCCATTTTTAAACAAGCCAAATCCTTTTGACTTTTAGTTAATATATTCTTTTTATTCCACAATACCAGAAAATCAAAACGCAAAATTTAAAATTTTTTACAATAAAAATGCACCCTTTAAAAGAGTGCAAATAGTAGATTTTAAATTGAATTAACGAATAGATTGTTATGACATGTACTCTACTAAATAAAATAAAGACACTAATTAGATTTTTCTTTTCCAAAGTACTTGTATTTGACATGTAATCCGATATCTAAAAGAAGAAATGCCATATTTAAAATGTACAAAATTATTACCAAATCTTGGCTATACAAGATTTTATGAATAATACCAAAAACATATCCTAAAAGAATTAAACTTGAAAATCTTAAACTTTTTCCGTCAACACATTTTGCTTTGTAAGTTTTATAAGCAGCGATTGGCCAACTTGCGCCGAAACACACCATCATACCTGCTTCAAAAATACTCATTTTTTATCTCCTTTACTTTCAATCTTTTTATACAATAAAACTTTTATAAATAAAAATACTTATTTTTGATTATAATTATAAGTTTTTCTTATGGTATAATTAAGTTATGAATACAAATCAATTAAAATATGTTGTTACTATTGCTGAAGAATTGAATATTACAAAAGCGGCGAAAAGGCTTTTTGTCTCTCAATCTTCACTTAGTCAGGCTATAAAAAATATTGAACAAGAATTAAAAATAAAACTGTTTGAAACGAATGTTACTCCTCTAAAATTGACTTATGCTGGGGAAGTTTATGTTGCGTGGGCTAAAAAAACTTTAGCATCTCAAGAAGATATTATGGAGAAATTAGAAGAAATTTCTACAAATAGTGATATTAGAATTATTGTCGGAGTTGCATCTCACCGCAGTATTTCAATATTGCCACAGGTTATAAAAGATTTTAAACAAGAGTTTCCGCATTCATTTATTGTTATAAAGGAATATCCGACACCGATTTTGCACAAAATGCTCGAAAAAGAAGAATTAGATTTATTGTTAGATGTTTCAAATTCTGATGTTGTGTCATATAGTAGCGAATTATTAAAGGAAGAAGAAATTTATTTAGACATTCCGAAAAATCTAAAAACTAAGGGGGAGAAGATTAATTTATCGGACTTGAAGGATTGTGATTTTATATTGCTTTCAAAAGAACAAATGTTGGGCAAATTAGCTCGGGAGTTGTGTAAAAAATGCAAATTTGAACCAAAAATTTCTGTTGAATGTAGAAACATTGAAACTTCGCACGAACTTGTAAAACAAGGTCTTGGAATTTCCTTTGTTCCTGAATTATATGCAAAAAATAATCAAGATGGTTTGACAAATTTTGTCAAAATTACTCCATTTTTACCAACTAGACCAATTTCGGCAATCTTTTCTAACAAGGTAAAAAGTAAAGCCTTTACAAGATTTCTAGAAATTTTAAAAGATACTTTAAATAAAGCATAAATATAATTATATAAATATATATAATTAATATTATGGACATGCAACTTTTGTCTGAATATTTGGAATACCTTGAATTAGAGCGAGGATTAGCAAAAAACACAATTGATGCCTATCGTCGTGATTTAATCATGTTTTTAGACTATTCAAATGTTGAAGATTTAAATTTTATTACAAGAATGGGGATAAATTCTTATATTCGCTATTTGCATGAAAACGGTTATAATCCAACAAGCGTAATGCGAAAGATTGCATCTATTCGAGGATTTTTTAAATGGCTTTGTGCAAATGAATTTTGTAAAATTGACCCGACTTTAACAATAGAACGTCCAAAATTACCGCAAAAGTTGCCAAAAGTTATGACAATTACGGAAATTGAAGAACTTTTGCGTGATAGCCTTACAAAAATGCAACGGGTAATCATTGAACTTTTGTATGGTTGCGGACTTCGTGTTTCTGAGCTTGTTGGACTCAAAATAAACAATTTTGACCTTTCTGCCAAGTATTTAACCGCTTTAGGTAAAGGGTCAAAAGAACGCATTGTGCCTTTAGGGTCAAAAGCAATTGATGCAATTAAAAATTTCTTGCCAGAAAGAGATTTTTTACTTAAAAAATATCGCCTTGATACAAAACAACTTTTAATAAATGAAAAAGGTCATAATGTTACACGTCAAGAGGTTTATAATTTTATACACGAACGAGGTAAAAAAATACACAAAAATATCTCACCACATACACTTCGTCACTCTTATGCAACACATTTGTTAGAAAATGGTGCAGATTTGAGAGTTGTACAAGAACTTTTAGGACACAGTGACGTTGCGACAACTCAATTATATACTCATATCAGTAAGAAACGTCTTAAAGATGTTTACTTCGCAATCAATGGAAATATTTAATGAACATTACAGCAGGAAAATTCAAAGGTCAAAAAGTTACAGCACCAGACGAAACAATTACTCGTCCAACACTTTCAAAGGTACGAATGGCGGTGTTTAATACTCTTCAAGCGTTAATTGATTTTGAGGGGGCAAGTTTTTTAGACATGTTTGCAGGCTCTGGAATAATGGGGCTTGAGGCTCTTTCAAGAGGTTTTGAGCGTGTTGTTGCAATTGAAAAAAATCCTAAAGTTTATAATATCCTGCTAAATAACTACAAAGCCCTAAAGGTTAAACCAAATGTTCTAAAGGGTGATAGTCTAAAAGTTATTCCACAGGAACATTTTGACGTAATATATATTGATCCGCCATACTACTCGGGTGTTTATGAAAACTCGCTAGAGGTTCTTCCTGATTGTAATATTGTAATTTTAGAACATACAACTGATGTTGATTTTGGGAAGTATGAAGTAATTAAACAAAAAAAATATGGTGATAAAACTTTAACATATTTGAGGAAATTATAATAAAGTAGTTAAAAAGTGGCGGTTTGCAAAATGCAAACCGCCACTTTTTTAAATTATTTAATTTAAAGAATTAAGCTGCTTGAGCTTCTTGTTTTTGTTGTTGAGCTTGAGCTAATTCACTGAAGTCACGCATAATGTGTTTTTTACCTTTTTTCTTAGATTTACCTGTTCTTGTTGGTTGAGCAGGAGCTTCAGATTTTTGAGCTTTTTCTGATTTTTTGCCTCTTTTTGAGCCTGTTGCTGCATCTAGTTCTGCATTACCTCTGTAAGAACCTTGATATCCGCCAGCAGCATTTGCTTTTTCTTTTAAATCTGCTTTTGGTTTTGGTAAACCTCGTTCTTCACGAGCTTTGTCGATTTCTTCTGGATTTTTAACTGTTAAAACAACTTTACCACCTGTTTCTCTTTCGATAGCATCTTTTAAATCTACAGGATAATCATCATAGTTGCCACCAATTTTACCCTTGATAATTTCTTCAGTTACTGCATCAGCGTTAACTTGAATGTTGTCTGGCATGTTTGGATATCTTTTCATCCATTCGTCATAAGACATGTTGCCACGAGAACCATTACATTCTTGACATTCGCCCATGTAATTGTTTGTTGCGTTAGGGCCACCTTTTGATTTTGGGTGAATGTGTTCAGCAGTAACAACAGCTTTTTGAATTAATCTTTTAGCGAATCTTACATCAGAACCACCGTGACCATAATCGCTTAACATTTTGCTGATGATTTTTTCTGATTCTGGTAATTGAACTGCTACATCTAGGATTTTGTGTACGTCTTTGTGTGCAACACCTTTCTTTTCTGTATCAACGATTTGACTTAAAAAGTCAGTTCTGTTAAATCTGCTACCAACACCTGATTTTGGTCTTCTTCTTTCATTAACGCCAACACCAAATGTTTTAGCTAATTCACGTTCACATAAACCTTGAACGATATTTTTTTCACCTAACAATTCTTTTGATTTTTCACTTGTTCTTTTTAAAACATCAATTTGCTCATCTCTTAAAATTTGAGCAGGATCAGCGTTTGTTCTTGAGATTGCAGTTGTTAAAGTTGCATCTGGCATATTTTTAGTTTGTTTTTGAATATAATGAACAATAGCTTTTTCTTCTGCTCTGAAGTATGGCATGTTATCTTCTAAAACTTGGTTTAAATCTTCACCAACAGCTTTACCAGCTCTTAGTGCAAATTCATCAGTTTGTTTGTTAGTCATCATTGGACGACCACAACATGTACAAGGCATATCTTCTAATTCTTTTACTTTGAAGTTAGAAGTTGAGCATGGAAAACCTGTGAAGTTAACCATTTGTGCGCCCATGAAATAATTTCTTGCAATTTGAGAAGCTCTAGATGAATTTTTTTCATCGAATGGATTTGAAACTTTTGCTTCTTGTGCTTTTGAGTCTAGTTTGTTTGTGTTTTGTACTTTTGCTACTGTTGAAACAGGAGTAGCTGCCATAATTCTTTGAACGTGCATTGTGAGACCTTACCTTACCTTCTTAATCTTTTTTCGATTTGTGTTTATTTAATTAAATTGAGACCTTTTATTTTTTTCTACATTTATTATAATACAAAAATAAATTTTAAATCATCTAATTGTATAGTTTTGTTGCGAAATTATTTTTTTCTTCTTGGTGTTGGTTGAGGTTTTGGCAATCCTCTTTCTTCTCTTGCTTTTTCAATTTCTTCTGGATTTTTAACCTTTAATTGAACCACACCGTCTGTTTCTCGGGCAACTGCTTTTTGCAAATCTATAGGATAATCATCATATTTATCGCCCAAGTTACCATTAATAATTCTTTCTGTAACTTCGTCAATATTTCTTTGAATGCTACGAGGCATGTTTGGATAATTTTTCATCCATTCTGAGTATGGCATGTGACCACGTTTTGAATTGCAATCACCACATTCTGACATGTAGTTTGCGGTGTTGTCAGGACCACCTAATGTATCTGGGTGAATGTGTTCAGCTGTTGCTATTGCTGGTTGAGCTAATCTTCTTGCAATTTGTGCATCACTTTTGTCACCGTGACCATATTTTACGATGAAGGCTTCAATTGATTCTTGAGACATTGGTAATTTTACCGCAGTATCAAGCAATTCACCTGCCAAATTTTTATCTTCTAATTTATCAACAGTTTTTGCAAAAGTTTCTAAGAAAGGAACTCTTTCAAAGTGTTTTTTGTCTGTACTGTTATCAATGTCCTTAATAGCTTGGTCAACGACTTTTTGAACAGCATTGTCTTTGCCTAAAACCTCTGCTTTTTTAGAAACTTCACCTAAAACATTTTTTTGTTCTTTTTCTAGTAAAACTCTAGCGTTTGGAGAATAGTGGCTCATCAATCCGCTCATTGATAGTTTAGGGTTCTTTTTAGAAGTTTCCATAATAAAGTTTGCAACGGCTTTTTCAGTACCTCTAAAATATTCCATATTTGCGCCTAAAAGTTTTTGCAAATATTCGCCTGTTGCACCAGTTGCATTCTTTTCAAAATGGTCAACACCTTTGCTAGTCATCATCATACGACCACAACAAGCACAAGGAATACCTTCTTCTTTCTTAACTATAAAATCACTTTTAGAACAAGAAAAACCTTTGAAAGCTACAAGTTGTTCACCTCTAAAGTAGTTAGCAATCGCTTGAGAACCTTTTCTGTCATCAGTTGAAACTTGAGGTTGAGCGATTGGGTTTGTTTGGTTTTTAACTACGGCATTTAATTGTCTTTGTGGTTGAACATAAGTTGAAGTAACATCTACTGTTCTAAAATTCATTTTTTACACACTTTGTAAGTTTAGTAAATTGACACTTTTTACAACGTCGGTGAAAAATTTTTTTGCTAGTTTTTTACTAAATTTTTACAATAGTTTATAATGTAAAAACTACACTAATTGTGCATCTCACCCAATTGGGTGATTTTTATATTTTTTGATTGTAAATTTGTTGAAAAAAAAAATGTTTATGTGAGAATTGTTGTGGAAGATTAATTTTTTTTAGTGAAGGAGAAGAAATGAAAAAAGTATCTACTTTACAAAAAACATTGATGGCATCATTGCTTTCATTGTTCTTTGTATCTGCTCCTGCGTTCGCAAGTGAAGCAGATTTAGTCGTTCCAGAAATTGCTAAACATTATCCTCTAGGACACACATTACTATTAATTGGTATTGCTGTTTCAGTTCTAGGCTTAATCTTCGGTTTAATTGCATTTGCGCAAGTTAGAAAAATCGAAGTTCACGAATGTATGGCTAATGTTGGTAACACAATTTTTGAAACATGTAAAACATACCTTATTCAACAAGGTAAATTTTTAATTGCATTAGAAATCCTAATTGGTTTATGTATTGCATTTTACTTTGGCGGATTAGCTAAAATGGGTTGGCAAGGTGTTCTAATCATTTTAGCTTTTTCTGTAATTGGTATTTTAGGTTCTTACGCAGTAGCTTGGTTCGGTATCAGAATGAACACTTTGGCTAACTCAAGAACTGCATTTACTGCATTAAAAGGAAACCCATTAAACATCTTGAACTTACCTTTAAAAGCTGGTATGTCAATCGGTGTTGTATTGGTATCAATCGAATTAATTTTAATGTTGGTAATCTTATTATTTGTTCCTGGTAACATTGCAGGCGCTTGCTTTATCGGTTTTGCAATCGGTGAATCTTTAGGTGCTTCTGCTCTTCGTGTTGCTGGTGGTATTTTCACAAAGATTGCTGATATTGGTTCAGACTTAATGAAAATTCAATTCGGTATTAAAGAAGACGATCCTAGAAACCCTGGTGTAATCGCTGACTGTACAGGTGATAACGCTGGTGATTCTATCGGACCTACAGCTGACGGTTTTGAAACTTATGGTGTAACAGGTGTTGCTCTTGTTTCATTTATCTTGTTAGCAGTTAAAGGTGATGTAAACCAATGTCAATTATTGGCATGGATTTTCACAATGAGATTCTTAATGATTGTTACTTCAATCGTTGCTTATTGGGTTAACGATTTATTCACAAAATTATACGCAGCAAAAACTGCTAAGTTCGATTTCGAACAACCTTTAACAAATTTAGTTTGGATTACATCAATCCTATCAATCGCTATGACTTATGGCGTAAGCTATTGGTTATTAGCTCCAATGGGTGGCCACTTATGGTTGGTATTATCAACAATCATCTCTTGCGGTACTATTGGTGCAGCTTTAATTCCAGAAGCTACAAAAAAATTCACTTCACCTCAAGCATTACATACAAAAGAAGTTGTAACTGCATCTCGTGAAGGTGGCGCATCATTAACAATCCTTTCAGGTATTGTATCTGGTAACTTCTCAGGTTTCTGGATTGGTGCTGTAATCGTATTATTAATGGGCTTAGCTTATGCAGCTAGCTTACATATTCCTGAAGCTACAATGGTATATCCGTCAGTATTTGCTTTCGGTTTAGTAGCATTTGGTTTCTTAGGAATGGGACCTGTTACAATCGCAGTTGACTCTTACGGTCCTGTAACAGATAACGCTCAATCAGTATATGAATTATCATTGATTGAAACTATTCCAAACATTGGTGAAGAAATTGAAAAACAATACAATTTCAAACCTGATTTTGAAAATGCTAAGAAATTCTTAGAAGAAAATGATGGTGCTGGTAATACATTCAAAGCAACTTCTAAACCGGTATTAATCGGTACAGCTGTTGTAGGTGCTACAACTATGATTTTCTCATTAATCTTAGTAATTCAAAACGTATTAGGTATTCAACCTGAAATGATTTTGAATATGTTAAATCCATACACATTACTAGGATTTATTGCTGGTGGTGCTGTAATTTACTGGTTCTCAGGTGCTTCTATGCAAGCTGTTACAACAGGTGCATATTCAGCAGTTGAATATATCAGACAACATATTAAATTAGACTCTGATGAACAATCAGCAAACATTTCAAACTCAAAAGAAGTAGTTAAGATTTGTACTCAATATGCTCAAAAGGGTATGTGGAACATCTTTATTGCATTGTTCTCATTCGCTTTAGCATTAGCATTCTTATCAGCTCCTTTGGGTACAAATGTTCACCCAGTAGCATTCTTCGTAAGCTACTTAATTGCAATCGCTGTATTTGGTTTATTTCAAGCAGTATTTATGGCTAACGCAGGTGGATGTTGGGATAATGCTAAGAAAATTGTTGAAGTTGACTTAGCAGAAAAGGGAACTCCATTACATGATGCAACAGTTGTTGGTGATACAGTTGGTGACCCATTCAAAGATACTTCTTCAGTAGCTATGAACCCAATCATCAAATTCACAACATTGTTTGGTTTGTTAGCAATGGAAATTGCAATTAACCCAGCATTCCAAAAATATGCTCCTGTTGTAGGTGGTATATTCTTGGTTGTAGCGTTGGTGTTTGTATGGAGAACATTCTATGCTATGAGAATCCCAGAAAGAAAAGACTAATTAATTAGTTAATAATTTCTAAGTCGGGCATGCTTGAAACAAGCATGCCCGACTTTTTGTTAAAACACAATTATAATGTCATGCTGAATTTATTTCAGCATCTCAAAATTTTCCAGACCCTGAAACCAGTTCAGGGTGACATAAAGTTTGAAATAAAATCATTAAAGCATGCCAATTGGCATGCTTTTTGCATGCTTTTTATGCTCATGCTTAAAAAACTTTAAATTTTTCCAACTAAAGTATAAGAAATTTCAAACCAAAGAAATATTAAGAAATTTTAACAAAATGCGATAATAGAAATGTAAGGAATACATAGTATGAAACAAATGTACTAATTGAAAGGAGATCAAAACTATGGCTATTACAGTAAACACAAACATTCCATCATTGACAGCACAAAAATCAATGAACAATGCTACAACAAGAATGAATACAGCAATGGAACGTATGACAACAGGTTTGAAAATCAACTCTTCAAAAGACGATGCAGCTGGTATGGCTGTAGCAAACAAATTGGACTATAAAATTAGTTCATTAAACGTAGCACAAAATAACGGACAAATGGGTACATCAATGTTAGACACAGCAGAAGGTGTATTAAACGTAATTAATGATAACTTAGTTCGTATCAGAGATTTAACTGAACAAGCAGCAAACGGTACTTATGGTTCAGATGCAATGACAGCGATTGAAACAGAAGTTCAAGCCAGAATGGACGAAATTACTCGTTTGGCTCAATCTTCAGAATTTAACGGTAAAATCTTATTCAACCCTGATGATAAAAGTAAAAACGGTATTAAAAAAGATATTACTTTACAAGTAGGTATTAAATCAGATGAATCAAGCCAAATTAAATTAAGTGCAAATTTATTCAAAAGTGCTGCAGCATCAGCATTGTTTAAAGGCGCAGCTAATGTAAACAAGGGTGATTTCTCTAAAGTATTTGATTCAGATGAAAATGCAAGAACATTCTTAACTGCACTAGACACTGCTCTTGCAGATATTACATCAAGAACAACATTATTAGGTGGTTACCAACAAAGAATTATTTCTGCAATGGACGCAGCAGGCGTTATGGAAACTAACTTAACATCAGCAAAATCATTAATTGAAGACGCAGATATCGCAGAAGAATCTTCTAACTACATCAAACAACAAATTCTTCAACAAACATCTGCAAGTTTGTTAGCAACAGCTAACCAAGCTCCATCTATCGCACTTAACCTAGTATAAATTAGGGATAGATTATATAAAAGGGGTTCTGAGTAAAATCGGAACTCCTGATTAAAAAGAAAGAGTAAGTACTTATTATAGTAAAAAGTTTAAGCGATCAATTAGTACATACTATGGCATGAATACCCGTGAATGACTCATTTGCGGGTTTTTCTTCATGTTTGGGTTGTTGTCATACTGAACTTGTTTCAAAATCTCATGATTTAGAGACCCTGAACTACTCTTGGATTATTCGGGTTGGAGTAGGAGTAACGTCCCACTCCAACTTGCGGGTTACACTTCGTTTCACCCTACCGAAAATCCGCAATTCAAGGTGACAAACAGTTAAGAAAATTCAATGCAAAAAAAACGCCCAAGGAGTTGGGCGTGTAATTAAAATTTGTTTAAGGGAAATAAATTATAAGAGAATTATTATATTATGTTTTTACTGATTAAACTAAGTTTAAAGCAATAGCAGGTGATTGGTTAGCAGTTGCTAACATTGAAGTTGATAATTGTTGAAGAATTTGTTCTTTTACATAATTTGAAGATTCTTCAGCAATGTCAGCATCTTTAATTGTTGACAATGAGTTAGTTACAGATGATTCCATGGTTTCAGCAATGTCAGCAGCAGAAAGTAATCTTTGTTGAATACCGCCGATTTTTGTTAGTCTATCTGTAATCGTTGCGATTGCATTATCAATGTCTGGCAAGAAGTCTCTTGCTGCGTCGTTGTTTTTGTATTTGTCATCAGCACCTTCAAGTTTGCCACTTTTGATGTTTAAAATAGCTGATGCATTTGTACTTGTAAATAATTCTTTGTCTAATTTGATGACACTATTTTCATCAGATTTAATACCAACTTGTAATTTGATATCTGTTTTAATACCGTTTGGATCTTTCGGATTTAATAGGTATTTACCATTGTATTCAGTAGATTTTGAAATTCTAGTAATTTCGTCCATTCTGGCTTGAACTTCAATTCTGATTGCGCTTAACGCATCTGAACCGTAAGTTCCGTTTGCAGCTTGTTCAGTTAAATCTCTGATACGAGTTAAGTTATCGTTGATAACTCCTAAAACGCCTTCTTCTGTTTCAATTAATGTTGAACCCATTTGAACGTTGTCTTGTGCAACTTTTAATGAACCTAATTTGTATTCTAATTTTGAAGAAACTGCCATACCTGCTGCATCATCTTTAGATGAATTAATTTTGTAGCCTGTAGTCATTCTTTCCATTGCTGTGTTCATTCTTGATGTCGCACCGCTTAGTGATTTTTGCGCTGTTAAAGACGCAAGGTTTGTGTTTACACTGATTTTCATAATAATTCTCCTCTTGAATTTTCTTTTTTATTTCCTCTTACAGATAGGTTATCGGCACGTATGATTTTGGCTTTATACTTTAGTATGATTTATCCTCTATATGGAGTAGACGAAATTTTAAAGTGCTTGATTTTACTGCGTTTGAACGGACACAAAAAGGTGCGGATTTTGAAAAAATCCGCACCTTTTGCATGCTTTTTATAATTTTTCTACAACTTTAGTATAGTTTTATAGTATATATAGAAACAATATTAGTTTTAGCATCTAATGGTAATAGAGACCCTGAACTAAATTCAGGGTGACATTAAAATTGAACATAAAACTTTATGTCATGCTGAACTTGTTTCAGCATCTCATGGTTGTAGAGATCCTGAACTGTCTTGGTTTATTTGTTGGAAAACCTAATTAATCGGTACATCAATTGGGGCAGTAAGAATTACAGTCAAAACTTCATCTTGACTAAATTCAACAGGTTGACCTTTTCTGAACATGTCAACAACGCTGTCACCTAGCCAATAAAGTCCACCACCAACTGCACCGCCGATAGCGCATACAGGAACAGTGATAACTCTAGCAGTGCTGAATAAAACATCTTCGCCGATATCCATGCCAAACTCTGTTGAGTTTACTGTGATATCTACTGTTTTATCCCAGTTATTTTGCAATGCTTCACCGTAGCCTTTGTTGATGTAAACACCGCCATCAGCTGCAAGATTAACTTTGCCTGAGATAATCATGTTCAAAGGTAATTGTCTTCCGTTTGGAGTTACGATGTGGTCAAAATCTACGTAAAGGATACCACCACGAGAGAAACATTTGTTTGGTACAACTTTTTGAACACTTCCTCTAATCATAGAACCGGCTGGAAGAATTACGTTTGTGGGCGTTTTTTCGTCGTTAATTAGTACTGCACTGAAATAATCACCTTCGTTACTGTTTTGTGTGCTTATTGGGTCAAGCAATTTGATAGAGAATTTTGTACCTGCTGGAATTCTTTTTGTAATTGCATTTGATTTCAATACTTGCGCAGAAACAGTGTTTACTGTGAATAGTAATGCTAATAATGTTATTAAAAATTTAATTTTCATTTTTCCTCCCGACATATATTATTTATTCTATATGTAATTAGAAAAAAATCAAAAAGGTTACAATTGTTTAAGTTTGTTTGACAAGGGTAATTAAAAGTCATACAATTTCATTAATAAGAAAAGGAACTAAGACATTGATTAATAGATTAAAAAAAGCGTTTACAATGGCAGAAGTATTGATGGTTTTGGCTGTAATAGGCGTTGTGGCTGCAATGACACTGCCAAGATTGTCAGACAACGTAGATGAACAAGCACTTGTTGCAGGTGTTAGAAAAGCCTATTCAGACTTGCAGATTGCTTATGATGCAATGGTTACACGTTACGGTGAACCTGATGGCTGGTTGAGTGGTTTTGGTAAAGATTCTACAAAAAGAAAAGAAGCAACAGAATTGTTAAAAAATAGATTAAAAGAATCTTTAGATGTTGATTTAGATTGTGGGGACTCAGATACAGGCTGTATGTCAACATCTATTACTGATGCATATTACTTAAAATTAAAGAGTGGTACGGGCTTAGCTATATCTATAGCTGGTGATTTAGATTTTACTTGTAGTGATTTTCAAGATAAATATTATCCTTGCGCATTTGGTAACATTTATGTTGATGTAAATGGACCTGATAAAGGACCAAATCAAGATGGATATGATATATTTGATTTTGTGTTAAGTGCCAACGGAGTTGAACCAGAAGGGTTGTCTTATGCCTCTGGTATATATATATATGATGATATTCCAAATATGAATACTGCTTGGGCAATTAAAGCAGGCAACTTAGATTATAATAAATGTTTTAGTGATTTAAGCTGGGCAAACAAAAGAACTTGTAATTAATAAAGAGGTAAATAATTATGTTTAATAAATTAAAAGCATTTACAATGGCAGAAGTTTTATTGGTACTAGGTATTATCGGTGTTGTTGCAGCAATAACTATTCCAAACTTAAAGGATAGTGCTGATGAACAAGTTTATGTTGCAAAAGCAGGAAAAATTTATTCCGAAATGGAAACTGCTTTTTCTCGTTCAAGCATGAAATACGGTAATGTAAATGATTGGTCTGGCATTGCAAATAATACAATCGGTACAGCTGTAGGTAGCAAAATGGTCAAATATATTGACGGTTCTATTTGTGGAACTGGTGCAAATATAAAATGTTGGGCTGATGATTATACAACAAACAAGACTGTAGATGCGGCATACAAGATTACTCTAAAAGACGGTGCTTCAGTAGCCTTTTTCAATGATTTAACTGTTGATAATTTTACAGGTAATGCTTTAACGATTTTAGTTGATTTAGACGGTTCAGGAAAAGGGGCTGATACATTAGGTATTGACCAATTTTATATGTATGTTTTATCTGCTTCAGCAATGAGCGATGGCTCACATAACGTTGCTATTAACGCCACACCAACTTCATCTGATTATTTGGGTTGGGTGCTAAAATATGGAAATGAAGATTATATGAAGTGTGCCTCTAATTTAAAATGGTATTCAGATGAGATTTCATGTAATTAATTTATAAATTTTATAAACAAAAAGGGCTGAAGTGCATGTTACACATGCACTTCAGCCCTTTTTTGACAAAGCTGAAAACCTCATTATATATATAATATAGACCAGTTGTTAATAAAACTTAACAAAAATAAAAACAAAAAGGCAATTTTTTATGGAAGAAATACTTTATAAAAGAGTAAGAGATAACAAAGAGATTTTAAAGAGAGGATTTCAAATGAAAGAACAAGAATTAAACACTATGATGTCAGTTGTAACAGACCCAATCAACAATGTTTATAGAGTTCATAACTATGCTGAAGCAGAAGAAATCCGTCGTATGTGCAGAGTTTTTGAAATTTCTAACTCTCAACAAAACAAACACAAAATGTTGGCTATCAAAAATATGGCTACAATGAAATTGGTTTTAAGCAACAACTAATTAATTAAAAAGTAAATTAAACCGAAACGAGGTAAGTTTAATTTATAACAAAGATTTTTATACTCTCTCTCTTAATATCCTCGTGTTTATTTAATGTCTGCCAATTCTATTGACAGACTTTTTGTTATGTGAAACACTCAGTATTTTCTCGTGATTTTAGAGACCCTGAACTCCGTATGTCAGGCATTGCCTGACATATTAACTAGATTTGGGTTCTATCAAAAAAAATTATAAAAAACAGCAGGTGCGGAATTTTTCAAATTCCGCACCTGCTTTGTTATATATTAACCAAATTGATTAATTACATTAATTCACCAACTGATTTGTATACAGCCATACGTTTTGCTGCATCTGCTTCAGCTTGTTCGTACAATGCTTCAGCGTGTTCTGGGTTAGTTTTCATTAATGATTTATAACGACCTTCACTTCTGATGAAGTCTTGGTAGTTTCCTTTTGGATCCTTAGCGTCCCAAGTGAATGGGTGTTCAGGATTTGCTGGATTGTATCTGTATAATGGGAAGTAACCAGCTTCTACAGCACGTTTTTGTTCAGTTTGAGTTTTACTCATATCAATACCGTGTGCGATACATGGAGCGTAAGCGAAGATGATTGATGGTCCATTGTATGCTTCAGCTTCTTGGAATGCTTTAAGAGTTTGAGCTCTATCTGCGCCTAAAGCTACTGATGCTACGTAAACATAACCATAAGACATACTCATCAAGCCCATGTTTTTCTTGTAAGTTGGTTTACCACCTGTGGCAAACTTAGCTACTGCACCTGTTGGTGTAGATTTAGATGCTTGACCACCTGTGTTAGAGTATACTTCAGTATCAAGAACTAAGATGTTAACGTTTTTGTTTTGAGCTAATACGTGGTCTATACCGCCGTAACCGATATCGTTAGCCCAACCGTCACCACCGATAATCCATACTGATTTATCTGTGAAGTAGTCTTGTAATTCTCTAACCATTGCTAAATCAGGACATTCAACGTCTGCGTATTTAGCTAAAACAGCTTTTGCTTCTTCTTGAGCTTTAACTGCTTCTTCATTTTTAGAGTTATCCCAATGAGACATTGCATTGTTTAATGCATCTTTTAAGTCTGCTGGAGTTTTTTCGTTTTCAAGAACTTTTTCAACGTAAGTTTTCAAAGTATCTCTGTTTTGGTCTACTGCCAATCTCATACCGAAACCGAACTCAGCGTTGTCTTCAAATAATGAGTTAGCCCAAGCTGGACCTCTACCGTCCTTGTTAGTTGTGTAAGGAATAGTAGGGAATGTACCAGAGTAGATTGAAGAACAACCAGTTGCGTTAGCAACGATAGTGTTTTCACCGAATAATTGTGAAACTAATTTAACGTAAGGAGTTTCACCACAACCAGCACAAGCACCTGAGAATTCAAATAATGGTTTTCTCAACATAGCACCTTTCATTGTCTTAGTTGTGTTTTTACCCATAACGTTATCTGGTAATTCATCAAAGAATTTTTCATTTTCCATTTCGCCTGCTTCAACTTCTTTTTCAATTGTTGACCAAGTTAAAGCATCTTTACCGTTTTGATTTGCAGGACATTGGTCTAAGCAAACACCGCAACCTGTACAATCTTCGCAGTAAACTTGGATTTTGTATTGTTCATCAGCTAAAGCTGGTCTAGCTTGAACACCCTTGAATGTAGCAGGAGCATTAGCCATATCTTTAGCTTCAACCAATTTACTTCTAATAGCAGCGTGTGGACATGCAGAAGCACAAATACCACATTGTAAACAAGCTTCGCTATTCCAATGAGGAACTCTAGGAGCGATACCACGTTTTTCTAAGCAAGCTGTACCTGTTGGAATTACACCGTCGTTAGACATTGCTGAAACAGGGATATCATCACCTTTTTGTCTCATTGATGGTTCAACGATTTTCTTAGCAAATTCATCTGCATCATCTGGAATTAATTTAACCATATCAGCATGAGCAACACCGTCTAGAGAAGCTGGAATTACAACTTCTTCACAAGCGTTAATTGCTGCATCAATTAATGCTAAGTTCATGTTAACAACATCGTCGCCTTTTTTCTTGAATGTTTTAACAGTCATGTTCTTCATACCTTCGTATGCTTGTTCAAATGGAATGATACCTGATACTTTGAAGTATGCAACCATCATAACTGTATTAGCACCCTTACCACGTAAACCTGGTTGTTGCTTGATTAATTCTTCAGCGTTCACGTTGTAGAATTTGATTTTCTTGTTGATGATAGTTTCTTGCATATCTCTTGTTAAGTGAGAGAA
The DNA here is from genome assembly GCA_003258725.1 of Candidatus Melainabacteria bacterium. Taxonomy (GTDB): domain Bacteria; phylum Cyanobacteriota; class Vampirovibrionia; order Gastranaerophilales; family Gastranaerophilaceae; genus UBA6984. Next base: position 332,592 of record QHMG01000004.1, read on the forward strand.
AGCTTCTTCCTTAGACCAAGGAGAGTTTAACAAGAATGTACCACCTTCTTTGATACCTTTTAAGATATCATATCTACCGATATAAGCATGTGCTGAGCAAGATACGAAATCTGGAGCTGTGATTAAATAAGTAGATTTGATTGGTTTGTCACCGAATCTTAAGTGAGAAACTGTAACACCAAATGATTTTTTAGAGTCATAAGCAAAGTATGCTTGAGCATCCTTGTTTGTGTATTGACCGATAATTTTGATTGAGTTTTTGTTAGCACCAACAGTACCGTCTGAGCCTAAGCCCCAGAACATACAGTTTGTAGTTCCTTCAGGTTCTGTAACGATGTGTTCTTCAACATTTAATGATTTATGAGTTACGTCATCGTTAATACCAACTGTAAAACCGTGGAAACCATTGTTTTCTAAGTGTTTGTAAACAGCTAATACCATTGATGGTGTAAATTCTTTAGAAGATAAACCATAACGACCGCCGATAACTCTAACGTCTTTGTTTTCGATACCAGCAACTACATCTAAGTATAGAGGTTCACCAATAGAACCTGGTTCTTTAGTTCTGTCTAAAACAGCAATTCTCTTAACTGATTTAGGAAGAGCTTCGTTGAATCTCTTAACGTCGAATGGTCTGTATAATCTAACTTTAACTAGACCATATTTAGTACCTCTAGTTGCATTTAAGTATTCAATAGTTTCTTCAATAGTTTCGCAACCAGAACCAATAGCTACGATAACATCAGTTGCATCTGGTGCACCAACGTAATCGAATGGGTGGTATTGACGACCAGTAACTTTAGCAACTTTGTCCATATATTCTTGAACAATGTCAGGAACTGCGTCATAGTATTTGTTAACTGTTTCACGACCTTGGAAGTATACGTCTGTGTTTTGAGCACCAACTTTACATTTTGGAGCTTCTGGACGTAAGCCTCTTTGTTTAAATTCTTCAATATATTTTGGTTCAACTAATGAAGCGATATCATCGTAAGAGATTTCTTCGATTTTGTGTACTTCGTGAGAAGTTCTGAAACCATCGAAGAATTGTAAAAATGGAACTTTAGCTTTGTAAGTAGCTAAGTGGGCAATTAGAGCCATATCCATTTCTTCTTGAACGCTGTTAGCAGCTAACATAGCGTAACCTGTGTTTCTGCAACCCATAACGTCTGTGTGATCACCAAAGATAGCTAATGATTGAGCCGCTAAAGCTCTTGCTGCAACGTGAATTACGTGAGGAATCATTTCCCCTGCAATTTTGTGCATTACAGGAATCATTAATAACAAACCTTGTGAAGCAGTGTAAGTTGAAGTTAAAGCACCTGCGGCTAAAGAACCGTGTACAGCACCTGCTGCACCAGCTTCTGATTGCATTTCTGCAACACGAACTTCTTTACCCCAAATGTTCTTTTTGTGTTGAGATGCCCATTCATCAATCCATTCACCCATTGTAGATGAAGGAGTGATTGGGTAAATTGCTGATACTTCGCTTAAAGCATACGCAACGTGTGCGGCAGCGTAGTTACCATCAACTGTTATTGTCTTTCCTGGCATAAATAAACCTCCTTATAGTTTTAAATTATCCAGCCTACTGTATTATTTTCCATTTAGTAAGTGCTACAAATGTAGCTGTTTTATTACTATTCAAGACACTTTAATTGTACTCCAAACAGAAATTTTTGACGATAAATTTTTGTATAATATTAAATAATATGTCATGTAGAGGAGAAATTAAAAATAGAACCTTCTTTCATTCAGAACTATAAAAACGGAGCTTTGTTCGTATTTTGCAGGCTTGCAAAATCTTCAAAATTCTGTTAAAATGGAGTATAAACTTAGAATACAAAAAAGAGGCTTTAAACTATATGAAAAAAATTACAAAAATATTGGCATTCACGCTTGCTGAAACCCTAATCGTAATGGGTATTATTGGCGTGGTTGCAGCACTAACTATTCCAAACTTAAACTCATCAACTGCCGACAAAGAAAAAGTTGCAAAATTAAAGAAGGTTTATTCAAACTTAAACGATGCAATCGGCAGAAGTGAAGCCGTTTATGGAAATATGTCTGAATGGCAGTGGTCAAACTCTAATGGTCCGGCATCAAGTAATGATGCACAGATGTTTGCTGAAAGAATTGGTGATTTCTTAAAAACTTCAAAAACTTGTGGTTTGGCTCTAGGTGCCGGTTGTTTATCAAGAACTGCGAAATCGTTAAATGGCACAAGTTGGGTTGGTTCTTATCCTCCAACTGATAACGTAACTGGCTTGTACAAATATATTCTAGCTGACGGTTCAAGTTTAGCTATTAGTGCTACATCTTACTGGTTGCAGATTTTTGTAGATATTGATGGTCCTAATAAAGGTTCATCTACTGCGGGTAAAGATTTATTTGATTTTTGGATTTTTTCTCCTAATTCATCTGGTTTAGGATCGCAAATCGCAAGTACTCAAAGTTGGCAATTATTGACAGACAGTCCAGGTGGTGGTAATACAATGTTGATAGATAAAACAGATTTAAGCTCAAACTTTTCGTCAGGACGAGGGCTTGCTACTTGGGTTCTACAAAATGACAACATGGATTACTTGAAAGCTACAAATGGAAAATGCAAAAATAATACCGTTTTAAGTTGGACAAATAGGTCTTGTAAATAGTTTAAAAGTAAAACCTTACGTCATGCTGAACTTGTTTGACAAAGCGAACAAACGAAGAATGAGTTTTGTGAGCCTGTCCCCCGTGTGACAGCATCTCGTGATGCAGAGATCTTGAACTAAATTTAAGGTATTTTTTGATATTTAAAGCTCTTTTTTGTGATAAACTAATCTCAAGATGATATTAGATTTCAATTTAATCAATCCACCAAATTATGCTGTTGTCTATCAAAATAATTTCTTTTATGATAGACTTGTTTTATCGAAAGGAGAACTTGTATTTATGAAAAAAACTGCATCTTGTGAATTAGAAAAACAATTATTTGAAAGTGTTGAAGATAGAACACCAGATTATGTGAAAAATCGTAATTTAATGGATTTTTCAAACAAAGGTGAATTTACTTTTACATTAAAAAAAGAACATTTAATGCCTTATGACGCACAAACAAATCCGGAAGGCTTAAATTTAAAAGAATGGTTTGCAAACTATGCTAAGGAAGCTAAGGTTTCAACTGCTGGTATTAGAGGACCTCAAAACATTTTATATCCACAAGATACACGTTTTCCGATTAACTTAGTTGGTATTGTTCTTGCAACATTAGCAAAGGCACTTGTTGCGGTTGAAAAATATCCAGATAAACAGATTTTAAAACTTGCAGGACGTGAAGTTAGATATAATTCAGATTTATATTTGGACGCTATCGCAAGAGTACAAGCGGCACAAGGTATTGAAACTCTTGTTCCTGTTGATAAAAAGACTATTCCAATTTGGTTAGCTTCATTCTTGGCTTTCAAATTAGACTTAGTTGGCGGTGAATATATCACTTCAAGCCATGGTATTTCTGTTAAAAATGCAACAAAAGACTTGAACTCTCAAGGTAGCCAATACTTACCAGAAGAATCAGCAGAATTTGTTCAAAAAATTCAAGAAATTTTTGATGAAACAGAAAAAAATGGTTCTTATGAAATTAAAATTGCAGCAGAAAACAATCCATTAATTGACGAAAAAATTATGGCAAAACTTCATGACGGCGTTGATTTATACGTTGAATACTTAAAATCAGGCGTTGCTGAAAAAGATAATTTAGATTTTATTAAAAAAGCTCAAAACAAAATTGTTATTGAAAATGTTGGCGGTTCTGCTTATAGAACTTTAAGTAGAGTTTTAAAGGAATTAGACTTAACTGACAAATTTGTTTGGTTGAATGAAAAAGAAGATCCATTTTTCCACTCAATCGGTAAATATGATGTTGACCCAAAAGGTAACAAAACTTTCTATGATTATTCAGTAGATGCAACCGTTTTAGCAAAACGTCAAAACGGCGAAAACTATTTCCCAGTAATTGAAACATTACATTATGACAAGGTTTTAGCTGATTATCCTATCGGAACAGCGGTTTTAATCACTGACCCTGACCATGATAGACTAACTGTTACTCAAATTGAAGATGAAAAAGAAGTTGCAAAACTTGAAAAAGCTGGTATTGCATACGTTAAACTTGGTAATGGCAGAGTTTTAACTGTATTTACTGCAAATCAAGCCTTCTTAATGTTAATGGACTTCCGTATGAAGATGTTGAAATCTCAAGGCAAATGGAACAACCACCCACGCTTTATGATTAAAACAACAGCATCTGCAATGAGTTGGGACGAATGGGCAAAAGCTAATGATATCGCAGTTGTTAATGTACCTGTTGGTTTCAAAGAAATTGCAAACATTATGAAAAAAGTAGAATTAAAACTTAAAAAGAATCCTAACGAAGAAGTTAAAGTGTTTGACGTATTCGGTCAAGAAATCAACTTGGGCAAATCACCTCGCTTAATCTTTGGTGGTGAAGAATCTGGCGGTATGATTATGGGTGGCGAAGAAATGATTAAATCTTTGTCAGGCAGAGAAGCAATCGCAATGAGAGAAAAATCTGCAACTGAAGCAATTCTTGTAGCATCAGCATTATCATCAAAACTTGAAGAAGAACATAAAACAATGTCTGAATACTTGCTTGAAGTGTTTAAAGACAATGGTATTAATGGTCAATTTGATACTCGTGTAGATATCGCTTACTACAACGAATCAGAACCTGATATTGACAAATTAAAAGCTGCAAAAGTTGCAGGTGAACAATTAAGAACTAAAAACGATTTGTTCTATTTGTCTTTAGCAATTGCAATTCGTTCAGGTAAAATGACATTTGAACAAGCTAAAGAAGTTCTTCAAGATGCATTCAAAGAATTAAATTTTGATAACTTGAAGGCTATCAAATTCGTAGGTGACGGTACTTACTTAGAATTTACAGATAAATACATTGAAATCAGACCTTCTGGTACTGATGCCAAAACAAAAGCTTATGGCGCAGGTTTGAACCTTGATGAAATTATTAAATTTGCTCAAGCAATGGGTAATTATTCAGGCGATAGAACAGAATTACACAAAAAATATGTTTCTGATGAAATGTATGAAAAAACTAAAGACTCTGCAATGGATTACTACTTAGAATTTGTTAATGTTGATGCAAACAATGAACAATTCGTAATTCCAGAATACAAATTCTAATTGTAAAATAATAAATAAGACAAAAGCGCCATTGAGTGAAACTCAATGGCGCTTTCTTAACTTTAAACTTTTTGTTGAAAAAAAAACAACGTGAGCGCATGCGAAGCATACGCTCCGTTAATCTATTCCCAATTTTATAAAACTTTTTTAATACAGACTATGGTATTATTTTTCCTTGTATTAATAAATGCCACGATTTAACAATTTTGAAACCTTTGTTTACAAAATTATACAAAAGTGCGGTTCGGTTGCAACGCAACCGAACCGCATAGTTTGTAAATGTAATGTATATTTTAAGTCTTATTTTAAGCCTGATGTATCTGTTACGCCTAGCAGGTTGAAGTGTTTGATGTAATCTTCTAGTGACATTTTTAAAGTATGTGAAGTGTCGTGAGGATTAACTAATGTAATTCCGTCAAGTGCAATTTCTTGCACAGAATAAGCATGTGCATTGTAAACTTGAACTCGCTTACCGTTTTCGTCATAAGCCTTGATATCTCTAGGGTCAATGTTTCCACTCATACCTGTAACAGCGGCTTTGCCTTTCATTCCGCTATTGGCAAGTGATACGATACCTTGAGCAACTTCTCTTTGACCTGCATATTCTTTTGTTTTGCTAGGGTCTCCAAGTAAAGCTAAACCTTTACCAACGCTGTTGCCATCAATATCAGCTTGTGAATATTCTTCTGCAGTAACACTTTCTCTAAAGTATCTATCCATTGCAATTTCTAACGCTCTAACATCAGTATCACCTGTTGAAAGTTCATTAGAGCATTTCAAATCACGAGCTGTTACTGTGTATTTTTTACCAACACCTTTTAGTGTAACTGTTGCATTACCGTTTTTGTCAACTTTTACGGCATTATCAAGCAATTTTTTACCTTGAGGTGTCATAGCAAGTGATTGAATACCTGCAAGTAGCCAGCAATCACCTGTTTGACCTTGTTTGTAAGACCTATCAATTTTTCCATTAGGTCTTTCTGGAACAGCTGTTTGAAGTGTATCAGAACGGTTTATAATTTTTTTAAAATCAGCAACTAGACGTTTTTTGCTAACTTCATCAAGTCCGTGTTGGCTATCATATTGAGCAACTAATTTTTTCATACTAGGAACAACATCGTCAGAACGTTGATTTCCATAATCAGCAGTTTTCTTGCCTAAATCCACCATGTAATCAAGACATTCCTTCTTTTGGTCGTTAGAAAGATGTTTTGTTCGATTGATAACGTCAACAAGATTTACACCAATTTGTTCAAAAGAGCGGAATGCCATTTTGTAGTTTTGGTAATCTAGATGATGAATGGTTTGATATAATTTTTGAGTATTATCTTTGGAAACTTTTGGATTATCAAGAGCTTTGTAAATACCAACAATAGTGTCTCTATCGTACTCTTGACGCATTTCTTTTGTCATAAATGGAATTTTTGGTTGAGCTTTTTTCCAAGGCATATTTTTATCCAGTTCAAACTTTGGCGTATTGTCAAAAATTGATGGAATTTTATAATCATCAGGTCTTAATGGTCCTTGATTTTGCTTTTTATCGCTAAAAACTTGAATATCTTTTGCTGAACCACTTTTTACTTGAGTTTTTTGTTTAGCTTTAGCTTTATTTTGAGTGTCTTGCACTCCACTAATTTGAAATTCTGTCATACGCATACCCCTATACAACTATTATTAATACCTCTTACAAGTGTATGTAACGACACTTAATTACTAAAACTTTAGTAAATTTTATTAAATGTGAAAAAATGTTAACAAAATAATTAAACAATGTCTCCTTAAAAATATATTACAGTTTAATAGAAGCCCTATTATCTTGAAAAATATATTAATATATATTATAATAGAGTTTGTAATTACACTATCACACTAACCAAAGAGGTAAATATGCAAAGATTTTTAGCTAGCGTGCTGGCTTTCTTAATGGTAGCATTTAATTTTCTACCAGTATTAGCTGCACCAAATTCAATCAATGATGTAAAATCTAACTATTGGGCAGCAAAAGAAATTAATTTTGTTGTTAAAAACTCAATTATGACTCTTGATGACAAAGGTTATTTTAATCCTAACGCAACGATGACTAGAATAGCATTTGTTCATTCATTACTAAAAGTTCTATCAAATGAAAATTTGAATGTAAGAATTAAAAACTGCTTTACAGATGTAAGTCAAAAAGATGGCTTCTATGCTGACGTTTTACGCTCTCAACAATTAGGCTTAGTTTATGGATATCCAGATAAAACTTTTAAACCAAACAGAGATTTGTCTAGAGCAGAAACAACTTCAATTATCAGCCATATTACAAAAGACAAAAATGCTGATACATCAACATTAAAAGGTTTTGTAGATTATACTGCAATCCCAAATTGGGCAGCAAATGCTTATGCTAAAACCATTTCTTACGGTTTATATGTAAATCACCCAAATATCAAAAAACTTGAACCAAACAGAAACTTAACAAGAGCAGAAGCGGCGGTTCTTTTATACAAGTTGTATCAAAAAATCAATCTTGTAAAACCTCAATATAAAAGCACAAAAGAAACAATTAAAACAACAGAACATTTAGATGTTTCTAAAAAAGCACCTTGCAACGAAGTTCAAGTTACAAACCTAAGAAAAATTATCATGAAGGATAATGTTTTGAGAATTGCTTTTGACCAAAAATATTGGTCTAAGAAATCTCACGTAGGCGATTGTGTGAACTTTGTCTTTAAAGAAGGCGTTTACACAACGGAAGGAACTCTTGTAATTCCAGCAAACACATATATCACTGGTGAAGTTATTTCACTTCAAAAACCAAAATGGTTTAATAAAAACGCAAGAGTAGGCGTAAAATTCAGAACAATGGTTCTACCAAGCGGTAAAACTTATGCTATTGATGCTGATCCATTCACAAAAGACAGAAAACTTAAAGAAGGTCCATGGATGACATTCGGTAAAGTTCTAAGCTGGACCGTAGGGCTAGGCGCTGTTGGAACAGGTGCTGGTATCGGCTTTGGATTTATTCCAAATCCAGCTAAATTAGGTACAGGCGTTGCAATTGGTACTCCAATTGGTTGCTCTGTTGGTCTTGTACTTGGTTTAGTTACTCCAGGTTTACACTACAAAGCTAAAAAAGGTGAAAATATCTTGATTATCTTAAATGATGATACAAGCGTTTGGAACTAATAATTAAAAATAAAACGTCATTCTGAACTTGTTTCAGAATCTCAATAACATTTTAATATAAGCAAGGGCGGATTGCTGAAAGCAATCCGCCCTTGCTTATTGTGTTACATAATATTAAATAATGTACACCTATGTAAATTTATATATAATAAAAATTAACGGGTAAGTTCCCTTATCACTTCCACCAACACACGAGTAGCTAAGGAATGAGTGGAAAGGAGGTGATAATATGAAGATAGTAATAATTAAAGCTGCCATAATTGCAGTTATAGCAGCCTTAAAAATTTTATTACTTGTCTTGTAGGGAGCTAAGCAAGTCCTAGAGAAACTGAACTTCTTTAGGGCTTGTCCCTATACTCATATTATTTACGATATTCCACATTTTGTCAAGCCTCCCTCCCACACTCTTTTAACCTCTAATCCCCTATTTATACACAGTTGGTTAATTTTGATTATACCTAGTCGGATATAGTATTTTTTCTTGTGATAAATAACATGGAAAGTGTTAAAAATAATTTGAAATGTTTAGAAGGAGAAACTTATGAAAAAATTATTGATGGCGTTATCTTTGACAATGGCTTTAGCAACAGGTAGTGCCGTATTGGCTTCAGATTGTGGCTGTCCGGTTAAAAAAGACGATTGTGGATGTCAACCAAAATGTGAAAAACAATGTGACAAACCGACTTGTGAAGAGTGTGCAGAAAGCGCAAAACGTTGTTATTCAGATTGTAGAGACCAAAAACGTGAAGAAATTTATTGCCGTTTAAACTTGGATACTTGCCAAAGAGAGCAAGCAATGGAGATTGAAGATAGATATGACAGTGATTTAGACTGTATTCAAGATAAAATTAAAGCAGATCATAAATGCTTATGTAAAACATTAAATGCATCTTGTTTAGACAAATCAGCAGTAAGAGATGCAGAAAGAACATTAAAACAAGATGTTAAAGACTTGAAAGCAAAATTAAAATGCATGGATAAAGACTTTAAAGCTATCTTAAAATGTGATCAAAAAGCAGATTACAGAACAATAAAAAGAGAATTAAGATATAAAGCAAAACATGCGATGAAATTCTGCTGTAAATGTGAGAAATAGTTTTTGTTCCTAATAACTTAAACGCTCATGAGGGCGAGGCTGAAGGCCTCGCCCTCATTTGTTAACAATTGTAAATTTAATTAAAATAAAAAAGGCAATTTTTTTACAAAAAAAAACTTAAATAAGTATAAGGATATTGAAGAAAGTATTATGACAACAGGATTAACAACAACAACAAATTTCATAGCTCAAAAAATTGACAGAAATATGATTGATTCTGTAACAAATGCTATTTTTCAAAGAGCTGCTTCAAAAGCAGGTCAAGCCGTAGAAACATCATCAAACAATAACGTATATAACACAGCAAATTATAGACAAACTGTACAAAACGACGTAATGACAGAAGCAAGAAAATCATTACAAGCATCAGTTAATCCATTTGCTGAAGGTATTTTTAAATCACAAGCTACATCAGCAGCAAGCGCAACTGTTAATACAAACGAAGTACAACAAGCTGGTGCAAGTGCAATTGCAAAGAATGCAGTAAGAACATCAACTCGTTCAAGAGTATCAAGCTCTATGGCATTACAAAACAGTATGTTCACATCAGGTATTCGTGAATCAATGATGATTCAAGCAAAAGATCAAATGGTTAATAATACCGACTTAATGTCTAGATTACAATTTTTAAATGCAAAAACAGCAGTTAATGCATATCCTGCAAAACAATTCTAGAAAAAAAGATTTTTATACTCTCTCTCTTAATATCCTCGTGTTTATTTAATGTCTGCCAATTCTATTGACAGACTTTTTATTTTATAAACATTAATAAAAAATGACTTGAAATGTATTAAAATTACCGTTATAATGAAAGAAAGAAAAGGAGAACTTATGGATAAAGTGAGTATAAAAAGATTTTTTGCATTCACACTTGCTGAAACTCTAATTGTAATGGGTATTATTGGTGTAGTTGCAGCGTTGACAATTCCAAACCTTAATTCTTCAACTGCAGACAAAGAAAAAGTTGCAAAATTAAAAAAAGTATATTCAAACCTTGAAGACGCAGTTGGTAGATCAGAAGCTGTTTATGGACCTATGTCAGATTGGGGAATGGGGAGTCCAAATGGTAATGACGACGCAACAAAAGTTGCAGAACGTTTGGGCGATTTTTTAAAAGTGTCAAAAACTTGTGGTTTAACTGCTAATTCAGCATGTTTGTCAACAAGTTTGAAAGATTTAAGTGGAAATACTAGTGTTTTGACATATCGAGATATAGACCCAGCATCCGGCAATTCGAATTTTACATATAAGTATATCTTAGCCGATGGCACTGGTCTAGGCATAAAAGCTGCGAGTGGTAAAATAGCTCTTACAGTTGATTTAGACGGTCCAAATAAAGGTGCTTCTACACTCGGCAAGGATATTTTTACTTTCTTTATATCTGAGGATGGTGTTCTGGGAGATGGTAGAAGCTGGACCTTGCTAACAGATCCTACTGTAAATGGTCTAACCAGTGTTGCCGATTTGACTTCAAATTTTAAAACGGGTACATATCTTGCAACTTGGGTAATTCAAAACGACAACATGGATTATCTAAAAGCGACAGAAGGCAAATGTAAAAACAACACAAGCCGAGTGCTTAGTTGGACAAATACTTCTTGCAAATAGTTTATAATTTTAATAATATAAATAAAAAAGGTAAAATTAAGCTTTTACCTTTTTATTTTTTGCAAATTTGGCAACCAGCACCACCAAAAAGCATTGTATGTTTTTCTTTTAATTGTAAATTATGGCGCTCAAACAGTTCAATCAATATTTTCTCGTTAAAAAATATTTTCTTTGATTTTATCAAATATTCATAAGGCAAATTATCTTTATAAAATATTTTTACTAAAGGTGGTATTATAATGTCAAAAATAAAGTCGCCCAAGATGTTCTTTTTACCAAAATCTAAATGCATAAAAAGTCCGTTAGGTTTAAGAACTCTGTAAATTTCATCTAGTGCTTTGTCGTAATTTTCAATGTTTCTAAGCCCAAAACTAATAGTAACGATGTCAAAAGAGTTATCTTTAAAGGGTAAATTTGTGCAATCACCTTCAATAAAATTTACCCATGGATATTTTTTTTGTGCAATTTCTAACATTTTTTTTGAAAAATCTAGACCAGTAACCTCACACGATTTGTCGATAAATCCTGCAATATCGCCTGTTCCCGTACATAGGTCGAGAACTTTTGCGCCATGAGCGTTTAAAAAATTTACAGCTTGCTTTTTTATTCTCACATGTTGCCCAAAAGACATTAAATTGTTGTTAAAGTCATAAACTCTGGCAATCTTGTTAAACATTTCTTTTATTTTTTGAGGGTTTTTGTCCATAAATAAAACATAACCGATTGATTAAGTTTTGTAAACCCACATGTGGAAATTTCATAACAAATCATTAAGAAATAGCTACATCAAATATATGATTTTAAATTTTGCCTGTAATACAAAAAGATTAAATTTAAAAAAAATACTAAAAATAAATAAAAGAAAGACGAATAAGAGAGAAGAATAAATAAAAGCGAGGTGTATTATGAACGGATTTAATTCTGTAAATTTCAATTCACAAATTCCATCAATGCGTACCTATGATACAGGCATGAGATTTGGTAGAATTTCAAACATTGAAGACAATCCTGTCGGAAAACAAAGTTTTCAAGACGTAATGTCAAATATGGTTTCAAACGTAAATGAACAGATGAATAAACCTGATGACCTGTTAGCAAAAGCGGCGAGCGGTGATCAAGGCGTTGATGTTCACGATGTAATGATTGCGATGTCACAAGCTGAGGTAACATTGACAGTTGCAACAAACGCAGTTTCAAAAGTCATTCAAGCGTATGATAAAATTACACAAATTCAAGTATAGAATGATAATGCGTAGTAATAATATTAATTAAATAATAAACGAATAAAAAATCTTTAAAGACTGAGCAGGGGAAATATGGACTTAAAGAAAATTTTAGAAAACAAACCTTTATTATATGGAATTATCGCAGCGGTAGTAGTAATACTAGCGCTGGGTATCATGTCTGCAATTATGATTGCCGGCAATAAAGCAAATTCAAACGAAGCTAAAATGGTTAGCGAAAAACCGATCCAAGAAGATATGGTTCTGTTAACTACTGACAACATTGGTAAAGCTATTGAAATACAAGCCTTGTTGGCAAAAATTGGTATCACCGCTTCAAGAAGTTTGGACGGTACAAAATCTTCAATTGTATTGAGAAAAGGTACTTATAACCAAAGTCAACGTGATGCTGCTTTATTGGAAATTGTTAAAAGCGGTTTGATGGATCAAAATGTTGGTTTGGAAATTTTTGATAAAGGTGATTTCACTTCAACAAAAGATGATAAAAGAATTCGTTTAGCAAGAGCTATTAACGGTGAATTAGCAAGATTAATCCGTAAAATGGACGGTATTGATAATGCATCAGTATTCATCTCAATTCCAGAACAAACAATGTTCTCATCAATGCAAAAACCTGTTACAGCAACAGTTCAGTTAACAACAAAACTTTCTGGTGAAAAATTACCACCATTAAAAATAAAAGCAATCACTAACTTGTTATTAGGCAGTGTTGCAGGTTTAACAGCAGATAATATCTCAATCACAGATACTAGCGGAAACGTATATTCAAGCATTATTGGTGCTGAAGATGAAATGCTTCAAAAGGTTGAAGAAAATGATAAATACATGCAACAAAAAGTTAACGCCCAATTAGACAGATTAATTGGTAAAGGTAATTTTATTGCAACTGTAAGTACATCATTAAAACAATCTCCTGTTGAAAAATCAAGTATTATCTATGATCCAAATCAAAAAGCGTCAGTATCAGAACAAACTTTCGTTGAAGGTTTAGGTGACGAAACATCAGATAATAGCAGGGGCTCAGGCAGAGCAAATGCCGTAAGTGTATACTTGCCAAACGGTTTAGTAACTCCAGGTTCTGCAAACCAAGCATCTGCTTCTTCTCAAAACAGAAACTACTCAAGACGAGCAAGAGAAACTCAATATGGTGTTTCAAAAACTCAAATTAATGAATACATGAAACCTGGTGTAATTGAAGAAATTTCTATTGCAGTAACTTTAGAAAAGAACTCATTACCAGCTGACACAACTCTTGAAGAATTAAAAGAATTAATCGCAAGAGCTGCAAGTCCAAAGGTTAAACCTGAAAACGTAACAATTGCTTTATCAGAAACAATTGAACCATACTTAGCAACAGACAGACCAGAAAACTTACCTAAGAAGGACGAATCTGGTAACCCTTGGTGGTTGATTTTAGCAATGGTTGGCGTATGCTTAACAGGCGGTTACGCAGTTGTATCAAGCAAATTGAAGGCAAGTCAAATTGCTCACCAACAAGAAATGCAACAATTGAGAAATATTGCAAGTGAACAAGATGCACAATTACGTGATATGAATATGAAGGCAGCTGAATTGATTGAACGTCAATCACAATTGCAACAAGGTTTGATTGAACAACAACAAAGAGAAATGGTGCCACAAATTCCACCACAAGTGATTGACGAAGCTCTTGCTGCAATTCGCTCAGATGTTGATTCATTAGACCCTAATGAAACAGGTGAAAAAATTAGAAGCTGGATTGAGTCTTAATATTTATAACCACAAAACTAAAAAAATAATGAAATGGATTTCAAAATAAAATGCCAATAGAAGGATTTGATTACAAACAATTTGCAACGGATTTATCTACACAAGCAGTAGAGCTTGTGCCAAAGGATTTTGACGAATTTCAACGAGAGTATGTTGTAAAAACTTTGGTAAACTTTGCAAGTTTGGCAGGTGAAGCAATTTCAAACGATGCTGAGGCCGGATTTAACGCTGAACAGGCAATTTTGCTTACTCAAATCATTGCAGAATGGTCATTTCACAAGTCAGTCGATTTGATTCGTTCTGGTATTCAACCTGAATATTGGGACGGGGTAATGCAAAAGATTGCGTTTACAATCTTTGATATTGGTAAGCAGTCAATAAAGCAAAATTTGCCACAAGACCAAATATTAGAACTTATTGAGCACCATGTAATACAAGCATATCAAGCAGCGTTAGATGAATTACAACAACGTGGTATTATTGACGAAGAATTAAAAGAACAAGCTGAAAAGCAAAATAACTTGAACCAATTAATGGAGGAAGTTGAAGCGCAGCAAGAGGCAGAACGTGAGGCTCAAGCGCAACAGGAAGCGCAACAAGCTCAACAAGCTCAAGGTGGAGCTCCTGCTACACAAGTTCAAATGCCAGCTGGAGACAAAAAAGCTTTCAAATTAGCTTCTTTGGCATTGTTATTAAGAACTTTATCTCAAGACAAAGTTTCTTCTATTTTGAACAAATTTAACCCACAAGATGCTCAACTTGTAATTCAATATATGCAAATGCCAGACTTGAACCAAAGGGTTGACGCAAATACTGCAATTCAATGCTTAAAAGAAATTAAAACGAGCTTGCCAAGTAAAAATTCGACAAGCCCAAGCCAACTTGTATATAGAATTAGAAATGCTTTGAAAAATTCAACTAGAGAAAAAGTTGAAGTAATGATAAGAAACGAAAGATTGAATGTGAAAAAGTTTGTAACAAGCGCTCTACAAGGCGAATTGTACGAACTTCCACCAAAAGTTTCAAATATTATTGCCCAACATATTGAATGTAGTGTATAATATAATCAATCATGATTATAAAAAAGCAAAATAAATCAACTGGGCAAAGTGCGCAACAGGTTGTACAGCCTCAACCGACAATGCCTCAATCTCAGGCGGTAGTTCAACCTCAACCCGCACCAGAGGTTGAAGCTCCTATTGATTTGTTTGATTTAGACAACATTGATTTTTCACAAAGACAAGAGCGACGTCGTGGGGATAGACGTCGTGGATATCGTCGTATTGACGATAGAAATCTTATTTCAAGGGCGCAAGAAGAAGCAGACAGCATAAAAGAAACAGCTGCAAAAGAGGGTTATAGAGCTGGAATTGAACAGGCGGAAAGCGACATTATAGCTTTGCGTAGTAAAATTGCAGATTTTATTAGCTCAAAACAAGAAGTTTTTGAATTTATTGCGCCTGATATTTTAGAAATAAGTGTTGATATTGCAAGAAAAATCATTAAAAAAGAAGTTGAGCAAGACCCTCAGGTAATCTTGAACTCAATTGTTGATGTAATGCGAACCTTATCAAAGGAAGAACCTCGTATTACGGTAAAACTAAATCCTTTGCAAGTTGATTTGGTTAAAACGGAATTACCTGAATACATTTCTTCAATGGGCATAGACGCAAAGATTACGGTTATAGGCGATGATTCAATTGAAGAAGGCGGATGTATCTTGAACACAAACAACGGGATTGTAGATGCGTCAATAGATACACAACTAGAAATTATTAAAGAAGCATTGAAAGGTATGTAATGGCAGCACCACAAGGTGGAGGACAACCTATAAGTGAATTTGCGTTAGCAGGGTTTGTATTGACCCTGATACTTATTTTGCTTATGGAAATGCCAAATTGGGTTATTAACTTTTCAATTAGTATGAATATTACGCTAGGGGTTGTTTTGATGATGATAGCCCTGTACGTTCAGAAACCTCTTGAATTGGCGGCATTTCCGTCAATCATTCTTCTTGGCACAATGTTCCGTTTGATTTTGTCAATTGCATCAACTCGTTTGATTTTGGCAAAAGGTGATGCCGGTGAAGTTGTATCAGCATTCGGACACTTCGTAACAGGTGGTAACATGGTTGTAGGGGTTGTAATCTTCTTAATCATTACAATTGTACAGTTCATGGTAATCACAAAGGGTGCTGAACGTATCGCTGAAGTATCTGCCAGATTTGCCTTAGATGCGATGCCAGGTAAACAAATGACAATCGACGCCGACTTTAATGCTGGGTTGATATCTCCAGAAGAAGCGGTTAAAAAACGTGAAGACTTACAACGAGAATCAAGTTTGTTTGGTTCTATGGACGGTTCTATGAAGTTCGTAAAAGGGGATACCATTGCGGGCTTGATTATTACAATCATCAACATTGTTGGTGGTTTGTGCGTAGGTTGTTTGATGAACCAAATGCCACCAGCTGATGCTGTTGCAAAATATACGATTTTAACAATTGGTGATGGTTTGTCATCACAATTACCATCTTTATTGATGTCAATTGCAGCCGGTATTTTTATGACACGTGCTTCTGGTGCAAACTCTTTGGGTTCTGATTTGGTAGTTCAAATCACAAGCAAACCTAATCCTCTATTCTTAGCCGCAGGTTTCTTAATTTTGATTGCTTTGTCAAGTCCAGTAACAGGTTTGCCTTGGTTGCCATTCATCTTGTTTGCAGGCGGTTTGATTGTTGCTGGTTTGTCTGTGCTTGTTAATGCTGACGTTCAATCTCAATTAGGGCAATTGGAAAGTGTACGTCAAAACATGCAAGACCTTGTAAACCCTAACAGAATGTATGAAAGATTGGGTGTTGACGTATTAAGTTTGCAAGTTGGTGCAGGCTTGCTTGTGATTGCAGACCCTGACCAAGAAGGTCAATTGCTTGCAAAGATTGCCGCTTTAAGACAACGTGTAACTGATGAATTAGGTTATATCTTGCCGAATATCAGAATTATGGACTCATCAGCCTTAGAAGCTAATGAATATTTGATTGCAATTCGTGGTAATACAGTTGCAACAGGTTTTGTATATCCTGGAAAATACATGGTAATCGCAGATCAATGGGATTCTGTAAGAACAGAAGTTCCAGATGATGCAATTGTAGGTGTTGACCCAACATACCAAACTCAGGCATATTGGGTTTCTGAAGAAGATGCAAAATCTACAAAAGCAATTACAGCAGTTGATGCAACCGATGTTGTAATTACTCACTTGCAAGAAATCACAAGAAAACACGTTGATGATATTATGACAAAAACTGATGTGTTAAAATTAATGGAATTGGTTCGTTCTCAAGACCCTACTCTTGTAAACGACTTAGTTCCAACAATAATTTCAACAAGTGACTTGAGAAAAATCTTTGTAAACTTGATTAGAGAAAAAGTTTCAATCAAGGATATTATTTTCATATTTGAACGTCTATGTGACTATGCGAGATTTTCAAAAGAACCAGATATTTTATCTGAACGTCTGAGAGCCGCACTAGGGCGTCAAATCTGTTTGGGAAATGTTCAAGAGGACAAGGTGCTTTATGCCTTGACACTTTCTCCGGAATGGGAAAAAGTTCTTGACGATAGCTGTCAAAGAACAGAACTTGGTACTATGTTCTTGTTAAATCCAATGCAAGTGCAAGAGCTTATTGAAACAACAGCTGCAACTTTGATGAATGCTCATCAAAATATTGGTAAACAACCTGTAATCTTGTGTTCTCCAAGAATAAGATTGCCTCTATTCCAATTGCTAGAGCGTCATATTCCAACGATTGTTGTAATTTCTTATTCTGAATTGATTACAGATATTAAGGTAGAAGCTGTTGATACAATTGGCGAAAGCTATATGCAACAAGAGCAACAAATGTAGTTGACAAATTATGATTAAAAAGTTTTTGTTATTTTTAATTAAAGTATATCAAAGTATTTCTAAATACACTCCGCCTGTTTGCAGATTTACTCCGACTTGCTCTGAATATATGCGCCAAGCTATTGTAAAATACGGCGTTTTAAAAGGTGTTTGGTTGGGTGTAAAAAGAATTTGTAAATGTCACCCCTTCCACCCAGGGGGCTATGATCCGTTACCGTAGCGCAGGTGTAGATGTATAGATGGTTCAATTTTAGATTTTTAAATGATATTTCATCTTGCCCAATAAAACCTAGATATGTTATACTTATCCCATTATGAAAAAGGTATTTAACAAAATAGCGTTAATCGCTGAAAAAATCAAAAACTTTATTTGTGCAGAACGCACAATGACTGTAATTTTTTATACTTTATTATTTTTGTGTAGTGCAGCAGTCGCACTAAAATCAAAGAATTACGACTTTGATATGTGGGCAAGACTAATTGCTGGCATGGCAATTGTTCAAACTGGTCATGTCGCAAAATTTGACTTTTATTCATACACACCAACTCATGCTTGGTATGATCATGAGTGGGGTTCAAGTGTCGTATTTTATTTGGTTAATAGTACTTTTGGACATCTAGGACTTTTATTTTTACAAGTTTTGTTAGTATTTTTAACAATGTTCTTCCTTGTAAAAACGGTTCAAGTACGTTGCGCAGACAAATATAATTATAAAAATTTATTAATATATTTTATTATATTAAACTCGTTTATGGTTACTTATTCTTCAATGATAAGATGCCATTCATTTACGTTTATGTTTTTTGCCTTTGAATTATTCATTTTAGAATTAATTCGCAAAAATGGAAACTATAAATTATTACATATCTTTCCACCATTATTCTTAATTTGGGGTAATATGCACGGTGGGGTATGTTCAGGTTTAGGACTTTTAGCACTTTATGCAATCGGTGAAGCTCTAAACAAAAAACAATATAAATATTACATCTATACAGCGTTGGCTTGTTTTGCAACTCTATTTATTAACCCATATGGTTATAAATACGTAATCTTTTTGATTAAAGCCGCAACAATGCCACGTCCTGATATTGTTGAATGGTGGTGGATTTTCCATAAATATAATTATAAGATATTTATGGTGTTCAAATTGTCAGCTTTATTTTACTTGTTGTTAGAATTAACAAAGGTTGTAAAATATCCAACACGTTTTGCAACAATTGATAAAACGAAGTTTATTGTAATGTTGGTAACTTTGTATTTGGCTATTTCTCACGTAAAAATGATGCCGTTCTTTGCACTAACTGCAACAGCTTATTGTTATGAAGACATCTATTTGATGTTTAAAAATTTCCGTTTTCCAAAGTGGTGTATGCCTGCATTATACTTAACTTTGTTCGGCTATTCTGTAGGAATGTTATCGTTACACGATTATAGGTTAATGGTAAACTTCAAGACATACCCAGTAATGGAGGTTGAGTTTATTCGAGCAAACCATATTAGTGGAAAACTTTTGACCAATTTTGGTATTGGTAGTTTTGCCGCATATAAACTTTATCCACAAAATAGGGTTTATATGGACGGTCGTTATGAAGAAGTTTATAACGAAGATTTGATGCACGATTTAAGCTCAATATATACCATTGATGAAAATTTTTCTAACCTGTTTAGAAAAAATATGCCAGAAATTATTATCCTAGAAAAAGGGTATCCTTTGTATAATATCTTACAACAAAATGGTTCTGGCTGGAACTTGGCGTTCAAGGGGATAAATTATGGAGTGTTTGTTTGCGATGCAAAATATAGACCAGATTTTGAACCGCCGAGTGCAGATTTAAAGGATTACTACAAAAATACAATCTTAAATACGATGATTACTTTTAAAGGTGAAAATAAGATTGATATTGATGCTGTAAATAGAGGCGAATATACTACAATTGTGCCAGCTGAACTTTTAGAATGGCATACACCAAAGTTTATCCAAAAACTTAAAAATATCAAAAACAAAGCTAAAGAGGCTAAAAAATAATGAAAAATGACGCTTATAAATATACCTGCATATTTGGTGGTGGCGCAATTAGAGGTGTTGCTTATGTAGGCGCATTAAAAGCCTTAGACGAATTAGGGGTAGAAATTCAGACTCTAGCAGGTTCTTCTGTTGGTTCAATTATTGCCTCTCTTTTGGCGGTTGGGTATACAACAGATGAAATTTATGAAATTATCATCGGCGTTAATTTTGACCTATTTAGAGATATTCATTTTGGTTTTGGAAAAACTTTTGCGCTTTCAAAAGGTGAAGTTTTCTTAGAATGGTTAAGAGAAGTTATTGAAAAAAAATTCTATGGTGAAAATTACAAAAAAGGTGAAAATCCTTCCGTAAAATTTAAAGATTTAGATAAAGATTTAGTAATTATTACAACAGATTTGACAAATTTTAAATGTAAGGAATTTTCAAAGCAAGAAACTCCAGATTTTGAAGTTGCAACTGCTGTTCGAATTTCTTCAAGTATGCCAGGTCTGATGTCGCCAATTAGGTACGAGGATTTAGAACTTGTAGATGGCGATTTGCAAAAAAGTTGGCCTTTGTGGAAATTGTCAGAAAACTTGTACCCAAAAAATGAAAGAGTTTTAGAATTTCGTTTAGAAGGTGATTATGATAGAAACGGC
Organism: Candidatus Melainabacteria bacterium; assembly: GCA_003258725.1. GTDB lineage: Bacteria > Cyanobacteriota > Vampirovibrionia > Gastranaerophilales > Gastranaerophilaceae > UBA6984. The sequence goes on from QHMG01000004.1 coordinate 353,227, forward strand.
AAAAATGCAATTGATTTTATAAATACAGTTTATAGCTGTGTAACTTCAATTGCGACAAAGTCTGTTGTTGAGGAATATGGTCACAAGGATAGCTTTGATTACGTTACAATCAATACTGGTGATATAGTGATTGTAGACTTTAATTTGTCTAAAAATAAACGTGAAGAATTGATTTATGCTGGATATAAACAAACTCTTGAGTATTTTAAACAAGAATTACCAATAAAAAAAGAAAAACTGTCAACAGATTATAAAAATATTTATTTATTGATTAAAAATTTAACGCATGAGCTTGGTGTTGGTAATATTCAAAAAGCAAAAAATTTTTTGGGCGAAATTTACATGGAACTTTGTGAAGTTAAGGATAATATTGATAAAAAATATTATAAAAAATTGCAAAGTGCAAAATTTAGATTTATGAATGAGCTAAAACCATCATTAATCCTAAAAAGATATAATAAAGATAGCGTAAAGTCAGTGAGAGAGGACTTTAAGCAGATAGAAGATGCAATAAAAAATCGAATAGACGAACTTGAAAAATTAAGTAAAGAACTTAAAAAAACGGTATAATTGTTTATCTAAATATTCGCACATTAGAAAAGTTTACAAAAATTTACAAAATTCTTTAGGATATAATAATAATTTGATTTTAGCATGTTCGGTTTATAGTTGTAACTGTGGTATTTTTATATAAACAATCAGTTTTTAACTTGAAAAAATCTACTCAAACCCTTATAAAACCGCTTGCAATGAAAAATTTAGCAAATATGATAAAGTAACACATTAGTTGAAAAAGGAATAACTATGTCAAAAGACGTAATCGAATTAGAAGGAACAATTTTAGAATCAATGCCAAACGCAATGTTTCGTGTAGAGTTGGAAAATGGACACGAAATATTGGCACATATTTCAGGTAAAATCAGAAAAAACTTTATTAGAATCTTACCTGGAGATAAAGTAAAGGTTGAAATGACACCTTATGACCTAACAAGAGGCAGAATTACATTCAGATTAAAATAACACATGAATATAGAAAGGTAGAACAATGAAAGTTAGAAGTTCAGTAAAGAAAATTTGTGACAAATGCAAATGTATTAAAAGAAAAGGTAGAATCGCAATTATTTGTGAAAACCCAAAACATAAACAAAGACAAGGCTAATCTTCGCTAGGGTGGAGTGAGGTTACGAACGAAACCCGTCACACTGCGACGCTCAGATTGAGCGACAGGAGCGCAAAGCTCCGTAGCGAAAACAATGAGCAAGCGGGGCGAATGATTAGATTTTGAGAAGCCAAAATAAAGGGCGAACAAATGGAACAAGTTTCCAATCAAAACAAAAAGTAAAACACATTAAATAAAGGAAAAACAAATGGCAAGACTATCAGGGGTAGATTTACCTCGTAACAAAAGAATGATTATCGCATTGACTTACATCTACGGTATCGGACCAGCTAGAAGTAAAGCAATTTTAGAAAAAACAGGTATCTCAGAAGACTTAAGAACTGATGATTTAACAGATGCAGATATTAAAGTTTTAAGAGAAGAATTAAGCCACTACGAAATCGAAGGTGACTTAAGACGTTCAGTATCAATGCACATTAAACGTTTACAAGAAATCAACTCATTCAGAGGAATGCGTCACAAACGTTCATTACCTTGCAGAGGTCAAAGAACAAAAACAAACGCAAGAACTCGTAGAGGTAAAAAAGGCTTAGCAGTAACTAAAAAGAAAACTGCATAATTGAGTTTTGAGTAGGCACGACAAGTGCAAAAAGAATGTAAAAATAAATAAAAGTAGAAATAAAGGAAATAAAACAATGGCAAGACCAAAAACAACAAAGAAAAAAGAAAAAAAGAACGTATTACAAGGTGTTGTTCATATTCAATCAACATTCAATAATACAATCGTAACTTCAACAGATACTCAAGGTAATGCAATTGCTTGGGCAACAGCTGGTGCTTCAGGATTTAAGGGTGCAAGAAAAGGTACTCCATTCGCAGCACAATCAGCAGCAGAACAAGTTGCAAAAAAATCAATTGACCAAGGTATGAAAAAAGTAGAAGTTTATATCAAAGGACCTGGTTCTGGACGTGAAACTGCAATCAGAGCAATTCAAGCAGCAGGTTTGGAAATCACATTAATTAAAGACGTAACTCCAATTCCACACAACGGATGCAGACCACCTAAAAAACGTCGTGTATAGTAGATGCTAACGAGTGAAAGCACTCAAGCAAAATACCAAAGTAAAACAACAATAAAAGAAATAAAGGAAATTAGAAAAATGTCAAAATATACAGGTGCAAGAAATAAATTATTCCGTAACTTCGGAGTAAAAGACTTATCAAACAGAAAGTTAACATCTTCTATGCGTCAAACAGCTTCAGGCCAACATGGTGCAGTTAGAAAAAAACTTTCTGAATACGCATTACACTTAAATGAAAAACAAAAAATCAGATTAACATATTTAGTATCTGAAAAACAATTCTCAAGATACTATAACGAAGCAGCAAGAAGAAAAGGCGTTACAGGTACAATCTTGTTACAATTATTAGAATCAAGATTAGATAACGTATTATTCAGAGCTGGTTTTGGTATTACAAGAAAACAATCTAGACAAATCGTTAATCACGGTCACGTTCTAGTAAACGGTAAAAAAGTAAATATTCCATCATACTTATTAAAAGCTGGCGATGTAGTTACAATCAGAGAAAGAAGCCAATCTTTCTTAAAGAGCGTGTTAGAATTAATCGACATGCCATGTGAATCAGCTTGGATTACAAAAGATGCAGGCGCATTAAAAATTACTTTTGACAGAGTTCCAGAAAGAGAAGAACTTGACTCTGAATTAAAAGAACAACTTGTAATCGAATATTATTCAAAATAGTCAGTAAAAACTAACTAATTGAAGATATTTAAAACGTTGCTACAAATCCAAAAAATTAGGAGAAAATAAGAAAATGGAATTAAAAATTAAAACAGTAAATACAACAACTGATTCAGACGGTTCTCAATACGGTAAATTCGTTATTGAACCTTTAGCAAAAGGTTTTGGTAACACAATAGGTAACTCTTTAAGAAGAGTATTGTTATCAAGTCTAGAAGGTACAGCCGTAACATCTGCAAGAATTGAAGGTATTACTCACGAATATACAGCAATTCCGGGTGTATTAGAAGACGTTATTGACGTAATGTTGAACTTAAAAGGTTTAGTAATCAAAACTGATTCAAAAGAACCTCAACACTTAAGATTAGACATTGATACAGCAGGTCCTGTACTTGCAAGTGATATTCAATTACCAGCTGGCGTAAAAGTTGTAAATCCAGATTGGTTAATTTGTACAATTGCTGATGGTGGTAGCTTCCACGCAGATATCGTTGTAGAAACAGGCAAAGGCTATGTTGCTCACGATGTACCAAGAGATGCAAAAGCTGGCGCTTCAATTGATATGTTACCAATCGACGCAGCATTCATGCCAATCAGACGTGTTGCATACAATGTTGAACCAACTCGTGTAGGTGATTCAATTGATTTCGATAAAGTTACATTAGAAATTTGGTCAAACGGTTCAATTGATGTAACAACAGCATTATCTCAATCAGCACAATTATTAATTGACCACTTTATGCAAATCGCTGCAATTTCTGGTCAACCAGTAGTTGTAAATCAACCAAGCCAAGTTGTAGAAGATACAAAAGACGAAGCTGAAGAACCAACAACTTCAATTACAATTGAAGAATTGGAATTATCAGTAAGAGCTTACAATTGCTTAAAAAGAGCAAGCATCAACTCAATGGCTGAATTGTTAAAGAAATCAGAAAATGACTTATTAAACATTAAAAACTTTGGTAAAAAATCTTCAGATGAAGTCATCGAAAGATTACATCATTTTGGTTTAGACTTAGCTCCAAGCCCAGAAGTACCAGAAGAAGAAATGGTTTAATAATTAACTTTAAAAAGAACAAAAATAATATATAAAGGAAAAAACAATGAGACACTTAACAAAGAAACATACGCTAGGCAAAGCTCAAGACCAAAGAGATGCTCTATTGCGTGCTTTAGCTACTGAGTTATTAACTCACGGCGAAATTAAAACAACATTGGCAAGAGCAAAAGCATTAAAGCCTTATGTTGAAAGTTTAATCACTTTAGCAAAAAAAGGTGACTTAAACGCACGTCGTCAAGCAGCAAAATTTATTTACGATAAAGAAATCGGTAAATACATTGATGTTGCAACAGGTGAAGTATTTGAAACAGTAGAAGAAGGTAAAAAATTACCAAAACAAACTGTTTTAAGAAAATTATTCTGTGTAATCGGTAAAAAATATACAGACCGTAACGGTGGTTACACAAGAATTTACCACTTACCACCAAGACGTGGTGATGCAAGCGAAATGGCATTAATTCAACTTGTATAATAATGACCCGATATGCGTTTTTAATACAATATCAAGGTAAAAATTATGCAGGTAGCCAAATTCAATTAGAACCAAATGGCTTAGAACAACCCAATCCAACCATTCAGGGACTACTCGAAAAGGCAATATGCACATTCAGCGGAGTTCAACCAACTTCGGATAATCCAAGACCAATAAAAACGGTCTTTTCCGGAAGAACTGATGCAGGGGTTAACTCAATCGGACAAACAGTTCATGTTGATTTAGATAACAATATTGTTGCTTCTAAGTTTATCAATTCAATAAATGGACTATTACCGAAAGATATATCAATCTCTGATGTACGCAAGGTAGACAGTTCATTCCACGCTCAAAAATCAGCAAAAAAAAGGTATTATAGATACGTTTTTGTAAACAGAGAACAACGCAAGGCGTTTGATGGCGATTTGTTGAGAGTAGAAAATAGCTTGAATATTGAAAGAATGAATAAAGCACTAAGTTACTTGGTAGGCGAACATGATTTCACAAGTTTCAAGAATTCTGGAAGTTCAAATCCATATACAGTTTGCGAAATCTCAGAAGCGAATTGTTACAGGCACGAAGACCTAATTATATTAGATATTTCTGGAAACAGATTTTTGTACAATATGGTTAGAATAATAGTCGGAACGCTGTTGGATATTGAAAGGAATGATAAAACACCTGAATTTATGGACAAGGTTTTAAAAGCTAAAGACCGTAAACAAGCAGGAAAAACGGTTAGTCCAAGCGGATTAACATTATTGAAAGTAGAATACTAAAAAAATATAAATGGAGAAAAAAGCATGAAAACTTATTCAGCAAAACCTCTAGAAGTAGAAAGAAAATGGTACGTAATCGACGCAACAGATGAAATCTTAGGTCGTTTAGCAGTACGTGTTGCTAATATTTTAAGAGGTAAACACAAACCAGAATATACACCAAACGTAGATACTGGTGATTTTGTTATCGTAATCAATGCTGACAAAGTAAGAGTTACAGGTAACAAAGAAACTGACAAAATTTACTACCACCACACAATGTATCCAGGTGGATTGAAATCAGCAAGTTTCAAAGAATTAATGGAAAAAGATCCAAGATTAGCAATTGAAAAAGCTGTAAAAGGTATGCTTCAACACAATACTTTAGGTGCTGAACAATTTAACAAATTGAAAGTTTACGCAGGTGCAGAACATCCGCATGCTGCACAAAAACCTATCGTATTAGAAAAGGAGGCTAAATAATGGCAACAAATAAAGAAGTTATGGCAACAGGTCGTAGAAAGACATCAATCGCCGTAGTAAAACTTGTAAAAGGTAAAGGTCGTATTTTTGTAAACGGTAGAAAATTATTAGACCACATTGGAAATAGACCTGCTATCGAAATGATGGTATTCCGTCCATTAGTTTTAACTGAAAATCAAGACAAATATGATGTAAGAGTTAAAGCAGTAGGTGGCGGTGTTGTTGCTCAAGCTGGTGCTATCAGACACGGTATTGCAAGAGCATTGGTAAAAGTTAACGAAGAATACAAATCAGTACTAAAATCAGAAGGTTTGTTAACTCGTGACCCACGTGTAAAAGAACGTAAAAAATACGGTCAAAAAAGAGCAAGAAAAAGATTCCAATTCTCAAAACGTTAATCTTTTATTGTTCAGAAATTTTCTGCATACATTATATACAAACGGCATGCCAAAGGCATGCCGTTATTTGTATTTATACTATACGTTACTCCGCCGACTCCCCGAATAGTTCAAATCTGCATGAATACAGAAAAGGCAATTTTTTGAACTTTCGGTAGGGCGCCGTGTGCGCATGCGCACCCAGCCCGTAAGGTGTCGGTCAGACGTTACTCTGCCGACTCCCCGAATAGTTCAATCCCGCATGAATACTGAAAAGGCAATTTTTAAACACAAAAATACTTAATATAAATGTAAGCGATAAGCAAACAAACAATTTAATAAAAAGGATAGAAAGAATATTGGCACATTAATTTATATGTGCTGATAATAACAAAGATTTTTATACTCTCTCTCTTAATATCCTCGTGTTTATTTAATGTTCGTCAACAATCTTGACGAACTTTTTATTGCGTTTTTCGGTGGTAGTAGGTCAGGCATTGCCTGACATATAAGCTATCTCAACAAAAAATTACCTAAGGTGTTATCCTTCTTTTTTTATACTTGCAGTAATTGCGTCTATGATTCGTTTAACTTCAACGACTTCTATATTTTTAAATTTTTCTTTAATATTGTTTGATGCAGGTACAATTGCACGCTTGAACCCTAGTTTTTGTGCTTCATTGATGCGTTTTTCAAGGTCGTTTACAGGTCTAATTTCTCCTGATAACCCTATTTCACCGATGAGAACTGTTTTCATATCAGCTGTAATGTCGTTTAAACAAGTCGTAATTGCGATTGCGATACCTAAGTCTGCTGCGGGTTCTGAGATATCAATTCCGCCGATAACATTTACGTAAACATCTTGTTTTGAAAGGTTTAAACCAACACGTTTTTCAAGTACCGCAAGAATTTGTAATACTCTTGAAGTGTCTACACCGTTTGTGACTCGTCTTGGGCTTGGGTAAGGTGTTACTCCAACAAGCGCTTGAATTTCGAGTAACAAAGGTCTTGTACCTTCATTTGTAACTATGATTACGCTACCAGGAGTTGCGATGTGGTTTTCGTTAAGGAAAATTTCGCTTGGGTTTGTAATTTCTACCAAACCGTTTGAGTGCATGTCGAACATTCCGACTTCTGAGGTTGTTCCAAAACGGTTTTTAACAGCTCTAAGCATTCTGTAAGACTTGTATTTGTCGCCTTCAAATTGAATTACAGCATCTACCATGTGCTCCAAAACTTTTGGACCTGCGATGTTTCCTTCTTTTGTAACATGTCCAATAACGATTATCGTAATATTTTCGTTCTTTGCAATTTGCATTAAAACATTGCAACACTCACGAACTTGGCTAACACTTCCTGCTGAGGACGAGATGTTATCTGTATAAATTGATTGAATACTGTCGATTACAAGTACATCAGGCTTTAAATCTTTTATTTGAGCTCTAATCAATTCCAAGTTGGTTTGTGGGTAGATATAAAGGTTATCGGTATGAATGCCTAATCTTTCCGCTCTAAGTTTAACTTGACTTGCGGATTCTTCCGCTGATGTGTATAAAACCTTTTTGTTTTGCTTGCAAAGTTCACCACTTGTTTGAAGGATTAAGGTTGATTTACCAATACCAGGATCTCCTGCCAGCAGTACTAAAGAACCTTGAACTAAGCCACCACCAAGAACTCTATCAAATTCTGAAATATTTGTGCTCACTCTCACGCTATCATCAAGCGTAATTTCATTTATAAGTTTAGGTTTTTCTGTATTCAAAAAGTCTGTAACAGACGAATTTGAAGTTGATTTTGTTTCAACCTCTTCTATAATAGAACCCCAAGCACCACATGCTGGACATTTGCCCAAATAACCAGAGGTTTCGTATCCGCACTCTTGACAGACGTATTTTGATTTAACCTTTGTTTTTGCCATAGCTTTATTATAAGCTAAACATTCATAATTTTACACAAGCGTTTAACCAATTTTTTCATAAAATCTGTTTGGTTTATCTGTATGTCACGGTAATATTGGTTGTAATTTTTAATAATATTTTTGGGTAATTCTTTACCCTGCTCTAAAGTGTGCGCAAGTTGTTCAAGGTAACTATCTTGTGCATCTTTGTAATTCAAGTCTCTACGGCGCAAATCTTCATCGGCTTCTCTATGAACAAGAGCGTGATAAGCACTTTTAATAGAAGGATCTTTTGCATCATGCGGAAACCTTTTAATCGCTTCACGCACAATAATCCTGTCGGTTAAAACTTGAATAATCAGCCTACCGATATACCTTCGAGCTTCAATTGTATTTTGAAATTCAACCATTTTAAAATGTGTGATTAAACTAAATCAAGACATTCAGCTTCAATAAATCTAATCATTTTAACTGCATCGTTATCAAAGAATTGTCTAGAAAGTTCTTTAATAGCTGAAGAAGCCATTTCATTCTTATCCATAACGGTTTTGTAGAAGAATTTTTTACCAGCTCTGTATCTTACTAACAAGTCTTTAGAACTTAATCTGTCCATTACAGTTTTAACAGTTGTATAAGCTCTTTCTAAGCCATTTGCTGACATGTTATCAACAACATCTTTAACAGAGATGTTCATATCTTCGTCGATAGCTTGTAATTTCCAGATTGAATTTAAAATTTCAAATTCTAATGTTCCTAATGACATTTTTTAAACCCCTTTATTTTTAATACTTAAAAAATTCTATTACAATGATAATAGAAACAAAATACAAAATCAAGGGATTTGTAACATTTATTATTAATTAAAATCCATAACGCCTTCAATCGGTTCACCCAAGTAGATTACACGTCCATAACTTCTTCTGTTGTTAGACGAAGTTGTTGGTTTTTTGTAATCTGAGCGGGTGTAAAAAGTTGAATCGTTATTGTTGTCAAAATAGTTTGTTTTTGCGGGTTGGCTACTAGAATTCATGAAAAACATAGGTGAACACGCAGCACAAAAGGCTGAAAACGTTACAAAACCAATAATTACTTTTGCAATTTTGTCTTTCATACGGCGCTCACTTTTTCTGGGGGATAGCTAGTTGTCGAGTGAAAAACTCTCCAATAATAATATGCCCATGTACTAGCACTTTTAAACTAGCCCAATAGTAGGATTTTTATTTTAATTCTTTTGGACAAAATATATTTTCAAAAATTACGCAAAAAAAAGCCTGTATTCTTTTGAATTCAGGCACATGTTTTGATAAAACATTTTAAAAGGTAGGTAGTGTAAGTGTGAGTTAGTTAGGTAGTTAGTGTGTGTATGTTAAAAAACTTTTTTAAAAACTCTCTCTTAATAAATAAACTAATTAAGTTTTAAATCTAATTTGTTATTAAATGCAACCATGTTCATATAAGAAAATAACATTTCCGATCTATCTACGAATTCAGGTTGTGGATTAATATCTGCATTTTCATTCAATCTTGAATTTGTTGTACCAACATTTGTGTTTAATTTTAATTCTTGTACTGTCATACTCTAACGCCTCATAATCTCTTTATCACTCTTACCCCTATATAAAGTATTTTGAAAAAGTCGAATTTCAGCATATGAGTTTTTTGTTACATTTGTTTACAAAGGGTCGAAAACCATGATTAAAAGGCAATTTTCATGGTTTTGATGTTTTTATATAAGTAAGTAATAATAAATTTTTGGTAAAAATGGTTAACGGTATCAATTCACAATCAAATATTTATGCATTAAAAGATTTAATCAATCTTGCAAAATACGCTAATGGCGTACCATTGACTGATGATGCAACAAAACTAACTGTTAGCCAAGTATCTTCATACCCAACAATGATGTGTTTGTATGAAGGTTACGAATGGATTAGAGACAATAGAGGTCAATATAAACAAGCATTTAAAGCTGTTACTGACAATGGTAAAACAGCTCATAATATTTTAAAACAACACGGCGCAAAAGGTGTTTTCAGAGTTGCTGATGCAAAAGAAATTTTAGCAAATATTCCAGAAGCAGAGGCTTTAAAAACTTTATCGTCACAAACTCAAGATTTATATAAAAACGCTCAAAAATTAGCAGAAGCAGTAAAAGCAAATCCATCAAACAAGGATATTGCGAAACAAGCCTCTCAAATGCTAGCAAAAGCAAACGCTGCATCTTACGCTGAAATGGCAAAAGGTACAGGTTTGTATCAAAAATTCAAAAATGCAACAGGCATTACAAAAGTTGGTCAAGCAACTCGTAACATGGCTGCAAAATCATCAACTTTCAAAACTTGCTTAGACGCTTATAACAACGAATCAGGTAACTTCATGCTAGTTATGGAAGGTGCTGCAGAAACTTTTTGTAACGTAATTCCAACCTTCAAAAAATTAGGTTTTAAACGTGGTATGAAGCAATTGGGTCGTTCAACTGCAAGAGTATTTACATCAGTAGCAGGTTGGGTAGCGGGTTCAGCTGTTGGCTCAAAAATCGGCGAGGTTGTCGGCTCATTAGTGGGTAATACAAAAGCTGGCGCAGTAGTTGGTGCTATCGCAGGCAGAGTTGGTTCATACATAGCTGGTACAGTTGGTCAACATTATGCAAACAAGGCTGTAACAAAAGTTTTGGGTAAAACAGAATTGGAAAAAGCTCAAGAAGAAGATTGCGTAAAAATTGCTCAAGCAGCTCAAGAAGACCCAGAAGTATTTGATGCATTAATTCAACAAGCGGCAGAAAGATTAGTAAATGAAGGCGAAGATACAGCAGAATCAAAAGCTGTAAACCAAGTTTTAAGAAACTTAGTAGCTCAAAAAGATGCAGCAGGTCCTCAAGAATCAAGAATGATGACAAGAGCAGAAATGAAAGCTTATGCTGACAAATTAGCAGACCAACCTGTTTCAAATCCAATTGCACAACAAACAACACAAGCAACACAAACAACTAATAACAATAAAAAATCTGGTTATACAGGTTATATTCCATCATCTGATCCAGCACCAATTAAGCCAGAACCTCAACAAGTTGCAGTTCAACCAGCTCAACAACAAGCAAGAAAAGCTGAAGATGAAATGACTCCAGAAATGAAGGCTTTATTAAAAAGAGCTGACAGAGTTATTGCAAACGGTTCAAGATATTTAAATTTAAAATAAAATAAAAATAATAAGTTTTAATATTATAAAAATCCCGATACGATTGTCTTTAAAGATTTAAGTGTCGGGATTTTTTATTGCAAAAATAGATTTAATATAGAGGTGTGATAAAAGGAGAGGGGAATTTTATTATGTTAAATCCGATAAAAATTCTTTTAGTAGAAGATCAAAAACTTATGAGAATAGGAATCAAAGCACTTTTTGAGGAAAACAATGAGCAATTAATATTTAAAGAAGCAGAGAGTGCAAGAGAGGCGATAGATACGGCAAAAACCTTTAAACCACATGTTGTTCTTATGGATATAGGATTACCAGATATGTCAGGGATTGAGGCTGCAAAAAGAATAATGGCAGATAATAAAAAGGTGAAGGTTATAATGCTTACATCTCATTCGAGTGCTAAAGAAGTAGAGGATGCGCTTGCGGTAGGCGCAAGCGCATACGTGCTTAAGGATATTACTGCTGAAAGCCTTATGGTAATTGTGAAAACGATTAATGAAGGTGCTATGTGGTTAGATCCTCAGGTTGTTCCTTATATTAGAGATAAAAATGCTGCGGTTATTCCTGCAAGACAGGTTACAAGGGCTGCTTTTAGAGAGCAACATGCAAACTTGACACAAAGAGAATACGAGGTCTTAAAACTTGTCGTTGACGGAAAATCAAATTCAGAAATTGCTAAAGACCTTACTATATCAGAGCATACAGCAAAGGCACATGTTTGTAATATTATTCAAAAACTTGTAGTAGATGATAGAACTCAAGCGGCTGTAAAGGCTTTGAGAGAGGGGCTAGTCTAATGATTGTCTTGAAAGTAATAGTTTTACTTATTTTTAGCCACCTGACTATATTATTAAATAAGAGTGTGATGTATAAATAGTATATGAATAAAGAGAATGATGTTTTATTTTTGGATTTTGTAAAGGCAAAAGCAGTTTGCAAGCTATGCCGTGCGCAGAATTTAAACGATAGAAAAATTCAAGATAAAAAAAAGATTATAGAAGATATTACATCTGGCAAGATTAATATATTTATTCTAAATCACAGTATGCCTAAATATACAGAATGTATGTGTGCTCTAACGCATTTTAACAAACCTTGTATGAAGGATTGTGTATGTAAAGAGTTGAATGCTTCAATACAAGACACCCACCTTTGGAGCTTGCTAGATGTATAAATATATAATGAATGAAGATATATAAATAATTTGACTATAAATTAAAAAACAATAAAATAAACTTAGGGTAGTACCTATTACACCCACCCACACACGTTTTACTAAGAAATCAGTGGAAAGGGGGTGATAAAATGACAATAATAATGAAAACCGCTATCATTGCGGTAATAGCGGTTTTACAAATTCTATTATTACTGTTCTAGGGTACTAAGTCAAGCTCTAAGGAAAATCCACTTCTTTAGGGCTTGCCCCTATGCATACATTATTTACGATTTTTCACAAAAAGTCAAGAGGTTTCAATTTATAATGCAAAACCTTATGTCATTCTGAACTTGTTTCAGAATCTTAAAAAAGTAGGTCAGGCATTGCCTGACGCCTCTTATCCTAACGCATGAGCCTTTTCTGCGGTCTTTCTAATTACTTCCGCAAAAAGATTAGAACTATTTAACGCCTTCATTTCACTAACTCCAACTTCTGTACAACCGCCTTTTGTTGCGACACTTGCGACAAGCTCGGGTACTGTTTTTGTTGTGTTTTGAACCATTTTTGCAGAACCAATAGCTGTTTGTAGAGCAAGTATTAAGGCTTTTTCGTAATCAAGTCCAAGTTTTGCGCCAGCTTGTGCAATGTCCTCAAAAATTTGATAGAAGAATGCAGGACCAGAACCTGAAATTGCAGTTACAATGTCAATTTTTTCTTCTGTAACAGTGACAACCTTGCCAACTTGAGAAAGCATTTCTGTAACAAATTTTTCTTCTTTTTCTGTTGCAAGTTTACCTAAACAAATTCCGCACATACCTTCTGAAACAAGCATTGGAGTATTTGGCATAACTCTTACAACAGGGGATTTATCAACAATATTTTCTATTTTAGCAGTGCTTACACCGGCTGCGATAGAAATAATAAGTTTTCCGTTAACTTCGTTCTTGATTTCTTGTAATACTTCTTCAATTTGGTTAGGCTTTGTTGCTAAAACGATTATTTCAGAATCTTTTGCGATATCTTTGTTGTTTGTGATAACTTTTATTTTCAAAATTTTACTTTTAGCAGAGGCTGATTTGTCTGTGTGAGTTGTAGCATGAATGTCTGAAGTGTGCATAAACCCTGAGCTTAAAAGTCCTTTAATAATTGCACTTGCCATTTCTCCACAGCCCATAAATCCTAATTTGTTACTCATTGTTACCCTGCCTTATATTTTTAGTTGACTAAAATCTTTTTTTCTTTTACTATAAAAATAATAATATAAAAGTAAGCGAAAAGGAATACAAAAATGAAACGCACACTAGAAGGAACAAAAGCTAAAAGACAAAACGTAAGCGGTTTCAGAGCTAGAATGGCTACTGCTGGCGGACAAGAAGTATTAAACAGACGTCGTGCAAAAGGTAGACATAAATTAGCAATCTCAGCTTCAAAACGTGCTTAGTCGAGTTTATAGATTAAAAAAGAATTCAGCATTTACAGCTACATATAGGGTGAAAAATTCTTTTTACCTTAATGGTGTGGCTGTTTTTGTCGGTTTAAAGAAGAAAAATCCCGACGATGTTACAAAAGTAGGTTTTGTTGTGAGTAAGAAAACTCACAAACGTGCGGTAAGACGAAATCGCTTGAAAAGATTGATGCGTGAAAGTTATAGATTGATGCTTAAAGCAAACAACTTGGGTAATTCAAATTTATATATGTCACTAATTTTTGTCGGGCATGAAAAAGCGTTAGGTAAAAGTTTTTCTGAAATTCAATCAACAATGGAGGCTTTGATAGCGAAAATTAATGATTGATGGAATTATTACGCCAGATTTACAAGATTTAGACGAGGTTATGCCTCATGCCCCTTATCCTGTTTATCCAACAGGACAAAAAGATGCAGATAAAAGCCATGTTCGTTATGCAGCACCAGATGATCAGCATCCAACCTTGTCGATTGTTGACCCAATAGTAGATAAATATGGCGAACCTGTTATAATGCCAGGACATTACAAATTAGACTTGTCTCTTGATAAAACACATATTTTGTTTATACAGGCTTATGACGTGGTTGCAAGAGTTCCTGTCTTTAAGCTGGAAGAAGATGAAACACAGGCGCAAAAACAATACGATAAAAAAGAGCAGAAAAAGGCTAAAAAAGAAAAGAAAAAGCGAGAAAGAATTGCAAAAAAATATGATGAATTTGGTTTAAAACCTAAGCCAGAATATATTTATTCAAATGCAGAAATGCAATATGTTCAGGACGGCGGATACTTGCTTATAAAGTACGAAATGGGCTCAATTCGAGCATGGGGCGCAATAAAACAAGATAACTATTGATTTTTAAAATATTGCATGATAAAATAAGGGCACAAAATACATAAACATTGAAGGTGGTGAAAAAACGATGCCAGAAATTAAAGTAGGCGAAAACGAATCAATCGAAAGCGCATTAAGACGTTTTAAGAAAAAAATTCAAAAAGCCGGCGTTTTATCTGAAGTAAAAAAACGTGAACGCTATGAAAAGCCAAGCGTAAAAAGAAAACGCAAATCTGAAGCAGCTCGTAAGAGAAAAGTTTAAGATAACACAAAAGACACTCGATATCATCGGGTGTCTTTTATTATTTACAAAAAATTAGTGTTATACCCTATGTGATATGAGAGTTTTTAATAAAATAATTATTTAATTATACCAAATTTATTATACCATTTTTGATGTACTAAATTTGTCTGACTTAAAGCGTACGTATTTTTACGTACGCTTTTTTGCGGACATGCATACCTAAAATAAAATGAATATAGCTCTTATAAAGTTTTATTTTGTCTTAGTGACAGGCGTGGTTTGTTTCTTTAGAAACAAACCACGCCTAAACCATTGTATAACCTATGTTTTACTCCTTATTTTAAATTAGGTAAGTTATTTATAAAGTCTGCAACTCCGTTGTTGTTTGAATTTGCAGGAGGAGTCATAGGTGTTGTGGTCGTTGTACTAGGGCTTAGCACCTTATTTATAACACTCTGAGCGTTTGTTTTCGCAGTGTTTAAGGTGTTTTGCAAGTTTTGTTGTGTTTGGCTCGGTCGAGATACAGTTGTAGTAGTGCCTTGAGAACTTGCTTGAGGTGTAGCTAGCCATTTGAAGTAAGATACAGAGCTTGTAGACTCTAAAGACCCGTTTATAGCTGCCTTAAACTCTTTTGTGTTGGCTTGAGCTGGCGATAAATCAGGCAATAGAGCCAAATTTTCACCGCTAGGATTAGTTGTCATCTGGTTTATAAGGGAAGACGTAACAGCGCCAATCTTTGGTATAGAGGCTATTAGGCTATTTACTGAGAAATTTCCGATAGGTCCTAAAATGCTAACAACCTCGTTAGACAAGCGTCCTAGAATAATTAGGTCTGCTCTGTTGTTTAAGATATTAACACGTCCTTTTATGTACATACTCATTGCAGGGCCTGATGTTTGGATTCTTTCAAGTGTCGCCCAGCCGTTAGATAGTGAAACTACGCCTTTTATATACTTGAACTCACCTGTTTTCTTTACTTTTACAGCACCTACAACGGCGCTCATGGTTGTTTTTAGTAGGTTATTGGCTAAAATGTTTTGTGCATAAAGTAAGTTTTCTAGCTTACCTAATGCGCCCATTTGACCGTTAGAAACAATGAATTTGACTTTCCCCTTAAGGCTTTGCATTATTTGAGTGTCTGTTAAGCCTCTTGCAGTAAGGTTTATAGCGTCAAAATCTAGTGAACCGTCCATTAAATTGCGCATTCCAGTACTAGCAAATAGTGCAGAATTGGCGTTTAAGTAGCGTCCTTGAAGGTTTATACCTGTGCTTGAGTATAACAAATTGTAAGTGATTTTGCCTACAATCTTGCCACCATAGGCACTTGCGCTTATATTATTTAATTTAAATAAGTTGTTGTATAGGTTAAAATCAGACGTAACATTGTTTGCAGCGATTGTACCTAGTGAAATTCGCTCTACTTTTGCGTTTCCGCTTGCAATTGTTATGCCAGCGTCTGTACCTGGTGCGATATTACTTTGTGGCAATAATGAAATCATCCTCATAAGGCTGTCTGCGTTAATGTTTTCAGCGTTGAATGTCATTGAACGTATGTAAACTCCACGATTAAAGTTACTGTTCATCGTTGCAATTATTTGCATCACTGAATCTGCGACTTTTATATTCCCGCAATAAACGTCTATAAGGCTTTTTGTAGCATTTATTGTTATATTTTTTCCAAGTGTTTGAATACTTGGTAAAGAAACATAAGGAATATTTATCATTCCCGTAATTATAGGGTTTGCAACTGTTCCAGATACGTTTAAGTCACCCTTTACTTGAACTTGAGAGTTTGCAAATGTTGGAATACTTATTGTTACTTGGTTTGGAATAGAAATGTTAAATCCTGAAATGTTTTGAACTTTGCCCAAAAGGTTGTTAATAGAGCCTTTTGCCTGCATGATTTTTGTTGAACCTGACAAGTTTGCATTGAAATTTTCTGTAATACCGTTGTTGTGTGATAGCGCATTAATGCTGATATCATTGACTTTTAGCGTATTGTTTTCTATTTTTAAATCAGCATTAATCAATGAAGTTCGACCTCTTAGTGAATTAATGTCAATTATTGACAGGTGATTGTTGTTGTTTGCCAAAATTTGAGCGTTAATTGTTTGTACCTTAGAATTGCCCGAAATCTTTGCTATAATTGGTAAACGACCTGTTGCTTTAATGCTATTTCTAATGCTTTTGTCAAGAGATGAGCGGATATCGCTTGCGCCCAATAGCCCTCTAGCAGTGATATTTATACTCAAATCTGTGGTTGGGTAGTTTTTGATTTGACCAAAAACGCCTATTTTAGAGTTGTTTAGCATTACGTAAACAGAATTTAGGTCAATATCTTTTTCGTTAAATTTAATTTTTGAATTAGGAATTGAAAAAGTCGGTAAACCCCTCATAATAACCTTTAAGCCTGTAATGTGTCCTGTTCCGTTAATCTTTGAGCCTTTTGTAGTAGCATCAATTTTGGCAAGAGGAAGAATAACGGTAGTTTTATTAGGTTTGTTGTATAGATTAATATTTTCAACTGCAACATTAATTTGCGGTACAATAGAGTCCAATTTGCCTTTAATAACGCCATTTAGCGTGATATTCCCCGATTTGATGTTATTTTCTTTAAGTGCTTGAAGTTGACCAATTGCAAGCAATGCGCCTTTTATTGGAATTTTATTTGCTAAAACCTTTATATTTGCGTATGCGTTTGTATCAATAGCCCCAGTAAGTGACAATGGCGCACCATTGAAGTTAGCTGAAGCCTTAGAAATATTGATTTTATTAGAAGAGAAGTCAATATCTGCTTGGATATTTTTTAGTGCTACATTACATAAATTATAGTAAATATTTGCATCTAAAACCTTCAAATACCCACTAGAATTAATGGTTTTGAAGTCACTTTTGATATTGAAATTAGCCTTAATTTCTCCGTTTGCTTGTACAGCATTCAAATCGGTTACGCCAACCAGCGGAAGGATTGCATTTACAAGTGAAAAAAGGTTTTTAAGCTCTAATTTGTCAGATTTTACGTTTAAATCTATGTACTGACGTTTTCCGTATTTAAAAATACCGTCTAAATTTGCTTTTTCGTTAATGTCTGTATAAAGTTCTGAAAGAATTTTTATGCTTTTACCTTTTAATTCTAAGTTTAGCGAACTTGCTGGAAGTTGCTTGCCTTGTACGATTGCGGACATATTTGTAATGTTAATTTTACCATCAACCTTAATGTCTTCTATTGAACCAGAAAGTTTAGTAACAGCATTAATATCTGCGGTTAAATTTAGTTTATATAAATTTTTAAATATGGTTATAATGTTGAATTGACTTTGATTTTCGACATTTTCTTCTTTTGAAAGCGCTGTTAAATCAGGCATTACAAGTGATGTAAGGTCTAAATCGTAAGTGATTTGCTTGCGTTTGTCTAAAAGTATTTCACCAATTGCTTTAAACTTGATTTTTTTATTTAGAATAAAGTCAGAAACCTTGAAATCAGTACCTTTTATTGTGTAATGTTTGTCTGAAATGTTATCAATAAAGGTTATTGAGTATTTTTTTATGACAATATCTGGCATATTTTCAGAAAACTCAAGCCCATAAGGTAAAACCATTGTGGCTTGGGTGTTTGAGGTATTTGTTTCTAATGTTGGAAGGAATTTTTCGATTATAAAATGACCGTCTTTTTCAACCCCAAGACGAGTAATAATCTTATCAACGACGATTTTATTTATTTTAATTTTTTTGAAAACTAAATAAGGCAAGGAAATTGTAGTATCAATGTTATCAATTTGCGCAAATTTGTCTCCATTTTTGTAGAATGCGTTGATTTGACCGACTTTTACACCTGCTGAGAAGTTCCAAGTTGTTGAAACTTTTACATTTTCAAATTTTATAATCAGCCCTTGATTAGGGTTTTTATCATTATTTAGCTCGTAATTATAATCTTCTAATTTTATAAATGCAGGAACTGCAAATAAAAATGCCAAGTAAGCAATTACAAAAAGCGAACCAAATGTAATTAAACTTATTTTCAAAGCCTTCATTATTTTCTCCTTTATCGGTTTTTAACTCTTGAAAATACCTCTGTGTCGGGGTCATCGTATGTATGAGTAAAGAAATATGCGCTAGATGCAACCATTGCGGCATTGTCTGTACAGTATTTCATTTCTGGGGCATGTACTTTTATTCCAAGATTTTCTAATTCAAACATTTTCTTACGAATTTCGCTGTTTGCAGCTACACCGCCTGCTATTACGGCTTGTTTGTAGCCTGTTTCTTCAAGCGCTTTTTTAACTTTTTTTACTAAAGTTGAGCTTACACATTCTTGGAATGAGGCACAAATATCGTTTACTGGTAAATCTTTACCGTCAAAAGATTTAACTAAGCGTAATACAGCAGTTTTTAAACCGCTGAAGCTGAAATTATATCCGTCAACTTTAGCTTCTGGTAGCTTGAAGGCGTGTGGATTTCCTTCTTTTGCTAGTTTATCAAGTGTTGCACCTCCTGGATAAGGTAAACCCATTAGTCTTGCAACTTTGTCATAGGCTTCACCAACCGCATCATCAATGGTTTCACCCATAATTGTTATGTCTGAATTTGATTTAACATTTAAAACTTGTGTGTGTCCGCCACTTACTAATAACGCTACAAAAGGCGGTTTTAAGTCTGTATTTAAGTAATTTGCGCTAACGTGACCGTTTAAGTGATTTATTCCAATAAATGGTTTATCATAAATAAGAGCAAGCGTTTTAGCTGCGTTTAAGCCTACAAGTAAGCAACCAACTAGTCCTGGACCAACAGTACCTGCAAATGCGTCGATTTGTTCGGGTTTTAAGCCTGAACTTTCAAAGGCTTCTTGTATTACAGGATTAATTGTGTCCAAATGCTCACGTGCAGCAATTTCAGGTATTACACCGCCGTATTTTGCGTGTGTTTTGATTTGTGATGCAACCACATTTGCAAGCACTTCTCTGCCGTTTTTAACGATTGCACAAGCTGTTTCATCGCAACTTGATTCGATTGCCATTATGATATTATCAGCACCTTCGCCGATTTCAACTTCTTTTCCTGTAAAAAAACTTTTTTTCTTCATATTTGTATTATAATACAAATATGAATTTTATTGACAAGGCAAAAATTAAAGTTATTTCGGGTCACGGTGGCAACGGTGTTGTTGCGTGGCGTCGTGAAAAATTTGTTGATAAAGGCGGTCCAGCTGGTGGTGACGGCGGTCGTGGCGGTGATATTTATTTAGTTGCTGACGAAGGTTTATCAACTCTTTTAGACTTCAAATACAAATCGGTTTTCAAGGCACAAAGCGGTGAAAACGGTAGAATTAAGAACCAATACGGTAAAGGTGGTGCAGATTTAAAAATAAAAGTGCCAACTGGTACGGTTGTTCGTGATTTAAAAACTGACAAAATTATTGCAGATTTAATTCATGACGGGCAAGAAGTTATTATTGCAAAAGGCGGTCGTGGCGGTCGTGGTAACGCTAAATTCTGTACTCCACAAAAGCGTGCCCCACAATATTGTGAACCTGGAGAACCAGGAATTGAAAGAGAATTAGCGTTAGAATTGAAACTTATTGCTGATGTTGGTTTGTTAGGTATGCCAAACGCAGGTAAATCAACATTTATTAGTGCGATAAGTTCGGCAAGACCTAAAATTGCAGATTATCCGTTTACAACATTAGTTCCAAACTTGGGTGTTGTAAGAAAGCCAACGGGCGACGGCTATGTAGTAGCAGATATTCCAGGTTTGATTGAAGGTGCTTCAGAAGGTGTAGGCTTAGGTCACG
This sequence comes from Candidatus Melainabacteria bacterium, assembly GCA_003258725.1. Lineage (GTDB taxonomy): Bacteria > Cyanobacteriota > Vampirovibrionia > Gastranaerophilales > Gastranaerophilaceae > UBA6984. The sequence goes on from QHMG01000004.1 coordinate 373,838, forward strand.
ACTTTTTACGTCACGTTGAAAGATGCCGTTTCTTAGTTCATATCGTGGATTTAACTCAAGAAAATCCAATGGAAAATTACGACAAAATTAATGATGAATTGGCTAAATATTCAGATAGATTGGCTAATTTGTACCAAATTGTAGCGTTGAATAAGATTGATGCTATTGATGAAGAAACTAAAGAAAATTATTATAAACAATTTAAAGAAGTTGCAGATGATGTGTTCTTAATTTCTGCGGCAACGCACGAAAATGTTGATAAATTAACTTATTTTATGGCTCAAAAGGTTGATGAAATCGAAAAGCCTGTTTCAGACATTGTTGTAGAGGAGGACACAGGCGCTTATGATAATGACGACAGTAGTTTTGAAGTTATCAAGGTTGCAAAAGATGCCTTTATCATTATGGGTGGCAAATTGAAACGTCTTGCAAGTGTTACTGATGATAGAAACCGTCAACAAATATTGCGCTTGCAAAATGTAATGCAAGGTATGGGTGTGTTTGATGAGCTCCGCAAAAAAGGTATCAAAGACGGTGATACAGTTGTTGTCGGTCACTTAGAATTTGAATTTTATGACGATGAATTTTAAAGCGGAATCCTGATTATCAGGATTCCTTTTTTATGTTGTTTTCAACATGTTGATATTTTAAGAATTATCATTATAAACCAATTGGGGGATATTTGAATGAGTTCCCTTAAATTTTTACCTGTTTTATCCGATAATAGAAATAGCGAGGTTTTATATTATGTTTTCCCCAATGATTCAAAATCTAATATCATCGAGTGGTCAACAAGTTGCAATGCAACGTGCTGTTCAATTGAACTCATATTTGAACCCACCTAAATTGTCTAATGTTGACATGCCAAAAGATGTCGACAAAAAGTCTTTTGCTGAAGTTTTGAAAAATTCTAAAGCTCAACAAACAGACAAAACAGGTTTTGGTACTTTAATTAAAAATCCAGCTGAAACTGTTAAAGCTAAAATTTTAGGTTCTGCTGGTAAGTTTGGTTCATTAACAGGCTTAGGCAACATAAGTGCCTTAACAACAGCGTCAGCTTCAACTTCTATTCCAGAAGTTTCTCGTAATGCACCAAAAGCTCAAATCCTAGCTATGATTGACAAAGTTGCTAAAAAACATGGTGTTGACCAAAAGTTAGTTAGAGCTTTAGTTCGTCAAGAATCAGGTTTTAACCCTAACGCTACATCTCACTGTGGCGCACAAGGTCTAATGCAGTTAATGCCTGCAACTGCAAAAGGTTTAGGCGTTACAGATGCTTACAACCCAGTTCAAAATGTTGAAGGTGGCGTTAAATACTTAAAAGGTTTATTAAACAAATATAATGGTAACGTAATCTTGGCACTTGCAGCCTATAACGCAGGTCCTGGTGCTGTTGATAAATACGGTAATGTTCCACCATACAAAGAAACACAAAACTACGTAAAATCAATTTTGGCGAATTATCTATGATGAGTTTATTTAATTTTATATACAGATATTTTATAGTTTTATTCGGTCATTCTACTGGCGTAACCAAATAATATCGTTGAATATTATTAGTACCATTAGAATAATTAAAAGCGAGAAGAATACAGTTCCGATTTTTTCGACTGTTTCATCTTTTAGTCTTCTTCCTCTAATTTTTTCAATGATTAAGAACAAAATGTGTCCGCCGTCAAGTGCTGGAATTGGCAAGAAGTTCACGATTGCTAAGTCCATAGAGATTATTGCTGTTAATAGTAATCCGTAGAATAAACCACTGTTTTGAATTATATCTCCGCCAACTTTTGTAATCGCAACAATGCCATGCAAGTCTTTTAGAGGAACTTTGCCTGTAAAGATTTGTCCAAGTCCGTAAACCATATAATATGTGTTGTCGTATAAGTATTTTGTACCGTATTTTAGAATTGATTTTATGCCTTGAGTTTTAATTAAAACCTCTTTAGATTCAAGTTGAACGCCGATTTTACCTTTGTCATCAGGATTAAAAGCCTTTAATGCTAGGTATTTACCGTCTCTATCAACAACAAAATTTAGAGGGTGAGTGTTATCCGCCATAGCCTTAGACAAATCTCTTAGTGTAAACTGTTCGTTGCCTGTAATGTATTTGTCATTTGTTAGGCTATCTCTAACTTTTGCTTGAACTTCTGTTAGCTTTTCATCATTATTTTCGGGTTTTACAATACCGACTTCTTCCTCTTTTTGTAAGCCGATTGAAGGTTCAGCTTCTCTTTCTGGAAGTTTTACTGTAACACCTTTTGGAATAACTTCATCTTCTGTAAATACAAAGTTTATTTCCTTTAATTGCAATAAATATTTATCAGCTAAGTTTTTGTTGTAATAGCCGTCATTGCTTTTGCTTAGGTTGATTATAGTTAATAAAGAGTTTGTATTAGTGATTTTTGTACCGTTTAAAGAAACGATTTTATCACCTTTTTTCATTCCTGATTGCCAAATAGGAGCTGTTTTTTCAGCAACGATGTCGTTAACATAAACGTCATACTTGCCTGCTGGCATGTAACCCCAATGGAATGCAGCAAGATAAACAATTATGAAAGCGCAAATTACGTTGAAAACAACACCTGCTGATACAACGATTGCTCTTTGATAAATTGGTTTATTCAAAAATCTGTCGGGTGAATCTTTGTCTAATTCACAATCCTTTTCGTCGTCTGGAAATGCAACATAACCGCCTAATAAAAATGCGTGAACTAAAATTGTTACATCACCAATTTTCTTTTGAAATAAAGTTGGACCAATTGGTAGACCAAATCCAAACTTTTCTACTTTTATCCCGAACATTCTTGCTGTAATGAAGTGACCAAATTCGTGCACAAGAATTAAGATACTCAACAATACAAGCATTATTAAAATTGACATAATATCTCCTTTTTCTATAATATATTTTATCATGAAAAATTTTTTGTTAAGTCTTTTAGATTGGATTTATAAAAAGAAGTGTTATTTTTGCGGAAGTTCTAAAGAGTGCGTAGCAATGTGTAGCAATTGTTATGACTCAATGTCGAGTTTACCCCTTGAAGTAAACAGAACAATTTTAAATGTAAAAATTTATGCTTGTGGACTTTATGAAAAAACAATGCAAAAAATGATTAGAGGCTTGAAGTATCACGGACAAAGAGATTTAGCATATTATCAAGCTAAATTTATGTGGGAATATTGGAAAAATTTAGGTATAACAGAAACTTTTCAAGTTGTTCCTGTTCCGATTTATAAAACAAGGCAGAAAAACCGAAAATACAATCATATGGATCTTGTCGGAGAGGAGTTTTGTAAACTTTCTGGCAATACTTTAAATATAGAGCTTATAAAAAGAATTAAAGATACAAAGCCTCAATATAATTTAAAAAGATTTCAAAGAATGGAGAATTTATCAAACGCCTTTGAGGTTGATAAATCGGCACTTTTAGATATGCCAATTTTGTTGATTGACGATATTTGCACAACGGGTTCAACATTTGAGTCTATGATTGAGGAATTGAATAAAAATAATATTTATAATATAACATGTTTAGCAACAGCAACGGTGGAGTTCTAGATGAAAAAGACTTTATTTTTAATTTGTTTAATGTTTTTAGGTTCAAATGCATTTGCATTCGACTGTGATTCAGCATCTCAATGCACAATTATTGGTAAAAAATTAATAGACCAAAAAGAATACAAAAGTGCGATAGAGTGTTTTGATAGTGCGATTGTAATGGACGAAAATGATGAATTTGCTTATGCCTTTAGAGCAAAAGCTAAATATTTTTTGAAGGATTATGAAGGCGCAGTTTCTGATGCTGAAAAATCTTTAGAGCTTAGAAAAACTTCTTATGCATATAACGCAATAGCAAATGTAAAACTTATAAATGGTGATTTTCAAGGCGCAATAGAAGATTTAACAAATGCAGTAGAGCTAAATCCAAAATACATGCAATGTTACGAAATGCGTGCAAGAGCTAATGTAAAATTAGAAAATTATGTAGATGCTCTTAAAGATGCTGGAATGGCAATGAAATTGGATAGTGAATTTTCTCAAAACTATGAAGTTAAAGCAATGGCGGAAATGGGTTTGAAGGATTATCAATCAGCATCTCGTGATTTTTCTATTGCATCAAAAATGTATAAAGCAGAAGGAAATAGAAAAGCTCATCGAATTACAAAAAAATTAGCAAAAAAATGCGAGAGGAAGATTAAGTGATAATTGCTGAATTTGCTAAATATTTGCAACAGCACGATGATGAAATTATAGAGCAAAAATCGAGCTGTAGCTTACTTTGTGCTTGGGTTTTGTCAATCTTAGAAAGAAAACCTAAAAATAACATTGAAAAAATTATACACGCAGAAATTGCCTTAGCGGAGAATGATTATGGCGAGTTTTTGTTGGTTGCAAAGTCTGTAAGTGGACAAAAATTGACAAATGCTCTTTACAATTTTGCGCTTAGTTATGAACAGCATTTAATGCGCAAATGGTTGCATGACAAAAATGCAAATGACTTTAACAAACAAAATTAACATCATTTGTCCTTAACAAATTTTAAACTCATGCTTGATTTTAATTTTTGTTTTTCATAAGATATTTTTACAAACCGCAGACAGTTAGTGCTGAAAGGCTTAATGTAACAGCTAACCGAGGTCAAAAACTTAATTTAATAGTATTTTGATTGGAAATTTTGCGGCTTAATGTAGGCAAAATTTTTTTTATGCTTACACAAAATAGGTCGATAAAAAGTAAATCCAAAGGAGAAAAAATGTCAACAAGAGCATTTAAAGATGAGAAAATCTCAGAAATTAAAGAAAAAGTTGATAAAGCACAAGTGGCTATCGTTACTGAATACCGTGGTATGACAGTAGAAGAAATCACAAAATTACGTCGTGAAATCCAAAAAAACGGTGGCGATTACATGGTTACTAAAAACACTTTAGCAAAAATTGCTATTAAGGACACACCTTATGAAATTTTAGCTGAAACTTTAAAAGGACCAATCGCTATTGCTTTTGGTTTTGATGACCCTGTTAGCCCAGCTAAAGCTTTGTCAAAATTTATGAAAGATGTTAAAAAAGGCGAAATTATCGGTGCCGCATTAGATGGTAAATTATTATCAGCTGAAGAAACAAAAGCATTGGCAGCTCTTCCTTCAAAAGAAGAAATCTACGCAAAAATGCTTGGCAGCATCAATTCACCAGCATCTGGTATCGTTGGTTCTATCAACGCAGTTATGGCACAACTTACACGTGCTATGGCAGCTGTTAGAGACCAAAAAGCAGCTTAATTACGCAATATCGTAGTTAGCAAAATCAGTAATTACTCAGAAATTTATTATGAAAGGAAAATAAAATGAGCAACGTAGAATCAATTTTAGAATCAATTGAAAAATTAACTTTATTAGAAGCAGCTGAATTAGTAAAAGCTATGGAAGAAAAATTCGGCGTATCAGCAGCAGCTCCTGTAGCAGTAGCAGCAGCTCCAGCAGCAGGCGCAGCAGATGCAGGCGAAGCAGCAGACGCAGAAGTTACAGTTGTATTAGCTTCAGCTGGTGCTAACAAAATCGCTGTATTGAAAGAAGTTCGTGCTATCACAGGCTTAGGCTTAAAAGAAGCTAAAGATTTAGTTGATGGCGCTCCAAAACCAGTAAAAGAAAACGTTAAGAAAGAAGACGCAGAAGCTATCAAGAAACAACTTGAAGCAGCTGGTGCTACAGTAGAAATCAAATAGTTTTCTAAAGTAGAAAATATTTCTTAAAAAGGCGGATTTTTCAATTGAAAAATCCGCCTTTATCTATTGTCATGACTAAATTGTAAACAATTGTAAAAGCATGGTTATATCACTAGCAATTAATTTTTTGATGTACTTTAATTTTAATAGACTAGTACTTATAAGGGAATGTGATGAATATTAAACCAGTAATGCCTCAAATCCAACAAGGTTTTACGTCAAATAAAGAACAAGAGCCGAAAAAGCTAAAGTATGCAAAAGATACTTTGCTTGAAAATAATTTTAAGACAAGAGCTACTATTCAAGCTGATAAGTTGACAAAAGCATTTACAACTTATCCTGCAAAAGGTTTGAAAGGCGATAGAAACGCTAATTTCTATGAATTTTTAACAATGGGGACTGTGCCATACTTAATGGGAAGTGCGGCATTGATGGCTGTTTTTAACTTAGCTAATAAACATTTTACACCATTCGCAAACTCTAAAGCTGGTCAAATTGGTAAAAAAATGGCTTTAGGTGTTGCTATGTATGGCGTTGCTAAAGAGGCTTCAAAATCATTGGTTAATGTTCCTGTAAAAGCAATGACAGGTGTAGATACTGAAATGCCTTACGCTAAAGTTGTTGAAGGTTTCCCTAAATTTGAAGGTGATAAAAATACAAAATCAATTGAATATCACAAAGTATTTGAAAGTGTAGAATTCCCTCGCTATGATTTGTTATATGGCAAAACAAACGAAGACAGAAATGTTTATTATGATAAAGTTGCTAAGAAATTAGGTTTAGGAGAAAACTTAGCATCTTCAGATAAAGAAGTAAAACCAAGAATTAAAGATATTATCGTTCGTTCTAACACAGCTAAAAGTATTTCTTCTTACTTATGGGCTGCAACTGGTGTAGGCTTAGCAGTTCAAAAGCCTTGGGATAATTTCTTTGTTTCAGCTACAAAGGGTAAAGGTGTACAAAAAGTTGCCAATATGGCTCGTTCATTCGGTAACAATTTTGTAAAAGCTGCAAAAGATTTGTGGACAGGTGGAGCAAATCCTACTAAGGTTCAAAAATATGCAGGTAAAGCCTTGATTGGTGCAGCTGTTGCGGCGACTGTAATTGGAGTTGCAAACACAGTAATAAGTGCAAGAAAGTCGGCAAATTTGGAAGATAAGAACGTGTTTGATTCAAACAGAAAGGTTGTGGTGGACTAAGATGACAATTACCGCAACTAACGGAATTAAAACTCAACAATATATTAAACCTCAAGGAGCTAAAGGTAAATTAGTTTCTTCATCAATTTTCCCAAATGTAAAAGATACAAAATACAATTTTAATGCTTTAAAACATGGTTTAACAGGTAAAGCAAATGATCATGAATTAGGCAAGTTGAATGATGTTGGTATGAAAGTTGGTGCATTAGCATTAGCAGGTTATTTAGCAACTCAAAAAGCTACTCCAAAAACAAAATTAATGGAATTTGTTGGTTTAGCAACCTTCTTTGGCGCTATGAAATTATGGCCTAAATTAGCAATTGGTGCTCCAGCAAAAGCAATTCACGGTTTCGACCCAACTCAAGAATATGAAGATAGCTTTGGACGTAAAAAACCTTTCTTCCAAGATGCTCAATATCAACCTTGGGATGTATATTCAAACGAACAATTACAAAAAATTGGCGATAAAATGGGCGTAGATAAAAATGCTCAAGACAGAAATGATTTAACAAAATCAAATATGACAAAAATCGCTACAAAAAATAATACATTGTGGATGATTACAGCAGGTATTGCCTCAGCAGTGTTCTCTGCTTTAGCTTGTAATAAAGCTGAAAAAGTTATTGATCCAGCTTTAGACAAAGTAAATAACGAAAAAGCTGACAAATTATTGCAAAACTTTGATACAGAAGCTCAAAAACGTATGACTTCAGCAAGCAAAGATATGCAAAAAGATTTAGACAAAATCTTTGAAGAAAACAAAGGTAAAACAGTAGATAATAAATTAATCGAAAAGATTTCAGGCAGACTAGCTAAAGGTTTAGACCCTGTTACTGAAGAAGGCGTTAAAGAAGATATGCAAAATATCTTAATGAACGGTAAATCTTTAGTAAACGAAGGTTTAGCTGAAAAAATTTCAAACGGTTCTAAAAAGGTTTTAGCTCAAAAATTCTCAGAAGAACAAGTTGCAAAAATTGTTCCTTCTAAAGAAGAAATAGTTAAACACTTCAACGACAATCAAATGATGGGTAGAGAAGTTAATGAAGATGAAGCAATGAATGTTCGTTCTTCTGTTTCTCAATTATTCTTGGCTAAAGCTAAAGAACAAGGTATGTCTACTGAAAAATTAAAGACTATCAAAAAAGGTGTTGCTTTAGTTGCAGATAAAGCCCTTAAATCAAATTCAGCATCAGTTTTAGATGAAAATGCAATGAAAAAAGTTAGTGAAATTGGTAAAGCAATGAGCGAATTACAAGCAAAAGATTCAGTTTTAGATGATTATGCTCAAGCAAAAGTTGCTGACAAACCTGAAACTGTAATTGCAAATTATTGGAATAAAACTTCTACAAGCATTGTAAAATCTTTAGGTATTGACTTTAAAGAAATGGAAAAAGTTAGAAATAACCGCCAATTAGTTCAAGGCTTGGTAAGAAATAAAATGGAAGAAGTTACTTCAGATGATGCAAAATACCAAAAAGCAATTGGCGAAATGGCTAATAATATCGCTGAATTAGATAAGAAAATTAAACCAGAAGATACAAGAAAATACGTTGATTTAGTTGGTAAAACTTATGATGACGCAGCTGGTAATTTATACAATCAAGGTATGGAAGCGACAGCTAACAAATTAACAGCTCTTTCTGTTGGTGGCAAAGGTTCTTTGAAACGAGTTAAACAAGTTTATTTTGAAGAACGTGTTGCAGGTGTTAAAAACTCATTCTCAAGAATGATTAACACAATGGACGTTTACAGAAGAATTTCTAAAGGCGAAGTTCCAAAAGACGGTTCAGCAAGAGAAGTTAAAGAAGCTATGTTAGAACTTGTAAAACAAACTACATTACAAGGTCACTCTTCTGACCACTCAATCAAATTCTACTTCAACAGAAGCCAAGACAACTCTACAAATGTCGACAGAAGTGATGTAGAAATTAAAGATGGTAAAGTTGTAAACAAATACTTTAAAGAGGGTAAAGGTGTAGATGTTCCTGAAGATTATGGTTTCTATCAAAAAGCAATGAACTTTATGTACAACTCTCCAATGGATAAAGATACAGTTGAAGCAATCAAAAAAGCAGGTATCGAAAAAGACGTAAACAAATATAATTCAGAAGTTTACAACAAAATCGGTAGTGCTGATTACTTTACAAAACCAAACCACAAAACAACAGGGGATCAAGGCGCATCTTCAGAATACAAATTCTTGTTACTAGGTGTAGCACCTGATGAAATGATGACAAAAACAGTACAACAATCATATAACTCTCAAAAATGGGGTAAAACTTTCGGAACAGTAGGTGCTGTATTAACAGGATTAACAGTTGCAGCTCAATTCTTGTTCGGCAAAGGCAAAGCAGTTAAGTAGAAAATAGGAAATAAAATGACAAGAGTTCAATCAATAAAAGCTAATATTTTAAAAGTTCCAAATTTGAATGTTAAAGCTAAAAATGTGACAAGACCAAGTTTTACAAGCAATATGGAAATGCACACTTCAAACCCATTGAAGAACTTTTTAGATACTCAAGCTGCAATGAATAAATCTCTTGTAAAAACTTCTCCTATTCAAGCTACAACAATAAAAGAAACTGCTAAAGTCCAAGATAAAAAAGTTGAAAACAAACCTGCTTACAAAAACAATTTTCGTTCAATGTTACAAAATGGCGAAGCTAAAATTTTAGCTATTGTTCCTAGAACTTTCAACGCTAAAGATGAAAACGGTGATGAAAAAATTACAGGTAATGAACAACACGGAACATTTTTAAACGCAATTGATAGATTAGACGAAGTTAAAGCTGAAGGTTTTAATGCTTTTCACATTTTACCAATTCACCCAACAGGTAAACAACACGCAATGGGTTTAGCTGGTTCAATTTATTCACCATTAGATTTTTTACAAATTGATCCTAACTTAATTGATAAAAAAGATAAAAGAACTCCAGTAGAACAAGTTAAAGCGTTTACTGATGCTTGTCACGAACGTGGTATTAAAGTAATGTTAGACTTACCAAGTTGCTCATCTTATGATTTGTATTTACAAAAGCCTGAATTAATGGCAAAAGAGCGTGATGGTCAAGCTAAAACACCTCAAGGCTGGAATGATATTAGAATGTTTCAACCATTTTCAGATGAAACAAAAAGAGAATTAAATCCAGATTTAGTAGATTTACATAAAAAATATGTTGATATGTGTGTAGATATGGGTATTGACGGTATTCGTGCAGACGTAGCTCGTGCGAAACCTACTGAATTTTGGGATATAATTATTCCATATTCACACTCAAAAGACCCAGAATTTGGCTGGTTAGGTGAAACTTATACTTATGAAGATGCCTCACCTCAAGCAAATATGCCTTATGATAGACCTGAAGACTCTTTAAGAGCAGGCTTTGATGCATATTATGGACAATATCACATTTTCCACGAATGGAAAGGTGCAAAAGATTTAAATGATTTTGTAAAAGAAAATATTGATATGTCAAATAGATTAGAAAAGGGCAAATCATTAATTGGTTCATTTACAACTCACGATGATATTTCACCTATGTTTCATGGTGGTACTGAATATTGTAACCTTACAGCAGGCTTGCAAGCTACATTGCCAATGTTAAATCCATATTATGTAGATGGATATCAATCAGGTGATTACTATGTATATGGTTATGACCATTCAAAATCTGAAGAATCTGAAACAGATTGTCATGAAATGACAGTTCATAGAGGAAAACTTGATATCTTCAATTTATCAAGAAAACCAGGTGGAGAAAATCCAGAAATTGGTAAATTTATGACTGAAACTTTCAAAATGAGAGATAAATATCAAGATTTAATAACAAAAGGTTCTTTCATTGAATTGGATAAGAAAAACGATAAAGATGATCAAGTTATTGCTTATGCAAGACATAAAGATGGTAAAACTTTATTAGTTGTAGGTAACAAAAATATTAACAGAAATGTAACAGCAACAGTTAAAGTTCCAACAATGAAAGCAACACAAGAACTTAAAAACTTGTTACCAGCTTATGGTAAACAATCAAAATATCAAGCTGGCGAAGGTGAATTAAAAGTAGACTTAGCTCCTTCTAGAGTTCACGTGTTTGAAATTGATACACCAAACATTGAACAAGCCTCAAAAGGACATGTTTACAAACAAAACTTATAATCAAAACATTAAATGACACGAAGATAACTTAAAGGGTGATTTGAAAAATCACCCTTATTTTTTAATTTTATATAATACTGTTATTTGTTTTCAATAGCGTTTTTAAGAGCTTTTTCAAGAACTTCAATTTTTGATTCTAAAACTTTTACTTTAGAATCGCTTTCATCTGAAGAAATTGAGTTCTTTTCTAATTCTCTTTTGTATGCTTTTAATTTTCTTGCTATATCCAAAACGTAAGATAATACGAATAAAATACCTGCGATAAATCCGCTAAATGCTAAAATGACAACTTGAGGTTGTTTAATTGTATAGCAGAAATAGCCGATTACAAAAAGTAATGCGATAGATATTAATCTTAAAAATATAATCATTTTTGACTCCTTAAATATTTTAGTACTTTTTCAATTTTTTCATCAGGTTCAATTTGTAATTTAATTATCTCATCACCAAAAGGTTTTGTAAACTCTAGTTTATATGCTTGTAAAACTTGTTCTTGAGTTTTACATTTTTCGGGGCGAGCGCCATAAAGAGTGTCGTTATAAACTGGTGTTCTAAAATGACTCATGTGAACTCTGATTTGATGTGTGCGCCCTGTTTTTAAGGTTAATTCTACAAAAGTTGCATTTTTAAATCGTTCTAAAACCTTATATTCTGTGATACTAGGTTTTCCTCCCTCTATGACCGCCATTTTATGGGGTTGAGTTGGGTGTCTGCCAATTGGTAAATTAATAACTCCTTCTTCATCTTTTACAGAACCTTTTACAACTGCTAAATAGCTTCTAACAGCTGTTTTTGTCTTGATTTGTTGAGTTAAAAATTCGTGTGCTTTATTGTTTTTGGCAACCATTAAAAGTCCAGATGTATTGCGATCTAATCGGTGCAAAATTCCACGTCTGAATTCACCATTTATATCTGATAAATTGTTGCCATATTTATATAAAAGTGCATTTACAAGAGTGTTTTCACGTTCAATTGTTGTCGGATGAGTTAACATTCCAGAGGGTTTGTTTACTACAAGCATATTCTCATCTTCGTAAACAATATCAAGTGGAATATTTTGAGGCTCAATTTTTACTTCTTCAATAGCTTGAGGTTCAAATTCAATTAAATCACCTTCATGAAGTTTATGCGAAGGCTTTTTTATTTCACCATTAATTAAAACATTACCATTTTTAATTGCAGACTGAATTTTTGAACGAGAAATATCTGCAATCAAATTTGAAAGATATGCGTCAAGTCTAATATTTTCATCGTTTTCGTCTATTAAAAATTTCATACTGATTATAATTGTTTAAGTTGTGCTCTTGTCAAAAGTAAGTAAATAATGGCTACAATACTTACGTTTATTGCAATATCGGAGAAGTTGAAGATTGGAAATTCTACAAACTTAAAGTAGAAATAATCTCTAACATAACCTAATGTCATACGTTCAAATAGATTACAGAAAATACCTGACATTAAAACACAAAGCCAAGTTATACCTGTATATGACATTGTTCCAGCATGTCTGATTACATAAGCAAGCAAAAAGACAAGTGCTAAAACTGCCAAAATCTCTAAAAGTAAGGGATAGTTTTGCAATATGCTAAACGCAGCACCTGTATTTTTAACATAATTTAGTGTAATAAAATCATTTGGCGGAAAATTAAAACCGTGTCTGATATTGTTTGTTATTAAATCTGATAAATAACAATTTGCGCAGATAAATCCTGCTAACATTACAAATAAATATATTATTTTACTCCACAGATTTTGCGGTTGTTTCTTTCTTGCCATTTTCAACTACCTTAAAATTTTTTTCTGGAATTACGTTTGTTCTAGTGATAATGTAACCCAAACCTGTTACAAGAAGTTTAACGTCTTTGTTTTTAGCTAATTTTGCTCTTGTAATACCTATCGAAGCTACTGTATATTCGTTTAAATTATCTTTATTTGCCGTAAAAATTCTTTCTAAAATGCCAGATTCTGGAAGTTTTCTGTAACTTTCTTCTGAATTAATTTGTGGATAAGTAATTTTTTCTTGTCCAATTGAGGCAATTACAATCATTTTTCCGTCATTAATATCAAGGTTTAAACTTGCGGTATAGGGTTTGTTTGCAGGTACTAATTGCGGAACAACTAAATCCATTTTTATATCATTAGCTTCACCATAAGTTAATGTTGTGCGTTCATTTATAATTTGGTCTGAAGTTACAAACCAATTATCGCCGTTTTTTTCTAGGTAATAAATACTATTTGAATAACTTTTTAAATAGCCTGTAATATCAGTTTCGCCAACAGCTTCAACAGATGATGCTGTTGCTTTTTCGACAGCTTCAACAACTGCGGTGTTACCAATAATACTTATTTTGGTAATATTCATTGAATATTTGATATCTGGATACATTTTTAATGTTTTTTGAACAAGGTCAAAATAAGTTTCTTTATCAAAGCCGTCTGCATTTATATAGTTTTTAGCATACATTTTTTTCAAAGCCTCAATATTGCCTGTATTAGTGTATACTAATTGTGATTTAAAGAAATTTTTAACTTCTTTTTCAAGGTTTTGGCTTTGTTTAGCTGTTGCGGATTTGCCTGCATAAGCAACATAATTATCACTTGCAAAACAAGCAGGTGTAATTAAAAAGGCGATTATTAGTGTTAAAATTAATTTTTTCATATAAGAATTATACCTTAAATATTTACATTTGACATCATCTCAATAAGGGTACTTATTGTTGTGTCCATACTAACGATATCTGTTGTTCTTTGTTGTAGGAAGGCATTGATTTGTGGCATCATTTCAATTGCGATGTCCAAACTTGGATTTGAACCTTGTTGGTACATACCTACATCAATCAAATCCTTGTTTTCTCTGTAAAGTGCTAAAAGTTTACGCATTTTGCCTGCGCACGCTTTATGTTCAGGTGATGCAATAGCACTCATTAAACGGGAAATACTACCTAATATGTCAATAGCTGGGTAGTGGTTTGCTTCTGCAACTTTTCTTGATAAGAAAATGTGACCGTCTGTAATACCACGCACTGTATCTACGATAGGGTCGTTAATATCGTCACCCTCCATAAGTACGGTGTAAAATGCTGTAATAGAACCTTTTGGACTATTCCCTGCTCTTTCAAGAACTTTTTGTAGCCAAGAGAATATTGAAGGTGGATAACCTTTCATTGTTGGTGGTTCACCCAATGACAACCCAACTTCACGCCCTGCCATAGCGCAACGAGTAATTGTATCAGTCATTAGGAAAACTTTTTTACCTTTATCTCTAAAATATTCACAAACGGCAGTTGCTGCAAGTAAGCATTTTTGACGGATTAATGGAGGTTGGTCACCTGTTGCACAAACAAGAACAGATTTTTTCATACCTTCTTCGCCTAAAGCGTCCTCGATAAACTCTTTAACTTCACGACCACGTTCACCAATTAAGGCTACAACGTTTACGTCTGCATCAGAATTTCTCGCAATCATACCTAAAAGGGTTGATTTACCTACACCAGAACCTGCGAATAGCCCCATACGTTGTCCGCAACCAAAGGTTAAACAAGAGTCAATTGCTCTAACACCTGTTGAGAACATTTCTGTAATAATCGGACGTTCAAATGGACTTGGTGGAGGGCCTTCAATGTTACGCCACTCAGCGTGTTCTAGTGGTAAAGGGTGCCCGTCCATTGGATTGCCCATAGGGTCAATAAGTCTGCCCAACAAGAAATCACCAACTGGAATATTAATTGGATTGCCCGTTGAAGTTACAAGGCAACCCTGTCCGATACCGTTACCGTCAAGTAGCAAAAGCAATTGAGCAACTTCACCTTTAAAAGCAGCTACTTCAGCAGGCTTTTTCTCGCCTGTGTTTGTTTCAATATAGCATAAGTCACCGATTTTTAGACCTGGTAGCTTTACTTCAACCGTTAAGCCAAGCAACTTTGATACAGTACCTTTATATTGATAAAGGTCTGTTTTTTCAAGAACTTCTTTTGTTTTGGCTTTCAACTCATCAATTCGAGATTGGTCAATTTCATCGGTAATCATAAGATTATTCTAGCATATTTTTTGTATTTGCACAATTATTTTGAAACGGCTTTATTTATGCTAAGATTGAAGAATGATTAAGGATATAAAGAGTAGTAAAATATTATCAATAATGACTTTTTGTATAATTTTGTTATTGGCAATTATTTTTAGATTTACTTGTCTAGATAAAGTTGATGGGCTTTGGTATGATGAACTTACAATGTACAATGAAGCGGTTAAACCAACCTTCTTGCAGGTTTTATTCTTTTCTTTAAAAGATGATGTTCATTTTCCACTCTATCAAATATTTTTGCACTATTGGGGAAAATTATTTTCTTTTTCTGATTTTGCCCTTCGGAGTTTTTCAGCAGTAATTGGTGTTTTAACTGTTATTGTTGGTTATTTTATTGGTAAAACTTTAAATTCTAAATTTTTAGCTTTTTTATTAATGACATTGTTTGCATTAAATAGTTATTTAATTTATTACTCACAAGAAGTTAAAATGTATGAATTAATGGCTTTTTTTGCAAGTTTAAATCTTTTGTTTTTAATTAGAATTGATAAAATTAATACTCTAAAAGACAGATTAGGGTGGATTTTATCAACTTGTGGCTTAATCTTTTCTTACATAATTTCTTTTGTTTATGTGGGGATTCAAATTGTGTGCTTTATTATTTACAGACGTAAAAATTTGCCAAATAAGTTCTGTTCATCTGTAGGAGCTTTGCTATCTATTACGATACCTTTGCTAGGACTTTTTTATCTTATTAAGCATAATTTAAAAAATTTTGTTAATGGTATGTATTGTGATTGGTCAAGTTTGTTTGTTGCCTTGCAAAACTTTTTTACTCCCAAACTTGTCGGTATAGGAAATAATCCCATTCATTATGTAGGTCAATTTGTCCAAAAATTCAGTTTTTCTGATTTTGTTTTTGTCGTTGTTCCAATAGTAATTGCGGGTTACTTTATATTTAAAGCGGTTAAAGAAGATAAGTTTGCTCGTCTTATCTTTAATATTTCACTCGGGTTTGTTTTGATTGAAATTTTAGCCTTTATATTTACCGATTTTAAAATACTGTCGAGATATTTGGTAATTATTTTACCTAATTTGCTTACGCTAATTGCGATAGGTGTAAAAGATTGTAAAAATAAATTATCATTGGGATTAATTTTAATATTTTTATTAGTTAATTTTTTATATCTTACATACTCACCAAGAGCTAGTTATAAATTGAGTCGTGAGGGATATTTACCAATTGTAAAAATGATGCAAGAAAATGATATTAAAGATAATGACATTGTTTTTGTTTGGAATAGAAAAGAAGTTTTGTCAAAATATTTAGATAAAAAAATTATAACAGTATCGGTTTTAAAAGATGTTGCTTATAGGTCAGAATACGTTTTTGCAAATCAAAATAAATTGAATAACTCTAGCACTGAAGTTAAAAAAGAAATGCTAAAGGATTATTTTTTATTAAAAAATCCTGCTGAAAATACAGAAATTTTAATGGCGTTTTTAATTTCTCAAATGACTCCAGAGCAAAAAATTATGTTGGTTACAAATGGTTATTTTGACGATTTTACGGCTGATGAATTTTATAAACAGGTTAAAAACAAAGAGGCTTTTGATGCGTTTACATTTAATAATTTAATGACAGTAAAAGCAACTTTAGATTTAAAATATATATGTAATCATAGTTTGAAATATGTCGGCACATATAAAAAAGGTTTTTATGTGTTACAAGTTTGGAAAAAATAAAGATGGAAAAAATAAAGGAATATTTAAAAAATAATTATAGAGAAACGGCAATTGTTGCTATTATAACTTTTTTTGCTTTGATTTTAAGGCTTATTATGCTACAAAATTATGGAGATTTGTGGTTAGATGAGCTTTATTCTTGGTATTTTGCCTCGCAAAATAATGTTATAGATACAGTGTTAGAGCTTGTAAAACAAGACATTCACATGCCTCTATATTTTGTCATTCTTCATTTTTGGACAAGGCTGTTTGGACAAAGTGACGTTGCAATGCACTCTTGCACTTTGTTTTTGACATTACCGCTTATTCCAATTGCATTTTACTCAATGAAAACTCTGTTTAATAAAACGGTTGGTTATTTTTCAGCAATTTTGTTAGCTATAAATGCGTGGGGTATTTATTATTCAATTGAAGTTCGCTTTTACGGATTTGTTTTTGTGTTATCAATTTTGAGTGCTTTTTCTTTTGCAAAAATGCTTGAAACTTTTGATAAAAAATACATTTGGGCGTTTATTATATCGCATGCACTTTTAATTTATACCTTTAGTGCAACAGGCATGTTAACGCTTATGTATGCACTTTTTGCGATAATTTATCTAGTTTTGAAACGTCGTGACAAATTATTAGAAATGGCTAAATATTTTTCAATTTTGTTGATTGTTTCAATTCCTGTAATTGCAATAATGATTTATAATACGCTTGTTTTTAATAGTGAAATTTGCTCATTTACACGTGAGATTTATTTCTTTGATTGGAAAGTTCTTTTTGATATGCTAGAAACTTATTTTTCTAGCGAAAATTATCAATTAATGACAAGAGAAATCAATGTTTATGGCAATATTTTTGAAAAAATGAGTGTTCCAAGTTATTTTATACTTGTTGCAATTCCTATTTTTATTGGGCTTGTCGGATTTATAAGAAGTTTATTTTCAAAAAATAAATTATTATATTTCTTTTTAATTCCGTCATTAATGTTTTTAGTTGTGTCATTGTTACTTGCCTCAAGTGGTAAAATGGCATTTTTAACTAGATACTCCACAATAATTTATTCTGTAATAATGTGCTCAGCTTGTTATGGTTTGAGCTTGTTGAATTGGAAGAAAGTCCATATTGTGCTATTTTCTTTATGGATTTTAATAAATTACATTTATTTTTATGTTGTTCCTACAAACATTTTTACTAATCCTAGAATAGAATTAGGCTCTTTGTCAAAACTTTTAGAAGAACAAGTACAAATAAAAGATACTGATTATGTTTTAATACCTTATTCGGGTTCAAAAGTCATGAGATATGTACCTCATGGAGTTTATATTCCTTTTGAGGCTGACGATATGCTTTTGTTAAAGGGTGAAGATTCTTTAGAGTTTTATTTTGGTACAAAAGATATTGATAAGAAAAATGTTAGAGCCTTTATGTACGACTACATAGCTAAAAATATTGTAATGGAAGCATACTATAACAATTTAAAGAAAAATTACATAGATAAAATGAACAGAGGTGATAGATTAATTTTAATTTCATATCGAGATGGTTTTACAATGCCATTAATTCAAAATTGGCAAATGCTTAAAGATGTAAACACTTATAATAATATGAATTTGTTTGTTTTAATGATGTCAAAAGTGACCAAAGATAGCTTAGATATTGCTCAACAAACCTTGAAACCTTTAGGCTCTGTTCAAGTTAGAGATGCTGGATATTCAATTTTTGTTTATGAAAAACAATAATTTGAATATTTGTGGTAAAATAAAAGAAAAAATTTCAGGAGATAAAAATGGAAGATTTAAGAGAAAAATATGAAGTCGTAATTGGCTTAGAAGTACACGCTCAATTAAAAACTAATACAAAGATTTTTGCACCAGACGGTTGTGAATTCGGTAACGAACAAAATACACAAATTAGCCCTATTACGTTGGGTATGCCAGGTGTTTTACCTGTGTTAAACAGAGCTGTTGTTGATATGGGTATTTTAACAGGTTTAGCATTAAACTGTGAAATTGCTCACAAATGTAAATTCGACAGAAAACAGTATTTCTATCCAGATTTACCAAAAGGTTATCAAATTTCTCAATATGATGAACCAATCTGTGGAAAAGGTTACTTAATGGTAAACGGCAAAAAGATTGGTATTACAAGAGCTCACTTAGAAGAAGATGCTGGAAAGTTAGTTCACGCTGGGGCTGATGGTTTGGCAGGTTCTTCATACTCATTAGTTGACTTGAACAGAGCTGGTACACCACTATTAGAAATTGTATCAGAACCAGATATGCGTTCACCTCAAGAAGCTCGTGAATACATGGAAGAATTAAGAAATATTGTACGTTATGTGGGTGTTTGTGACGGTAATTTAGAAGAAGGTTCAATGAGATGTGATGCAAACATTTCAATTATGCCAAAAGGTTCAAACAAATTCGGTACTCGTGCAGAAATTAAAAATGTAAACTCTTTCAAAGCATTGGAAAGAGCTTTAGAATATGAAATTGATAGACAAATTGAACTTGTAGAAGATGGTGAAGAAGTTGTACAAGAAACAAGATTGTGGGACGACAACGCTGGTGTAACTCGTTCAATGCGTGGAAAGGAAGATGCTCACGATTACAGATACTTCCCTGAACCAGACTTAATGCCACTAGAAATTTCTCAAGAATGGATTGATAGAATTAAAGCAACAATGCCTGAATTACCAGAACAAAAACGCCAACGCTATATGGATTTAGGCTTAAGCGAATATGATGCAAGCGTAATTGTTGCTCAATACGAACTTGCAATGTTCTTTGATGAAGTTTTAAAAGCTGGTGGTAATCCAAAAATTGCCGTAAACTTCTTAATGGGTGAAATTGCAGCATACTTAAAAGAACAAAAACTATCTATCAATGAAACAAAATTAACTCCAGAAAGTTTAGTTGAATTGATTGGCTTAATTGAAAAAGCTACAATTTCAAACAACATTGGTAAGCAAATCATTGTTGAAATGATGGAAACAGGCGAAAAAGCATCAGCAATTGTAGAAAAGAAAGGTTTAAGCCAAATTTCTGATACAGGTGCAATTAAAGAAATCGCACAAAAAATTATTGAAGCTAATCCAAGCCAAGTTGAGGCTTATAGAGGTGGTAAAGATAAATTGTTTGGTTTCTTTGTTGGTCAAGTTATGAAAGAAACTAAAGGTAGAGCTAACCCTCAAAGCGTTAACCAAATATTAAAAGAATTGTTAGGTTAATAGCAAACTGAGAAAGAGGCTTCAATGGAAAACTTCATTACAAATAAAAAAACTTGCATGGATTTAGAAATACACGAACAACCTGTAATTTTAGGTAAAATTATAGAGGAGTATGTTTCGGTTGAAAATAAAGTTGAAATGGATGTTCCTCAAGATGTTTCAAAAGTTGTTTTGGTTGCGAGCGGTTCTTCTTACCACTGTGCAAGATATGGCGCTGATTTGTTCGGAACAGTTGCCGATATTTCAGCCCGTGCAATTTATTCTAGTGAATATCTCTTGAAACCTAAAGCACCAGTCGATGAAGGTACTCTTTATATCTTTATCACTCAATCAGGTGAAACAAGTGACACCTTAAGAGCAGCAAAACGTGCTCAACAATTGGGTATGAGAATTTTAGTTATTACAAATAATGAAAAATCTTCAATAGCAAAACTTGCAGACTATGTAATTAATTGCTATGCAGGGGAAGAAAAAAGTATTGCAGCAACAAAATCATTTACAGCTCAAATGCTTTGCTTGTACTTGTTAACTCTAAAATATGCGCAAATTAAAAATATTGATGTAAATGATAAAATTCAAAACTTAAAAACTTTGCCATTTGTTATTTTACAAACATTTGATATGAGTAAAAAGATTAACCAACTTGCAGGCATGTTAAAAAAAGAAAAGAATTTTATTATTACTGCTGACGGAATTTCTTATGCTTTGGCAAAAGAGGCAGCCTTGAAAATTCAAGAAACATCATATTTGAATGTAACAGCGATGATTTTAGGTGAATTTATGCATGGACACGTTGCTGTGTTGAACAATAAAATTCCTTTAGTTTATGTTTCTGCTTCAGGAGTTTCATATTCTTCAGCTAAAAATTTAGAAAAAATAAAAAAAGATTACAATCCGCCAATTTATATTATTGGTCGTTCTCACGAAAGAATTACACCAAACTTTAATATAACAATTGATAATGATGATCCGACCTTGAGAATGTTTTCTAATGCTGTCGCTATTCAGATGTTGGCATTAGAAATTGCTAAAAAATTGGGTCGAAATGTTGACAAGCCAAAAGGACTTGTAAAGGTTGTTAAAGAAAACTAATCTACATAAAAAGGATTTTTTATGCAAAACAAAAAACTTATAATTGCACTAATATCGGTAGTTTGTGTACTTTCAATCGTAGTTTTGACTTTGTTTTTTGTACACGCAAATTCTCATAAAGTTAAATTGTTGAATGTTTGTAAAAACAATAAATGGGGCTTTATTGATAGAAAAGGTAAGGTTGTTGTTCCTTATAAATACCAAATTTTAGGACAAGTTCAAGAAGGTTTGGCAGTTGCATGTGAAAATTTTAAATGCGGTTTTATTGATAAAAAAGGAAACGTAAAAATTAAATTTGAGTATGATGAAGCATACTCTTTTGTAAACGGTTTGGCTGTTGTAAGGAAAGATGATAAATGTGGATTTATCAATAAAAAAGGCAAAATTGTAATTCCTTTAGATTATGAGTATGCCTATAATTATACTTATGGCAAAGCACCGGTCTGCAAAGAAATTGGTCAATGTGGTTATGTAAATAAGGCAAATAAGGTTGTAATTCCTTTTGAATATACTCGAGTAAGCAATTTTGTAAAGGGGTTAGCAAACGTGGAAAAAGACGGTAATTGGGGTGCTATTAATACAAGAGGTAAAATAGTTATTCCAATTGATTATGAAGCTTTGGGTGTGCTTGCTGGTGACAAGATTAGTGCTTGTAAAATTATGCCAAATATCAATAATGCAATTCGTTGTGGATATATTGATAAAAAAGGTAGAGAAGTGTTACCTTTTAAATATATTTGGACTGTGGATTTCTCGGAAGGAATTGGAGCAGTTCAAGGGTCTGATACTCGTTGGTATTATATAGATGAAAATGGTGAAAATATTTTTGGCAAATCTTACAGCATAGCATCAGGTTTTTCAGAAGGTTTAGCAGAGATTTGTGTAAACCCTACAACTTGTGGTTTTGCAGATAAATATGGAGAACCAGTTATTTCAGTTAAATATTCTGCAACAAGTAGTTTTAAAGACGGTATTGCAGCAGTTTTGTTAAATAACAAATGGGGTTTTATCGACAAGAGAGGTAAGACAGTTATACCATTTGAATTTGACTGGACAGGCTTGGTATTTTAGCCTTTTAGGTTAAGTGTATTTAACATATTAGACAATATTATTTTGTTTATATTACAATTATAAATATGTAGTAAACTGTATCTTAAAACAAAGGAGAGTTAAAATGTTAAAAAAGATGCTACCTCTTACAGTAATTGCTTTTATGTTGGGACTTTGTGCCAATAACTTTGCTATGTCAGGAGTTCCGGCTAATTATAAAGTTGCAGTTGTTGATGTTTCAAAAGTTGTTTCTTCTTCAAAACAAGTTGCTACATTAAAGAAAGAGCAACAAGCAAAACTGGAACAAATAAAAAAAGTATATGACACAGCTCAAGCTCAAGCATTAAAAGAAAAAGACGTTAAAAAACGTAATGAAATTATGAAAAAAGCAGAAACTGCAGTTATAAAATTAAAAACTGATAATGATAAGGTTTATGCAAAACAGTTAGCTGATATTGACAAATCAATTTCTGCTACAATACAAGCTCAAAGCAAAAAAGCTGGCTATGATTTAGTTTTAGCAAAGGGCGTTGTTTTGTATGGTGGAACTGATATCACATCAGAAGTTCAAAAATTAGTTAAGTAAGAATAAGAGTAAAGGAAAAAAGAATGAAAAAGTACAGATTGTTAACACGTGCAGATTTAGACGGTATTATGTCAGCTACATTGTTGAAAAAATTTGGTATGATTGACGAAATTAAATTTTGTCACCCAAAAGATATGCAAGATGGCAAAATTGAAGTGACTGACAATGATATCATTACAAACTTGCCATATAACGAAAATGCTCATTTCGTTTTTGATCACCATTTTTCAGAAGACGTAAGAGCATACGGACATCGTTCAAATCACATTATTAACCCTGTTGCAAAATCAGCAACAAGAGTTATTTATGAATATTTTGGCGGTGCTGATAAGTTTCCTAAAGAATGGAGCGAAATGCTTGATGCAGTTGATAGAGCTGATTCTGGAAATGTTACTGCTGATGAAATTAAAAATCCAAAAGGTTGGTTATTGTTAAACTATATTCTTGACCCAAGAACTGGTTTAGGTAGATATGATAGCCGTTTTAGATTGAAAAATTTTGACTTTATGAAACATGTTATTGATATTTTACAAGAAGAAACAGATATTGAAGAAGTTCTTGACGATTCAGACGTAAAAGCTAGAGCAGATTTTTATAGAGCTGAACAACCAGAATTCATTGAACAATTAAAACGCTGTTCAACAGTTCAAGGCGAAGTTGTAATCATAAATTACAAAGATGAAGACGTAATTCACGTTGGTAATAGATTTATGATTTACACTCTATTCCCTCAATGCAACATCTCTATTCATAAAATTATGAGCAATGACGGCAAAAAGACTGTATTTGCTGTTGGTAAGTCAGTAATTAACAGAACATCTCAATTGAATGTTGCAGAATTAATGGCAGAACATGGTGGTGGCGGACACAGAAACGCTGGAACTTGCCAAGTTTACCACGATAAAGCAAACGCAGTATTAAAAGATATTATCGAAAAAATTAACACTTATGTTCATTAATTTATAGATAAATAAAAAGGATAATAAAAAGGCGCAGTTGGCATTTGCCAACTGCGCCTTTTTAAAATAAATTTTACCTAACAAAATTAAACATTAGCGATTTGTTTGTAAAAATCGTGTTCTTGTTCAAATTTATAAGAGAAGTTGAACAAATCACTCTCTTTAAGTTGAGGAGTTAGAATTTGTAACCCAATAGGCATACCTTCTGAATCAAATCCAGCAGGAATACTAATACCAGGAATACCTGCTAAGTTTGCAGAGATTGTTGCAATATCAGTTAAGTACATTGCAAGTGGATCTTCTGTTCTTGCACCAATGTCAAAGGCTGTGTTTGGACAAGTTGGAGATATTAATGCATCAACTTGTTCAAAAGCTTTGTCAAAATCTTCTTTTACTAATTTTCTCATTTGTTGTGCTTTTTTGTAATATGCATCATAGTAACCTGAAGATAGAGCGTAAGTTCCTAACATAATTCTACGTTTAACTTCTGGTCCAAAGCCTTCAGCTCTAGTTTTTGTGTACATATCAAGCAAGCAAGAAGCATCTGCACATCTGTGACCATATCTTACACCATCAAATCTTGCTAAGTTTGAACTACATTCAGCGGTTGCCAAAATGTAATAAATACCAATTGAATATTTTAATGTAGGTAATGAAATTTCAACAATTTCTGCACCTTGTTTTTTGTAGGTTTCAATAGCCATTTCGATAGCTTTTCTAACGTCATCAGAAAGACCTTCGCCCATTAATTCTTTAATAACGCCAATTTTTCTACCTTTAATATCATTGTTCAAACTCTTTGAGTAATTTTCAACGGGAACGTCAAGAGATGTTGAATCTTTAGGATCTAAACCTGAAATTACTTGTAATAAGTTTGCAGCATCTTCAACAGTCCTTGCGAATGGACCGATTTGGTCTAAAGAAGATGCAAATGCAATCAAACCATATCTTGATACTCTACCATAAGTGGGTTTCATACCAACAATACCGCAAAAACTAGCTGGAAGACGAATACTTCCGCCTGTGTCAGAACCTAGTGATAATGTAGCTTCGCAAGCAGCAACAGAAGCTGCTGAACCGCCAGAAGAACCTCCGGGAACTTTATTTAAATTCCAAGGGTTATGAACTTTGCCAAATGCTGAGTTTTCGTTTGAAGAACCCATAGCAAATTCATCTAAGTTAGCTTTTGCAACGATTGGAACTAAATTATTTAACAATTTGTCTGTAATGGTTGCGTTATAAGGTGATACAAAGTTTTCTAAAATTTTGCTTGAAGCCGTAGTTTTAGAACCAACTAAATTCATGTTATCTTTTAAAACAAGCGGAATACCAGCTAAAAGAGGTAATTCTTCACCTTTTGCAATTTTTTCGTCTACTTTTTTTGCAGTTTCCATTGCAGTTTCTTTTGTCAAAGAATTGAAAGCTTTTATTTTTGGTTCAACTTCATCAATTCTTTTGAAAGTCGCCTCTGCTAATTCAACCGCAGAAATTTCTTTATTTTGTAATGCCTTGCTTTGTTCTGTGGCACTCTTTTTCAAGATTTCTTCCATTATTTTCTCCTTAAAATATTTATATGTTTATTATAAGTCAAACAGCAAAAAAGCACAAATAAATTGTGCTTTTTCTTTATGTTGTGCTAATTGGATTGTATCCTATTGCGTTACGTCTAATAAATTTCCTGAAGTTTTAACGATATTTGTCTTAATTTGAGTTTCTTCAAATTGATTTACATCGTGCGAAATTTTTGCGTGAATATCGTTTGCTTTGTTAATGTAGTTCGTTAATTTTTCATAACGTCCTGTAAGTCCGCCAAAAGGTATCCTTAAGCTGATTAATTCATCAACACTTCTATTTATATCAGAAAGTTTTGATAATGATTCTCTTAAATTAAAAGTGAAATTTAATCTTTTTGAAAGTGTTGCAAAAATGTATTTTGAAATAAAATACGAAATTTTTTCTTTAATTGTCTTACCATTTTTCGGTTTTTTGCGCCGAAGTAATGCAGAAACAATAGTTGTAAATTTTGACATTGCTCCGATATCAAAATACCTGTCATTCAAGTGTTCAAGCTCTTTTTCAATCGCTTTTTTCTTTTCTTTCAACAGTTCTGCTCTTGATTGGTCGTCAATGTTTAGGGCTGAAACAATTTCTTCGTCAATAATCATCAAGTCCTCTTCTAAGTTGTTTATTTTATACTCAAGTTTTAACATTTCATCATCAAGTTTCAGATATGCTCTATCTTCAAGCATAGCAGAATCATACCCATCTATTGCAAATGGGCTTGTAGCACGCTTTAACCTTTCATCAGAGCTGAAAGGATTATTATTATTTTCATTTCCTCGTTTTAAACTTCTCTCCATACTTTAATTATGTATGATTTTGAGAAAATTTATACCTTCATTAAGAGGATATTTTCTAATGTTTTAAATTTTTTAAAGCCAATAATTCATCTTGATATGGTGAAATTGTATTCAATTTCTCAATGATTGGCGGAATTTTTTCAATTACGTAATCAATTTCTTCTTCTTTTGTAAATCTGCTCAAAGAGAAACGAATACTGCCATGTAAGGCTGTAAATGGAATGCCCATTGCTCTTAAAACATGGCTTGGTTCTAATGAACCTGATGTGCAAGCACTACCTGAACTTGCGCAAATTCCTATATCTGCCAAATGAAGTAAAATCAATTCACCCTCAATGTATTGAAAACCAATGTTTGTAGTGTTTGGAACTCTGTTTGTTAATGATGTGTTCAAGCGAGCGTTGTAAACATTTTTGATAATACCTGTTTCTAACTTGTCTCTCAAGCGTTTAACTTCGTGTAATTCAATGTCTAAGCTATCTTGAGCAAGTTCTGCCGCTTTACCGACCCCAACGATGTAAGGAACATTTTCTGTACCTGCACGTCTGCCTCGTTCTTGGTGTCCACCGATAATTAATGGCGACATTACAGTACCAGATTTTACGTATAAAACACCAACGCCTTTTGGTGCATGGAACTTGTGACCTGAAACACCAAGCATATCAATTTTTGTATCTTTTACATTAATATTAATTTTACCTGCAACCTGTACTGCATCAACATATACAAGAGTATGTGGGTTCTTTTCTTTTATCATTTCGGCAATTTTTTCAACAGGGAAAATGATACCTGTTTCATTGTTTGCCCACATAATTGAGACTAATGCTGTTTCGTCGGTAATTTTATCTAATAATTCAGTTATATTTAATTCACCGTTTGAATCAACACCGATGTAGTCAGCCTTGTAACCTTGTTTTTCAAAATAGTGGTAAGTATTTAATACACAAGGGTGTTCAACAGCTGTTGTAATAATGTGTCTTTTTGTTTTGTTATTTGATAATGCACTTTTTATGGCTGTATTTGCACTTTCTGAACCGCAAGACGTAAATATAATTTCTTTTTCACTTGCTGCACCTAAAAATTCTTGCACTTGTTTACGTGCTGTTTGAATTGCTTTTGCTGGTCTTGTTGCAAAGTCATACATGCTTGAAGGGTTTGCATATTCTTCTTTTAAGTATGGAAGCATTTCTTCCAAAACTCTTTCATCTACGCAAGTTGTTGCGTTGTTATCTAAATAAATTATTTTGTTTGTCATTACTATTGAACCTCTATAACATCTATTTTACTAGAAACGGTTTCCCTAAGTGTTTGTTCTACAAAAATTTTTAATGTCATGTGAGAATTTTTGCAACCAGAGCATCTACCTCTAAGTTTGACATAAACCTTGTTGTCTTCAATATCAATAAGTTCGATATCTCCACCATCTTTTTGTAGCTCTGGAGAAATTTGGTTTTCAATTACACTATTAATTTTTAAAATCTTTTGAGTTTGAGTTAATTTGGGTTTATCTGCATCTTTCTTTGCCCAATATGAGTCAAGAATAGCTTTAATTGCAGATTTACAACGACCGCAAGCGCCTCCAGCCTTTGTGTAATTGGTAACATCTTCAACTGTTTTTAAGTTATTTGTTTCAATTGCTTCTAAAATTTGGTTTTCAGTTACGTTGAAACATTGGCAAACTACTTTTTCATCTAAAGGAATTGTGATTTCTTCATCGAAGTAATTTTTCAAAGCATCTTCCAATGCTTCGTGCCCCATTACAGAACAGTGCATTTTTTCTGGTGGAAGTCCGCCAAGTTGATCAGCGATGTCTTTGTTTGTAATCTTTTTAACTTCATCAACAGGTTTACCGATAATCATTTCAGTTAAAATGCTTGAACTTGCAACGGCAGAACCGCAACCAAAAGTTTGGAATTTTGCGTCTGTAACAATGCCGTTTTCTATTTTTAAATATAATTTTAATGAATCACCACAAGCTAAAGAACCAGCTTCACCAATAGCATCAGGGTTGTCGATTTTGCCTACGTTTCTTGGATTTCTATAATGATCCATAACCTTTTCTGAATAATCCCACATAATATATTCCTTAAATATTCTATACTAACTTTTACAATATCATTTTATATCAAAAAAAACACAATTGCCGATATTATTAATATTTATTTTATAAAATATATACGAGAAAGATAATGGGAAGGTTTGAATTTTCTAAAAATTTGTGACATAATTATTAGATTATGAATATTCTTTTTTTGCATAGAAATTTTCCTGCCCAATTCAGGCATATAGCGCCAGAGTTAGCTAAAGATGAAAATAACAAAGTTGTTTTTGTAACAAACAATAGCACTTTGAATTTACCCAACATAATTAAAGTGCAATATAAGTTGAAGCGTGAAATTCCTAAAAATTGTCATAGGTATTTAAGGTTTGTAGAGGAATCCTTAATTCATGCCCAAGCAACAGCGGAAGCTGTTATAAAGCTGAAAAATCAAGGTTTTAAACCTGATTTGATATACGGTCACACTTGGGGGCAAACAATGTTTATGAAGGATATTTTCCCAGATGTACCTTTGTTATGCTATTTTGAGTGGTTTTACAATGCTAAAGGTGGAGATGTTGGGTTTGACGGTAAAGAATCAAACATTGACGATTTAGCTAAATTGAGAACTAAAAATTCTCATCTTTTAATTGATTTATATTCTTGTGATGCGGGAATTTGTCCGACAAAATTTCAAAAGAAACAATTTCCAAATGAATTTCAATCTAAAATAAAAGTTCTTCATGACGGTGTAGATACTGATTTTTGTTCACCAAAAGAGAATACAAAATTTGTTATAAAAGATAAAAATTTAACTTTAACAAAAAATGATGAAGTTGTTACTTATGCAACAAGAGGAATGGAAGAATATAGAGGTTTTCCTCAATTTATGGAAGCAATTTCAATTCTTCAAAAAAAACGTCCAAATATGCAGGTTATAATTGGTGGCGAGGATAGAGTTTGTTATGGACCTCAAGTTGTTGGAACAACATATAAAAAACTTATGTTAGAAAAACTTGATTTGGATTTATCAAGAATTCATTTTGTTGGAAGTTTGCCATTCAATGAATATATTGACTTACTAAGAATATCTTCTGCTCATGTTTATGCTACATATCCATTTGTTTGTTCTTGGTCATTGTTAGATGCAATGTCTTGCGCTTGTCCAATTGTTGCGTCAAATACCGAGCCAGTAACAGAATTTATGGAAAATAACCAAACGGGAGTATTATTTGATTTTTTCAATGTAAACGAAGAAGTTGAAAAAATAGAATATGCATTGGACAACAAAGGTATAATGCGAGAATACGGAGATAATGCACGACAAGTTATTCTTGACAATTATCAATTGAAAGAACTTTTGCCTAAACATCTTGAATACATAAAATCTTTTATTTCAATGTAATCGCTTTTATCTTACTTTTATGCTTTCATCCATGTATTTTATTAATGGGTAGATGAAGAATTCAATAATTCGACGTTTTCCGATTTTAATTTCGTTTGTTGTTGTCATACCAAATTTTATTGATTGTTCTTTGCCTTCCACTAAAAGAGTTGTATTTTGTGGTTCTATGTAAACTTCATAGACAGGACCGAGTTTTTCATCTTCAATGCTGTTTGGTGATACAAGCGTTACTTTTCCATTCAAAATGCCATATTTTTGGAAGTTATATGTGTCAACTTTAATTGAAACGGGCATGTTTGCTTCAATAAAACCAACATCTTGGTTTAAAACTTTAGCTTTTACGACCATTTTTGCACTTTTAGGAACAATAGTCATAATTTTTTCCGCTGGCGTAACAACTCCTCCAATTGTATGTATAAGCACCTTATTAACATAGCCGTCAATTGGCGAGGTTAATATTTGCGTTTGTTTTTCAAGTTGAATTCGTTTATTTCTCACTTGAGAAAGCGATGCGTTAAGCGAGTTGATTTCGTGTGTTAATTCTGTTGCTTGAGTTGCAACTTCGTCATATCTTGCTTGTGGAATAATGTCTTTAACTGAATTTAATCTGTTTTGAGAATCTCTAGCAACTGCTAATTTTGCTCTGTCAGAGGCAATTTGTTCTGCAATTCTAGCTTCATCTTCACGTAAATTGTTTAGTTCTAATTCCGGTTCATGTTCTGCTGGCGAAATAATTGCAACGGTTTGTCCTTTTGAAACGTAATCGCCTTCATCAACTCTGATTTCAGAAACTACACCCTTTTCTAACGGTTGAATAATTTTTTCTTCTCCGTTAGGGATAATTATACCTCTTGCTGTTACTACAATGTCGACTTTTCCAAAATACATCCATAAGCCAGCAATAATAATGAAGATTATGATTAACCAGAAAATGGTATTTCCAATTGGGTTTAAAGGTCTTTCTTCAATTTCAGACAAAAGAGGTCTAAATTCGTGTGCATCTTCGTCTGATTTTGGTAATATTAAATTCTTAATTTTATCTAAAATGTTCATTTTTATCCTAACCTGCTTGTGCTAAATATAATTTTTTATAATAACTATCTTTTTGTAATAAATCCTCGTGAGTTCCAATTTCTACGATTTGACCGTTATCAAAGCATACAATTAAATCGCAGTCTTTAATTGTAGAAAGTCTATGTGCAATAACAATTGTGGTTCTACCTTTTGAAATCATTACCATATTATCTTTAATAATTTTTTCTGATTCGTAATCTAGAGCTGAGGTTGCTTCATCGAAGATTAAGATTTTAGGGTTTGAAATTAAGGCTCTAGCTATTGCAATGCGTTGCTTTTGTCCGCCGGAAAGGCTTGAACCACGTTCTCCAACTTCGGTGTCGTACCCTTTTGGAAGTTTTGAAATAAATTCGTGTGCGCCTGCAATTTTTGCAGCTTGAATAATTCCTTCCATTGGAACATTTGGTCTAGGTAGTGAAATGTTGTCCTTTATAGTTCCTGAAAATAAATAATTTTCTTGTAAAACTATACCAATATTAGTTCTTAACCATACTGGGTTAATGTTCCTTATATCAATACCGTCAATATATATTGTTCCTTGAGTTGCGTAGTATAAACGTTGAATAAGTTTGGCAATCGTAGATTTTCCGCTACCGCTTCTGCCAACAAAGCCTATTTTTTGACCGGCTTTGATGTCTAAATTAATATCATTTAAAACATAAGGCGCTTCTACATTATACTTAAATGACAGATGCTCAACTTTTATGTCACCGTTAACGTGACTTAATGTTATTGCACTTTTTGATTGTAATTCAATTGGGCTGTTTAAAATATCGCCGATTCTATCAACGGCTAAAAGGGTTTGTTGAAATTCATTCCATAATCCAACTAAACGAAGCATTGGTGCGCTAAATTGTCCGGAAAACATTTGAAACGCAATTAATTGACCTATTGTAAGTTTGTTGTCGATAACAAGCATTACACCTACGTACAAAATGGCGATGGTCATACCTTTTTGTAAAAATCCACAAATTGAACCTGTAAAATTACCGATAATTGCAAGGTTAAAACTAGATTTTAAGTACTTGCCTAGTTTGTCTTCCCACTTTTTGAACATTGAACCTTCAATTGCAAGAGATTTAACAGTTTGAACCCCAGTAATGGATTCAACTAAGTATGAGTTAGAATGTGCACCCATTTGGAATTTTTCTTCTAATCGTTCTCTTAATTCTGGGGTAATTGTCACATATATAATAGCAATTATTGCTAAAAATCCTAGCGAAATAAAGGTTAATTTTGGGCTATAAACAAACATAATTGCCAAAAATACAAGAGAGAAAAACGCATCAATAAGTACTGAAACAGACTTGTCAGTAATAAATTCTCTAATTCTATCTAACTCCCTTACTCTTGCGGCAATATTACCAACTTGTCTTGTTTCAAAGTATGTGTAATAAAGTTGGAACAAGTGTTTGAAAAGTTTTGCGCCTAATTTTGCATCAATTTTGTTGGTTGTGTGGATAAAAATGTAATTTCTTGATAAGTTCAATAATAATTCAAAAATTGCAACAACAACGAAGGCGAAGGCTAAAACGTCAAGTGTTGAAATAGTTCTGTTTACAAGAACTTTATCTAAAATTACCTGAGTGAATAATGGAGTTACAAGTCCGAATAATTGGATTACAAATGAACCTAAAAGAACTTGGGCGATAATCTTTTTGTACTTGTAAATTTCATTAAAAAACCACTTAAAACCGAATTTTACATCAGTAACGTTTGCTTTGTGGCTCAAAACTAATACAAAATCTTTTATTTCTTCTTGAAATTCATCAATAATGTGAACTTCTGGTTGGTTAGAAAGTGGTTTTAGTGTTAGAACTTTGTTTTCTTCGTGTTTTATGCCTAAAATTACAAGGTAATCCTCGTTTTTTAATTGGACAATTGCAGGAAGCGGGTAATTTTTGGGAAAATCTTTTATTTTTAAATTTTTCTTTAATTTAACCTTAAATCCTTTATTTTTTGCAATTCTGATTAATTCTTCTGGTGTAATATCAACGCTTGAGATTGCGTATTCACGAACGATTGAACGCATATCAATATCGACATTGTTCATTCTTGCAATAATTTCTAGTGATACTAAACCTGTATTTACATTTTCTTGTCTTGCTTCCATTGTCTAATCCTTGTAGTCTGTAAGAATTTGTATACCTCTTTTTATTGAGGTTGCAGTAATTTTATTTTTTTCTAATTCAATTTCTTGTTGCAAAAGTTCAATTTTGGTGTCGTTTAAGTCCATAGGTGAAATTATTTTTTTAGCAACAAGCCTTTGATTTGATTTTTCTTTACTCTTTAAAGAATTTAAAGAGTTTGTATTTATTGATATTTGTTCATCAAGATAAATTAAATTAGAGCGCATTGTTGCAAGTCGTGTTGCAAAGGTTGCGATTTCTTTGTCTCTTTGAACATTTAATTGTTGTAATTCCAAATTTGTTTTTTGAATGTTTGCCCTATTCTTCATGCCGTCAAAAAGCATCATGTTAGCAGATGCCCCAACTGTAAAGTTTGAAGGACCAATATCCTTGTAGTTATCCCCATAATTTTTAGGGTCTGAACCGTAAAAATAATATCTTGAGTAGGCATTAATTTTTGGATAATTCATTCTTTTTGCAACGTAAAGTTGATATTCTTTTTGTTTAATTAATTTTTCATTTTTCTTCCAAATAGCAGTTTTTGTGTAATCGTGGAATGAATTTACATCAAAATCTGATTTTTTTATGTTGGCAAATTTTAATTTTTTTGCATTGTAAGTTTCACCAGTGTAAAACTCTAGCCAATTAAGAGATTCCGCCATAATGGAATTAAGCTCTGAAATTTGAGATTTTATCTTATTTACTTTTATTTCTTCATCATCAAGTTCTATTTTTGAAATTTCTTTTGCTTCAAATAAGCGCTTTTTTAGAGTTAAATTATCTTCTTCCAGCGCCAACATTTTTGTATATAAATCAAGTTGTTTTTGGTAAAGAAGTAGTTTTGAATAAGTATCTAGAACATTTAAACAAAGTTCTTGTAGCTTTTCTTGATGTTCATATTCTTTTGCACCAACTTCTTCTTTAGAGGCTTTTAGGGTTCCGCCTCTAACTCCGAAATCAAAAATGTTGTAAGTTAAAGTTACGCCCATAACTGATTGAAAGCGTGTATATGGATTAATGAAATTGTCACCAATAGACGCAACAGAAGATGTAGCAAGGTCTTTAAAGTTTTTTGTGTATTCTTGTCCTATAGATACGCCTAATTTAGGAAAGTATTCAGAACGGGCAGAACGAATTTCTTGTTTTGCTATTAAGGTATTAAAATCTGCAATTTTAAGGTCGTAAGAATGCTCTTGAGCCTTTGACAAAATATCTTCAAACTCAAGATTTTCAGTTAATCTTTTTTCAATTTTATTATCAATACTTTCTGTATTTGTTTTTTCAACAATTGCATACACCGGTTGTGTCAATGCAAATACACCTACCCACAAAACAAAAAGTGTTATTATTTTTTTCATCTTGCTATTTATTTCTTAAGAAAATTTTATTTCAAATATAGAATAAAATCAACCGAAAGAGTGGTTGATTTTACTCTATGTAAGGAATTCATAAATAAAACCTTTCGGGATAAGAGTTAGTTGGGTAAAAACCCAACTAGCCCTTATTTTATTAGTATGCTCAAATTATAGAGTTGAACCTGCTGCATAACATTGCATTAAACTTTGAATGTCTGCATTGTTACCAGATTCAATAACTTCCATAGCTGAATCATAGTTACCGTTGTTATTAAACCGAGCAGCAACGTTTGTTTGAATTGCGTTAATACGAGATGTCATATCAACAGCCTCAGTACCACCTAAATTGTTGATAGAACAAGAACACGATTTCTATAAACAAGTTGCAAAAACTGAATCTTCAAAAGAAACGCCAAATAAAGTTAATAATGTAGCAAATCCAGAAGAAACTGAAGCTAAAAAAGATTTGGCTACGGCACGTACATTACCACAATTACGTTAAACATAAAAATAAAGCGTTCTAGCAAAAGTTATCATATATAAATTAATAATGGCATTTCTTAATGCACTTGCAAATGGTGAAAGAGATGATAATTTGTTTGGTGAATTAGATTGCAAAATCCCATTCTTAAATGGTGGTTTGTTTGAACGCTAGCACGATTACGATTGGGTTAATACGGACTCGCAATGAAAAAAGGCTTCCTTATGGAAGCCTTTTTAAATCTGGGATGGAAGGACTCGAACCTCCGAAATGCCTGGACCAAAACCAGGTGCCTTACCACTTGGCGACATCCCATTAGGTATGTTTTAATTTTAATCGCACTATAAAAATTTGTCAAGTTATTTTTATAATTTAATGATTAACTTGCTTGTACATCAGATTCGTCATCATAATACGGCTTCTTAATATTCTTCAACTCGGTTGCATTTTGAATTGCTGTCGAATATACGCAGAAGTCACTGTCCGGAGAAAAATAACTTCGGATAAAATCTTTATTCTTAATCTTTTCGCTACAAGTGTAGGAACTGATTTTGTCGTTTAGATACCCTGCAAAAATCCGTTGCCTAGCTGTCAACTTGTAGTCCTTCAAGTTCTTTATGATATCCATATTCACATGATAACTCTTGTTTCAAACCTTTTAAAGCCATGCAGGGCATGGTTTTTACAAATGTTCACATGAATTTTTCAACCATGCCAAGCTGTTGGACATGGTCTAACGTCGGATTCTCAATTACTGCTTGTAATACAGCATCTAACACCTGTGCAAATTTTTTAGAGGGTTTGTATCCCATTTTTATCAAATCTTCACCTGTAATTTGAAGTTTTATCTTACGAAGTTTATCTAAATATTTTTCAACAATATCTTTTTTTGTTTGTGCAAGCAAAATTAAACTTTCGATTTCAACTTTTTCAAAAGCCTTGTAAATCTTAAAATCACTTGATAAATCGGCATTTAAAAGTTTTTTGTAATCCTCGATAATCTTCATTTCTGATTTTGTCAAAGGTAAATTAGACAAATTGAATGAACCTAGATAACAAATCCAAATATTTTTTATTTCAGAAGAATATTTATCAACAATCGCTTGAACGTCAAATTCTTTCACATTGTTTTGTTTTAAAGAAAGCAATTTATACATTTTTTGTTCAATAAATTTGTGTAAAACTTCTTGGTTGTTTAAGTTAAACGCATCTACAAGTTCATCTTTTAAGCGTTTAAAAGACATATTATAATCTACATTTTCTAAGTATTCATCTTGAAGTTTTTTTGTGTGTTCATCAAGCTCAAAACCAAATCTAACGGCGAACTTTAACCCTCTGATTATGCGTGTCGGATCATCAATAAAACTTTCGTCGTGCAAAATTCTAAGTGTTTTATTTTTTAAATCTTCAATCCCACCGACATAATCGACAATTTTGCCAGATTTACAGTTCTTTGCAATTGCATTTATTGTAAAATCACGTCTTTTGACATCATCTTTAAGCGCGCAGGCAATTGTATCAACCACAGGTAATTGACCTTTGTTAGGATATCTTTCTGTTCTAGTTGATGTGATATCGACAGTTTTGTTATCAATATTTAAATGAACAGAACCAAATTCCTCGTTGATTTGTGTAATTTCGCCAAAATTCAAACTATGGGCAAAATCAATTGCATTGCCAACAAAGGTTAAATCAATGTCGGGGCTTTGTTTACCAAGAAGTTCATCTCTAACAATTCCGCCGACAAAAAACA
Organism: Candidatus Melainabacteria bacterium; assembly: GCA_003258725.1. Classification (GTDB taxonomy): domain Bacteria; phylum Cyanobacteriota; class Vampirovibrionia; order Gastranaerophilales; family Gastranaerophilaceae; genus UBA6984. The sequence continues at coordinate 410,175 of QHMG01000004.1, forward strand.
AATTTTCGGATTTTTCATATAAATTAATGATGTCCATAATTGTATTCTAGCCTAAAATAGAGGGATAATCAAATAAGGATAAAATAGATATGTTACAAGAATTACACGAAGCGACCAGAGCCTTAAACTCTGCATTTAACAATAGTTTTGTAAAGAAATTAAGCCAATATTTGCACGATTGTGTACGAGAAGAAGTTAAGAGCGCAACTTTTAGAAACCTAAAGGGTGATAAGGATAACAAATGGATTTTCTTAAAGCAAGAAGAAACACTTTTTACTAAGGGTGAAGAATTTTTACGCCTTGACGGTAGCGATTCAAAACTAACTGAATTGATGATTCAAAGCGAAAATAACACAAAAGATAAATATTTAATTTATGGCTATTTATTTTTAGTTGGTAAAAATTCTAAAACAAAGCGTCAAAACGAGTTCTTAACTCCACTTTTGTATGTTCCTTGCCGACTAGAAAGAAATGGCGTAAACATCAATTGTATTCCCCTTGATGATGTTTTATCGTTGAATACGGCGGCTCTTGCAGGTTTAATGGCAAAACGTGATGACGAGGATGAAATTGATTTGTTGTTAGAAGGTATTTTAGATGCAGTTCCTGAATTGCCACTAACGCAAGAAAAAATGGATATTTTCTTAACTACTTTAAAATCAATTGTTCCAGACGTTGAAATTGCTTTAAACGATACAACAGATGAAGAGGACAATGTTTCTAAAGACTTTTATGAAGAAAAAGTTACTTCAAAAAATGTTGATGAAATTATTGATGAGGAAGAAGAAAATGAACGTATCGCAAAAGAAGCAGTAAAAAAAGTTGATCATGTAAGCGTTACAAGTCAAAGTGCGATTATTTTAACAAAGCGCCCTGCCGTTACTGCGGGTGTTCTTCACGAATTGATGCAAATTGCCGAAAAACCGAGTGGAATGTATAGGGAAACCGCATTAGGCGTAATCAACGATGAATTTGTGCAAACAAAATCAAAAATTTTGCCAGATGAAGAAGAACCTAAAGAATTTTATCCTGTAACTCCTCTTTCTTTGAGTGATACGCAAGAAAGAGTTCTGAAAAATATTGAAACAGACAAATTTATTTCTGTTCAAGGACCTCCAGGAACAGGTAAATCTCAAACAATCGTAAATTTAGTTGCTCACCTAATTGCGCATGGAAAAACTGTTTTAATCGCATCTAGAATGGATAAAGCAGTAGACGTTGTTGCAGATAGATTAAACAATTTGGGTGCACAATTCTTAGCCCTTCGTGCAGGTCGTTTGAATTACCAAAGACAATTGAGTTATGAACTTAACGACCTTTTGGCTGGCAAAGTTGATCTAGATGACGGTGCAGAAGATTATATGACCGCAGATATTCAAGATATGAAAGAACATTTGGACAAAATGCGCAGTCTTGAAAAGAAATGCGACAAAATTATCAGATTAGAGAAAAAATGGCACGATTTGTACGAAGAAATCAAAGTTAGCGGACTTTCCTTTGATACAAACCGATTTATTACAAAATACTTAAAACCAGAAGAACTTGATACTGTAAAAGATGCGATTGAGTCTTTTGAAAAGAATTTGGATAAAAGCGGATTTTTTGCAAACATTGCTAACCACAATGCAAAAGGTCAATTAAAGAAAATGCTTGGTATTCATGAGTTTGAAGTTAACTCTGATACAATCGAACAGTTAAAAACTGAATATGATTATGCAAAACTTGAAGCAGAAGAAAAAGAAACTGAGCTTGAAATTCAAAAATCGGGTAATATTCATCAAATGATGGAACAAATTCGTCTTATGAAGAAAAAGCAAAGCGGTATTGCGACCAAAATTCTTAAAAATCAAAGACGACAAGCATTAAAAGGACTTTTAAAAGACCAAGTTAAGCGTCAACGCTTGAAAATTCACGCACGCTCACTTGTGGAACGTAAACAAAGACTTCAAAACAATATTCTTGATACGGAAGATTTTAAACCGTTACTTGAAGCATTTCCTTGTTGGTGTGCAACAACTTATGCTATATCAAGTTCTTTACCGCTAAAACCTGCAATGTTTGATGTTGCAATTATTGATGAGGCTTCTCAATGCGATATTGCAAGTTGTTTCCCTATTTTATTCAGGGCTAAAAAAGCTGTAATTGTAGGTGATGACAAGCAGTTACCTCATTTGTCATTCCTTGAAAAAGCTAAAGAACAGTCATTTATGAATCAATATGGTATTCCAGACAAATATCAATTAATGTGGCGTTTTAGAACAAATTCAATGTTTGATGTTTCTGATTACTATTCAATGAATTCAATAATGCTAGATGAACATTTTAGAAGTTTACCGCCAATTATTGATTTCTCAAATAGGGAATTTTATGCGGACAGAATCAGAATTATGCGCAAAGATAAGGTTGGAGACAAAGTTTTAGAGCTTGTACAAGTTCCAGATGGTAAAGTTGACAGTTCTGCAACACGTAACTTGCCTGAAATAGAGGCTGTTGTAAAAACTTTACATGAATTGATTATCGAAGATGAGCGCAAAAATCCTGAAAAACCTGTTTCTATCGGTATTATTTCACCATTTAGAGCGCAAGTTGAACAATTGAAAATATCTGTATCAAAAGTACTTTCTGACCACATGTTAAAGAAACATCAAGTTGAAATTGGTACTGCTCATACATTTCAAGGTGATGAAAGAGACATAATGCTTATTTCTTGGGCTTTTGCAGATAATAGCTTTACGCAAAGTTTGACGTTTTTGCAAAAATCTAATTTGTTCAATGTTGCGATTACTCGTGCAAAAAATAAAATGATTAACTTTATTTCTCACGATATTACAAATCTTCCAGACGGGCATTTTAGGCACTATATGGCTTATCTGAAGGAATATCAAGAACGACAAGAAGCGATTTTGAATAAAGAAATTGATGAAAATATTTATAAAAACCAGTTGGAACGTGATATTGCAGATGCGATAAGAAGTCTAGGCAAAGAAGTCGTTGCAGGTGCAAGTATTGCAGGCTTAAGCGCAGACTTGATGTTCGACAATACAATCGTTGAAGTTGACGGTATGGAAGATGAACCAAGAGAAAAAATTACAAATATGCGCAAACAATCAATTCTTGAACGTTCTGGTTACACTGTAAAACGTGTAAGTTTTCGAGAATGGCAGGTTTCACTAAAAGCGTGTCTTGACAGGTTGTTAATTTAATTAGAGAGTTATAGAAGGCGCACGCCAAAGGCGTGCGCCTTCTTGTATTTAATTATATTCATTGTATAATGTAATTGAAATATAGTTACTGCTAAAGCATAAATTGCAGTTTTTAAGAAGTCAAAAGAAAAATCAGAGGTAAAAATGAGTAAATATTTATTAGAAATCGGTTGTGAAGAATTACCATACAAGTTTATTAATCAAGCAGTTGAACAGTTAAAAACAGGTTTTTCAAAATTCTTAAATGAAAACTGCATTAAATATTCTGATATCAATGTTCTTGCAACTCCAAGACGATTGGCTGTAATTATCGACGGACTTGCTGAAAAACAAGACGATGAAACAAAAATTTTGAGAGGACCTATTAAAAATGTTGCTTATGATGAAAATGGCAACCTTACAAAAGCGGGTGAAGGTTTCTTGAGAAAAAATGGTGTTTCGCCAAAAGATGCATACTTAGAAGATAATTATTTACACGCAAAAGTTGAAATTAAAGGTAAAGAGACATCAACAGTTCTTCAAGAAAATATTCCAACTCTTGTTTTAAAACTTCAAGGCTCTCACTTTATGAGATGGGATAACTTTGACGAAAAATTCCAACGTCCAATTCGCTGGATTGTTTCAATTATGGATAACAAAGAAGTTCCAATCGAAATTATTAATGTGAAATCTGGTAAAGTTTCTAGAGGTCATAGATTTTCTAAAAATCAAACAGTAGAAATTAATCACCCAGATGAATATGTTGAAAAACTTCGTTCAGCAAATGTTATTGTTGACCAAGCAGAAAGAAAAGCAGAAATTGTAAAACAAGCAAAAGCTGAAGCAGATAAAATAGGTGCTGTTTGCAGATATTCTGATGATTTGCTAGAAGAAGTTACTGAACTTTGCGAATGGCCAGTTGCCGTAACGTGTGAATTTGATGAAAAATATTTAACAATTCCAGATGAAGTTACAGTAACAGTTATGGCTGTTCATCAACGATACTTTGCTCTTTATAAAGACGAAAAATTAACAAATAAATTTATTACAATCACTAACTACGTAGGCGATGATTTTGAAAATATTAAAGCGGGTAACCTACGTGTAGTTGGTGCAAGACTTGATGATGCGGTATTCTTCTTTAATGAAGATACTCGTAAACCTCTAATAGATTACGTTGAAGGCTTAAAAGGTATGACCTTCCAAAAGGGTATGGGTACAATTTATGATAAAACTCAACGTATTGTTGAATTATCCAAAGCAATTGCAAGTGACTTAGGTAAATCTTCTGAAACTATTAATAGAACAGCTTTGTTATGTAAGGCAGACCTTTGCACAAGCCTTGTATTTGAATTTACAGAGCTTCAAGGTTATATCGGTTCAGACTATGCAAGAGTTTCAGGTGAAGCTCCAGAAGTTGTAGAAGGTATTAAAGAACACTACTTCCCTCTAAACGCAGATAGCGAATTGGCAAAAGGTATTGAGGGGCAAGTGGTTGGTATTGCCGATAAATTAGACACAGTTTCAGCGGTGTTTGTCGAAGGTAAAAAACCAACAGGTTCTTCTGACCCATTAGGTGTAAGACGAGCTGCATTGGGCATTATCAAAACAATTATTGCAAACGATTTGAAAATTGATTTAAATAAAATGTTAGAAAAAACATTGGAACTTTTACCAGTTAAAAAAGACTGTATAAAAGATATCCAAGAATTTTTCACACAGCGTTTGATTATATTCTTGAATGATCAATACAAAAAAGACGTACTTGAAGCATGCGCATCTTCAAATCCATTGTCAGATTTGTCAGATTACGTGGCTAGAGTAAAGGTTGTTTCAGCTATGAATTCACCAGAATTGTTAGAAAGTGCAAATAGAGTTATCAGAATCTTGAAAACTCCTGTACATGCAGAAGTTAAAAAAGAATTGTTTAAAGATGACTCTGAAGGCATGCTTTTAGATGCAATGAATAAAATTAATGAAAATGTTGATTATGAAACTTATTTGAAGGAATTGATTAGCGCAACTCCAGCTATATCAAACTTCTTTGACAAAGTTCTAGTTATGGATAGCGATGAACAGGTTAAAAACAACCGCTTGGCTATGCTAACAAAATTGAACGAAAAATTTGAAAAATTGTGTGATTTTTCAAAAATTCAAGCATAGTTAAAAAAAAGAAATTTCAAGATATAACTTAATCTTGATAATATTTGTTAACTTATGTAAACAAAGTTTCAAAATGAGTAAATTTTTATTTTTAGGGTTCTTTAATAAGACATAAGAAATCAAAACAAATAAAAATAGTGTAATAAAGGTAGGTTCCCCAAATGCAAAACAAAAATCTAAAACAACAACAAGCACAACAACAAGAAAATCAAAAAGCACAATTTTTGAATTTTGTTCAAGGGCAAGACAAAGCAAGTGCTGATTATATTAATATGATTACATCATCAGATGTTAATAGAGTATCTGGCACTCAAAAGCTGGAAGCCATGGTCAGAGCACAACTTCGCAAAGAATTTCCAGGAATTGAAAACAAGAAATCTTACGAATTTTTGGTAAGTGCAGTAATTCACAACTACCAAAAGAAACAGCTTCAAGCAACAGACGGCGAAATCGCTTAGTCGTCTTTATCTAAGGAGAAGGAATTAAATAAGTTCTCAAAAAATACCTACGGACAAGTCGTAGGTATTTTTATGTGTTAAAATGAAAATATGACATCTTTAATTATTATAAACAACGGAAATATGTTCCTAACAACAGGAATAATTAATAAAATTTTGGAAACCCATGCTAGCGACATAAATGCAAGTGTTGATTATGGCAATGAAATGAGTGAAAATAAAAATGAGTATGTGACTGTTTTAAATATAACAAACACTTCAAAAGCGCAGGAAATAGCTGATAAATTGAAAAGTTTGCAAAATGTAAGAGTAGAAATTATAGAAAATTAAAAAAGGGTATTGCATTTTTTTTTAGGTTCGTCTATAATTATTATACAAACTGAATAAAGGATATGGGATTGTAGCTCAGTCTGGTTAGAGTGTCTGCCTGTCACGCAGAAGGTCGCGAGTTCGAGCCTCGTCAGTCCCGCCATTTAAAAAGACTATCTTTTATAGATGGTCTTTTTTATTGCAAAAAAAGGGACTTCCTCGGCTCTTCTCGCCTGTCTTGGATTTGCTCCACGCTCACAGAGTTTCGCTTTAAGCACTTCGTGCAAGTTCGCTCAATCTTGTTCGCTATCCGGACTAGCGTCCGTCCGCAAATCCGCTCGTCAGTCCCGCCATTTAATAAAACGGCTTCACAAGAGGTCGTTTTTTTTAGTGTTTATGCGTGTTTCAGCTGGTTCGATAACAACAATTAACTGAGGAACCTTTTATCTGCGTTTTTAATTTTTCTATTAATTCATTTTTCGTCATGGTATTTTGAATTTTGTGTTTTCCAAAATTCTTCTGTAATGTTACCGTCATTTTTATTGTTTTACTTTCGTTTTTCAATGTTTCTAAACGTAAAGATGATTTTATTTTGAAGATTAAATTTTTTATATTTACTTTATAATAATAAAATGACATTAAAAATAGGAAGATGAATATGATAAATTTAAAACGATTAGGGATATTAATTGCTCTTGCTGTGTTGTCGCAAATGCCGGCATGGGCAAGTGTTTCGACGTGGAATGATTTAAACGATGCGGCGGACAATGCCTCGGAAGGTGCAACGATAAATATTATTAATGACATTACGGCAGACGGTTCGTCGATTGGCTTTTTGCAAAAAGTTTTAAAATTAGATTTTGGTAATTATAAAATAAATGGAGGTTCATATTCCGATGAATCGCCATTTATTTTTTTAGGGGCTGGTGCTTCTGAAACAAAACTTGAGATTATAAAAGCAACGTTCACAGGTTTTGATACGGAAAACGGTATTATAAATGGAGCAAATCCTCGTATTGAACTGACTGATGTGTCTTTTATTAATAATAAAGGAATTGCAATTAATAATGAGGGGTATAACGGTTTAGTTATCAATGCTAAAAATAGTGATGTAAACTTCAAAAATAATACAACTTACGGTATCAAATCTAATAGTAACGTTTATTTGAATGCTTATGACGGTAAAACAATAACTCTTGATGATGCAATTAGTATTGATAACAATTTTGACGGTAATTTAGTTATCAATAACTCGTATAAGGCGGGTGCTGACTTGAACGGTACAGTTATTTTGAATAAAAATGTTGATTTTGCAAGTTCAAATGGAACGATTTCGTTGGGTGCAAAATCGGCTTATAAAAATGGTACATTAAAACTTGGCGTAGAACCTGCAAATTCAAATGATTTTAGATTATCTATTGGTGGTGAAGCGACATTAGATATGCAAAATGATAATGTTGACAATCTAACAATGAGCAGATTTTCAGGTTCAGAAGATGCACCTTTACATTTGAAATTAGATTATAACGCACAAACAGGAAAAATGGACTTGATTGTCGTAAGTGATAGTTCTGTAGGAGCAAGCACTCCAAGCATAATTGTTGATGCAATTAATATTCTTGTAGGTGGTGATGCAACAGATACTGAGTTTTTAAACGGCTTGGGCAGAACGGTTATTAATGTTTCAACTGACGTTATTTCTGCTGTAAAAGATAATGTAACTTACCTTTTTAAACCAAAAACTGATATATCAGAAAGAGGTGCTTATAAAGTTTCGAAAGCAAGCAATATTACCAACTTGCCAAGATATATTCAAGACCAATATTCCTTGTTAGGTAATGATGTTGCAATTACAGAAGATATGACTTTAACAGAGGATTTAGGAACTCTTACTGGAAACGATAGAAATGTAACAATATACGGAAATGGTCATACTTTAGATTTAAACTCTCATAATGGTGTAAACGTAGCTAATGATCAAACATTAAGTTTCAATAATATTACATTAAAAAACAGTAATACTCTTTTTGATAACGAAGGAACTATTAATCTTACTTCAGTTGTGTTAAATAACACTTATGCAAATTGTGCTTCCTCATCATTCCTTAATTTTTCTGGATACAATGATTTTATAGAAGGTGTTATTAGTTCTGATGGTAGAGTTCATTTACAATCTGGTACAACCAACGTTAGAGAAAATTTTACATTGATTGCGAAATCAATCTTTTTAGGTAGTAATAGTGGTACAAAATCTCCTATTGTTACACTAAATAATCATGGATATATTAGAGTGGCAGATTCGTTTGCTTTTAATAATGCAAATATTAATAATTTCGGAACATTATCACTTAAATCCATAATTGGAAGTTCCTATAAACCTACAAAATTTGTTAACAATGGAACTATAAGCATGGATTCAGGTTCCAAATTTTATGTTCAACAAAATTCTGAATTTATAAATAATTTAGGTGCAATTCTTAATGGTGATATTAAGAATGCTGGTATAATTACAAATGAAGGAAAACTTAATAACGATGTTATAAATTTTAATAAGTATAGACACGATAGACCGCCTTATTACGGTAAATTAACATCAAATATTGATGATATTGCAGGTTTAATCTACCAACAAGGAGATAGCTCTGAGGACTCAATATTCAATGTTACAGGCGGAACAATTAATGATGCACAAAAAATAAAAAATTATGATGGCGAAAATGGTGGTATTGTAAATATTTTAGGTGCGGTAAAATCACAGGTTCGTCTTGATAATTATAGAGGCAAAACTTATGTTAAAAATGGTGGTGAATTACAAATTGCAGGTTCAGAAACCTCAAAAATTTTCACTACCGGTGGTAATGTAAACTTTGAAAACGGTTCAACTTTAAACCTTAGAGAAAGCACGATACCTACAGGACAAAAATTTTCTCCTGATAATTTAATTTTAGCAGAGAATGATACATTAAATCTAAAAATGAAAGACGGTCTTACTCTAAATGTTACTGATTCTTCGGCAAAAGGTAATTTCAGCCTAAAAGAATTAGAAATTAAAGATGGTACTGTACAAAACTGGAAATTAATTAATGATGATAACAACCTTGATATATACAAAAGAACTTCTTTAGACAAGGATTTAAAATTGATTAAAACTGCGTCTTCTGCAAGTGGTACAAATTTTGTTACGTATAATAACTCTGAAGGTAAAATTTCATACGGAACAAAAGACTTACAAGGTGCACTAGATGAAGTTAAAAATGTAAATAAAGAAAATGATTATTTCTACGAAATGACTGGACAAGAAACGGCTTGGGATGATTTTTCAAAAGGTCGATTTATTGTCAACGGTAACAATAACACTATTTTAAATTCTCGCATAGTAATTGAGGGTACAGGAAATCTTGTTTTAACTAATGCTAATTTAAGTGATACTACACTTGAAGCAAGCGCTAACGGTCAATTTGTTATCCGTAACAGTTCTGGAAACGCAATAAACCTTAATAATTCTATTATTTTGAATAATTCAAATAATAGTAATAGTGGCGTTAGATTTGAAGGCAATAGTGACATAAACTTTAATGGAGTATATAATGGAAACTCTCCAAGTGGGACGGTTGCTCTTGATTTAGAAAATGCCACTTTAACAAGAGGCGACAAAGACTCTCACGCATTTTGGCTTTTGAATAGCGGTACATTAAAATATTCTGATGATTCATATTTAGCAAATGGCGGAATGAACGCAATTACATTTAATGGTGGTAACTTAGACCTTAGAAACGGTATTGCAAGCAACATTCCATTGTATGGTTTGGCTTTAAAATCAAACTCAAATATCTTTGTAGACGTTGATTTAGCAAACAAATCAATGGATAAATTAACAGCAAATAATTCTTCATACACAGGTGGTAAACTTAACGTTGCCGGCATGAATCTTTTGTCAGATGCGATAAACGATTTTACTTCAATCAATTTTACAGAAGATAATAACTTAAAATCAAATGTTGCATACACAGGTGATAGCCAAGTTGCATATTCGCCAATTTACAAATATAACGTTAATTACAATGCAAATAATGGAAATTTTGAATTTAAAAGAGGTAACGGCGGAGGCGGCGGAAACGCAAGCGATGCTTTTAATCCAGCAGTATTGACAGGTCCTGTTGGCGCACAATTAGGTTCATACTTAACTCAATTGAACACTTATGAACAAGCGTTTGCAAACATGGATATGCTAATGCTTATGCCAAGGGCGCAACGTATTGCAATGAAATATGCGAATAAATACGCATCAACTCAAGGCACTGGCGAAGGCGGAGTTATTACTTTTAGCCCTAACCAAATTCCTGAAGAACAAAAAGGCTTATGGTTTAGACCATTTGCAACATTTGAAAATGTTGGTTTGAAAAATGGTCCAAATGTTAAAAACATCGGCTATGGTTCATTATTTGGTGGTGATAGCGATTTGTTAGAGCTTAAACATGGTTGGGATATGCAATATTCTTTCTATGGCGGATATAACGGCTCAAATCAATATTATAACGGCGTAAGTATTTACCAAAATGGTGGAAGTCTTGGCGCTAGTTCAACGTGGTACAAGGATAATTTCTTTACAGGCTTAACGGCAAACGTAGGTGCTAATGTTGGTGAAGCAAGCTCAATGTACGGAAATGAGGACTTTACAATGTTAGCAACAGGTATTGCAAGCAAAACAGGCTACAATTGGGAGCTAGCAAATGGAAAATTCATTGTACAACCAAGTTTCTTGATGTCATACACTTTTGTAAACACATTTGATTACACAAATGCTGCGGGTGTAAGAATTAGTTCAGACCCGTTACACGCAATTCAAATTGCTCCAGGATTGAAATTTATCGGTAATTTGAAAAACGGTTGGCAACCATATATCGGCTTGCAAATGGTATGGAATGTTATGGATAGAGCAAGATTTAAAGCAAATGATGTAAGCCTTCCAAATATGAGTGTTGACCCATATTTTCAATACGGTATTGGCTTGCAAAAACGAATTGGCGACAGATTTACAGGATTCGGTCAAGCGATGTTACGTAACGGTGGCAGAAATGGTATTGCTCTACAATTCGGATTTAGATGGGCGATTTAAGAAAAACATCTCATAAGGCGCATGAGCGAAAGCTCATGCGCCTATTTACGTTAAATTTTAAAAATAAAAATCACAAGGTTCAATATTCTAGAACTCTGTGATTGAATCTGAGTAGTGGTTATTCAAAAGTATTTGGGGTAAATGAGATTTTTCTAAATATCTTAATTCCAATCGGAAGTCAATAAACTTCTTTCAAAAAGTAAATTAATATCCTATTAGTATTGAATACTAGCACGACTAGAAATAAAAATCAAGTCTCAAGGTTTACAAATCTAAATATATTCTCGAATATTGTGTTATAATAACCTTCTAAGAGATATTAAAAGGATAGTCATGATTACAAAAGAAGTTAATGATTGGATAAAAAACGTTGAATGTGGTATGTATTCTGATGAAGATGTTATGCATGAATTTTCTCGCATAGCAAAATACCTAACTCGAGAGGAGTTAGTTATGATTAAAAGAAAATTGTCCCAATATATCAAATAATTACGCCCAAAGGTTTATGTAATTAGCGATTGAATGGTTATTCATTGCTGTTTTTTTCAAGTGGGTTGTAACCCCTACATGTTGTGTTGAATTTGAAACAGGGTCTCCATCAATTATGTAGTTAAATGAATTTTTGTTATCTTGAAAATAATCTTTTGTTTTTGTTTCAGGATTTTTTATGATACTTTTCACGCCAAACGCATTAAAGGTTACGGCACTTGTTTCTCTATGTCTGCTCGCAACAAGTTGTGCAAGAGAACCACCTAAAGAGTGACCTGTTAAGACGACGCTTGCATTTGGATATTTTGCTACAGTATCTAGATAATATTGGTTTGCTTTTTCATATTGTTCTGGCACTTCGTTCATTGCCATTTGTGCATCACTAACGAAATCTTTATCGTCATTTGTTCCGCAATAAGCTACGATAATGTCATTTTTCTTTTGATATGTGACTACTCTAAGCCCTGTTTCGGGGTCTTCAAGTTTGTCGACAGGTTTGTACCCATTAATTTCTTTTTGCTCGTCATTGTAGACGTCACGGCTGATTAATGCGGCATTTCTACTTAATTTTTTATTATAAAAGCAATCGTTTTCTTGAGTATCATTTTTATATCCCTTGCTAAAGAAGTAATCCCACTTGTCTGATAAAACATCTCTAGTTTTATTCCAAGCTTCAATACGGGTATTTTTATCAGAGAGTTCATATTGTTCTTGAACTTTTCCAATAACTTTTCTCAACGCAACAAAAAAATGGTCAGCTTCTTGCTTTTCAATTTCAAATTGTTCTCTTTTGGTGTTTGTCCAAGCAGTAACATCTTCCTTGTTTATAAATTTTTGAGGTTGTGCAATCGGAGAGGTCATTGTTTGCACACCATGATTTTGATTTTGAATATTTGAATAAGTTGGAACCATTCCTGTTGGGGTTAAATAGTTCATTATTATTTAATTTTCCTTACTAAATTTTTATACACAAAACTCATAAATACCTGCAAAGGTAGTTACACGGCATGTAAGTTCAGTGAATTTTCAGAATTGCTTAAATTTTTATAAATGTGAAAAATTCTTAACAAAATATTTTGCATGACAAACAGGCGCAAAGTGCATTTGCACTTTGCGCCTGTTTTACTTCTTTTGGACAGATATTCATAAAGAAAAAGAGTTGAAACTCAACTCTTCTTATTTAAACGGGATAATTTTTAGTTCTCTTTTACACTGATATATTAAGCTATTTCGGGTTATTTTGAAATACCCCGAATGTATAGTTTGAAATTTGTCGGGCAAAAGTATAATTTGAAAAAAATAAAAAATCTCAAAATTTGACTTATTTTACCGCAATGATACATTCATAAATTCTGTCGATTTTTTCTTTCATATCGCCCATTTGCTCTTTTAAATCTTTGACAGAATTAAGAGTTGCAAATTTATTTTCTACATCATCTAAAATTTCTCGATGTTTTTTTTCTAATTGTTCAGGTGTAACAACTATTCTTTGTTGTATTAAGTACATGACAACAACGATGATTATAGGTGAATATTGAAGAATATTGTGCATGCTTTTCCTTTCTGTTAGTTACAACCTTATTGGCCAATAGTAATCAACAAGATAAGATGCTGCATCTAAAGGGTGCATTAAAAATTTTTTTTCCTTAGATTGTTTTATTTGTTGATAGGTTGGCAAATCAATGCGTGAAGAACCTTCTTTGTACTTAAGATTGTAAATGTTGTATAACAATTTTTCGCATTTAGGACTAATGAATAAGCCAATTTGACCGTCAGCCCTGTGAATCTTGCTATTAAATGCCATTATACGATTTTTGATTGGCGGATTAAAAGGTTTTAACCTAATATCTACATCAAATCCGTAGTTTAAAAATTTCTTTTTCATAATTACGTAATTGGTGTATTCACTTGTGCAACTTCGGTTATCACCAGAAGCATCACCGTTTATGATAAGTTTCCCTTTATGATTAGGATATCTCCTAAAGACCTCGTCACAAGCCTTTGAGGTGGTCGTGTTCTCCATTGCAATTTCGTCAAAGAAGAAAACCTTGTCGTCCGTTTTGTGGGCAATTTCCCAACACATAGGATCAACATTGAAGTCACAAGTTAGGTATAAGTCAAGTTCTGGCTGATATTTTATGTCAATAATATTTTTGTCAGTAAAATCTTTGATGACTAAACCTGAATTGTAATGTCCATTTTCTGCAAGTACGCAAATCCTGTAATAATCTTCGTCATAGAGTTTTTTTAATTCCTCACAAAAACCTTCTGGAAGATAAATATTTTCTGTAGTTGGCGCAATAATTAGCCTGTAATTTGGCATTGCATTTTCGTGAAAGGTTTTGTATACCCAGCCACGCTCCATTTCAGGGTTTGTATGTCCAAAAATTCTGTAAGTAAAGTTCTCCCAAGTTGGTTTAACTTTTTGACGCATACGTGCTAAAAGCATTTTGAAGGTATCGTATGGAATATCGGACATTTCTTCAATTTCGACAAAACCTAAATTTAAGGATTTTAAACTATTTGGATCGTCAAAATGTCTGAAAAGTATTTCAGACTTGTTTTTAAACTTTAGCTGTTGCAAACTTGCAGACCATTCGTAGTCTTTGCCTTCTATGAACCCCATATTATCTAAATGCTCAAAATAAGTTTTAAGGGTTGTATCTCTAACAAGCGTGTAAGTTTTAGCTCCTACAAGCCCACGAATTCCTGCAAACTTTAAACATAATAAAATTCCAAGTAATGAGCCACAGAAGGTTTTTCCGCTACCGTAGCCACCTTGATAACAGGCAACATCGATGTTGTAATCGTGAGGAATTTCTAAAAACTCCCTTTGTGCCTTTAATAAATTGTATGTAATTTCTCGTTTTTTCATAATTTCCTTTTTTAACTTTTGTTATTTAATTTGCTCGTCAGTTCCAATCAAAAAATGACTTGCGTTTTCAATTCCGTACTGTTCTAGTGCAAATTTGAAACATTCAATCCAATTAATTTGTTCGTTTACAGTTGGAACTTCAGCGAAGGATTTTACTACATCAAACAATTCTTTAGAACGTGTTTTTCGCTCTAGTGTTGCTTTTCTGTCGCCATATCGGTAAATGTAATTTGCGCTTCTTACCGTATCATCAATCTCCATAAATTTTTGAATTCCATGTTCGTTTATGCAAATTAATTCCTTACCAAATTTGAAATTTGCAATAATTTCAGCCGTTTTTTCAATCATCGGCACAATCAATTTTCTGTTGATTGCATCAAGCATCATATTTAAACGGGCAGTTTGACCTGTTACTGTATAAGTTAATTCTGTTGCCGTACGAGCTTCGTTTTGTAAATTTCCCGCCATATTTTTAAAAATGCCTGTTGCACTTTCGGTTGTGTTTTTAAAATAATTTAAGAAATCCCAACCGTGTAATGCATTATCAAAATTCAATGGTGTTGGAGCTTGTGGCATTAAGGCAGAATCGTATTCAATGATTTTTCCCGGACGAACAATTTGTTCTCCTTTAAAGCACCCTTTTGGAGCTAAATAAGGCGGATTCATCATTAGAGAAAGCGCATCAAGTTGTTTGTTTAAGATAGTTGAAGAAATGTTGTTCAAAATAATTGCAACTTTAAGAGGTGAAATTCCTCTTTCTGTTTCTGGATTTTTTATGATATTCGCATACACAAAAGGGTTTATTACAAACGGATTGTCCTCCATTCTAATAATTTCTTTTCTGGCAGCAACAACGATTAATTGGTTTTTAAGAATTTCGCCTGTATCAAGCTCTATATCACCCCAATATTCTAAAATTTCGCACTTGTTATCGTCTACCGCTTTGTCTGCCGAAGCGTTTTTAGATTTTTTGTTGTTGATAAGCATTTTTAAATTCTCAATCTTTTCATCGGTAAGCAAATTGTTTGCTTTATCTGAAATGATGTCGTGGATTGTAGAATAAGTTCTATAAATTTTTGCGCAATTATCCCAATTATCGTAGTTATTTTTGTCGAAAACGAAATCTTCTGGTTTTATGAATTTTACTTTAGCGTTGTCGTAAAAGGTTTGTTCTTCAACGACAAATCCTGTGTATTCTGGGTTTAGTAATTGTTCTTCAATTGTTTGAGGGCGTCTTACAACTTTTGTTTTTGTTTGCCAACCGACAAAGAGAGTGCTTTCGCCAGTTTCGACAATTGAATCAATCATTTTTTCGATTTCTTCTTCCAAATTCATCTCCTCAAAAGTGTTTACAAGCATAGCTTTTTGACGATTTGCAAGCATTTGTGTCTGTGGATTTTTACCAGAAACGTCAAACATAGATTCAGGGTGAGAATAAAGGTTTTCGCTGATATGAGCCTTTAGAGTTTGCGCAAGTTCGTAAATTTCAGGCAATTGAATTTTTGTATTCCATTCGTTTACGGTCGGAATATTGTTTGAATAAATAGCATTTCTGATTGTGCGAATATCCGTTAATTGACCTCGACGAGCGTCTTCCATTTCATCGTATTTCTGTGTGATTTTTGAAACTAAATATAAATTTTCGTCTTGATTTTGTTCATTTTTAATTGTGTTCATTTCGTTTACCTCTTATGATTGAATAAATTTTTATATCTTGTAATTTGTTATTTTTAAGTGTTTCGGCTTTCAATAATGCTTCAAAAACCATTCCGCAAGCCTTTAATATGCTTTCTGTTCTAAAATTTTCTTTAAAAACTAATGCCTTTAGCTTTTTTAGTTTTAATTTTTTGAAGCAATACATAACGAATTTTTTTGCGCAAATTTTGGTGTCTTTTCCCCAAAATTTGCGTTCAAAGGCGGTTACAACTTCTGCTGAATGAAGATGTTTATCATTGCCAATAATATTTTCTAAATAAACAACTCCTGCAAATTCTTCGTTTTTAAGGATTACCCAAAAGAAAGGACTTGTCCGAGTTATAAGGCTTATAACTTCTTCAAACAAGTCCGTTGTATGTGAGTAGTCGTCGTTTAGGTAGTTGTCGTATTTTTTTATTAGGTTGTAAATATTTTCTAAATATTGAATATTTAGAAATCGTTTATTTTGCCTATCAATTTTGACTTTTTTAAATTTAATCATGTCTTGACTTTTAACCTTATAATTAATAAAATAACTTTAATAAGAAAAGGAGAAATTTATGAATCGTGAAGATTTGATTTTTGAGCAATACAGGCTATATTCAGAGCAAAAAGAGAAGTTTATTGATCGTTCGTTTATGACAAACAAGTTTTATATGGTTATCGTTTTGGCTATGTTTTTATTAACTTTTTTGTCTAAAGGAATGGCTTTTGGTAAATTTACAGCACCTACAATTTTTGCACTTGCAGGGATTATCTCTTGTGCATTGTGGTGGTTGAATATGGACTCTTACAACTGCTTGATTAAAATCAAATTTTCAAAAGTTCTTGAAGAAATAGAAAAACAACTTCCAATGCAACCTTATAATATGGAATACAAGGCAATTAGAGATTTTAGAAAAAATAAAAAAATGTTCTTGTTCTCAGATATGCAAAAGGCTTTTGCAATTGTTGCCTTCTTGATATTCTTTATCTTGTTGCTAATGGAGGTTATTCCGCTATTTTTAGATTTTTAAGATTTCCGAGTATTCAAATTTTATAAAAGAATTTTCAGTAGAAAAGACTTCTGTCTCTCCAGATAGAAGTTTTTTTCTTGATGTATCGTCTAAACCTAACATTCCTTCGGCTTGAAGTCCGTTGATGTAGCTCATTGTGTTGTTTTCTTTGTTAAACTTTTTAAAAACTGTGTTTTTACTGAACAGAATTTTTGACGGAATTTCCTTGATGTCATAAATTCTAATCTTTTGTGGCGCTTTGTTCACTTTTTCAAAAGTGTTTTTAATTTCTTCCTTCATTTTAATTTTGATTAATTCATCAATGCTTTTGCCTGAAAGTAAGGCAGATTCAATAATTTGTTTTTTGCGTTCCATATTTTCTCCTTATATTTTTTTGTCGTCGAGATTGCTGATTGTAATAATTTTTGCTTCAAGTTTAGACTTGTCCTCTTTGCTCCATAAGTATTTACAAAGAGCATCTAAGGCTTTTAGGGCAGATGCACTATCTCGCAGTTTCTTTTTACCCGTTGGAGAACCTTCTTTGTCTAAGATGTCTTCTTCTTCAAGTGAAAATTCAGCAATTTTTAATAATTTTTTGATAACGTAGCATTTTGGTACTTGCAAAATTCTTAGCTGTGAATTAATTAACCTGTTGATATATCCGATTACTTGTTCGTTTTCCAGTAATCGTTCAGCAGTGTATTTCAAGTTATTTTCCTTGTACCCAGCTCTTTGTGCGGCTAATTCACCATCTAAGCATTGCAAGTATTCCTTTACGAATTTTTTTTGTAATTGTGTTAATATTTCCATAATGTTAAGAACTCTTAATATATTTGCCCGAAACATGAAACATACCGTATTATAGTTATGCTATTTATATTTCGGCTAGTGTAAAATCTTATTAATAGGTAGAATTTCATTTCCGCCTATTTTTTTTGTTTAAAAACGCTCTAGCGTTATGCTTGGACTTTGTTGAATGTCTGTACATAGTTTAGAACGCATATTTGCGATGTTATCCTTGTACATGCCAAGCCAATATGAAAACTTGCTGTAACTTGGATTAGCCTTCATTCTCATACAAGTTCCATAGACTAAAAGCGGTTCAGCAAAAGGGTCAGGAATTTGTGAGATGTCGTCTTCCTTTTCTAGTCTCATTTTTTCACTACCGTCAGCACTTTTTACAAAATCGTTTGTGTAATAAATTATGTCGAGTTTTTTGTCTTCATTGAATTTAGGCAATAATAACATATCGTTTAGTACACTATAAACGCCTTTTGGCGCTTTGTTTAGGACAAAAGCTTCAAAATCCTGCGTGTAAACATATTTTTGCCCATCAATAGAAAGTGTGTTAATTTTTCCATTGACAGTATTTAAAATTTCTGTTGCACCTTTAGGTAGTTTTAAAATTTTCTTACGTAATAAAAAATTCCAATTGTCAAACGTGCAAATTTCTGAATTAATGATGTTTAGAATATTTTTAATTTTTGTATGGTCGTTTTTTATAAGTTCGTCAAAAGTTCGGACTTTTTTATAGTTCAATTCCATTAGACACTTGTTAATTATTTCAAGATAATTCATCTGTTCTCCTTGTTATTGTTTTTATGTATACCCCCTAACCCGCACCCAAAGGGTGCGGAAGGGTGGGGACTAGGATTAAAAGTGCTATTTTATTAACCCTTTTTTCAATTGCTCCATAATTAATGGTTCGTTTTTAAGGTATTCAGCACTTGTCATTTTGCCGATTTGCTCACGAGTAAACGGTGAAAAGTTTTTACATTCGCTCTTTGTATTTTGTGCATTAGCTTGAAGTTTTTGTTTAGCTTGTAAATTAGCCTTTTCAAGATTTTGTTCGTGCGCTACTTTCTGCAAATATCTTTCAATGGCAGAGGCTTCAACAGCTTCAACAATTTTAGAAATTTTAGAAAGTTCATCTTTGTCAACAGAAATATTGTCGGATTTTAAGTAATTTAGAATTTCACTTCGTCCGTCAATATTGAAAAAATTTGGATTTTTCTTTGCAAATTCTTCAAAAACAGTGTTTTTATCGCTAATTTGAGTGGTTAAATCTTCCTGCGTGTTTTGTACATTCATTTTTAACGCCTCTTGAATTATATGGTTCAATAAATTTTGACCTTGTAGCGGGTTGATTAAACCTGAATTTAAAACGATTTGAAGGTTGTTCAAATTCTTTTTAAATTCCTCCGGAATTAGCGATTTTTGCGTTGTTTTTTCTGAATTTAAGCCAAGTTTATCTTCAAATTTACTTTGAATTTCTTGTTTTTCTGCTTGTTGTTCGGCTTGAGATGTTGTTTCTTGTTGGTTTTCTGACATTTTTTAATCCTCATTTTTAACTTGGTTCATGTATTTAACAGCTTTTTCAATAGCTTCATCAATAAATGTAGCCAAAAGCATTGCTACAATTGGCTTAAATGGAATAGGTACAGGAATTCTAGTAATTACAAATTCAATTGCCGTACGTTTTTTTGTTTGTCCAGAACTTGTCTTTAATGCGTTCTCTGCATAACTTACAGCCCCATAGGCTAAATCTGATATTGTATCTTTTAAATTTTCAAACATTGTTTTTTACCTCATAAAAAGGCGCAAAGAGCAAAGCTCTTTGCGCATAATAGTGTTTACCGTATAAATTAAGGAGTATTAGTGTTTTCATCTTGAGTTTTTGCATTTGGATCAGCCACAACCATTTTTGCTAAAGCCTTTGGCTGAACTGTTTTTGCACCGTAAAGGTATAAGCCTCTAACAAGGTCAGCAAAAGAATCTTTGTCTCGTAGAGATTCGACTTTTGAAAGTTGAGATGCAAAAGTTATTGCATCGTTTGTGCCAGCTAAAACATAGAATAGACCTGATGTTGAAGTTAAGTTTGTGCTGACCAAAACGTCCATACCTGCAATTCTACCGATAGAACCTTGTCTTAATGTTTCATCAGCAACGTTATGTGCGCCAATGAATTCGGTGCTTTGTAACAAGTACGATTCAATTGTGGGGTTGATTACAACCCAAGGCTTTTTGTCGCCTGTTAAAGCGTTTGCGTTTTTAAGTTTTAAGGCTAATTCAACAAATTTTGCGTAGATTGTTGTCTTGTCTAAAGTTACGGCTGTATCTTCTGAACCTACGGTATTATCTGCATCAACGTTTGTGTGCATACCTAAAAGGTAAGAATCTTGAACTTCTTCAATTGCTTTTTTTGCATTTGTTAAATGAGCTTCCATAATACTTTGGTTTGCTTGAGCTTGCGCTACATCGTTAATTTTGAAGGCAAAATATTTCTTTTGGTCGATTGTTAAATCTTGAGAGGTTGGTGACAACTCGCTGTAAGAAATGTTTTCAGAGCCGACTGTTGAGATTGTAACGTCAGCAGGCGTGATAATTTTAACCTTGTCACCTTGATTTTTAATTTCGCCTTCGTAATTGCGGTTAACGCATTGCATCATGACGCAATTTTTTTCAAGCATGGTGTTTAATTTTTGACTCCAGATTTGTGGAATAAACGCAGAATAAGCGTTTGAGTTTTGAACTTCAGTTGATTGTGATTCAGTCATTGTTTTTCCTTTCTGTTTTATGTGTACTGTAAAAGATGCGCCTAGACATTAATGTATAGGTGCGCTGATATCGTATAAGTAGAGTTAAGTATGTCAGGCATTGCCTGACATATTACGTATTATTTGCATAATTTTTTGTCCTCAAGTTATCAAAAATTTTTAATCTTCATTAAAAATTTCTTTGAACTCAATTCCAATGATTGCAACATTGTGCTCTAGTTGATTTCCCTCAACGCACAGTTGTATTGCGTAATTTGCCTCTGAAATTTCTGCTTTGTAGGCACTTTCGCTATCTAATGCCCAAATTGCCTCGTTGTCATCGTCACTCCAAGTGTCGTTTAGAGGATAAAGACTGTTTTCTTTACTCCATACAAGGTTTTCAAAGTTTGATGAGTAGATTAAATCGCTATCGTCTCGACTTTCGCTGTCATAATTCTTGTAAACAGAGAAGTTAAAACAGTTTTCGTAACTTTCATCTAAAATGAAGTAAAATTCATCAATAGTTTTTCTGATTGTTGGACTTCCAATTGACAAAAAAGGTGATTTCCATTTGAATTTAATCGGTTTTCCGTCAAAACTGTTTCCAAAATTTTCCTTATAAATTTTTCCGTCTTTGTCCGCTGTTAAAATGTCGTCACCAAAAATACAAGCACTAACGATATTTTGAGGCAAAACTCTTTTATACCAAGCCTTATTGATAATGTCGTTAATCCAAATTGTGTGAAAATAATTGTCATTGTTATATGGAATAAAGTACCAAACTTGATTTTTTGCCTCGTAGTTTAGCGCAAAAACCTCTTTTAACCTGTTTTTGTCAAACTTTTGAAACTCTGAATTTATTTTTTGAGTTATATCGCTACCTAATAAAATCTGATTTAATTCCCCTACTTCAAGCGTGTAAATTCCAGAATTTGAGAAGAAAAACTCCTTGTTTGCAACATTTACAATGCCGTTATGAGTTTCTGCGCCTTTGTCGGCAAAAGGAATTATTGCAAAATTGTCGGGCGAAGTTCCGCTCAAAAGATATGTTCGATGTTTTTTGTAGATTGCGAGATAGTCTTTGTAAGGCTTTATGGCAATTATGTCGTCTGTGTCTGTGTAAAAATCTTTGATGTAACCTGCGTCGTTCTCGGTCGAAAAGTCAGAATAGCTTCCAAGTGCTGAAAAATATAAACTAGAACCGCATGCAAGCCATACTCTGCCTTTGTAAGTTGCAATTACTTCGCTTAAAACCTCTTTGTTGTTGCCGTCTTTCACTTCACAATCAACTATTTCGCCATTTTGTTTTATGTAAAACATTTTGTCTAAAAGACTTGAGATAATTACACCGTTCAAAAAGTTTGTAAATACAGGCGATTGAGATTTAAGTGTTCTTTCAAGTTCTGTAAAACTGTCGCTTTTTGGGTTGTAAATGTAGATTTTTCCGCTTGCCGTTGTGATTAAAAGCCTGTTGTTAGAGCTACTTCCAAATTCGTGTAGCTTTGTAATAGGCTCTGTTATTGGAATTTCGCAATATAAAACATTCCCTTTTTGTCTGATAATTCCTTTATTCAAAAATATTTCAACATTTTCCGCATCAGACCAAAATATGTTTTTTGTATTAAGTCCAAGCTCTGTTTTCGTTGAGGCTTGGTTAATTCCGCCTGATAAGTTGTAGTAAAAAGTTTCCATTTTGTCCCCTTATTTTTCTCTTTGCAAATACCATTTAACCTTTGTACGAATGAATTTTCCTACCTCTTGCGGTTCTACCCATGAGTATGGCGGTAAGAAAATTATGTCAATTTTCCCTGCACTGGTTGTTTTTGGGTGAGATTTCCCAAATTCGTAATGAGTTAAAACAGTCTCTGGTGTAATTTCTATGTCATATTTTTTAGCAATTTTTGCTGCTAATTGCATTGATGCTTCAAATTGAACTCTTGTGATAGGATATTTTCCAATAGAATATTTGTTTTTAAACCCAAACATTCCGCACATTGAAATCCCTATTGAACCTGTATTCCCACCGCCTGTATGAGGTGCGTACATTCCTGTTCTGCATATTTCATTTGCTTCTGGTTTGAATTTTCCTTTGTAAATTTTGCCGTAACTGTCTACAAGATAGTGATAGCAATTTTTTTCATAAGAATTAGGAACAGCATTACCTGCTGTCCAGTGAATAATGATTCTTTTCATAAACCCTCGCTTTATTTTTCGTATTGTAATTTCATGTAATTTGCAACTGCTGAAACTTTGTTGCTTGCGTTCAATTTGTTAATAATTCTTTCAATGTAAGTTTGTACGGTTCTAGCTGATATGCGCAAAGATTTAGCAATGTCGCTATAATCGTAACCGCTAATTAATAATTCGATAATTTCATTTTCTCTTCGTGATAATTCTTTCATTTTTTCCCCACTAACTAATCCATTAATTATCATCTTACACTTGACATAAAAAAATAAGTTTATATATATGCCTGTATCTTATAATTTACCTAAAGTCATTGTGCTTAAGTTTGAAAAACATTTCTTTTTTACCCCGTATTCGTTGTAGTATAAGTAAAAGCGTCCTTGTGAACGACTTAATGATGAGTAATTATAATGCTTTTCAGATATAATGCTTGATTTTATCTTCTCAAAAAATTTCTTAGCTTTCTTATTTTTTAATCTGTAAACTGATATTTCGTTGTTATTGTTGAGTCTCGTTAATTGTAAAACGGTGTTTCCACATATTGGACAGCTTTCCAAGTAATCTAACTCGCAAAAAATGTAGTTGTCATAAGGCTTAACGCTGAAAGTTTTGCACTTTCTTAAGCCACTGCAACAGTGAACATATCCCATATTTCTTCTCCGACTGTGTAAAGGCATAGTTTGCCCCGTATTAATTCGCCAAACAGTTTTGCCATCGAGGGCGTGAACCTTATCCGAATTTGTGTTTTTATTATACAAAATTTTTTTCAAAAAAAAGTCCGTTTTAAAACGTACGAATTTTTACGTACGTATTTTTACGGACATGACGGTTTGAAATTCTTTAAATTTAATGCTTTAAGTCTAATTCACAGCACATCTGACAGGCACCAAAGACCTTTGCAACTTTAAGATTCTTTCTAAAGCAACAATAATGTGGCTTGTTAAAGATTTCTTTTATAGAGTTCTCTCTTACATTGCCCATTTTCATTGAAAGACAAGGGTACATATCCCCCGCAGGTGTAATGAAGGTGTTAGAAAACGGAAACTTACAAGGCTCATATATTTCATTTATCGGTGTTTCAGCCGAAGTGTTAAAGAAGTTTTCTATTGCTGACAAGGTGTTAGGGCAGTTTTCAAATTTTGGTGAAAAGCGCAAACGTACATTTGAACGCTTTTGTAGGCTTTCAATCTCTTTGTAAACCTCTTTGAAATGCTCCATATCAAAGTATTTTTTTATAGGGTAATTGCCGTTAAACTCCTCAATAAAGCTATCGTGGAGAATTGAATTCTGTTTCAAGTTGTTATTACGTAAAAACGAGATAGACAAAAACTCAAAACCCTTGTCATCACACAATTTGAACAACTTTGGTAAATCATCAAGGTTGTTTTCTAAAACAATGGTCTTAATGTCAACCATAGGGCGCTTTTTGCGTGAATTTAAGTTGTCTAAATTAGTCATTATTTTGTCAAAAATGCCGTCTTTGTTGCGGTTTAGGTCGTGATTTTTGCCGTAACCGTCTAGAGATACGGATAATAACAACATTTTTGTTCTTATAAATGCTTCAATTATCTCATCATTAATAAGTATGCCGTTTGAAACCACATTAACCTTTGAAAGTGTCTTTTTACAAGCCTTTTCGAGTATTTTAATAAAATCTTTTCTGATTAATGGTTCGCCTCCAACAAGAGTTATAAAGCTATAAAACGGCACTTGGTCAATGATTTTGAACCATTCCTCTGTTGAAAGTTCTTGCTTGTTGCGGTCTTCGCCTACATAACAATACGGACATTGTAGATTGCATCTGTATGTTAGCTCAAAAAAATACCTCAAAGGCATTAATGCTCTGCCATATCTAGAGTTATAACTAGGTAAGGCATACAAATTTCTGGCTAAATCAAACATTTTTGAGTAATTAGGCATGCCTTTATTATCCTTTAAAAACGCTAGTTTTACAAGTTTTTGTTTTTATTGTAAAATCAAATTATGGAAAAGAGTTTAATAAAAATACGTCCTATGCAAAAGCAAGATATAGACGGTGTTATAGCGATTGAAGAAGCAACCTATGGCGAGCATCATTGGTCTAAGGACTCTTTTTACTCTGAATTGAATAATAATTTGGCTAGATACTACTGTGCGTTTGATGAAAACGATACTTTAATGGGATATATTGGCTCGTGGTTTGTAATTGACGAGGCTCATATTACGAATTTGGCTATAAGTCCTGATTTTAGACGTAAGCATATTGGCGAAAGTCTATTAAGAACAGTAATTGAGAACTGTTTTAAAGAAAAAATAAAATATTTGACATTAGAGGTTAGAATAGGCAATGCGCCTGCAATTGGGCTGTATGAGAAGTATTCTTTTAAATCTCTAGGAACAAGAAAAGGCTATTATCAAGATAACAATGAAGATGCCTTGATAATGTGGACAGAAAACATTTTTTGGGATAAATTTAAAGAGCAGTATGCAAAAAACGTAAGCGCTTTAGACGAAAAAGTGGACGTAAAGTATTATGATAATTGAAAAACCAGCAAAAGTTAAGAAAGAAAACGTATTTAAGTACAACGGCGAACCTGTGAAAATGACACTAGGTACGCTAATTTTGACTTGCTTGTGTGTCTTTATGATTATTATTGCAACGTTTACACAAATTTCGTTTACCCATTTTATAATTCCTGCGGACTTTTTGACATATTTAAATGACGGAATCACTCCAACAATTATTAAAGAACACTTTTTTAAGTATTACAGATATATTCCTCAAGTGCCTGTAATTCTATTTATTGCAGCGTTGTTGGGTAAAGTATTTGGCATAATTGCAGTGTTGGTCTATATTGCAATAGGTTTGTTTGTTTACCCTGTCTTTGCTTTAGGCGGTGGTCCAAAATACATTATGAATGCTAATTTTGGCTATATTTTAGCTTATATTCCAGCAGTGTTCTTTGCTTCATCTATTTTGAAAAATAATTTTTGCTTTAAAAATATCCTACAAGCCTCTATTGTAGCTGTTTTGGTAATTCATATAATTGGAATTTTTTACTCCTTATTTATTGGTGTAATCAGCCAAGTTTCAAACTCACTTTTGTTGGGGTGGATTATAGCGCAAAGTGGTACAAAAATTCTTTATGACTTTATGTTTAGTGTAATGTCTATCATTGTTTCAGGCTGGGTAAAACGTTTTTTATGGATTACTATGTGTTAACTTTTATTACGAATTTGACGAATCGCTAGCAAATATTATTTTCAGGCTTTTTAGACTATATGTTAACCCAAAAGAAGGAGATATTTATTATGACATCGTCAAAACTAAGCGAGAAAAAGGTTCAAAGTAAGAACATGGACGAATTTGAAATTTACTTGAAAAATCAATGCATGAAGACTACTTTAACGGCATTGAGATTGAGTCTTTCTCTTGGTATAAAAAGATGTTAGGTATTAAATAAAACTTTTGAAAAGGGGACGTCAAAAACGTCCTCTTTTTATTGACAATATTGTCTTGTATGTGTTATAATGTTAAATAGTTTTTTAATATTTTTTTGAATAAAAAGAGGTTTAAATGAAAATGAATTTTAAAAAATCTGCATTCACTTTGGCAGAAACACTTATCGTTATTGGGATTATCGGTGTAATTGCATCGTTAACAATTCCTACTCTTTCAAACGAAACAAACTCTAAAGAAGTAGTTACAAAATTGAAAAAAACTCAAGCTATTTTGGAAGATGCATTTGGTCGTGCTGAAGCTCAATACGGCTCTTTAGACGATTGGACAACACTTAACACAAATACTTTCACTCAAAGAATGACAGGTACTATGAAACTTACTAAAGTTTGTAGCACATCAGCGGACGATACAGGTTGCTTTGGTACTCAAAACACAGCAAACTTTATGAAACTAGATGGTTCTGTTACAACAGCTGCAAAAGGTTCTACTTTAGGCAAGGTTGTTTTAGCTGATGATTCAGCAGTAGGTTTTTACTTAGAACAAACTTCTTCTAAAGATTGTAACAAAGACGTAACTTCAAATAACGCTTCGTTACCAGACTTACACAAGGTTTGTGGTGTTATTACAGTTGATATTAACGGTGCTAGCAAAGGTAAATCAATTTGGGGACGTGACTTGTTCGCATTCTACATTACAAGACATGGTTTATACCCTGTAGGTATGGACGGTGATACAAATGCTAAGTTCAAAGAAAATTGTATTACAACAGTTGCAGCTGGTAATGCTGGTACAGGTTGTACAGCTTGGGTAGTAACTAATGGTAACATGGATTACACAGATGTTAATAGTTCAGACGGTAAATGTTTGAAGGGTAATACTAGTGCAAAATTAGGTTGGCAAAATCAAACATCTTGCAGATAATATTTAAAAGATAAAATAATCATTAGAGATAGCTGACTCAGTTCCAATAGGAATAGTCAGCTTTTCTCTTGCATGAGTAATCTTCAAACCGCTGATAGCAGGCACTTTTAACTCTTGTGCAAGTTCATTTTCTAAATCTTTTAGCCATTCTTGATTATCAATATCTAAAAACTCTCCAAAAACAATCCCTGCAATGTTTTTACGGAATTGTTCAAGGTTTATTAATTGAGTAAACATTTTGTCTAATTTATAAACAGGTTCGTTTAAGTCTTCAGCAAAGAAAATGAACTTTTCATCAGGTATAAAATCAAGTCCACAAAGTGATACAAGAGTTGCGAGGTTTCCACCAAAGGTTATACCAGAGGCTTTACCTTCTCTAATTATTTCTATTGCTTTATGCTCTTGTTTTTCGTCAGTTGTGACCGTTTTAAAAAACTCATCTAGCGTGAATTTATTAAGGTCTTTTGCCCCAAAGTCACCGTTAATCATCGGCGCAGAGTAGGTTACAAGCCCTGCGTATTTTAGTATCATTGCTGAAAGAGCGGTTATATCTGAATGTCCAGCGAAAATCTTTGGGTTATTTCTGATTAAACTGTAATCAATTTTGTTTACAAGTCTAATTGCGCCGTAACCACCTCGTAGAGCTATGATTGCTTTAATATCTTTGTCCTCAAATGCGCTATGTAAGTCCTCAAGACGTTCTTCATCTGAGCCTGCTAGGTATTTATTGAGTTTTAGAACATTCTTACCGCATTTAACCTTATAACCTAAATTTTCAAAATATCTAGTGGCTCTTAATAAATTCTCATTACTTTCAACACCGCCAGAAGGTGCTATAATACTGATTGTATCGCCTTTTTCTAATTTTTTAGGTTTAATTAAATTCATAATACTTCTCATAACCTCATTCTTAATATATAATAATAACATGAATGAAAAATATATACCGTTATACAGAAAATATAGACCACAGACTTTAGAAGAAATTGTTGGTCAAGAACACGTTAAAAAGGCGCTAACAAATGCTATTGAGCTTAACAAAATTGCTCATGCGTACTTGTTTACAGGTCCTAGAGGAACAGGTAAAACCTCAACAGCAAGAATTCTTGCTAAATCCTTAAACTGTGTAAATGGACCTACTACACACCCTTGTGGCAAATGTCCTAGCTGTCTTGATATTATCAACTCAACTCCGATTGACGTAATTGAAATTGATGCAGCAAGTAATCGTTCAGTAAATGATGCGCAAAATATCTTGGAGAAAATTCAGTATGCGCCAGTAAACGGTAAATACAAAATTTATATTATCGACGAAGTTCACATGCTTACAACACAAGCATTTAACGCACTTTTAAAGACTTTGGAAGAACCCCCAGAAAATGTAGTGTTTATTCTTGCAACAACGGAAGTTCACAAGGTTTTAGACACTATTAAGAGTCGTTGCCAAAGGTTTGATTTCAAGCGTATTACAACTGACGACATTGTAAATCATCTTAAATATGTTTCAAAACAAGAAAATATTAATATTGAAGACGATGCACTTATGACAATTGCTAAGAATGCTGCGGGCGGAATGCGTGATAGTTTAGCACTTTTAGACCAATTGAGCGTTTTAGATACAGAACATGCGATTACAACAGAAGATATCAATATGCTTTTAGGTCGTTTGTCTTTTGATGTTTTACACCGCCTGTCTCAATGTATAATTGCTTCTCAGCCAAATAATGCAATAGAAATTTTTAACGAAATCTATAATTCTGGTAATGAACCAACTCAAATTTTAATGAATTTGTTAAACTATTTTAAAAATCTGTTAATTGTTAAAAATTGTAAGTCAGAGCTTGTAATTGAGCTTACTCAAACGACCGAAAGCCAAGCCAAGACCCTTAAAGAGCAAGCTAGCGAGCTTGAAACTCAACAAATAGTGTTCTTGATTGATAAGATTCAACACTACATTCAAGAGCTTAAAATGACGACTAATCAGCATTTGTGGCTTGAAGTTGCAATGATTGATTTGGCAAATTTGGCAGAAAATTCAAAACTTCTTGATTTGCAAAATAGAATTGCAAGGTTAGAAGGCGGTGAGGTTGCTCATGAGGTTGTAATGCCTAATTACAAGACTCCGCCAGCTCCTGTTCAAAAACCGTCTATGAAACCTGCAAGTGCACCAGTTCATACCCCTGTTGTGAATGAAGTTCACCATGTAGCGCCAGAAGTAAAAGAGGTTAAAGAGGAAGTTACAACTAAAGTTGAGACACCTGTGGAAGAACCTAAAATACAAGTTGAACAGCCTAAAGCTATTGAGAAACCAGTTGAAACATCTCAAGAAGATGCTTTTCCTGCCGTTAATACTTCAAGCTATGATCATGCAGATTTGGTTACAATGTGGCATGAATTGCTTTCTAACATTACAAGTACCCCTACTAGAGAGTTATTGAAGCAATTAGGCAAACCTGTTGAAATTACTCCAGAAAGCGTCGTTATTGCAATTAAGCAAGAAATATTTGTTAAACAATGGAGTGAAGATGCCAAAAAGAAGACTATTGTTGATGCTGTAGATAAATTATTTAGTCAAAAAGGCTCTAATGTTGTAATTAGGCAACCTTTACCATCTGATTCGCAAATAAATATTACATCAGCGCCAAAACAAGAGGTTGCAAAGTCAACTCCAAAGCCACAACAACTAAAAGAAGAACCTTCTCACGAAGAACCATTACCAGAAAAAAAGCAAGAGGCTGAAACTCTTACTACAACGGTTGTTGACGTAGAAAAACCAACCTCTGATCCTGATATGGTTGAGTTAGTAGAAGTAGAAGTTCCAAGTGAAAAGACTGAAAATAAAATTGAGAGTGAAACTGTTTCAGATCAAGTTCGTATGGTGAAAGACCTTTTTGAAGGTAAAATCGTAGAATAATTAAATATTCTTAATATTTACTAAAAAAGCGTTATTAAACATGGTTACAAGGGCATATATAATATATAACCATTCTTTATATTATTCCCTAGATAACTTACCTTACCATACTCCTTTATCATGTTACGAGCCGAGTAATCGGCTGATTTTCATATCATAATTCCATAGTATAAAAATTAAACACTTATAAATTTGTCGCACTTGTGCGATAAGAGCTTCAGATAGGCATTAAAATTCTTGTGTACCGATTTCGCTTATCTGGAGTTTTTATATGCTTATTTTTACAACTGCTTTTTTTACGTAAGACGGTGTGTCCATAGCTATTTGAGGCATGTGAACATCTTGTGGATAAAGTATAATAAAATCGTTTTCGCACATATTTATAAATTGGTGCTTATCGTTTGTTGTGTTAAGAAATTCAAGGTCTTTTGCTTCGTCATAAGCCTCAGATGTTTGGTAATTGTCTATTTCACCAACTCCAATTCTTTCAGAACCTTTAATCATAAACTGTATGTCGATATATTTCCTGTGAGCTTCCCATTTACCTTGTGTTTCAGACTTTGATGTATAGTCTTGAATATTAATATAAACGTCATTGCCTAAAATGTCATAATGCCCGTTTTCACACTCTTTTAGGTCGTTTTGTTCAAGATATTTCAAGGCTAATTTAATCTTGTCTGACAAGTTATAATAGTTTTTCGTATATTTTAATGAGTTTTTAATCATAGTTTTAGTATATCATAATTGTTATGAATAAGAAAAAATATTACACTTATTTACTCTTAACTGACCGAAATACCTACTATTGCGGTTATACAGACGATATTGAACACCGTTACATAAAACACATTTCTGGTACAGGTGCAAAATACACTCGTGCCAATAAACCTTTGAATATAGCCTATTTAGCGGAATTTAAGACAAAATCAGAAGCTATG
This sequence comes from Candidatus Melainabacteria bacterium, assembly GCA_003258725.1. Taxonomy (GTDB): domain Bacteria; phylum Cyanobacteriota; class Vampirovibrionia; order Gastranaerophilales; family Gastranaerophilaceae; genus UBA6984. The sequence goes on from QHMG01000004.1 coordinate 441,395, forward strand.
AAAGAGGAGTGTCGTATCAAAAAGTTGACTCGAAAAGAGAAAGAGGAATTAGTAAAAGGCTTTACTAACGTGCGTTTAAGACGTTTGATTAAAAATATTTTATTAGAAGCCCAAGAGCTAAAATGTGCCTAAGGTCTTCTGATAGCGTCTTCAAAGCCTGTTGGCTTTCCGCCTTTAATCTTGTATAGTGGAATATAGCTATGAACCTTGTCACTTCTACTATCTTTTGAAGTGTCCTCTTTTTTAAGTTCATTATATTCTTTTTTAATTTCTTTTACTTCTTCTTTGTATTGCTTTTTAAGTTGTTTTCTACGTTCTTTTTCAGCTTTTTTCTCGTTTTTAGCCTTGTCTTTTTCGTAAGCCTCAGCCATTTTAGCTTCAGCCTCAACGCTTTCAGGGTCAATGATTCCGTCTTCAATAATCTTTAAACCGATTGTGCTAACCTCTATGCCATTATCCATAACGCTTTCAAGTCGTGTTTGCTCGCTTTTTACGTCAATACTCCAAATGCCAAGACATCTAGGCGGATTACCAGCAAAAGCATACGCAGCGACAAGAATTCTGTCTGGATTTTTAACAGAAAAACCAAGTGGGTAAATATCCCAGCGAAGTTCTTTTATGTCCATATTCTTTGTTGTGCGCCAATAGTAACGAATAGCCTCTCTGATTTCAGGTACTCTAACGGTCTTTTTAGTCAAAAAGTCATAAACGAGCATTTCGGTTTGCCAAATACCGTCTTCGACATTACCTGTTTTTTCTTTTGCTACTACGTATCTCATATCAGCTGAAAAATCAACGGGTGTAATGGTTCTAAATGTTCCATATTCAATAACGGTTCTGTCTGTTGAAAAGATTGGCTTAGGGTCTTTAGCTGCAATATTGGCGCTTTTTACCTTGTCGACGTCTGTTTGTCCTTGTCTTAATGGAACAATATAAACATCACAATCTGTTGATTTTGTTTTTGAATAATAGCTTACGATTGGCTGAATCATCATTGATACATCAGGCGCAATTAAAGCTGTTGGAAGTTCTTGTTTTTCATGAAACAAACTTCTGTGAAGGTGCATTTCAGGACTTCCTGGTGGATTGTTGTATCGCACCAATTTGTAATGAGGTTGCGGAATATAGACCATTTTGCTATCTTCAACCTTTTTGATATATTCGCCTGTACCTTGAGATTTGTCTTTTGCCATAGACTCTTTTTCGTACTCTTGCACCGTCATATAGCCAGATTTAGGCATTAAACTTTTTTCATAATTTTCTTTTGCTTCTTGTTGATGAACTTTGCTCCTGTAATCCCACTCGTTGTTATTTAGAGCAAAACAACAAGAAACTCCGATTAATTGAAGTCCTATAATTCCTGTTAAAACCTTGCGTAGCATATTAAACAAGCCCTTGTGTCATTGCGATATTAACAGCTTTTGTACGTTTTGTAACGCATAATTTTTGTAAAATGCTGTGTACGTGGGCTTTTGCCGTAGATTTAGAAATGAAACAACGGTCTGCAATTTGAGGATTTGAAAGTCCTTCAACCATAAGTGAAAGAATTTCCATTTCTCTTTCTGTTAGTCCGTAAAGGTTTTTGCCGTCTTTGTAGTTGATTTCACCAGTTGCAACGCCTGTTGGTTTGTTTGAGCGTTGAATGTTCGATAATACAATTCTTGCAATTTGTGGGTCTAACCAGCCAGAGCCTTCTGAAACAGACTTAATCGCACGTTCGGTTTGTTCTGCGTTAGCACCCTTCATAATATAACCGTTTGCTCCTGCTTCAAATGCAGAAAGAACGTCATCTTCGCTGTCTCGTGATGTAAACATTAAAACTTTTATTTCTGGATTAGTTTCTTTAATTCTTTTTGTCGCTTCAATACCATCAATTGTTGGTAAACCTATATCCATTAAAACTACGTCTGGAAGTAGTGCACGAGTTTTTTCAACGCCTTCCAATCCGTCTTCTGCCTCGCCAATAAGGTCGATATCACCAATTTTTTCCAATACTAAAGACAAGCCCATTCTAACCATTAAATGATCTTCTACAATAAGTACTTTTACGTTAGCCATTATACTGTAAGCCTTTCTTTACTTGGTGTTGCAACAACATCTGTTAAGATAAATGAAAATTCGCTACCTTGATTGATTTTGCTTTCAAGCCAAATTTTTCCGCCGTGAGCTTCAATGATTTGTCTTGAAAGATATAGCCCCAAACCTGTACCTGTCGAGCGTTTCTTGCTTGTTCCTTGAGAAAAACGCTTAAATAAGTGAGGAATGTCCTCTTTTGGTATGCCGTTTCCTGTGTCAGTAACAGAGAACAAGAAGTCGCCAGATTGTTCTTTGGCTATAACTTCAATTTTGCCGTGTGGATTTGTGTAATTTACAGCATTACCGCACAAGTTAGCTATTACTCTACCAATTTCTTGGCGGTCTGCTGTAATTAACAAATCGTCATTTGCCTCAAACGTAACCTTAAATTCAATATCCTTCTTATCTGCAAGAGGTTTTAACTCCTCATAGCGTTGCATAATAAGGTCTTTGATGTTAAAGTTACTCTTCACTAATTCAATTTTGCCTGCATCGAACTTGTACACAGTTAATAAGCTGTTTACAAGCCCTAAAAGTCCTTCATTATTTGCTTTCATAGTTGATAACAGCATGTGTTGTCTTTCATTCAACTCGCCTACTGTCCCGTCTAAGAAAAAGTCTAGCGTTTGAATTGCTGCTGTAAGTGGGGTTCTCATATCGTGCGTAAGTGTTGCTATAAAATCATCTCTAAGCCTATCTGTTTCTTTTTGCACACTTACATCTCTAATTACGCCAACGAATTTTTGTTGTGGGTCGTTGTCGTCTTCTGTTGCAATTAGGGCAAAACTAACTTCAACAGGAATGTGTTTTTCGCTCAATGTATTTACAATATAGCAATCTCTTAAAACTGCTTCGCCTTCATCAATACATTCGTCGAAAATTTCGTTTAAGTTCTTACCAAATACCAAGTTTGACAAGTTTGTATTTAGCAAGTGACTTTGTGACAAACCTGAAAGATTTTCTGTCGCTGGGTTGACTTGTTCAATATTACCTAATTTGTCGGTGATAATAATGCCGTCAGCGCAATATGTTACAATACTCTTTAATTGAGAGTGTGTTTTCATCAAGTCTGCAGTTTTTTCTGCAACTAAATCTTCCAAGTTGTGTGAATATTTTTCTAATTCTTTTTTCGCAACTTCAAGTTCATCAATTTTTTCGTGAAGTTTATCAAGCAAGTTGCTTCTTTCAATACCATTTTGAATTGTAATGATTAAATCGTCGTTATCCCAAGGTTTTTCAATATATTTGTATAATCCGATTTCGTTAATCGCACGAATTGCGTTTTCTTTATCGGCATATCCTGTAAGTAGTATTTTACTTACATCTGGGTACATTTTTTTAGCTTCTGACAAAAATTCTAAGCCATTCATTTCAGGCATAATAAAGTCAGATATAATTATATCTGGTTTGTTGCCTTTTAAAAACTCGACCGCTTCAATAGGATTGTTGAAAGCCTTGCAGTTTGTGTAGCCTTCCATTTTTAAAAGTGTTCTAAATGCAGATGTAACCATTTGTTCGTCATCGACGATAAGAATCATACTGTTTTTCATAACAATATGATACTGTATTTTTTGACCCATGCCAAATTCTTAACAAAGTTTAAAAAACTTTTGCTCGTCTAAATGGCCAAATAATTGTAACAGCTTTTCCAATAAATCTTTCTTGTGGCAAAAAGCCCCAATAACGGCTATCTTGAGAGTTTCCTCTGTTGTCACCCATCATAAAGTATTCACCTTCTGGTACAATCATAGGTCCACAATGCATTGCTGCTGTGCAATCATTGTAGTCATATTTGCTTTTTATATAAGGCTCGTTAAGAGGCTTGTCGTTTACAAAAACTTCAAAAGCGCCGTCTTTAAGTTTTTTGATTTCAATTTTATCTCCAGGCATACCAACTACACGTTTGATAAATGCAATATCATCGCAGAAAAAGCCTGTTAAACGCTCGAAAATCTTCATTGGTGTTGCTTCTAGGTGAACCATAGGTGGGTAGAATACCATAATATCGCCACGCTTAGGTGCTTCGTAAAAACGTGAAAAACGCTCAACAAAGATTCTATCACCTTCTAAAAGTGTTGGGTGCATTGAGCTAGATGGAATCCAACGAATTTCACCAATGAAAAATTTGATTATGATAACCATTACAACGACAAAAACAACTGTCTCAACAGTTTCTTTTAGCGTTGCTTTTAGTTTCTTTTTTAATAACTGTTTATCTTTTAGCACATTGCGTATGTTGTTTAAATCTTCTTTTAGCATATCTTTAATAAATCTAATAACTCTAATAATGCGTGTTTGTATTTATTCTCTGGAGCCTTGTCCAAGCATTTTTTTACACGATTGATATAATTATCTAACAATTCCTTTGTTTTTTCAATGCCGTAAGCGATATTCTTTACGTCTTTTGCAAAAATCATTGGAGCTGTGTAAATACCTTCTTCAATGTCATTGTTTTTAGGCTTGTCGTCGTCAGTTGAGATTACGTTCAACAAGTCATCTCGGATTTGGAAGGAAATGCCAAATCTTTTTGCAAAATCTTTTGCTGAATTTGTGTCTAAGTCTGCAACCATTGCGCTACTTACGATTGATGCCATAAACAATTCAGCAGTTTTGTGTTTGCATCGGTCTAGATATTTATCAAAGTCTGTAAGTTTGAATTTGTCGTAATATTGATGGATTTCACCAATAGCCATTTTCTTTATTGAAAGATTGAAAAGTTCTAAAATATCAAAGGATTTCACGCTTAACAATTTTTTTATGGCAGTAGTTAAAAGAAAATCACCCGTTACAACCGCTAGGCTGTTGTCAAATTCTTCGTTCAATGTCTTATGTCCACGACGTTTTGAAGATTTGTCAATAACATCATCGTGAATAAGCGTTGCATTGTGGATTAATTCTACTGCAGATTGAATTTCAAGCTGAGCGGGTGTGATTTCAGCACCATACATTTTTAGGTAAAGTATCGCAACAAGCGGGCGAATTCTCTTTGAGGGTGCTTTTATTATTTCTACAAGCGCCTTTTGAAGTTCATCATTGCCACAATAAAAATCAGTCAAGTTATTTTCAACTTTGTATAGTTCATCAGCAACAAGTTTTTTTATATCTTCGTATTTTTCCTTAAAATTCATTATTAACATTCGTCCCATAGGCTTAAAACATCTGCAAAAGTAATATGTTCGTCAATATCATTCATGCAGGTAATATGGCTTGTGTCAATGCTCTCCTTGAATACATTTTCTAATAAGTCTTTATTGTAGTTGAATAAAATTGAGCCGTGTTGCAACACATAGCCTTCTTTTCTAAATTGTGCAGAACCAATAAGTTTTTTACCTTTGTAGCATAAATCTGCGCTTGTTGTTACTTGCATACAATAATTAATATTCATATTGGTATGGCGTTTGTCTTGATATTCAAGTTCAATACCCAATTTTTTAAATTTTTCAATGAAGATTTGTCCAATTTCTTTGTAAGTTCCAACAATGCTGTCACCATGTTCAAAAGTGTAGAATGGTGCGATATAGCTATATGTAATTTCTTTGTCGTGTAAAAGCGCTCTACCACCTGTTAAACGCTTAACTACATGTATGTTTTTATCCTTAAGTAAATTTCTATCTAAAAAATCAGCCTTTTGGTTTCGTCCAAGAGAAACACAAGCAGGACTCCAGCCGTACAGTCTAAAAATAGGCTCTTTAGACTGCTTGCTAATAGCATTCTCTAAAAGCTCTCTGTCAATTTGCATATTGACTGCACCTGTATTTACTTCAAATGGATAAAACTTCATATTCCTAGTATATAACAAAATCTCTATATGGTTCAATATATAAAGATATAATACAAAATATGGCGCTTTGCACATTGTGCAAAGCGCCATATTTTATTTATTATTTTTCAAATGGTGGACGACCTTCTGGGTGATGAGGTCTGTGACCTTTAAAATTCTTTTCTCGTTCAGTTTTCATTTTTGCAAGTTCAGCTTTTTGTTCTTTTGTTAACAATGCTTCAAAAGATTTTCTATTAGCTTCCTTAATTTTGTGTTCTTGTTCTTTTAAAGCCTTGATTTCTTTGTTTAATTTAATTAAATCAGGGTTAGTTTCTTCGTATTTTTTGATGATTTCAAATTTTGCTTCTTTTTTAGCTCGAATTTGTTCTTTGATAGGTTTTAATTTAGCCATATCAGCTTTTCTGTTCTTTTCAATTTTTGCTTTTTGAGCTTCTGTTAAGTTTAAGCGTCTTTCAAACTCAGCTCTATGTCTGTCACCTTTAAATTCTCTAGGTGGTGGCATCATTTGTCCTTTTTGGGCAGGAGTTTGTACTTTTGTTGCTGTTGTTGTACTAGCATAAGCTGTGCTTGTCATTGTTAATGCAATTATTGATGCTAAAATTAGAGTTTTCTTCATAAAATAATCCTTTCTTTAAAGCATATCTTCTAGTAAGATTGCGAGTTCCTTCTTTGCGTTGAATAGCCTTGATTTTACTGTTCCGATTTGACAATTAAGTTCTTTTGCAATGTATTCATAACTTAGCCCATCTATTTCGTACATCATTATGACTTCTTTTAGTTTTGGCTTTAATGAATCAATAGCTTTGACTATTCTTTTTCGTCTCTAAAAGTAAATAGACTTTCGTATTTTGTGCATTTTTCTTTCATGATATTTTCCTTTACATTAATATAACGATTTAAAATAAAAAATGTTCATTTTTATTATAAATTTATTAAAAAATATTAAGATGTAATAAAATCAAGCATTTTAGCCAGTATGTTTGTGCTACTATTATGATTATAGTAGATGGATTAGAGGTGAATATGGAAAAAAGAGACGCTTGGAACTCACGATTTACGTTTATTATGGCAGCCGTTGCATCAGCAGTTGGTTTGGGTAATCTTTGGCGATTCCCTGGAATTGTATATCAAAATGGTGGAGGTGCTTTTTTAATTCCTTATTTTGTGGCTCTTGTGACTGCAGGTATTCCTCTTTTAGCGATGGAAATTTCTATTGGTAAAAAGTTTCAATTAGGTGCGCCAATGGCATTAAAAAAAATGAATCCAAAATTTGAATGGATTGGTTGGCTTGGTGTTGGAACAGCTTCTTGTATTACATCATATTATTCCGTTGTATTAGCGTGGGTTGTTTATTATGTATACTTAGCGTTTAAATCACCTTGGATACATAAAAATGCAACAGACATTTTCTTAAAAGATACATTACACGTATCAAGCGGTATGTTTGATATTGTCGGTATAAATTGGCTGATGTTTACTGCCTTGATTGTTGGTTGGTTCGTAATTTGGTTATGTATTAGAAAAGGTGTAGATTCTGTTTCAAAAGTTTTAAATTACGTAGTGACTGTACCGTTATTTCTTTTAATTGTTATGATTGGCAGAGCTATTACACTTCCAGGTGCAATGCAGGGTTTATATTATTACTTGGTGCCAGATTGGTCAAAACTTTTAGACCCAAGTGTATGGGCAGCAGCTTACGGACAAGTATTTTTCTCTTTAAGTATTTTGTTTTCAATTATGGTTGCTTATGGTAGTTATTTAAAAAAAGATGCTCCTGTAACATCAGATAGTATAATTATTGCATTGGCAGATGCATTAGTAAGTTTTTTAGCTGGTTTAGCAAGTTTTGGAACATTGGGCTACTTGTCGCACGTAACAAATACTCCAATTTCAGAAATGAGTTATTCAGGCGTAATGTTTGCTTTTGTTACATATCCTACCGCAATTGCTGCAATGCCAGGTGGTACTTTGGCAGTTAAAGCCTTCTCTTTAATATTCTTTGTAATATTATTCTTGCTGGCTTTAGGTTCAGTATTTTCAATTGTACTTGCTGTTGCAACCTCATTTAAAGATAAATTTGGAACTTCAAAGGCTAAAACAACATTGTTCTTCTCAATCGTTGGCTGTGTTATTGCAATGCTTTATGTAACAGATGCAGGTTTATATTGGGTTGATGTTGTTGACCACTTTATGAATGATTTTAACTTGATTATGATTGGTTTAATTGAAACAGTTGCTTTAGGTTGGTTCTATGGCGCAGACAAAGTGTTAGAAATTGTTAATGAAGGATGTAATTTTAAATATGGAAAATCTTGGATTTTTTGTATAAAATTCCTTTGCCCAATTGTGTTTGCAATAATTACGGTAAGCTACTTATATGTAAATATAAAAACACCTTATGGTGGTTATCCGCTTTCAAACTTGATGATTGCAGGTTGGGGCTTTATTGCTGTAACCTTTATATTTAGTGCTTTAATGACTTATTTTAAAGATTTTAAAGCTCTAGAAAGTATTGAAGATAAAGAACTATAAATTTAATGTTTACATAGGATAAAAACTGATTAAAAAGTTGCTAACATGGGAATATCTTTAGTATGGAGGACATTCCCATGAGTTTTGACGTAAATCCTTTAAATGATTACACCCCACCAAGCATAAAAACCAACAAAACATCAGATGGTGGTGCTGGGAGTTTGGGCTATTTTCAGCAAGAAGAAAAGCGTAAAGAACAGGAAGAAGAACTTGAAAAAAGCATTTTTAAGGAATCAAAAGATACTTGTTCTTTTACAATAAAAGATGCTGAAGATTCTTATTATGGTGATCTTCCATTATCATTAAAAATAATTAAAACGATAAAAGACTTTATAAACAAGCTACTTCACAAGTAGGTCGAACAACTCCCAATTGAAATGTTTGCTGTTGACAAATTCAAGTAAGGCTCTATGGTCTAGTTGTTTCATACGTGAAAACATATAGCCGTAATCTTCGTTTGCAAGCATTGACAATGCTGGAATTTTTGCGTCGTTGCATATTGCTTCAATTTTGTAATCGTAATTGATTGCAAGAGTTTTAATGCCATATTTTAATGCAATTAGAATTGCGTGAAAACGCATTGCTATCATATATTCGAGACTTGCGATAAGTTTGATAATTTCTTTTGGAGTTTTACCAGAAATTACAGTTGTTTTTAAGTTTGGATTTACTGATAAAAGTAGATGCTCAAAGTGTTGGCAAACCTCTAAATCTAAGCTATCTTGGAAGGAATAAATTTCAATTTCTTTGTCTGCAAATTCAATTGCAACTCGATTTGCAAGAGTGATTAAAAGTTTTTCTGTTAAAGATTTAAAACTTCTAAGTTGAATACCAACTCTGTTTGAAGGTGTTGAACCTGCAACCTCTAAATCATACAATGGATCGCAAACAAGTTCAGGCTTTAAGCCCCAACCTCTTAATAAGAATAAACTTTTGTCATCTCTAACACTAATCCAACGGCAGTTTTTTAATAACTTTTTAGTAAAAAATTCGCCAATTTTGTTGTTTATTGGGCCAATTCCTTGTGCAAAAATTAGGACTTGTTTTTTGTAGAATTGAGCCATAAAAATTACCCAAAGGTAATAAAATAAACTTTTTACGCTGGTTGCATCTTGTAGCAAACTACCACCGCCTGAAACTAAGATGTCGCATTTTGATAATGCACTCATTACTTTGCCTAATTTGAAGCTGTGAATTGAGTTTACTCCATGTGTTTTTGCTGTTTTATCGGGATTTGTAGATAGTACTGTAATATCAGCTTCGTCTTTTTTTAATCGTTGTATTAAAACTTCTAAAATTGACTCATCGCCAAAATTGTCAGCGCCGTAATATCCTGATATAACTACTTTTTTGCTCATTTTATTCTACCTTGTGTGTAATTTCTTTTACTTCTTCTAATGTTGGAATTGATTTGATAGCACCAATTTTTTGTGCTTGTAAACCGCTTACTATTGTTCCTAATTTTGTTGCCTCATTTGGAGTTTTTCCTTTTATAAGTGCGCTTAAAAACGCCCCATTAAAGGCATCTCCAGAACACGTTGTGTCAACAATTGTTTTTGCAAAATATTCATTGAATACAATTTCTCCGTTACAGCCTGTGTAATATCCAGAGTTTTCTGTTGATTTAACAACAACAATTTGAATTCCTAAATCCCAGCAATACTTGATTACATTGTCTATTGATTTTGATTCAAAAAATACAGGAATGTCGTTTGTACCGCTTAAAAATAAAATATCAATGTTTGAAATGACATCTTCAAAGCATTCTCTAGCCGCTTCTGGAGTTGTAACGGTCTTTTTGTAATTAGGGTCATAAGCTGTAATTATATGATTTTCTTTTGCAATTTCATAACTCTTTTTAACAGCTTCCCTTGCTGACAATGACAGTGATTGAGTTATACCTGTTGTGTAAAAATATTTAGCACTTTTTATATAATCAGCTTTTGTGTCATCTAAAGATAATTTTTGAGCAGCTGTTTTTTTACGATACAATGCCAATTCTTTAGGCTTTCCGTCGTGTCTAGAAATTAGAGCAATAGCGTTTTGCTCTGGAACAGTTCTTACAAAATCGGTATTAAGATTTTCCTTTTTCCATTCGTTAAGCAAAAAATCTTTAAATGGGTCATCACCAACGCAAGTTATATAACCTGTTTTTACTCCAAATCGTGCAGCTGTAATTGCGGTTACAATTGCATCTCCACCGTAAAATTTGTCAAAACAAGTTGCATCTTTAAAATCTTTATCGCTAGATAGTTCGATTATAGATTCCCCAACTGTAATTAGGTCAATTTGATTTTCCATAATTAGCCTTTGATTTTGCTTAAAATTTCTTTTGCTCTAGTTGTAATTTCTGCATTAGACAAGTCTTCATAGAAGTTTCTACCTACACCAACTGCTTTTGCACCAACTCTTATGTAGTCCATTACTTCTGACAATTGAATGTGACCCATTGGCATTAAGTTTAAGAACGGCATTGGACGTAAGATGTCTTCAATGTATTGAACACCACCAAGTGCAGTTACAGGAAAAATTTTGATAAGTGGAATTCTTGATTTCCAAGCATCATACGCTTCGTTTGGTGTTGAAGCACCTGCAATGAAAGGCATTTGTCTGTTTTTAGAAATTTTTACCATATTCATTTGGTAAATTGGTGATGAGAACAATTTAGCACCACAAGTTAGTGCTTGTTCTGCTTGTTGTTGAGTAATAATACCGCCAGCGCAAACAATTGCATCTTTTGAAATTTCTGTAATTGCAGAATATAATGATGGATTTTCAACAGTAATTTCCATTACCTTTATTCCACCTTCAATAAGTGCGTGCGCAATATCAACAGCCTTTTGAGCATCTTTGTTTCTAACAATCGGATAGATTTTTTCTTCCGAAATTAATTCCATTACATTTTTCTTCATAACGTATCCTTTTTTTTGACTTTATTATATCATGAAATAAATAATAAACTATTAATAAGGAAAATTTTAATGAAAAAGCTAAAAACATTAGTAATTTTTGCGGTATTCGTAATTTTTATGTTTATTGCATACATAATATTTGGTCAGTTTTTTGAACCTCGTGTATACAACTTTATGGTAAAAAATTTTGTAGCTTATAACAAGGGGTCTGACGGTATTGTTTTGGTTGTAATTGATGAAAATTCAATTTCCCGTTATCGTTGGCCTTGGAGTAGAGAAAAATATGCAAAAATATTTAATTATTTAGGTAATTACACAAGTGCGAAAATGATAGGATTTGACGCAGTTTTAACAACAAATGATAATCCTGTAAAAGATAAACAATTTTTTGATACTGTAAAAAATATTGATAACTTTATTGGCGGTTTTAGACCGATGAGCGGTAAATATGCAGATGAACATGTAGGCAAGGCTTATGATAAAAAATTTCAAGAAAAATATCAAATTCCTATTGATGTAAAAACAAAAGCTCCAAGGTTTGAAATTTTTAAAAGTTTATCTATGTATCCAGATGGATATTTTAATTCTTTAGAAAAAAACGGCTCGGTGTGGGTTCTTCCAAATCAAGTGGATAACTGCATTAAAGATATGCCTCAATTGGTATACTATAAAGGACAATATTACCCTTCTTTAGCCTTGAGAATGTATATGTATTTGAATAAGGTTAAAAAGTTGACCTTAACGAGTTCTAATCTGATTATCGACGGAGAAGATGACATAAAACTTCCTGTTCATAAGCGTTATGGACAAATTTTTAACTATTTGCACTTCTACAAGAATTATAAAAATTCAGATTACACACACAAAACATATTCAGCCATTGATATTATTGATTCTATGGACGATATTAAAGCTGGCAGAAAACCAAAAATTGATCCAAAGGCGTTTGATAATAAAATTGTTTTTGTAGGTGCAAATGCTAAAGCTGCAGGACTTTCTGAGGATACGTTTGCTACACCAATGCAGGCAAAACATCCAGGAGTTGATATTCAAGCAACAAGTTTGGATAATTTAATTCACAATCAACCAATGCGTTCTATTTCAGAAGGTCAAAATTTTATATTGACCGTATTATTAATTATTGCAACATTTATTGTTGTTAGTAATTTCTCCTTGCTGCAAGGCTTGTTAATTTTGTCTCTAATGATTGTTGGTTATATTTTTCTTGCAATTCTTTCTTATAAATTAAACTTTGCAGTGCCTGTGATTACTCCAATTGCCTTACAGTTGGTAACAATGATTTTTGGCTACTCTCGTAAATTCATTGTTGAGGCAAGGAACAAAGAAAAAATTAAAGATGCAATGGGGAAATATATTTCTCAGGACATTATGCAAAATGTTGTAAACAATATTGATAATGTAAAATTAGGTGGTAAAAAAGCTAATGTAACAGTTTTATTTGCTGATATTCGTGGATTTACATCAATGAGTGAAAAGTTAGAACCTGACGAAATTTCAGTTATTTTGAATGAATATTTTACAGCTCTAGAGCCTATTATTAGTAGTTATAATGGTGTAATTAATAAATTTATTGGTGATGCGATTATGGCAATTTTTGGAGAACCTATCCAAGATAAGGATCACGCTGTAAATGCGGTAAAATGTGCTGATGCAATGCTTAAAAAAGTTCAAGAGCTTCAAAAGAAATGGTTAGAAGAAGGTAAACCAAAAATTGAGATTGGTGTCGGAATTAATACGGGTGAAGCCTTTGTGGGAAATATAGGTTCTGAGAAACGCTTGGAATATACCGTAATTGGAGATATGGTAAATTTAGCAAGCCGTATTGAAAGCTATAACAAGGTTTATAAAACACAATTTTTGATTAGTTCTTTTACATATCAATATGTACGTGGTATTGCTGATGTAATTAAGATTTCTGAGGTTAAAATTCGAGGTAAAGAAAAGAAAATGAATATCTATGAAGTCTTGAGGTTAACTTAATGAAACACGCTTTAATTGTAGATGATTCGCAAAGTTGGAATAATTATCATTGCCAAAATTTAGCTCAAATTTATCGTGAAGAAATTGAAATTGATAGAGCTTACACAGCAAGAGAAGGTTATGATTGGGTATACAATTACATAGATAATCCGTATGATTTAATTATAACAGACCTTTCTATGGAAAATGATTTTGCTCCTAAGTTCGCTGGAGAATGGTTGGTTGAACAAATTAAACTTTTGAAACAATATTATAAAACACGTATAGTAATTATATCAGGTTCAATGGCAATAAAGCAGATAGCAGAAGATCTTGGGGTTGATTATATCCCCAAGTATGTTGTAGCTAGTGACATTTCGGTCTATAAAAATTTAAACTTCTAAGGAAAAGAGTTTTTGCGCAATATCGCTAATTTCGACCGTGTCTTCTATCTCTCCTGTTTCTTCTGCCGCCATAATGGCATTACTAACATCTTGAGATGCATTTAATACAGCCTTTAGTGCTTCCAACTCTGCTGGAAATAAGCTAATTTTAGCCATGTCTGTAACGTTCAAAGGGCACTCCTTTTGTTAGTATACTATATATATACCCGAAGCATGCATGCTTGAAACCTTTAAATTAAAGAACATGTCATTGTTGTAATAAAACTTTTTATTGTTTTTTATACGATTAATTTTGACTATTTTATTTCAAAATCTACGCTTTCATTGCTTTCCTTTTTTAGACCTGTTAAAAGTTCATAAACATAAGATGTAGCAAGTCCAGCAAAAGCGTTCATTAATGCACTTAATAATGCAACAAAGAAAATTAGTAATAGTAATACAATGAAACTTCCGAAACTGTTAAAAAAGTATTTGAAGAAAAAATGAGATTGTAATGCGCCTAATGGAATAAATCCCAAAACTAAGTTGATTGGTGTGTAAATAACAGATGCAGCAACAAATGAAACAAAACCAATTACACTACCTAAAATAGCGCCTTCTCTCATATCAAAAATGCCGATTAAGTTTTCACGCTTCATATAAACTAAAACGACAGGAGCTAAGCAAATCACCAATATTGTAATTGAAAAAATATTTATAAATGGAATTAGTGATAAAAATCCTAAAGCTCCACCCGCAATAGCCGCTAAAATAGCAATTTGTCTTAATAGTAGTTCGTTAATCATAATTATTTTCCTTTATTTTGTAATCAAATCTCTGCAATTTCTAGTATGGCAAATAGCAATTGCAATTGAGTCTATTGTATCATCTAATTTTGGTAAGTCATCACGCTCAAGGGCGATTTTTACCATTTGTTCAACTTCTTTTTTGCTAGCTCTGCCAAATCCTGTAAGTACTTGTTTAACCTCCATAGGAGTGTATTCATAAGTCTTTACCCCAAATTTTTCAAGTGCCATAAGAATTACGCCACGAGCTTCAGCAACGGGCATAATTGTTGTTTGATTTTTGAAATAAAAAAGTTTTTCCATAGACGCAATGTCTGGTGAATATTTTTCTATAATCTGAGAAATATCTTGAAAAATTTCATATAATCTAGAAGCGTCAGATTTCCCTTTTTCTGTTTGTATAGAGCCAGACGCAAGCAAATTCAAACTTGCACCGTTAAAATCAACGATACTGTAACCGACAATTGCCATTCCTGGATCAATACCTAAAATCTTCATATAATCATTATAGCAATCTTTTAAATAATGGCAATGACTTAATAAAAAACAAACAAAAAAGAAATGTAAAGTTTTGTAAAGTGTCAAAATGACACTAATAACAATGAATGAGGCAAACCGCATTAAATTTATAAAACAAAAAGGTTGACTTTATAATCTTTGTATGCAATAATTAAATTGTGCATTAAAAGTGTAGATTAAACACTAAATGACATTACATTTACCCAAAAACAAATATAAACTCCTAAATAATAAACACTAAAAAGAGACCATTAGGATGCAGAAAACACACACTCAGAAAATGAGTGTTTTTTTTTGCTCTAAAATTTTATCGGTTTGGGTGAGTAATGCCATAGCCAAACAATGCAAAATCGTATTTTGCAGGGTCGTTAGCATCAAATTGTTTCAAATTGTTTGTAAGTTCTAGAACAGCTTTATAATCGTTTGAATTGCGTGTTAACAGTCCCATCTTTCTAGATATTCGTGCAACATGTGTATCAAACGGAATAACAAGTTTTGATGTAGGAATAAAATCCCAAAGTGCTAAATCCACAGGTGGTTTTCTAACAAGCCAACGTAAAAACATATTTAAGCGTTTAAGAGTTCCGCCTTTTTTAGGGTTAGGAACAAGGTGGCAATAACCTTGTGTTAAATCGCAATCATCGTAAAAATAGTTGCAAACCGCTTGTAACATTGGAATTGTATCACCGTTGTAGTTGCTTTCAAATAACCATTTTAAACATTTTTTGTTTTTATATAGGTTGTTTAGCTTCTTAAAAAAGTTTGCAAAATCAGGTTCTTTAGTAAATCTATAATTATAGTCTCCAAGCATTTTTGGCTCAAAATTCATTACAAAGTCATAAGGTTTATACTCAATTAAATTTAGTAATTCGTCTATTTTTCTCAATATAACTTTTCTGTTGCCATAAGCAATACATGAGGCTAAAAATCCAGCAATCGTAACATCTTCTTCATTTTTAAATTTATGTGGAAATTGGATTGGGTCATCTTTTATAAACTCTGGAGTTTCATATTGTTCAACAAGTTTGTCTAATTCATCTTTTGTAATCATCTTAGCCTTTCAAAAAAACTATTCAATATGTTATCACAGTCTTGTTCGTAAATTCCGCCATAGACTTTCATTTTAGATTTATGTAGATTTCTCAAATCAATAGCTGAACCTAAAGCGCCGTATTGTTTATCGTAAGAACCAAAATATAAGTTTTTAATGCGTGATTGAATTATTGCAGAAGCGCACATTGGACAAGGTTCAAGGGTTACGTACATATCACAATCATCAAGTCTCCAACGTCTTAAACCTTCTTGAGCCATTTTTAAGGCTAGAATTTCTGCGTGAGCTGTTGCATCGTGTAATTCTTCTTTTTTATTATTTGCAAATGCAATTATTTCGCCATTTTTAACGATTACCGCACCAACAGGAATTTCATTTTTTGTTTGTAGTGCAACTTCAATTGCATCTTGCATAAATTTCATAACTTGCCTTATTAGTTTTGTTTGTTAAATAGAGGAAGGGTTATATCGACTTTAAAACCGACTTCATCAGTTGAAGAAATCTTAATAGTGCCGTTCATAGCTTCAACAAGACCTTTAACGATAAATAGTCCTAAGCCTGTACCTCGAGTGGTTCTTGTCGTTTTGTCATCAATTCTAATAAACTTACCAAATAATGTTTCAAGTTTTTCTTCAGGTATTTTGTCACATTGATTAGAAACAGTTATTGTGGCATTTTTTTCGTTGTAAAAACCAGAAATTATAATTGGTGTATCTTCTTTTGAATATTTAACCGCATTTTCAACCAAGTTTACAATAACTTGTTCTGCTCTGTCTTTGTCTGCAATTACAAGAGGGAAATCATCTGGTACTTCGTCTCTAATTTCTCTTTCTTGTACATTTTTTACAAGTGGAATTGACGATGCAACTGTGTCTGAAATCCAAACCGGTTCTAATGAAACTCTAATTCTTGCACGCTCAATATCAGGAATAACTAATAAATCTTCAATAAGTCGTTTTAGACGTTCTGATTGACGTTTGATTGTTCTCAATGATTTTACTCGTGTTTCTTCGTCAATAGTAATATCAGTTCTTAAAAGTCTAGAGGTGTAGCCTTGAATACTTGTTAATGGTGTTCTTAATTCGTGGCTTACTGTATCAATTAAGTTTGAACGAAATTCGTTAAGCTGTTCTAACTTAACATTCTGTTCTTTTAATTGCAAATAAGATTTATGAATTTCTGATGCCATTTTATTGAATTCTGAGGTTAAGAATACAATTTCGTATGGAGTGAAGATGCTTTTTAATAGACGAATACGTCTTTCATAACTACCTTTTGACATAGCCATAATACCTTTAAATAATTGGCGAATGTTAATGTACATGAAGTATATATATAAAGCAACTACAATAAAAATGCTCAGAGCTGAGGCAAATACTGCCATTAAAAGTTTAATTCTGCTATCGTTAATTGTATTTCGTGTAATTTTTTCAGTGGTGTTTACCAAAATCATAACGTCAGGTTTTGTTTTGTGAATATATGCAAGAGGTTGGTCTTTTAAGTTACCATAAATTACAACATTATTATCTGTTATTTTTTCGGGAATTAAATCAACAGATTGTTTATAAATTTCTTCGCTAAATTTATGTGAAGCAATTAATTTGCCAGTTGAATCAAGAACGTAAATTTGTCTTGCGTTGTCCTCTAATGATTTAAAAAGGTGTTCATTAAGATCCTCGTTTCTGAAGGTTGCAACTAAATATTGGTTATCTTTTGTTGGGACAGTAATTGTGAACTTGTTATTAGCTTTGTTTTCAACATCAAGTCTTTCGGCATCTTCTTCTTTTGATACGAGTTTTAGGTCGTCATAACTTGCAAAAGTATTTTGAATTGTTTTTATGTAGGCTTTTTTGGATTCTTGAGACGGAAAGTAATTTAGTGCAATACTAATTTGTTCAAGCTCATTAGTTGCGGTTCTAGCGAAGATATCAACCTCGTTTGAAACAACATTTGCAACAAGTTCAGCGGATTCTGTAAGTTGTCGTCTCATTGCGTGTTTGTTTATGTTATTGATTACAATACCACTAACAATCATCGGAATTAAAACCGCAATAAACAATACAATCAAAATTTGCTCTGCAATCTTTAACCGTTTAGGTTGTATTAATTTTCTTATTTTATTTAACTTTCGTAGTGTGTTTTTGTTCATTATTCTTCAGTGAATGGAGTTAATTTGTAACCGACATTTGTGACTGTATGTAAGTATTTGGGTGCTTTTACGTTTTCTTCAATTTTGTTTCTAAGTCCACCAACATGAACTCTCAACATTCTAACGTCTTCGTTGCTATCATACCCCCAAACCTCGTCTAGTAGCGTTGCTAGAGTTACTGCGTTGTTAAAATGTTGCATTAAACTGTATAAAATTTCAAACTCTGTTGGAGTTAATTTTACACGTTTGTTTAAAATAGTACATTCCAAAGTATCAGGGAATATTTGAATATCACCGACATTCAAAACTTCGTTAGATAGTGGATTTTCTTCTACAACTTGATTTCTGCGCAATAAAACTCTTATTCTCAGTAAAACTTCTTGAATGTCAAAAGGCTTTACTAAATAGTCATCAGCGCCGTTGTCAAAACCGTCAGTTTTGTCTTCAATTGTACCTTTTGCCGTAAGCATAAGGATTGGGATTGCAAGTTTTGCTTGTCGAATATTTTTGCAAACATCAAAACCGTTCATTTTTGGCATCATTACATCTAAAAGAATAAGGTCGTAAGAGTTGTTTAAGGCTTTGTTTAAGCCTTCTAAACCGTCTTTTGCTGTATCAACAATGTAACCACTTTGAGCAATGTCAAATTCTAGCAGTTCTCTAATTTCTTCGTCATCATCAACAATAAGAATTCTTTTTTTATTGTAATTATCCATACATATCCTCTAATTTATATAAAAATTATATAAAAAAATATCTCAGCTTTCAAGTAACTGCGTTAATTGTGAGATTTTGTAACATATTTTTAACAAGATTTTATTTTTAAGCAATTAAAAATATTTACCTTACTTAACTCCCATGTAAAAAAATGAATAAAGAAAAGTATTAATAATAAAAAAAGAAAGGATTTTTATGAACATTTCTCATGCAGGTATGGCACAGCCGTCTTTTAAGGGTTGGATTTTTGACGGAAAAACGGCAATTAATGATAAGGCGGTTGCCGTAATTGAATGTGCATCTCCGTCATCTTATGCAACAATGCATTTGGTAAATGGTAGAAAAGTAGAGTCGAGATTAAATGCTCGACAACTTATGTCAGAACTAAGTATGGCGGAATCAATGGGTGTTAGAAACGTGCCAGAATATTCTTTTATTGCCTAGTAGATAATAGTTTAATAAAAGCGCCAAAATCTGAAAGATTTTGGCGCTTTTATTGTATTAATAACCCAAGTGTCGTACTTGAAACAAACTCAATTTTTGTGTAAAATGATGGAAAATTATGGGGATATTATTATGAAAAAATATATTGTATTATTATGTGTAATTTTGTTTGGTTCTATTGCTTTTGCAAGTGATTATAATGTTTACAAACTAGATAACGGACAAACTGTTATCGTAAAACAAATTACATCTAATCCTATTGTTATTATTGATACTTGGATTAAAACAGGTTCTATTAATGAAAACGACAAAAATACAGGTGTTTCGCACTTTTTAGAACACTTGTTTTTTAAAGGAACTGAAACCCACCCAACAGGCGATTTTGACAAAATTCTAGAAGCAAAAGGTGCTGTTACAAACGCCGCTACAAGTAAAGATTTTACTCACTATTATATAAAACTTCCGTCAAAAGATTTTGATTTGGCTTTAACTTTGCATGCAGACATGCTTTTAAACCCTCAAATTCCAAGTAAAGAAATGGAAAAGGAAAGAAAAGTTGTTTTAGAAGAAATAGCCAAAGACAAAAATTCTCCGTCAGATATAGTTTATGATAACTTAAATGAATTAATTTTTAAGGTTCATCCATACAAACGTCAAGTAATTGGTACTTCTAAAGTTATTGAAACTATTACTCGTGACGAAATTTTAAAGTATTACAAAACTCACTATGCACCAGAAAATATGATTACGGTTATTGTCGGTGATGTTAATCCAGATGAAGCGGTACAAAAGGTTAAGGAAGCGTTTATTTGCGATGCTCGAAAGGTTGACAAGATTCACTACAAAAAAGAACCTCCAATCTTATCTCAGCGTGTAAAAGAAGAAACTTTTGATAGTAATTCAGCTTATATGATGATTGGTTATAGAGGAACTAACGCTACAGCAAAAGATATGTATGCACTTGATATTTTATCAACAATACTAGGTGAAGGCAGAACTTCAAGATTCTATAAAAATATTAAAGAGCAAAAACAATTAGTGACTTCAATTTCTGTGTCGAATCTTTCAATGAAAGACGATGGAATTTTTGTTGTAAGCACAAATTTTTTACCAGAAAATAAAGATAAACTAAAAGCAGAAATTTTTGCAGAAATAGAAAACATTAAAAAACAAGGGATTACTCAAGAGGAATTGGCAACAGCAAAAAATATTACAGAAAGAGATACTCACTACGCAAGAGAATCTGTTTCTAATATCGCATCAGAAATGGGCTATACCGTTGTATTAACAGGCAATCCTAAAGATTATGATAATTACCTAAAAGGTATTGAAAATGTTACAGCTGATGATGTAAAAAGAGTTGCTAACAAGTATTTAGGTCAAAATAATTGTGCAATTTCAATAGTTTTACCTAAAAATTCACAAATTTTTGCTAAAAAACAAGAAATTACACAAAATAAAAAACATAGTGCAAAATTAGTGAAATCTGCCTATAACACTAAAAAATATATCTTAGATAATGGTGCAACTTTACTTGTAAACAACCATAAAAACAATGATATTATTGCAATTGCAATTAGAGCAAAAGGTGGAGAGTTTATAGAAAAGAAAATCGGTTCAGCTGATTTAATGGCAAGTGTGATGATGAAGGGTACAAAAAAATACTCTCAAATTGAGTTTTCACAAATTTTGGAAGAAAACGGAATAAATATTTCACCTTCATCTGGGGCGGATTATTTTTCTGTGAATGTTTTGACAACAAAGCAACAGTTGCCACTAACCTTGAACTTGTTAAACGAAGTCATTAATAATGCAAAATTTGATGATTACGAAATTGAAAAAACAAAAAAGACGATGTTACAAGCAATTAAAGCCAAGCGTGATGTGCCATTAAGCCGAGCTTTAGAAAATTATAGAACTGCAATTTATGAAGGTTCAGTTTATTCAAATACCTCAAAAATTTTAGAAAATAACATTTCAAAGGTACAAAGGAACGATATTGTTGATTATTACGATACAATTTTTTACCCTAAAAACTTGGTTATATCTGTAAACGGAGATGTTAATGAACAAGATATTATCAATGAAATGTCAGAAATTTTTAAAGGTACAAATGGCAAAGTCTTTAACTACAAAGATTATGCAAATACAATAAAATCAAGAACACAACCGAAAGTTGTAAGAGATGAAATTAATGACTTGCAAACTTCTTGGGTTATTCTAGGTTGGCAAACTGACGGAAACACTAACTTGAAAGATTTTGCAACGCTTCAAGTTATTGATTCTTTTATGGGAACAGGCATGAGCTCTCGTTTATTTAGACATTTAAGAGAACAAATGGGACTTGCTTACCAAATAGGAACAGGTTTTTCACCTAATGTTTTAAAAGGCGCTTTTACTATGTATATTGGTACAAACCCAGCAACAGCACAACTGTCAAAAGATAAAATGTTAAAAGAAATGGAAACTTTAAAACGAGAATTTGTCGGTGAAAAAGAACTTCAAAACGCAAAAGATCAATTGATTGGACATTTTGTTTTAGCACTAGAAACTAACTTAGATAAGGCTTCAGGACTTGCTTTATATGAAGCAACAGGACGAGGTTTTGACTTTGTTGAGAAGTATACAAATTTAATTCAAAGTGTGACACCGTCTGATATTATGGAGGTTGCAAACAAGTATTTTAATGACAATTACGTAGAATCTATTGTTGATAAGGTCAAGTAATGGATAGTGAACAAGTTGAAAAAATTCGACAAGCCGTAGAAATTGAAGAAAAATATGGTTATATAGATATTCAAGGACGTACAAAACCGTTTTCAAAGTTTATTAAGTCGGAAATAACAGCTGAATACAAAAAAACAAAAAGTCCAAAGTGGCAAGTGCTAATTGAGGCTTTTGAACGTTATCCAATGGAATCTATGCCGATTAGACGTAAGATTTTGACTCGCTTTCGTGCGGTAATGCATCAAGAGCTTAATCCTAAAAAAGAAGAACAAGATGTTCGTATTGAAAGGAAATTGCCGAATGAGTGCGATGTAACTTACGTAAAAGGAGTAGGACCAAAAGTCGGATATTTGTTGAATAAATTAAATGTATATACCGCAAACGATTTATTGTATTACTTTCCAAAACGCCATATAGATTACTCAGGCAGAACGATGATAAAGTCGCTTAAAGAGGGCGAAACTACTACAATTTTTGGATATATAAAATCCTCACAAACCTTTACTACAAAGAATAATTTAGGTGTGGTAAAAGTTAAAATAGCAGACGAAAGCGGTGCTATTGAATTAAGTTTCTTTCAAGCAAAATCTAACCGTTTTATTTTAGAACGTACTAAAGCGCAGTTCCCAGTTGGTGCAGGAATTATGGTGTCTGGAGAGGTTAAACTAAATAAGTTTAATATGCAACTTACAATAGATAAACCTTCTTATTCAATAATTGCTGACGATATCTTTGATAATTCAAATTTGAATTTGGGCAGAATAGTTCCTGTTTACCCTTTGAGCGAGGGATTGAATATGAAAACTTTGCGCAGAGCTATTTATAACGCATTGAATACGTTTAAACGTACAATCAAAACGGTTATTCCTGATTATTTACGTAATAAATATAGTATTATGAATAAGGCAGATGCTGTTATGCAAATGCATTTTCCTGAGAATATGGAGAAACTTGAACAAGCAAGATTTTCTTTAGTTTTTGAAGAATTTTTTATTTCTCAAGTTAAATTAGCACTATTAAGAGAACAAAATAAAAGTAAACATAATTCAGTTCATTTTAAAGTTGATGAAAACGGGCTTGTAATGAACTTTATTAAAGGGTTGCCATTTACATTAACGCACGCACAGAAGAATGCTGTAAACGAAATATTGAACGATTTGCAATCAGATGAACCAATGCAAAGGCTTTTACAGGGTGATGTTGGTAGCGGTAAAACAGTTGTTGCGTGTATAATGCTTCTGGCAGCGGTTGAATGTGGTTATCAAGGCGCATTAATGGCACCTACTGAAATACTTGCTCAGCAACATTATAACAATTTGGTAAGTTGGCTAACCCCTTTAGGGTTGCATGTGGGTTTATTCTTAGGTTCTAACCGTAAAAAGATTCGTGAAATGATGGAGACAGATATTAGAAATGGTCAAACACACATTGCTGTTGGTACTCATGCACTTATTCAAGACAATGTTGAATTTGCAAACTTGGGCGCGATTGTAATTGATGAACAACATCGTTTCGGTGTAAAACAACGATTAAACTTACGTAAAAAGGCTCAATCTCCACAAGTTCTAACAATGACAGCAACACCAATTCCAAGAACTTTAGCGCTTTCCGTTCATGGTGATATGGATTTGACAATTATTGATGAACTTCCAAAAGGCAGAAAACCAATTAAAACCGCACTTTGCAACTCAAAAAAACAAATTTACAACTTGCTAAGACGTGAAATTGATGCTGGACGTCAGGCTTATGTTGTGTATCCACTCATTGAAGAAAGCGAAGCCTTATCTGCAAAAGCGGCAACAATTGAAGCTGAGAATTTGCAACAAAATGTATTTCCAGAGTATAAAATAGGGCTTTTACATGGCAAATTAAAAAATGATGAAAAAGAAAGAGTCATGCGTGACTTTAAAGAAGGCAAATATGATATATTGGTTGCAACAACAGTTGTTGAAGTTGGTGTAGATGTTCCAAATGCGACAGTTATTGTTATTGAAAATGCTGAACGATTTGGTTTGTCTCAATTACATCAATTGAGAGGTCGTGTTGGACGTTCTGATTTGCAATCGTATTGTGTATTATCATCTTCTACTCGTAATCCTGAAACTCGAGCAAGATTAGAAATTATGGAGCAAACAAACGACGGTTTTGTTATTGCGGAAAAAGATTTAGAACTTAGAGGACCTGGAGAATTTTTAGGAACACGTCAAAGTGGTTTGCCTGATATGGTTGTTGCTGATATAGTAAAAGATACAAAAATTCTAGAAATGGCAAGAAGTGAAGCTATAAATTTTGTTAAAGAACACAATATTGACGATTATCCACTACTTAAAAATGCAGATAATTTGCAATCTGTGAGCAACTTAGACTTGTTATCATCTTAATTATAGATTTTCGGCATTAAAGAAATTGAATTGAGGTCTTTTATTTGTATTTTGTACATGATTGAACAAGCAAATAACAATCATTTTATTTATTTTTTTCAAAAGATAAAATTGTTGCGGGCATACTTTCTACATTCTTGGTTATATCGCTGGTATTCTTATTAAAGTTAGTACCTGAAAATAAATAAGAATTGTAATTTGTAAACAAATGTAACAAAAGCGCAAGAATTTTTAGAGAAAATGTTATAAACTTCACAAAGCTGGGAATAGTATTAATGTGGGTAAGGTAATATTCGTATACCCACATCTCTAATTCCTCTCTTCTAATACGTGGTTTTAATTACCGGCTTTTCCTAGCCGGTTTTATTTTTTACCGTTTATGTAGATATATTAATCATTTTAATAAAAATTAGCATTGATAATTTTTGTAAAAGTTCCACTTTCTTTCTTACATGAAAAAAATTGAAGGCGTACAATTGTCTTATATAAAAATTAGAGATTTAAATTTGAATTATTGGGGAAGTGGATTACAATGCAAGGTTATTGTTTTGAACTAATTACCGGACCGATGAGTTGCGGAAAAACTGAAGAACTTTTAAGAAGAATAAGAAGAAGCATTATAGCAAAGAAAAAAGTAAAAGTTATTTCACCATGCATTGATACAAGAGAACAAGGCGACTATATTAAATCAAGAAATGGTTTATGGTTAGACGCTGTAAAGGTTAAACATTCAATACAAATTTTAAGCGTGGTTAAAGATGAAGATGAAATCGTTGCTATTGATGAACTTCAGTTCTTTGATTCTAATATTGTAAAAGTTATCGCAAAATTAATGCAAGATGGTAAAAAAGTTATAGGTACAGGTTTAGACCTTGACTTTAAAGGCGATACTTTTGGCTCAATGCCTGAGTTGATGTGCTTAGCAACAACTGTAGATAAATTACATGCAGTTTGTATGAAATGTGGTTCTGATCACGCAACACGAACTCAACGCTTAATTGATGGTAAACCGGCAGATAAGAATTCTCCATTAATTATGATTGGTGGAGATGAAACTTATGAAGCTCGTTGCGTTAAATGTTGGGAATTACCTGATGCAAAAGAAGACGCTAAAAAATCAAATGTTTTGAAATTTGCTTTGAAATAAGATGTAACAAAAAAGGGCGGTGTTGCTTTTGCAACACCGCCCTTTTTTGTTAATTAAACTTTTTTAAGTTTTAATTCATTGTTTAATCTTCTGAACTTAACACGTTGGTCATGGTTTAGGATTGACTTGAAATCTTTATCTGCGTTGTGTTGAAGATTTTGGATATCTTTGTTTAACATGTTAATAATTTGTCTTTGTTGTTTTTTAGCTTTTGTGTTTTTTTCTTTGGAAACAGCTTGATAGATAGCCTTTTCTTTTTTTAGTTGAGCGTATAAAATAGCTTCTTTATCAGCTACCTTTTGGTAAATTTGATTGGCTTTAGCTTTTTGTAAATCTGTTAATAAAAGAGCGTTAGCAATTAATAAACGACGAGTTTTAAGCATATTTAACTCTTGTTTTATTTCTTTATTGGTGAGAGTGTAATCATTTGTTTTAACTTCTCCCGCAAGGGTTATAGATGATGTTATAAAGATTGTTAATAAAGCTATAAGTACTTTTTTCATGGTATTCCTTTCAATGTTTGTAATTTATAGATATATTATACAATAATAAAGATAAAATTGTGATAATATAGATATAAAAAAGAGGAAATAAATGCAAGAAATAAATTTAAGAAATTATGCTCATTTGGGTGATGCAGTTTGGGAATTGTTTGTAAGAGAACATTTGATAGAAAAATGTGTAAGACCAAAAGATTTGCATAAATGTACAACAGATAAAGTCAAATCATCTTTTCAAGCGAGCATGCTAGAGCAAATTGATGACGAATTAACCGAAGAAGAACAGGATTTGAAACGTCGAGCAAGAAATATGGAGGTTCCTGTGGCGAGACGTAATAATCAGAATGAATATCGTCAAGCGACAGCATTTGAAGCGCTTTTAGGGTATTGGTATAGAGAGGATAAAATACGTTTAAAGTATTTTTTTGACAAATTATTAAGTGAAATTTTAAAATAGGTATTTACAAATAAATTTTATTATGTATAATAATTACATAACCCGATGCGGGGGATTAGCTCAGCTGGTAGAGCACCTGCTTTGCACGCAGGGGGTCAGGAGTTCGAATCTCCTATCCTCCACCATTTAAAACAACTAGAACAATTAAAATCAGAGCCTAAGGGCTCTTTTTTTAATGCTTTCGATACATTTATCTTTTGAAGGAATTATTGCTGACTTGAATTCAGCGAAACCAACTTCCGCACTCTCTTTTTTAGCAAGTTTTACGAGATTTTCAATAGTCGCAAACGGTTCCTTAAAGACGACTTTAACCCTTTTGTCTTTTGCTGTAGCAGATAGATATGTTTCTCTAATAATATTCGCTACTTCTTCTGCTGAAAGTTCGGTAGCTGTTAGGCTTGCTTTTCGGCACAAATCAAGGATTTTCAGCCCTGTATCTAAGAAATTTGTATTAGCATAGAGATGTTTTTGGTATTCTGCACTTAATCGGTTTAATTTTACCTCATATTCATAGTCAAGAACATTATTTACTTTGGCAAGATACATCTTTTTTAGAATTTCTTTGCATTGTTCGATTTCAGATGTAATTCTTGCTATTTCTGTTTTTTGATACTCCTGTTCATCTCCCAAACATTCTTTGAGAGAATATTTTATCAATTCGTATAAATCCTCATCTAACCCAATACGTTTTAAGTGCATTCGGAAAGATTTAGTAAGATGTTTTTCAGAAATATAACAAGTATTAGGGCAACTCCTGTCGAAATGAGAACAGCGGTAATAAATATTGTGTTTTTTCTGTCTTTCTCCACATAATGAATATCCGCAAACTCCACATTTTACTATTCTGGGATAAGGTGGAATAGATATTCCTTTCTACATGTTATTTTAAAAGCCTTCTAATATTATTTTTTGATAGCCAAGGTCTTTTTCTGTGAATCATACTATGACAATTTGAACATAATAAAACAATATCTTCAATTTTGGTTTTTTCGTTCTCTTTCATTTCAGATATGGGTTTAGAGTGGTGTGCTTCTATAAAATCTTTACCTATATCTCCATACTTTTCTTCAAAATTAAAGTCACATATTTCACAAAATAATTGACCATTATGTAAATTTTTAAATCGTTTTATGGCTTCAGCTTTTAAATAATGATTTCTTTCTCGAAGAATATGTTTTTTTAAAAATTCTTTTCCTTCAATAAAACCTTCATCATCATTTGAGAAATCCACTGTAGATTCTGTTAATTTTGGGGTTCTTACTCCCCAATGACCTTTCCCAATTCCATTAAAAGAATAAAACAAATCTTTTTTCTGTTGAAAAACCTTAGAATCACTAGAACATCGCTCTATAGTTGCCCTTATAGATGCTTTCCAATTTCCTATGTTAGAGTAACTTTTTGTACAATCCGGATATAAATCTATTATTGTTTTGTATAAATCCTTATAATAACAGTGTCCTCCTAGCAAATTCATTGCCTCAATAATTTGATCAACCATTTGTGGTGCTTGCATAATCGAATACTCCTTTTTTGTGAGTAAATAATCTGTACGTATTTATATTAACATAAATTTTAATATTTTAACCAATTATATATGTACATTATTTTTCTTAGAAGAAATTAATATTAGAAATTTTGTTCCGAAAGAGTGCCGAAAAATTAGGAAAAAATTTTTCAAAATTCCTGTGACATGAAAATTTCTAATTGATTCGAAAAAGACACAAAGGTCGGAATTGGTGTTCCAATTTTTCTGATTGCGATGTAATGTGTCAGTACCATGGCGGATTTTGACAAGGCTGAGCAAAACGAACGCTGTCCCTGTGAAAAATCTGACGGAATGAAGTTTTTACGAAAGGAAAAACGTAATGGAGTGCAAAGATTTTCGTCAATAATCCAAGACAATGAAAATAAATATATAAGAGTATCTTAATTAATACTGATACATAATTGTGTGATGATGTCTTTAGGTTAAATTGTTTTTTTCGTATAATGTATTTATGGGACAAAGAATAATTATACTGTTAATATCACTTTTTTGTTGTTTGCCTGTTTATTCTGCGCAACAAGAAAATCCATATAGTAACCTTGTAAAACATTTAGGTGTTACACAAGATTATTTCCCTGCACAACGTGGCGGTGGATTAGATTACTGCGAAAGATTTTTTGACAATCGCAAAAACGAAGAACCTGCAATGATAGTTTTTGTTCAAGGTAAATCAACTTATGGTGAAGATAATGTAAGACAATTAGCCTCACCTGTAATTTATTTGATAATGAAACATGCTAAAATTAATAGTAAAAAAGTGTTATTTTTGTTGCCTCAAGTTAAAAATGGTTGGTTTAGTGATGAAGAAGGTTATATGCCTTCAGCGATGTTAGCGGAGCTTATACGTTCTAAAATTGATGAATATGACATACCTGTAAAAAATGTTTATTTGATTGGTATAGAAGAAGGTGGAGATGCTTGTTATCACATTATGGACAGGAATCCAGAACTGATTTCAAAAGCCGTAATTGACAGTTCAGCAGGAAATGTTCTTGATACAAAAAACATAAAAGGCAAATTTTTAGTTATTCACGCTGAAAACGATGACATTGTGCCACTTCAAAAGGCTAAAATTATGGTTAAAGCCTTAAAAGAAAATTCAAAAACATCTGTAAAGTTTAAAATATTGAAAGATAAAGATCATCGAGATGCAATAAATTACCTTGCTAACGATGAGGTCTTAATCTTTTTATTTGGTCACACTTCATACAATTACTTTATTTATTAACCCTCTAAACGGTTTACACTTTGTGTAGTAGTAAAATATCCTACTCATTTTAATGGTGTATTTTTTGAAATGCATGCGCTACAAGGTTTTGCGCTGTTTGTTGATCTTTTGGTCTAGGTCAATTTATAGACCTCTCACCCCTGTTTTTTAAATCCTTCTGTTGATGTTCGTACCATAAAAAAGATGTAGTATAAACAGTGTAGAAAACGAAAAAAGAAATAGGGACATATAAAAAGAATTTGGGGGAACAAATGAGACAATTCAACAAGCAAGCAAGAGTTATGTTAATTGATGACAATAGAGATCATTTAACTGGTATTAAAGAACTTTTAAGTATGGAAAGCTCTTTTAATATTGTTGCTGCGTCTACAAGCGCAAATGTTGGTATTAGTTTAGTAAAAAAACATAAACCAGATGTTGTTTTAATGGATATGAATATGCCAGAAAAAGATGGTTTACAAGCAATCCAAGAAATTGAAGCATTAGGTTTAGGTACAAAAGTTTTAGCGTTAAGTGCTTATGATGATGCTGATTTAATCTTTAGAGCTATGAAATTAGGTGCAAAAGGTTATGTATTAAAAACAATGGCATCAAACAAATTAATAGATGCAATTGAAGAAGTGGCAAATGGCAGAGTTTATATGCCAGCAATCTTAACAGCAAGATTCTTTGATTATTTCCAAAAATCTTTCAAAGAAGAAGCAATCGCTCAACAACAAGCTCAAGATTCAAACTACTTATCAGATTTAACTCAAAGAGAAGAAGAAGTTTTAGACTTGTTAACTCAAGGTATTACATACAAAGGTGTTGCTCAACAATTGTTTATTTCAGAAACAACTGTAAAAACTCACGTAAATAATATCTTCCAAAAATTACAAGTTAACGACAGAACTCAAGCTGTTCTATATGCAATTAATCACGGCTTTAAAAGCAAAAGCCAAGCAAGAATGTCAAATACGTCATTAGTAACAGCTGTATAACAAAGACTCCTTTCAAAATTAATAAAGGAAGTCGTGTTATACAGGAAACTGAAAAGCACGACTTCCATTACTTTTAGAAAAACATGTGTGTGAAATGGTAAAATATATTCAAGGAAAAAATAGATTAAAAGATTTAATATATATTCAAGAGAACAAACCTTGTAGCGAAAAATCAATCAAAGGAATAGTTCGCTCACTTCTTGAACCTTTGTTTGAAAATGTACAAGAAAAGGGTTTGGTAATGTATCGTTTTGAAAACGAAAAAGAGTTTGAAGGATTATTAAAACGTCTTGAATATACAAGTGTTGATGTTTTAAATTTATCAAAAGGTTCAGCATTATTAAAAAATGAAATTTGGGAAAACACTCAATTTTTATATGTTTTAACAGGCAGATATGGTGCAAGTTTTATTTATGACTATGATACAGAAGACGTTGAACATTTTGCAGGATATTACTTGTTACACAACTCTGTAACATTAAGAGATTCGTTCGAAATCATTGAAGATAATTGCACTCAAGATATATCAGATTATAAAGAACAATACAAACCTGATAGACGTGACAATGCATTAATGAATTCTTCAATCAGAAAGATTGTTGACTTGATGAATGAAACAACACAAGAAGCAATGCTTGTGGATATGGAAAAAGATGCCTTATCAAAAAGTGATGATTTAGCAAAAAGATTAGAATTTATTAATTCAAAATCAAGATATGTTGTTCATGAAATAAGAAATCAGCTTTCAATTTGTGACTTGTATGCAAACATTATTGAAAAACATTGTGAACGTAATGATAATGTAGATTGTACAAACGCTCTAGCTTGTATAAAAACTGCAATTAAAATTGCAAGTAGTGCCTTAATGGATTTAAAATCATTAGATAACAAAGATTTGCAAGTCTATAATGTTAAAGAGATTGTTGAAAAAGCGGTTCTTTTATCAAAAGTTTATGCAAATGGTAAAAATATTGAATTTGAGACTCACTTTGAAGATAATGACAGTTCAATTTTTGCAGATGAATCAAAGTTTTTAGCGGCGATGGTTAATATTATAAAAAATGCAATTGAAGCTATTGAAAACAAAGGTAAAGTTACTGTTAAAACAACAAAAAAAGATGATTTTGTATCAATTGTAATTTCAAATAATGGAGCGATGATTCCAGAAGAAAAACAAAAAGAAATTTTCAAAGACGGATTTACAACAAAATCAGATGGCAACGGAATTGGTCTATATGTTTGTCAGCAAACATTAGAGGAACAATTCGCAAGATTGGAACTTTTAAAATCAGATGAAAAATCAACAGATTTTGAAATCTTGGTAAGTATGGTATAGGAGGTAAAAATGGATCTTATTTCAAATAGAACTTCTAATATCTCACATCTAGCTATGAACGGTCTTTTAGAAAGACAACGTGCAATAGGTGCAAATATCGCAAACGTAGAAACTCCTGGATATCAAAGAAAAGAAGTTGTTTTTGAAAATCAGTTGTCAGAAATCATCGAAAAAGAGGATTTAAAAGATTACATAAAGGAGCAAAATAGTATTAAACCAGCTCCAAAGACATACAATGATTTTCTTCAAATTCAAGAAGGTCAAATGTACAGAAGACAGTTGAGTCCACAAGAAAAACAATACTTAATTTCAAATTCTTACGGGCAATACGATCCACAAATTATGGACGACATATACTCTGAAGGTACGCTTGACGGCAATAATGTAGAACTTGAAAAAGAAATGATGGATTTAACAAAGAATGGTACAAAATATCTAATGTTATCAAACTTAGAACGAAAGTATTATTCGGGGCTATCAGAAGTAATACGTGGCGGCGGTCAATAATACGCAAAAGTGTGAAGTGAAATAAAATATTTAGACAAAGGGTGGAAAAATGAGCCTAAATACATTTGATATTGCAGCATCAGGTATGACTGCACAAAGAATAAAAATGGATACGGTAGCAAGTAACATTGCAAATGTTAATACAACTCGTAATCCAGACGGTAGCAAGGGTGTTTACGTTAAAAAGAGCGTATCTTTTAAAGCTATTTATGAGGACGAATTATCTCGTGGAGCTAGAAACTTTTCAGCAAATTCGACAGATGCAAAATTTGACCCAAAAACAGGCGGTTTTACAATTAATACAGGTTTTGCGATGAATCAAGGGTTAATTTCAAATGGTGTAAGAGTTGAATCAATTCACGAATCAGAGCACCCAACAAAAATGATTTATGATCCAAACCACCCCGATGCAGATGCAGAAGGGTATGTAGAATTACCAAATATTAATGTGGTTGAAGAAATGGTTGATATGGTTTCCGCATCAAAGGCCTATGAAGCAAACTCAGTTGTTGCAGAAAACGTAAAGTCTATGATTCAATCAGCTATGAATATCTAAAATCATTGAAAACTAAGGGGTGTGAAAAATGGAAATTAATACAAGTTTGCCATACATGCAAAATTTAAATTCAGCTTTGAATTTTAATCCAATTCAAAGTTACAATAATACATTAAAGGGCAGTGCGTCATTTGATGTTAATAAAGGTGTTGCGGACAATTTTGACAATATTCTTCAACAATCAATGAAGGCTGAAGAAGTTGCAGCATCAAGAAAATTCAACAATATGTCTCCAGTTGATAGCTTGATGGGGTCTATTGAAAAGGCTTTTGGAAATGGCTTGAATGACGTAAATGAAAAGAAAAAAGCATCAGATGCTATGCAAGAAGCGTTTGCAAGAGGTGAAGATGTTAGTGTTCACGATATGATGATTGCTTCAGAAAAAGCAACCTTGAGCTTACAAATGGCAATGCAAATTAGAAACAAAATGATTTCTGCATATACAGATATTAAAAATATGAATTTCTAATTTTTAAATTAATAAAATTATAAGGTGCGGGGTGCGAAACATGCACACCGCACCTTTATCAATCAAACGTAAAGGGAACTTAACAATTTTGAAATTTATGTAAAAAAAGATTATTATATTGAAGATAACGTGTAACTTGAGGTAATTATAGATAAATGGAAAATAATACAAATGACCACTTAAAGCTGTTTTTTGGCGATATTAAGAAGTTATGGGACGGACTTGAGGTTCCTCAAAAATTTGGTCTTATTACTTTATCGTTAGTGACAATTATTGCGGCAACATACTTTTTAGTTAAATCATTTGAACCAGATTGGGCTGTTTTATATAATGATTTACCTGAATCTGATGTTGCAAATATTGCGGAATCTTTCAAGAAAAGTGGTCAAGCATACAAGGTTTCAGAAGATAAAAAAGCCATAATGGTTCCAAGTAAGGATAAAGATGATTTGAGAATCTTTGTTGCTGAAAATGATTTGATTTCTAACCAAGCACCAGGATTTGAATTGCTTGATGATATGCAATTAGGTTCTACCGAATTTAAAAATAAATTAACTAAACAAAGAATTTTTCAAGGTGAAATCACACGTTCTATTGAAAAAATGAACGGTATTAAAAGTTGTAGAGTTCAACTGGCTGATCCAGAACGCTCTATTTTTGAGGACAAAGATGAAGCGCCAACTGCATCAGTAATGCTTATTTTGGATAATGGTTACAGGTTAAAATCATCTCAAGTTAAAGCAATCAAAAATCTTGTAGCTTATGCTGTTCCAAGAATGACTCCGGATAGAGTGTTTATTACAGACCAAAATGGTGCAAGTCTGTCAGATGAGGCAGGTAAGAATAATAACGATATGGAATCGTTCAAGTCTAATGCAGAAAAACAAACAGCAGATAAAATTACACAAGTTTTAGAAAAAATTGTTGGCAAGGGTAATGTATCAGTTCAAGTTTCAGCTGATATTGACTTCAATTCAACCCGTGCAACAATAGAAACTTATGTTCCTGTAGGTGATGGTGAAAATGGTTATAAAGGTGTTATGACTAATTCACAATCAGAAGTTGAAACATACGAAAATCCTAATCAAGCACCTGTAAATGCAAATGTTCAAGCAAGAAACTTGAATTATGCAAAGGAAAAGAATTCTGTAAATTATAGTGTATCAAAAGAGGTTAAACAAGTTGTTTATGCACCAGGAACTGTAAAACGCATGACAATTGCAGTTGCTGTGAACAAAATTTTGACAGATAAAGAAAAGGAAGAATTACAAAATCTTGTTCTATCTGCATCAGGTGCAAATTATGAACGTGGTGACGTAATTACTGTTTCTAGTTTGCAATTTGAATCTATTGCAGAAGAAAAAGCAAGACAAGCTCAATTGGATAAAGAAATCAAGAAAAAATCAACTGTTGATTACTTAACAAAAGACTTAGGTCCGTTGTTAGTAGTTCTAATCTTAGGTTTAGCAGCATTGTTTGTAATAAGAGGTGTTATTAACAGATTTGGTCAATCGTTTGAAAAACCAGAAAAGCAAACTTTTGAACCAGTATTACCACCAATTGAAGATAATTTAGATGTTTTAATGTCACCAGACAATATGCCTAAGATTGAGGCTAATATTGATCCAGAATTAGAACGAGCAAAAATGGAAATAAACGATACAATTATGGCTGACCCCGCAGAGGCAGCAAGATTGTTAGTTTCATTTATTAAGGAATAAAAATTATGGCGATGAATAATTATGGCGGAACTCCAATAGGAAACACAACATTGAGTAATAATATTAATTCTATAAGCAATACTTTACTAACTCAGCAAAATATTGTTGCAATGAATTCTACTCAAAAAGTTGCAGCATTACTTATTTTGTTGGGTCCTGTGACAGCTGCGGAAGTTTTGAAAAATATTACAGATAACGATTTATTGGAACAAATTGCATTAGAAATTGCAAGTCTGAATAAAGTTCCTGTAGAATCACTAGTTGGAATTTTGGAGGAATTTAGAAGTCTATTTCAAGCAAGCCGTTACCTTGCAAAAGGTGGTAAAGATTATGCAAAACAAGTTTTAGAATTGACTTATGGACCAGAACAAGCAAAAAGAATTATGGCAAGATTGGAAGCTATGATGAATGCTAACCCATTCCAATTCTTTAACGAAGCTGATCCAGTACAATTGGCAACTTCTTTCCAAAATGAAAATCCACAACTTATTGCATTGATTTTGGCATATTTGCAACCTGCGCAATCTGCAAGAGTTTTGAATAACTTAACTCCTGAAGTTCAAGCTCAAGTAGCTATTAAAATTGCGGATATGGATACAACAAACCCTGAAATTTTGGCAGATATCGAAAAAATTGTAGAGACTAAATTCTCATCAGTAATGGTTCAAGACTTCTCTCAAGCAGGTGGTATTGATACATTAGCAAGTATTTTGAACCGTTCTGATAGACAAACTGAACGTAATGTTCTAGAATTGTTGGAAATCGAAAATCCAACTCTTGCAGACGAGGTAAGAGAATTGATGTTTGTATTTGAAGACATTATTACTCTTGATGATAGAACAATTCAACGTGTATTACGTGAAGTTAATACAAAAGACTTGGCATTGTCACTTAAAGGTACAAAAGAAGAAGTTAGAGAAAAAATCTTTAAAAATATGTCAGAGCGTGCACAAAAAATGTTACGTGACGATATGGAATACTTAGGACCTGTACGTGCTAAAGAAGTTCAAGATGTTCAAGCATCAATTTGTGCTACAATCAAAGCACTTGAAGCTGCAGGTGAAATTGTAATTGAACGTGACCCAGGCGAGGATGAATTCATTGACTAGGATTAAAGCATCAGAAATTCAAATGGGTTCAAACTTTGTTATGCCTATTGATAATCCCTATAAAGAAGTAGAAACAAAGGCTGAACATATTATAAAAACTGCTAAGATACAAAAACAGCAGTTGATTCAAGCTGGTCAAAAACAAGCAAATGAAATTATTGCACAGGCTCAACAGTTGGTAGAACAAGCAAAACAAGAATGTGCAAATTTAATTGAAGCAGCCAAAAAAGAAGCAACAACAGAAAGCACTCAAATTAAAGAAATGGCTCAAAAAGAGGGCTATAATGCAGGTTATAAACAAGGTTTTGAAGAAGGAACAAATTCTCTAGAAGAAAAATTTAAAGCACTAGAATTGTTTGCTCAAGCTCAATATGATATAAAACACAATATTATTAAATCGGCAGAATTAGATATTGTCGATTTAGTTTTGGCAATTGCTCGAAAAGTTTGCAAAAAATCTTTGGATGAAGATATCGAAATTTTGAAAAACATTACTGTTGATGCGATTAAACAATTGAAGGATAAAGAATGTATTACAATTACAATTAGTCCAGAGTTGGCAGAAAAGATTTATTCAATTTCTGATAAATTAAAGGAGGAAGTTCCAAAACTAAACTCTATTAGAATTATTGAAGATGCAAATGTTTCGGCTGACGGTACAATTGTTGAAACTCCGCTATCAAGAGTTGATTCAAGATTAAAAACTCAAATTGACCAAATTGCGGAAAAAATGATGTCAGAGCATTATTCAACTATAGAAGATGAAGTTACTGAAAATAACGACGACCTTGTTGATATTGGTTCAACTCAAGAATTAATTGAAAATAAAGAGTTTTCAGAATACGAATTAACTCCGCCACCATTAAGCGAAACTATTGAACATATTCAACAAGAAAATACAACTGAAACAGTTGAAAATACACCTAAAAATGAGGGTTTGAACAATGACAATAACGTTCAATAAAGATAAATTTTTGGGTTCTATAGATGATGTAAAAACGATTAAAGAAATTGGCAAAGTTACTGAAATTACAGGCTTAATTATTGAAACCGACGGTCCAGAATCTAGTATTGGAGACTTGTGCTATATTTATAAGAAAAATTCTGAAAATCCAATATGGGCTGAAGTGGTTGGTTTTAAAGAAAACAAGATTCTTCTAATGCCTTTAGGCTCAATGGACGGTGTTCAACCAGGGGCATTTGTGCTAAATACAGGCGAGCCGATGAAAATTAAAGTCGGAAACCAACTTTTGGGCAGAGTTTTGGACGGGTTAGGTAATCCAATTGATTCGTTAGGTGAAATTTCTTCTCAATGCTATGTTTCAACCTCTGCAAAACCAATTAACCCTTTAAAACGTGCAAGAATTGACTCACCTCTATCTTTGGGGATTAAATCTGTTGACGGATTTATTACCGTTGGTAAAGGTCAAAGAATGGGGATTTTTGCCGGCTCTGGTGTTGGTAAAAGTACGACTATGGCGATGATGGCGAAAAATACTTCGGCAGATATCAATGTAATTGCGCTAATCGGGGAACGTGGGCGTGAGGTTCGTGAATTTATTGAAAAAAACTTAGGACCAGAAGGTATGAAACGTACTGTTGTTGTTGCTGCAACTTCAGAGCAACCCGATTTGGTAAAAATTAAAGCCGCATTTGTTGCAACTTCTATTGCAGAATATTTTCGAGACCAAGGACACGATGTCTTGTTTATGTTAGATTCTGTAACTCGTATTGCAATGGCTCAGCGTGTTGTGGGGTTGAGTGCAGGTGAACCTCCAGCAATGAAGGGGTATACACCAAGCGTTTTTGCAATTATGCCACAATTAATGGAAAGAGCAGGCTGTAATGATAAAGGCTCTATTACCGCACTTTATACCGTTTTGGTAGAAGGTGATGACTTTAATGAACC
Organism: Candidatus Melainabacteria bacterium; assembly: GCA_003258725.1. Lineage (GTDB taxonomy): Bacteria > Cyanobacteriota > Vampirovibrionia > Gastranaerophilales > Gastranaerophilaceae > UBA6984. Next base: position 479,318 of record QHMG01000004.1, read on the forward strand.
GATTTCAGATACTGCAAGAAGTATTTTAGACGGTCACATTATGCTTTCTCGTGATTTGGCTCACCGCAACCACTATCCTGCGGTAGACGTTTTGCAATCAATAAGTCGTGTTATGAGTGATGTTACTACAAAAGAACACCGAGACGCAGCGGCAAAGGTTCGTAGCTGGCTTGCTGTTTACAGAAAGAATGAAGATTTAATTAATATTGGTGCATACGTAAAAGGTTCAGATCCTGCTTGCGATGAGGCAATTAGACGTATGAACTCAATAAATGAATTCTTGTGTCAAAGTACAGCCGATAAATTTGAATATGAAAATATTATCGCTGACTTGATTAAACTTGCAAAATAAGTTATTTTTGAACTTTTTCTTCTTCTTTTTTTATCATATCTTGTAGCATGTTTTTTGCTACTTCAAGTTGAGCATCATGATTTTTCTTTAAGTCTTGTTGTGTAAGGGCAATTTGAACATCCGGCGCAATACCTTTTTTGTTGATATCATTGCCATTTGGAGTTAGATATTTAGCAATTGTAAGGTTCATACCTGTTTCATTAGGTAAGGTCAAGACTTCTTGCACCATTCCTTTGCCGTATGTTGTTGTACCTACAAGTTTTGCTTTGTGATAATCCTTTAATGCACCTGATAGAATTTCACTTGCGCTTGCACTAGATTTATCTATTAAAACAACCATTGGTTTTTCAACAGTATAATCAACATTTTGAGCGGTCATATTGCGTTTATAGCCGTTTCTGCCAACTATGCTTACAATGTTACCTTGCGGAATAAACAAATTAGCGATAAATACTGCATTAGGAAGCAATCCACCAGGGTTTCCTCTTAAATCAAGTATCAAACCTTTTGTCTTTTCTGTTTTTTCTAAAGCATCTAAAAATTCATTTGTTGTTGATAACCCGATGAAACTCAAGATTTGAATATAGCCAATGTTTTTGTCAACATTGCTTTTTACTGTCTTTATTTTAATTTCTTTACGCTTGATATTTTTAATTATTTTTTTGTTATCTCTAAGGATAGTCACTTCTACAATGCTATTTTCAGGTCCTCTAACAAGCCCTGCAACATCAGAAATGGACATACCGCTAACTTCTTTTTTGTTTACTGCAAAAATAACATCATAGGCTTTGATACCCGCATTACTAGCAGGAGTACCTTCGATTACGTTGAAAATGGTTATTTTACCTGAATTTGAAAAGATATTAACGCCAATACCTGTAATTTTAGAGTCAATAGAGGTGTTAAGCTCTGCAAATTCAGTTTTAGACATAAATTTTGAATAAGGGTCGTTTAGACTTTCAAGCATTGTGTTGATTGCAACATAAGCATCTTCGTCAGTTTTGATTTTACCTTGATAATGAGCTTTCCAACGATACCAATCTTGTTCGTTCATATCTGTATCGTAATAGTTATTTTTGATAACCTTCCAAGCCTTGTTGAAAAGTTTTTGAGAGTCAATGTATTCTTTGTTTACGTTAGTCTGTAATCCTACAGGACTAGAGGCTAATTTTAAATACATGTTATGAAGTAGGTTGTTAAAAATTAACAACGCTACAACCAAAATTATGAAAATGATAAAGTGTTTTTTATTCATAGCATAATTTAACATCAATGGATAAATTTAATCAATAGGTAATGTAGGGTTGTTGATGATGAGTTTTAATTTAATAAGATCCCGTAATAAATACGGGATGACATAAGGTTTAGTATTTAGTTTTCCGTCATACCGCACTAGTTGCGGTATCTTAAATTATGTATTTTGTTTAAAAACTTATTGTCAATTTTTGTTTAGAAAAATTTTAATGTATATTGAGAAGATGTAATTGTTGAGTTATAATGGACTTATAATAAAAAAGGAGTTAATCTATGAAGATGAGAAAGAATAAAGCATTTACGTTGGCAGAAACCCTAGTTGTAATGGGTATCATTGGTGTAGTTGCAGCGTTGACTATCCCAAACTTGAGTTCTTCTACAGCTAACAAAGAAAACGTAGCAAGAGTTCAAAAGGCGTATTCAACAATCAATGAAGCCTTTGAAAGAGTTCAAGCGGAATATGGCAATATCCAACGTTGGCCTTTGCGTGATTTTGGATGGAACGGCAATAATGATACGGACTTTTTTGCAAACAGAATGTCTGAATATTTAAAAGTGTCAAAAAACTGTGCCAGAAATGCTAACCAAGGTTGTATGGCTTCCTCTGTTAAATTCTTGAATGGAACAAGCACTACTTCAAATGGTTATTTTGCTGTGACTGATGCTGATACTTCGGCATATAAAATGATTTTAGCTGATGGTACAGGACTTGCAATTATGGTTGCCTCAGGTACTATTTCTATGAATGTAGATATTGATGGTCCAAGAAAAGGTTCTGGCACAATCGGAAAAGATTGGTTTGGATTTGTTTATGATGCTTCCAGTACTAAAAAAGTTATTCCAGCAAACACAGGTAACTTAACTAGTTCTTTTTCATCAGGAAAGGGGCTTACTGCTTGGGTTATTGAAACAGGAAATATGGATTATCTAAAAGCAGTAAATGGTACATGTAAAAAGACTAATAAAACTTTAAGTTGGACAAACACAACTTGTAACTAGGAGAATTTAAAATAACAAAGCAAGGCGCCGAGGTATTCACCTCGGCGCTTTGCTTTTTAAAGGAGTTAACTGAATAATGTTAAATGTTATGTCACCCTGAATTTATTTTAGGGTCTCAAAAACATGAGATTCTGAAACAAGTTCAGAATGACACTAGGTTTAACACTCTATATCACTAAGATTTTTTTTGATGTGATATCCTACAATCTTTCAAATCCTGGGGAAGTTTGAGGCAAGTTTTGATAACCCTTGTTAGCGTAAACTGTTTTTCTTATGTATCTATCAGTGTAACCGCCTTTTTTGAATAATTGTCTAAGTGTGTTTTCTCTTTGTAGTAAAGGGTGTTGACGGTCGTTTTGTTCTGGATAAATTTCTAACAATTCACTCCAAACAGCGGCTTCCATTGTCCAAGCATAAGTTTCTTCAGCAAGGGAGTTATATTCATCTTGATGTAATGCTTCGTGTGCTAAAAGTGCTGCAAGTGCCGCAGGTGGCGCATCAGCATGACGTGGGTTTATAAAAATATACAATTGATTTTTCTTTTTCCAACCTAATGCGTCGAAATTTTGGTAATCCTCTTTGATTTGACTCAAGTCTTTAAATTGAACTTTTACAGGTTTGTCTGTTAAATTATAACCAATTAATGCACGTCTTGAAAAGTCAGCTGTTGTGTTCTTCATCATATCAAGTGCAACTAAAATAACTTCATCGCTACTAATTTTTCTATATTCTTTTTTAAGTTGTTCTAAGTAGATATCGTCATATTTAGGTGGATAATTTGAACGGGCTTGTTGTTCGACAACTTCCTCTTTTTTAAATATTGCGGCATGTGCCATTGATGGTACAAAAAATGCCATTAATATCGCTATAATTATAATTTTCTTTGCTTTCATACAATCCTCACCAATTAAGTATAACTATATTATAACTATATTTTTTGTAAATTCAAATTTTTATTTTTGTAACTTTTGTAACTAATTTATATGTTTGTATTATAATGAATTTGTGGAGGTAGGAATAATGCTAGAAAACGGTTTAATTATAACAGTAGTCGGAATGGGTGTTGTATTCTTGTTCTTAACTTTGCTGGTTGTTTGTATGAATTTAATGGCGAAAGTTATCGTTGTTATTAACAAATTTATGCCAGAAGTTACAGAAGAAGCTGTTCCTGTTAAAGTCAACAGAGCCACTGATGACGACGTTGCAGTAGCAATTGCTGTTGCAAAAATGAACATGTAATTAATAATTATTAGAAATTTAAAAGGGATAAAAAGAAATGTCAAAAAAATTAATCAATGTTATGGATACATCTTTTAGAGATGGTTTCCAATCAGTATTCGGCGCAAGAGTCTTGGTAGAGGACTTTTTGCCAGCATTAAAATCAGCCGTAGATGCGGGTATCAAACATTTTGAAGTTGCAGGTGGTGCTAGATTTCAAGCTCCAATCTTCTTCTGTAACGAAAATGCTTTTGAAACTATGGACAAAATCAGAGAAACTGTTGGTCCAGATATTAAGTTACAATCTTTAGCTCGTGGTGTAAATGTTGTAGGTTTGAACTCTCAACCTCGTGACGTTATTGATTTACACGCAAAAATGTTTGCAAAACATGGTGTAAATGTAATCAGAAACTTTGATGCGCTAAACGATGTAAACAATTTAATTGATTCAGCTAACAGTATTAAAAAATATGGCTTGCAACACGAAGTTACAATCACAATGATGGAACTTCCTTATGGTTGTGAAGGTGCTCATGATGTTGAATTTTACAAGCAAGTATTGAGAAACATTTTAGATGCTGGTATTCCATTTGATTCATTAGCGTTCAAAGATGCATCAGGTACATCTCACCCAAGAAAAGTTTATGATACAGTAAAAATGGCTCGTGAAATGTTAGGTGCTGATATGCCAATCAGATTCCACTCTCACGAAACTGCAGGTACTGGTTTGGCTTGTTACTTAGCAGCTTTAGACGCTGGTGCTGACGGTATCGACTTATCAATGAAACCTGTTTCAGGCGGTACTGCTCAACCAGATATTATTTCTATGTGGCACGCTTTAAGAGGTACTGAATACGATTTAGGCTTAGATATTAAGAAAATTATGGAAACAGAAGAAATCTTTAAAGATTGCATGAAAGATTACAATGTTTCTCCTGTTTCTTTAGCCGTAAACCCAATTCTTATCCAAGCTCCATTACCAGGTGGTGCTACAGCTACAACAATTGACCAATTAAAAGATATGGGTATGTTAGACAAATTCCCTAAATTAATTGAAAATATGAAGGAAGTTGTTTCTAGAGGTGGTTTTGGTACATCAGTTACTCCAGTATCACAATTCTACGCTCAACAATCTTTCTTAAATGCAATCTCTGAACACCCTTGGGAAAAAGCAAATCCAGGATATGCTAAGATGATTTTAGGCTACTTCGGAAAAACTCCATGTGAACCTGATCCAGAATTAGTAAAATGGGCAGAAGAAAAAACTGGTTTGCAACCAACAACTGAAAAGGTTGTAGATATTAATGACAAAGACCCTGAAAAAGGTTTAAAAGCTGCAGAAGAAAGACTTAAAGCGGCAGGTTTACCTGTAAATGATGAAAACTTATTTATCGCAGCAGCTTGCAAAGACGGTAACGCTGACAAAGGTATTGATTTCTTGTTAGGTAAAGGTCATGTTGCTGTTAATAAAGGTCAAAAGGCTACAAAAGGTAATTACGCTAACGGTGCAACAGTTACTGTTAACGGTAAAGAATATGCTGTTAAAATTGACGGCGATAAAGCTACAGTTAACGGTAAAACTTACGATGTTTCAATTGCAGAAGGTATGAAAGAAGTTGCATCTGCAAGCTCTTCAAATGGTGCTGGAACAGAAGTTAAATCTCCATTACCTGGCGCTATTCTAAAAGTTATTGCAAGAGAAGGCGATATGGTCGAAGAAGGCGATGTACTTATCTTAATGGAAGCTATGAAAATGGAAACAGAAATTAAAGCTCCATGTGCAGGTAAAGTTGGCTCTGTTAGAGTTGACGTAGGTGCAACAGTTACACCTGGTCAATTGTTGGTAACTTTGGGCTAGTAGGAGTATAGAAAATGCAATTATTAGAAAGTTTAAAAAGTTTAAATGACATTACAGGCTACGCTAATATGGTAAAAGAGCCTCTACAAGGTGTAAACGGAGTTGAAAACTTCTTGCACATGTACGGTTGCATTATTATGTTTGCAGTTTGCTTGTTACTATTATATTTAGCAATTAAAAAGAACTATGAACCATTACTATTGTTACCAATCGGTTTTGGTGGTATCTTGGCTAACATTCCGGTAGCCGGAATCGCTGAACCAGGTGGGTTCTTATATACTGTTTACCATATTGGTATTGATGGTGGTTTATTCCCATTGTTTATCTTTATGGGTGTTGGTGCAATGACAGACTTTGGTCCATTAATCGCAAACCCTAAAACAGCGTTGTTAGGTGGTGCAGCTCAATTTGGTATCTTTGGTGCATTACTAGGTGCCTTGTTACTAGCAAAATACGCTGGATTTGATTTCGGTTTAGCAGAAGCGGCTTCTATCGGTATTATCGGTGGTGCTGATGGTCCGACTTCAATTTTCGTAACTTCAAGATTAGCGCCAGATTTATTGGGTGCAATCGCTGTTGCAGCTTATTCATATATGGCTTTAGTTCCAATTATTCAACCACCTATTATGAAGGCTTTAACAACTGAGGCTGAACGTAAAATCGAAATGGTTCAATTGAGACATGTTTCAAAACGTGAAAAAATCTTATTCCCAATCGTAGTTTTGGGCTTGTGTATAATCTTCTTACCTGATGCAACTCCATTATTAGGTGCTTTGACATTCGGTAACTTAGTAATGCAATGTGGTGTTACAGAAAGATTATCAAAAACATTACAAAATGAATTTATCAATATCGTAACAATCTTGTTAGGTTTGTCAGTTGGTTCTAAACTATCTGCTGATAAATTCTTAACTCTAGAAACTTTAGGTATCTTGTTCTTAGGCTTGTGTGCATTTTCAATCGCAACAGCATCAGGCGTATTGTTTGCAAAAATAATGAACATATTCTCACCAAAGAACAAAGTAAACCCATTAATTGGTGCTGCTGGTGTTTCAGCCGTTCCAATGGCAGCTCGTGTAGTAAACAAAGTTGGTTTGGAATCAAATCCTCAAAACTTCTTGTTAATGCACGCTATGGGACCTAACGTAGCAGGTGTAATCGGTTCAGCCGTTGCAGCTGGTATATTATTAGCTCTTTGCGGTTAATGTGGTATAATAAATTTGAAATTTGTGTAAAAAAAGGAGATAAAAATGACAACTAAAGAATTTTTTACTAATTCAGAAGAATTAAAAAAACTTATGTCAGCAGCTCGTGCAACAATCACAGCTCCATTTTTCGGTAACAACGTAGAAAAAATCGAAAATGTAACTGAAGCTTATGAATTGGCACAAGAAAGCTGTGGTACTATTGAATTAACAGGTATGCCTGTTTACGAACCAGAAAAAATAGGTTTACCAGCAGGTGCAAATCAATTATTATTCAACGATGGTACAGTTGTTGGACGTTGTGCAGCAGCTAGAAAAATCGTTGGCGAACCAAACTGTGACTTAAAGGTATTACTTCCTGTAATCCGTGAAGCTGTTTATGGTACTCGTGACAGATTAATGTACAACTGTGAAACTGTTGTAGGTCTTGATAAAGACTTTATGATTAAGGCTCACTTGTTAATTCCAGAAGGTTTTGAAAACATTATGTATTCTTGGATGTTGAACTTCCAATACTTTAACGAAGAATACAAAAAAATGTATGCGGATTCAAGAGATATTCCAGAAGGTGATATCTACGTATTCTCAGACCCTGATTGGTCTCACCCAGACTTCCCATACGGTTTAACTTTCTTTGACCCAGAACACAACTGTGCTGCTATTTTGGGTATGAGATACTTTGGTGAACACAAAAAAGGTACATTAACATTAGCTTGGGGTTCAGCTGCTCGTAACGGTTATGCTTCTTGTCACGGTGGTATGAAGCGTTATAACTTAGACGGTGGTAAATCATTCCAAGTTGCTGTATTCGGTCTATCAGGTTCTGGTAAATCAACAATTACACACGCTAAACATGATGGCAAATACGACATTACAGTATTACACGATGACGCATTCATCATTAATACAAAAGACAAATACACAATCGCTTTAGAACCAGCTTACTTCGATAAGACAGCTGATTACCCTATTGGTTGTGAAGACAACAAGTTCATCTTAACTCAACAAAATGCAGGCGCTATCATGAAGGAAGATGGTCTTGTATACTCAGTTACAGAAGATATCAGAAACGGTAACGGACGTGCTGTAAAATCTAAATTATGGTCTCCAAACAGAGTTGATAGAATTGACCAACCAATCAATGCTATTTTCTGGTTAATGAAAGACCCTACAATTCCGCCTGTTGTTAAATTATCAGGTGCTTCATTAGGTGCTGCAATGGGTGCAACTCTTGCTACAAAACGTACATCAGCTGAAAGACTTGCTGCTGGCGTTGATCCAAACGCATTAGTTGTTGAACCATACGCTAACCCATTCAGAGTTTACCCTCTATCAATCGATTATGACAGATTTAAACACTTAATCGAAGATGGTGTTGATTGCTACATCTTGAATACAGGTGAATTCATGGGTAACAAAGTTAAGAAAGAACACACTTTAGGCATTATTGAAGCTATCGTTGAAGGTTCTGCAAAATTCCATAAATGGGGTAACTTAGATGATATTCAAATTATGGATATAGAAGGTTTTGATGCTTCTTTCGATAACAAGGAATATGCTGAACAATTTAAAGCTCGTATGCAAGATAGAATTGCATTCGTAAAATCAAGAGAAACAGAAAAGAACGGTATTGATAAATTACCTGCTGATGCTCTTGAAGCTCTTGAAAGAGTTGTTAAACAAGCGTAGTTTGTATAACAAATACTATTTAGGGCGAGTTTCGTTTAAACGAAACTCGCCCTATTTTTTGCAAAAATTTGCCCAGATAGATAATGAAAAAATAATTTATTGTAAATAGAATGTAAGAGTTTAAAACATATAATAAAGGAGAGAAAATGAAATCAGTAGCGACATTAGAATTGCAGTATGCACATAGATTTTACGGTTTTAAAGGTGAGGCTCAATATCTTCATGGGCATAGTGGTATTTTGACAATTGAAGTGGAAGATACTATAAATAAAGGCGTTAATATGGTTTTTCCTTGTAATGAAATCAAGAAAACAGCTTGGGAACTTCTTCAAAACTTTGATCACGCTTTAATTTTAAGGGAAGATGATCCGTTATTGCCTGTAGTGCTTGAAGTGTACGAAAAGCAGGGCATTAAAAACGGTGCGCCTACAAATCAAATGAAAGGACCAGCCTTCAAAACAGAGTTGGCTACTGCTTATCCCGATAGTCGTTTGGTTGTAACCAAGGAAACAATGACCGCAGAGGGAATGATAGATATTGTTTATGAATTGTTGAAGGATAAGTTAAATATTTCAAAAATTACATTCGTAAGTGGCGTAAATACTGCAACAGAGGAATATCAAGTTCGTAAAAATTTAATTGAGAGATGTCCTTTATGTGGCATTGCATTAGATAAAAATGGAGTTTGTCCAAAATGTGGATATAAAAAGCCATAAAATATAAAAAAATTAAAGGTCAGTGCTAAAAAAATAAGTACTGACCTTTTTTTAGTAAAAATCTAAAACCCCTATACAGCCTGTCACTTCCCTATTTTTTGTAATGAATTAGCTGTTTTTACTAGCATTGAGGTGTTCATGTCCGTAAAAATACGTACGTGAAAATACGTACGTTTTAAAACAGACAAAATTTATAACAATAAATTTTAAAGATTTTGCAACAAGTAAGAGCTGAAGAAAAGTTTTGTATAGAGTGAGACGTTAAAGTTTTTCTTTATAAATTTTAATAATGACTGAAAATGTCTGACCACTATGTTAAACTAAATTTATTATGAGTACTCCTTACGTACCTTTACACTTACACACCGAATATTCATTATTAGACGGCGCAATTCGTATTAACGATTTGTGCAAATTTAGTGTTGAGAACGGTTTTCCTGCAGTTGCAATTACTGATCACGGTGTAATGTACGGTGATATGGAGCTTTATGAAACTGCAATTATGAAATACAGCGGTGATAACGGCAGCCCAAAGTTGAAACCGCTTTTAGGTTGCGAATTTTACGTTCATAATGGCGACATAAAAGAACGAGACAGAATGAACAATCCTTGTTATCACTTAGTTTTAATTGCTAAAAATAATGTTGGGTATCAAAACATCATTCGTTTAACCTCTGTTGCTTGGTGTGACGGTTTTTATATGCACCCTCGTATTAATTGGGAGCTTTTAAAAGAGCATCATGAAGGTTTAATCTGTCTTTCAGCGTGTTTAGGTGGCGAAGTATTACAAAATCTTTTACATAAAGACCCTGAAAAAGCTCGTGAGGTGGCAAAACGATACAAGGATTTGTTTGGTGACGATTACTACATTGAGCTTCAAGATCACGGTTTAGAAGATCAAAAGCGTACAAATCCTGAGCTTATTGCCATTGCCAAAGAACTTGGTATTGAAATGGTTATCACAAACGACTCTCACTACCTTAAAAAAGAAGATGCGGACATGCACGATACATTATTGTGTATGAACACAAACTCTGATAAAGATGACCCTAACCGTTTCCACTTTGAAGGTAATGAGTTTTACGTCAAGACTCCAGAACAATTGAGAGAGTCATTCAGTTGGTTAGATGAAGAAACCTTTAACAAGTGCATTGCAAACACCGTAAAAATTGCAGAAGGTTGTAACATCAAGATTAGCAAGTTTGATGAACTTCCAGCCTATGACGTTCCAGCAAATCATACGACAGAAAGTTACTTTGAATATCTTGTAATAGAAGGTTTAAAAAAACGCTACGGCGGAATTTCTAAAGAATTAAAAGAACGTGTTGACTATGAAATGAAGGTAATTGAAGATATGGGCTTTACAGCTTATTTCTTGATTACTTGGGACTTTATTCACTATGCAAAAACGCATGGAATACCCGTAGGTCCAGGTCGTGGTTCTGCCGCTGGTTCGGTTGTAGCCTATGCCTTAGAAATTACAGATCTTGACCCAATTGAGCATAAACTCTTGTTTGAAAGATTCTTGAATCCAGAGCGTTTCACCATGCCCGATATTGATATCGACTTTTGTATCGAACGTCGTGGCGAGGTTATTGATTACGTAACCAAGAAATACGGTGAAGACAGAGTTTGTCAAATTATTACATTTGGTACTTACGCTGCAAAAGCTGCGGTTAAAGGTGTTGCCCGTATTTTAAAAATTCCTTTTGCTGATAGTAACAGAATTGCAAGTTTAATTCCGTCAGAACCAAAAACTCACATTGACGATGCATTACAAGAAGGTATGGAGCTTCGTGTAATGTACGATAATGACGAACAAATCGTTATTGACCCAATTGAAGGTAAAACAGTAGGCGTAAAAAAATGGATTGATTTAGCTCGTGGAATTGAGGGTATTAAAAATAATACAGGTACTCACGCAGCAGGTGTAATTATTGCGCCAAAACCGTTAGACCAAATTCTTCCTGTAAGACCTTCAAAAGACGGTATTGTTCAAACTGGTTATCCGCCTCATGCGGTAACGGAATTTTTAAGCCTTTTAAAAATGGACTTTTTGGGCTTACGAAACTTAACAACTATTTATAAAACATTAACTGCAATCAAGAAACGTCAAGGTATTGATGTGGATATCAACCACATTCCATTAGACGATAAGCCTACATATCAAATGCTTATGGCTGGTGATACTGATGGTGTATTCCAACTTGAATCTGCGGGTATGAAGAATCTTGTTAAGCGTTTAAGACCCGATGTATTTGAAGATTTAGGCGCTTTAGTAGCTCTATTCCGTCCAGGTCCGTTGGATTCAGGCATGGTTGACAAGTTCGTAGACAGAAAACACGGACGTGTACCAATTACGTTCCCTCATCCAGCGTTAGAGCCTGTATTAAAGGACACTTACGGCACTATCGTATATCAAGAACAAATTATGCAGGTATTCCAAATTCTTGCTGATTACTCACTAGGTCAAGCCGACATGGTTCGTCGTATGATGGGTAAAAAGAAAATTGATGAAATGCAAAAGCAAAAAGGCAAATTCATTGAGGGGGCTGCACGTCATGGTATGGCTGCAAAAGATGCTACTGCTTTGTTTGAAGATATTGAAAAGTTTGCATCTTACTGTTTCAACCGAAGCCACTCTGCCGCTTATGCCTTTGTAGCTTACCAAACAGCTTATTTGAAATGTCATTATCCTGTTGAGTATATGTCTTGCTTGCTTTCAAGTGTTTCAAACGACCAAGAAAAAACTCAATTATACATTGAAGAATGTAATAAAAAAGGTATTCAAGTTTTACCGCCAGACATTAACAAGTCATACGCAGAATTTGCGCCCGACGGTGATGATATTCGTTTTGGTTTAGCTTCAGTAAAGCAAGTGGGCGAAGTTGTAGTAGAAATGATTATCAAAGAACGTGAAGAAAATGGTGAATTTTCATCAATTTACGATTTTTGCAAACGTATTGACCCTAAAGCCACAAACAAGCGTGTTTTAGAAGGTTTAATTAAATCAGGTGCGTTCTCAAACCTTGAAAAATCTAGAAAACAGTTAATGGAAAATCTTGAATACATTGTAAATACCGCAAACAAAGAGGCTAAAGCAAAGGAATTAGGTCAAACAAATTTGTTTGCAGGTTTAGAAGATAATGAAGATTTTGCAGGTACGAAATTTCATCTTGCTGGGTCTGATGAAGAATACTCAAACAAAGAGCTTCAAGGGTTTGAAAAAGAATTTTTAGGGTTCTACGTATCATCTCACCCTTTGTCCTCAATTATGGATAAAATGCAATTCTTGATGTCTCACAAGATTACAGAGGTTAAAGAATTACCGCCTGACAAGGTTGTAACGCTTTGCGGACTGGTTACGAGTGCAAGAAAAATTCCATACAAAAAGGATCCTTCAAAATTCTTGAAAACGATTACAATGGAAGATTTGACAGGCAAAATAGAAGCTATTTGTTTCCACCAAAAAATAGGACAATTTGACAGCTTTATGGAGCCTGAAATGAGAATTATAATAACAGGTAAAGTTAGTTACAGAGAAGGTTCTGACGAGCCTAATATCATTATTGATGACGTAAAACCTGTTGATAATGCAAATATATTTATGATTTCTTTAAAAGAAGAAATTCCTTATGAAGAACTTGTTGCTTTAAAAGACGGCTTAGCAAAACATTCAGGCGGAGACCCTGTTGTAATCAAGGTTATAGAAGATGGTGTTGAAACAAAAATTGCATCCTCTCCAACTTTTTGGGTTAAATCCTCAAACGATTTAGCACATTCGGTTAAATCTGTAATTGATAGAAACATTGATGTTGAGATTAAATCTATTGAAGAAAAACTTTGATTAGGTGCGTAGCTTTCTTCATAAAACTTCTATGCATTGCCTTTTGGTGTCTTTACCTCTGTAAACAAACATTACGTAGGGCTTGCAATTCAAGATTTTTTATAATAAACTATTTCATGTCAGAAAACTCACGTTGAATATGAATTTCCAATAGGCTTAATTAGCTTGTATTTTGGCGTATTCAAAACAAATATTAAAAAAGAAAAGTTTAGTAGTATTACTTTATAAGGAAGGTAAAAATGTCAAACGAAGAAAAATTAGAACAAACTGAAGTTGTAGAAGAAACAAAAGCTGAAGCAACTGCAGATGAAACTACAGAAGAAGCTCACGAAGAGTTTGAAGATGTAGCAAGAGAAAAAGGCGAAAGAAAACAACGCTCTCGTCGTAAAAAAATCGAAACTCAAGAAGAAAAACCAGTTTCTGAATGGCAAGAACGTGTAGTTCAAATCAGACGTGTAACAAAAGTAGTTAAGGGTGGTAAAAAATTAAGCTTCCGTGCTGTTGTTATCGTTGGTAACCAAAAAGGTCAAGTTGGCGTAGGTTGTGCTAAAGCAGCTGAAGTTATTATCGCTATCCAAAAAGCTATTGCAGATGGACGTAAAAACTTAATCAATGTTCCAATTTTCAAAACAACTATTCCACACCCAATTAAAGGTGTTTCTGGCGCTGGTGCAGTTATGTTAAGACCTGCTGCTCAAGGTACAGGTATTATCGCTGGTGGTGCTGTTCGTTCAGTATTAGAACTTGCTGGTATTGAAAATATCTTGTCAAAATCTCAAGGTTCTAAATCACCTCTAAACGCAGCAAATGCAACATTAGACGCTTTACAAAAATTGACTCCATTCTCAGACGTTGCTAAAAAACGTGGTTTGACAATGGCAGAATTATTAAATTAGTAACCTGTCTAATTTCGTTATTACTTTGATTATTGTAAAAAAGGATTATAAAAATGGCTAAAACAGAAACAAAAAAAATACAAATTAAATTAGTTGGTAGCTTAATTGGTGCATCTCCTGCTCAAAGAAAAGTAGTTGCAGCATTAGGCTTACGCAAAATGAACCAAGTTGTTGAACACGCTCCAAGCGCAACAATTATGGGTATGGTTAACAAAGTATCTCACTTAGTTAAAGTTGTAGAATAATTTAGAAAGAAGGATAAATAATTATGATTACATTAGAAGATTTAAGACCTGCAGAAGGTTCTACAAAAAAATCAAAAAGATTCGGACGTGGTCGTGCATCAGGTCATGGTAAAACATCTTGCCGTGGTGCTAATGGTGAAGGTCAACGTGCTGGTAGAAGCTCTAAAAGAGGTTTTGAAGGTGGTCAAATGCCATCATACAGACAAATGCCTAAATTAAAAGGCTTTAAATTAATCAACCAAATTAAATATGCTGAAATCAATGTTAGCGCTATTGAAAGATTATCTTTAGATGAAATCTCTTTAGAATCATTGAAAGAAGCTAAAAAAGCTCACCCTTCAACTCAAGGTTTAAGAGTTATGGGTAACGGCGAAATTAAAAGAAAAGTTACTGTTAAAGCTACTTATGTAACTCCATCAGCAAGAGAAAAAATCGAAGCAGCAGGCGGAAAGGTTGAATTAGTTTAATTATGCAACAAGGTAAAATGAGAATGCCGACATCTGCTGACTTAATGTCAATGTGGAACGCTTCAGGGTTAAAAAGCAAAATTATATTTACTATTTTAATGATTGCAGCCTTCCGTTTTGGCGTTCAAATGCCTGTGTTCGGTATAAATAACGCTATATTCTCAAATATCGCTAGTGGCAATAATTTAATCGGATTCTTAGATTTATTTTCTGGTGGTGCTTTAGGTAAAGTTTCTATCTTTGCTTTAGGTATCGGACCATTCATCACAGCATCTATCATTATTCAATTAATGGCTGTAGTTATACCTTCTTTAGAAAAACTTCAAAAAGAAGAAGGCGAAGCAGGTCGCAGAAAATTGTCTCAATACACTAGAATTTTTACGGTAATCTTGGCTGCGTTCCAAGCTGTAATTTTCATGGTGTATATGAATCACTTACCGGGGGCTATTCTTCCTGGAATAAATCCGGTGATGTTCTATATTAGTTCAGTAGCTGTTCTTACAGCAGGCTCTGTTCTTGTAATGTGGCTTTCTGAACTTATTACAGAAAAAGGTATAGGTAATGGCGGTTCATTGATTATATTTATTGGTATCATTTCTGGTATCCCAATTTATTCATCAAGAACTGCTCAAATGGTAGCAAGAGATTCATCTTTAGGCTTCGGCTTATTTATGTTACTTCTTATCTTCTTTGCAACAATGGTTGTAATCGTTATTATGCAAGAAGCTGTAAGAAAGGTTACCATTATTAATCCAAAACGCCAAGTTGGTAACAAGGTTTATGGCGGTGTGAATACTTTCATTCCGTTCAAACTTAATCCGGGTGGTGTTATGCCGATTATCTTTGCTATTGCGATTTTGTTATTCCCAACAACCGCTTTAAGTTTAGTGGGTCAAGCTAACTTACCGGCTGGTTGGATTAAAAATTCTGTTATGGGCTTGACTCAATTCTTAAGTCCAGATGGAATTCCGTATTATATCATTTATTTCTTGTTAATCTTTGCGTTGACATTCTTCTATGCATCAATTATGCCGAATATGCAACCAAAAGATATTGCAACAAATTTGAAAAAATACGGTTCTTCTATTCCAGGTATTAAACCTGGTAAACCAACAGCAGAGGCTTTAGATAAAATCTTAAGCAAGACAACCTTTATTGGTGCAATTGCACTTGGTTTGATTGCATTGGTTCCATCTTTTGCGTCTTATGCTACAGGCATCAAGACCTTGCAAGGTATCGGAGCTACATCACTAATCATCATGGTTGGGGTTGCTTTGGATTTGATTAATCAAGTTCGCTCTCACTTGTTGGCAAGAAATTACGAAACATTCTTGAAACAGTAGAATATATTACAAAGGAGTACTTTTTAATTTTTAAGTACTCCTTTGATTTTTTATTAAGGATAAAGTATGAGAAAATTTATTAACATTATTGCTTTTGTTTTAGCATTTTTAATTATTGGTTTTATGCTAGTACCAACAAAAACAGTGAATAGAGACTCTAAAGTTTATGTTGAACATGAATGGGATACTTTAGACACCGTTGTACTAGGTTCTCCGAAGATGCTAACAGTGCCATCAATTCACAAATCAATTCTTGGTTACGGATATATAGTAAAAAACGAAGCACAAATGAAAAAAGATGCTGGTAAACCAATACAACAAGTAAATCCTGCATTATATTCGGGCATTTTAAAGCAATCAGATGAGATTGCAAGAGAATTAAAAGGCAAAAATGTTAATGTTCAAAGATTAAATCCGGAAGTTCTTGATGCAGCTGAACTTCAATATATGAAGTATGTTCAACAAGGTAATAATTTTTTGTTTCCTAAAAATTCATTTGTTGTAATTGGTAACAACGTTATCGAATGTGCTACACGTGCACCAATGAATGATAAAAACAGATTTATTGTAAGACGCATTTTGAAGCCTTTAACTAAAGAAGATCCTTCTATAAGATACGTTGCAGCACCTATTCCGTCACCTTCTTTTCCCGAAAAATCATTGTATATTGAAGGTAATGACGTTTTGGTTGATGGAAAAAATGTTTATGTAGGTCACTCTGGACGTGGTACAAGTTCAACAGGCGTAAGATGGTTGCAATCAGTTTTAGGCCCTAACTATAAAGTTTATAGCATTGATATAAATGGTTTTGTAAACTTAGATGATGTTTTAACTTTGATTAGACCTAAATTAGCTGTAAGAGTTCCAAGCGCAATTACAAGTGAAATGCCAAAACCTTTAGCAAATTGGGAATTTATTGATGTAAATCCTGAAGATGCTAAACAATATGCTTCAAGCATTATTGTTGTAGGTCCAAACAGAGTTTTGGTAGACGAAAGATTTGAAAACTTGATTACAGAATTAAGAAACAAAGAGGTTGATGTAACTTCTGTTCCATTTGACGATGTTGTAGAAATGGGCGGTGGTTTAGCTGATTTCTATGTTCCGTTAAAGAGAAATTACGACCACGAAATGAATTCTGTAAAATTAAACAAAGAATTCTTTATCGAAAAAGGTAATGAAATTCTTGAAACGATTAAAACTTTTGATTATGCAGAATTTTTTACAAATGCACAAACATTAGTTACAGAAAAAATTAATACATTAATGAATAAATAATTTAAGAGGGCGAAAGCTCTCTTTTATTTTTATTAAAAATTTGATTTTTATATATTTATAGTATGATAAATATATAGAAACAAAGGAGATAAAATGGAAAGCACAACAAGAAATAAAATCCTAAGCTACGTTCCAACTGTTATTGAAGCATCTTCAAGAGGTGAACGTTCTTTTGATATCTTTTCAAGGCTTTTAAGAGAAAGAATTATTTTCTTAGGAGACGAAATAGATGATGAATTAGCAAATTCAATTGTTGCACAAATGTTGTTATTAGACAGTGAAAATCCTGAAAAAGATATCATGTTATATATCAACAGCCCTGGTGGTGTAATTACGGCGGGTATGGCTATTTACGATACAATGCAGTTGATTAAAGCTGATGTTCAAACAATTTGTATTGGTGAAGCTGCATCAATGGGTGCTTTCTTGCTTTGCTCTGGTACAAAAGGAAAGAGAATGGCTTTGCCAAGTGCAAGAATTATGATTCACCAACCTTTAGGCGGTGCTCAAGGTCAAGCAACAGACATTGAATTAGAAGCAAAAGAAATTTTGCGTATGAAAAAGATGTTGACAACAATTATTGCAGAAAATTCTGGACAAAAAGTTGAAAAAGTAGTTGAAGATTGCGAACGTGACCACTATTTGTCAGCTCAAGAAGCTATGGAATATGGTTTGATTGACAAAGTTTTAATGTCTACTCACGATAACAAATAATTATTTTTATAAAATTAATAAAACCATGTAGTGGCGCAGGTTTCAGCTGAAACCTGCGCCACTACTATAATTTTTTTTATCCCATATATAATTGAGTATA